>NZ_NOYR01000023.1:0-904490 GCF_002258885.1 Rhodococcus sp. 06-1474-1B | reverse complement strand
CAGCAATGTATGCAGGTGACTGGTACTAATAGGCCGAGGACTTACCACAAAGAAGCTACGCGTCCACTGTGCAATATCTGAAACAACACACGAGTAGTTGTTCAGTAACACAACCGAATACAGGTCCAAGAACGAAACACCAACCCCCGACAGTATGTGGGGGATGTGTTCTCCGACTGAGACCGCTCGTGACACTGTTTCGCAGAGTTACGGCGGCCATAGCGGAGGGGAAACGCCCGGTCCCATTCCGAACCCGGAAGCTAAGCCCTCCAGCGCCGATGGTACTGCACTCGACAGGGTGTGGGAGAGTAGGACACCGCCGAACACCCGTTGTAAGAAGGGGACCCACTTGGTGGGTCCCCTTTTTGCGTTTGTACCCGAAAATCCGAAAGGACGCCCGTGTCGGAAGACAACAACGATCGTCGCCCCTCCCGAGCAGACGGTGGCAATCGCCCCAGCGAGTCCCGAGATCGCAACCCCCGCGCTCAGGACCGTCGCGCCGACCCGCGTCGTTCGGACGGTCCTCCCCGCAGGCGTGGTGGGGAAGGTGGGTTCTCCGGCGATCGCCGCGGAAACAGCGCATCGTCCGACCGTCGACCCCCGCGGCCAGACGAGCCGGATCTGCCCGACGAGGTCGAAGCCGGGCAGCTGGAGCCGGCAGTGCGCCGGGATCTGCTGAGCTTGGACAAGAACAATGCCACTGCTGTGGCCCGTCACCTCGTGATGACCAGCCGCCTGCTCGACGACGATCCGCAGTTGGCGCTGCTGCACGCGCGCGCTGCTCGTCAGCGGGCCGGCCGCATTGCCGTCGTACGCGAGACGGCCGGTATCGCGGCGTATCACGCGGGTGAATGGGCGGAGGCTCTGTCCGAACTGCGGGCGGCACGTCGAATGGCCGGCGGCCCCGGCCTCATCGCGGTCATGGCCGACTGCGAACGCGGACTCGGGCGCCCCGAGCGGGCCATCGAACTCGGTCGCAGCGACGAAGCGCGGGAACTGACCGGTGAAGAGGCGTCGGAACTTCGGATCGTCGTCGCTGGCGCTCGCATGGATCTCAATCAGTACGACCAGGCCGTCGTCACCCTCCAGACTCCCGATCTCGACGCGTCCCGGTCGGGTACGGCTGCGGCTCGTCTGTTTTACGTCTACGCCGATGCGCTCGTTGCTGCCGGTCGCGTCGACGAAGGTGTGAAGTGGTTCCTCAACGCTGCCGCGGCGGATGTCGATGGAGAAACCGACGCAGAAGAGCGGGTCGAGGAGTTGTCCGGGGGCAGTCGGTGACATTACTGCGCGACGCCCACGACGTTCTGCTGCTCGACCTCGACGGCACCGTCTACGCCGGCAAGGAACCCATTCCGGGTGCAGTGGAGGCGCTTTCGGGTGGTTCCGAGAAGCAGTTCTTCGTCACCAACAATGCCAGTCGCGCACCGAGCGATGTCGCCGAACACCTCCGCGAACTCGGTTTCGACACCACAGCAGAATTTGTTGTCACCAGTTCCGAAGCAGCAGCCCGAGTACTCGCGGACAGACTCGATCCTGGCTCACGCGTCCTCGTCGTCGGTACCGCCGCCTTGGCGACCGAGATCGCGAAGGTCGGATTGACGCCGGTGCGCTCTGCCGACGACCAGCCGGTTGCGGTGGTTCAGGGACATTCGGTCGATACAGGGTGGCCCATGTTGGCCGAGGCGGTGCTGGCTGTGCGTGCGGGCGCGCTGTGGGTCGCGACCAATGTCGATGCGACTCTTCCGACCGAGCGCGGCCTCGTTCTCGGCAACGGTTCGATGGTGGCAGCAGTGCGCAATGCCACCGACGTCGAGCCCATCGTTGCAGGCAAGCCCGCGGCTCCCATCATGCGTGACGCCGTCGAGCGAAGTGGTGCCAAGTCGGCGCTCGTGGTCGGAGACCGGCTCGATACCGATATAGCAGGCGCGAACGAAGCTGCGCTGCCGTCGCTGTTGGTCCTGACGGGTGTCAGTACCGCTGCAGAGTTGCTTCGTGCTCCGAAGCACCTGCGTCCCACGCACATCGGTATCGATCTCGGGGTTCTGAACAAGGACGAGTCGGCGTCGCGGGTAGCCGGTAAGGATGGCTGGACGGTCGGCATCGACGACGAGGTCCTGTCCGTGCGGTTCGAGGGTGCTGCCGAGATGGATGCCTTCGAGGGTCTGCTCGCCGTCCTCGATATTGCGTGGTCGGGTTCGGAATTCTCGGACGTTCGCTTCGACGGGGATGGACTCGCCGATCTGCGCTCGTTGTTGGGTTGTTGACACGGGTTCGTGCAGTCGGCCGCGAGCGGGCGTTGGCCGGACCCATCCGATAGCGTGAGAGGTGATGAGCGCGTCGATTCCACTCCCAGGACAACACCGGCCGAACGCGGCCGGCGAACAGTCGTCCGCAGATCCGGACAGCATCAGGGCCGAGGTGTCGTCGCTGCTCGCGCAGCTCACCATCGGGTCGGAGGCAGGCCTCGACTCGGAGGCCGTCGATTCCGACGCCCTGGCGCGTGATGCGAGTGTGCTGGACCGGGCCCACGAAGTGCTGGTTCGGGCCTTGACGACCGTCGACAAGACCTGACGTGGCCCGTCGCGCACGTGTCGACGCAGAACTGGTCCGTCGTGGATTGGCCAGATCTCGTGAACACGCCTCCGAACTCATCGAAGCAGGCCGGGTGAAGATTGCCGGAACCGTGGCTTCGAAGCCCGCTACCGCCGTCGAGCCGGGCACTCCGCTGTTGGTGGCCGAGGAAGACAACGAAATCAGCTGGGCGTCTCGCGGCGCGCACAAACTGCTCGGTGCCCTCGACGCGTTCGAGCCACTGGGTCTGAAAGTCGAGAACGCGCGGTGTCTCGACGCCGGTGCCTCCACGGGAGGTTTCACCGACGTTCTGCTCAGTCGCGGTGTGCGCGAGGTCGTTGCGGTCGACGTGGGTTACGGCCAGCTCGTGTGGCGGCTGCAATCCGACGAACGCGTGCACGTCATCGATCGCACCAATGTGCGTTCGATAGATGCCGACACGATCGGGGGCCCGGTCGACGTCATCGTGGCAGACCTGTCGTTCATCTCTCTGAAACTCGTTCTTCCCGCTTTCGTCGCGTGCTCCACGTCGGGTACGGACATGGTGTTGATGGTCAAGCCTCAATTCGAGGTCGGCAAGGATCGTGTCGGTTCCGGCGGCGTCGTGCGAGACCCGGCGCTGCGGGCGGAGGCCGTCGAGGACGTCGCGAATGCCGCGCTTGCGTCGAACCTGCGAGTCGAGGCGGTCGCCGCAAGCCCACTGCCGGGACCTTCGGGCAACGTCGAGTACTTTTTGTGGCTGAAGGCGGGCGCAGGTGACGGTTCGCCGCGTACCGATATGGACGTCACCGAGTTGGTCCGTCACGCGATCGAGGAAGGACCACAGTGACTCCGTCCCATGCAGCACCGACACAGGAGTCCGTTCGGGAGATTCTTCTCGTCGCACACCCCGGTCGGCCCGACATCGCCGAGACGGCGCGCCGAGTGGGCAAGGTGTTCGACGAAGCAGGCATCTGCCTGCGGGTTCTCGTCGACGAAGTGGAACCGTCCAAGATCGAGGCATCGGACACCGAGGAACACGACCATGTGTTCGTGGCGGACATGAGGCTCAACGTCGTCGAGTTCGGTCCCGATGCGGCCGCCGGGTGCGAGATGGTTCTGGTTCTCGGTGGTGACGGAACGTTCCTGCGAGCGGCCGAGCTCGCGCAGGCGGCCGACATCCCGGTTCTCGGTATCAACCTCGGCCACGTGGGGTTTCTCGCCGAGGCGGAGGCCGACCATCTCGAGGACGCGCTGGCGCGGGTGATGGCCGGCGACTATCGCATCGAACAGCGGATGACGTTGGACATTGCCGTCCGTGTAGGCGACCAGGTCGTCGAGCGTGGGTGGGCCTTGAACGAGGCGAGCATCGAGAACGGTTCCAGGCTCGGGGTCCTCGAGGTCGTTCTCGAAGTGGACGGGCGTCCGGTCTCCGCGTTCGGCTGCGACGGAGTGCTCGTGTCGACACCCACGGGGTCGACGGCGTATGCGTTCTCTGCAGGCGGGCCGGTGGTGTGGCCGGAACTCGAAGCCATACTGGTCATTCCGAGCAACGCCCATGCCCTCTTCGCGCGTCCGCTCGTCACCAGCCCCGAGTCGATCATCGCCGTCGAGATCGATGCCGGCGGACACGATGGTTTCGTGTTCTGCGACGGCCGCCGCACATTGGGGTTGCCGGCGGGAGCACGCGTCGAGGTCGTGCGGGGAGCATCGCCCATCAAGTGGGTTCGCCTGGATTCGGCACCGTTCGCCGATCGCATGGTCAAGAAATTCGAACTGCCCGTGACCGGGTGGCGGGGGAGAGCGAGGTAGGGATGCTCGAAGAGATTCGGATCGACAGCCTCGGAGTCATCTCCGGTGCGAGCGCACAATTTCACGAGGGGTTGACGGTTCTCACCGGCGAGACCGGGGCCGGCAAGACGATGGTGGTCACCAGCTTGCATCTGCTGTCGGGTGCACGCGCCGATGCAGGTCGGGTGCGGCTCGGTGCCCAAAGGGCCGTGGTCGAGGGTCGATTCAGTACCGACACCGCCTCGGAACAGGTGATCGAGGACGTCGAGAAGGTGCTCGAATCCTCGGGAGGTCAACGCGACGAAGACAATTCGATCATTGCCGTGCGAACGGTCAATTCGGACGGCCGCTCGCGTGCGCACCTGGGTGGACGAAGCGTCCCCGCGTCGGTGCTGTCGAACTTCACCGATTCGCTGCTGACAGTGCACGGCCAGAACGATCAGTTGCGGCTGCTGCGCCCCGATCAGCAACTCGGTGCACTCGACAGATTCGCCGGTGATTCGGTGGCCTCTCTGGTGGCGAAGTATCGCGCCGCCCGCAAGACGTGGCTCGATGCACGCAACGAATTGATCGACCGCACCGAACGCAGCCGTGAATTGGCGCAGGAAGCGGACCGGCTGCAGTTCGGCCTGCAGGAGATCGACTCCCTGGCACCGGAGCCGGGTGAGGATCGCTCCGTGGCCGAGGATGTGCGCAGGCTCGGCGACCTCGATTCGCTGCGGGAAACCGCCGAGGGTGCCGCCGCAGCCCTCGTCGGGAGTACCGAGGAGGCGTCGGACACCACGTCTGCGCTGTATCTGTTGGGCGAGGCACGATCGCGTCTCGAACACGCCGACGATGCTGCTCTCACAGAACTGCTGCCCCGGTTGAACGACGCGATGGCCGTCGTCGGCGACATCGGTGCCGATCTGACCTCGTATCTGTCGGACCTCCCGTCGGATCCGGGAGCTCTCGACACGATCCTGAACCGGCAGGCCGAGCTGAAGTCTCTGACGCGCAAGTACGCCGCCGACGTCGACGGTGTCATCGCGTGGGCCGAGGACGCTCGCGAACGTTTGTCTCGGATCGATACCTCTGCCGACGCGCTCGCGGAGCTGAGTGCGCGTGTCGAGTCGGCTGCTGTCGACGTCGCGGCGGCCGCGTCCAAGCTGAGCGCTGCCCGGTCGAAAGCGGCGACGAAGCTGTCCAAAGCCGTCAGCGTCGAGCTGGCCGGACTGGCGATGGGAAAAGCCAAGCTGCAGATAGATGTTCGATCGCTGCCGGCCGGACCGTCGGACACGGCACCGATCGTCGTCGACGGTACCGAGTTGCATGCGGGTAGTACCGGCGTCGACGAGGTCGAGTTCCGGTTGTCCGCGCACGACGGCGCCCAGGCGTTGCCGATCAGCAAGAGCGCGTCGGGCGGTGAGCTCTCGCGGGTGATGTTGGCGCTCGAGGTGGTGCTGGCGGGTTCCGACAAGGGCGCGACGATGGTGTTCGACGAGGTCGACGCCGGAGTCGGTGGTCGGGCCGCGGTCGAGGTCGGTCGTCGGCTCGGTCGGCTGGCTCGTACCCATCAGGTCATCGTCGTCACCCACCTGCCGCAGGTTGCTGCATTCGCGGACACGCATCTGGTGGTGGACAAGACCGACGCCAAGAAGGGGGCGGCGAACAGCGGAGTCCGGACGTTGTCGTCCTCGGAACGCGTCGTCGAACTCGCCCGGATGCTCGCGGGGCTCGACGACACCGAGACCGGTCGGGCGCACGCCGAGGAGCTGCTGGCCACCGCAAACGCAGATAGAGCTGCCCTGTAATTTTTGGTGCTGATGTGATCAGTGTGGTAGTTGTTTCGGCGCGCCTCCATGGCCGGGCGTGTCGATCGGGTCATCATGGTGGGCATGAAGATGCCGGCACTGCTGTCACGTAGTCAGGATTCGCTGCCCGGAATCACCGGGATCGCGCGAGTCGATCGCAACACGGCCAAGCTGCTCAAGCGGGTCGGCCCCGGCGACATCGTCGTTCTGGACGAGCTCGATCTGGACCGGTTGACCGCAGATGCGCTCGTCGAGGCCGGGGTGCTCGCGGTCGTCAACGCGTCGCCGTCGATCTCCGGCCGCTATCCCAACCTCGGCCCCGAGGTCATCGTCGCCAACGGGATCACCTTGATCGACTCGGCCGGCACCGAGATCTTCAAGAAGATCAAGGACGGCACCAAGATCCGGCTCAACGACGGTGGCGTCTACACCGGCGATCGCCGCCTCGCCAAGGGTGAGGAGCAGAGCGAAGCCGAGATCTCGGACAAGATGATCGAGGCCAAGACCGGGCTGGTCGACCATCTGGAAGCGTTCTCGGGCAACACGATCGAGTTCATTCGGACCGAGAGTCCGTTGCTGATCGACGGCGTCGGGGTTCCGGACATCGACATCGACCTCAAGGGTCGTCACGTCGTGATCGTTGCCGACGGGCCGGGGCACGCGGAGGATCTGAAGAATCTGAAGCCGTTCATCAAGGAGTACTCGCCCGTCATCATCGGCGTCGGTGCGGGCGCGGACACAGCGATGAAAGCGGGACACCGCCCGGATCTGATCGTCGGCGATCCGGAGGACGTCACGGCGCAGACACTCAAATGTGGTGCAGAAGTGGTACTTCCGGCCGATTCGGACGGACACGCGCAAGGTCTCGAACGCATCCAGGATCTCGGTATCGGTGCCATGACCTTCCCGGCGACCGGTGCTGCTGCGGACCTCGCACTACTGTTGGCCGACCACCACGGCGCGTCGCTGATCGTGTCGGTCGGTAGCCCGGCCAGCCTGGACGAATTCTTCGATCGCGGACGACGCAACACCAACCCGGCCGCGTTCATGACGCGTCTGAAGGTCGGTGCCAAGCTGGTCGACGCCAAGGCGGTGGCCACGCTGTACCGAAGCCGCGTGTCGGGCGGTGCAATTGCCCTGCTCATTCTCGCTGCGCTCGTTGCGGTGATCGTGGCGTTGGCCGTCTCCAACATCGGCGGCGAATCCTTGGATTGGGCGATCGATCTGTGGAACCGATTCGCACTGTGGTTCCAGGGGTTGCTTTCGTGATTTCGCTTCGCCAACATGCCATTTCGCTGGCTGCCGTGTTCGTTGCGTTGGCCATCGGCATCGTCCTCGGCTCGGGCCTGCTGTCCAGCGGACTGGTCTCGGGTCTGCGAGACGACAAGACGGGTCTCGAGAATCAGGTCGACGATCTGCAGTCGACCAACAATCAGCTCGGCGAGCAACTGAACTCGGCCGACGGTTTCGATGCGGCGGTCTCGGGTCGAGTACTCCGAGACACCCTCGTCGATCGCAGTGTCGTGGTCATCACCACGCCCGATGCAGATCCTGGCGATGTCGACGGAGTCACGCGTTCGATCGGGGCGTCCGGTGCCACGGTCACGGGTCGGGTGTCGCTGACGGATGCGTTCGTGTCCGCGGCGAACGGCGACGATCTGCGCACGCGACTGACCAATGTCATTCCGGCCGGTGTGCAGTTGCGTACCGGGGCGGTCGACCAGGGAAGTCTGGCGGGCGACCTGCTGGGTTCGGTGTTGCTGCTCAATGCGCAGACGGCGCAGCCGCAATCGACCCCCGAGGAGCTGTCTCTCGCTCTCGAGACGTTGCGTAGCGGCGGGTTCATCGCTTACGACAACGGTGCGGTCGCGCCGGCGCAGTTGGCCGTGGTGGTCACCGGTTCGGGTGCCTCGGATGTCGAGGACGGCAACCGCGGTGCCATCGTCGCTCGCTTCGCCGGAGCTCTCGATTCACGTGGAGCAGGTGCGGTACTGGCAGGTCGTTCCGGTGCGGCCGAGGGCAACGGCTCGATCGCGGTAGTGCGAGCCGACTCGGCGTTGTCGTCTGCGCTCAGCACGGTGGACAACGTCGACCGTGAAGCAGGCCGAATCACCACAGTTCTCGCCCTGGCGGAGCAACTGGACGGTGCTTCGGGCCGTTACGGCACCGGAGCGAACGCGAACGCCGTCACCGTGGGTGCGCCGGTGAGTTGATCGGCGCTCGCGTCGAATACGCGTGTCGTTGGCGGTGAGGTACGTACTGGTGTTACCGTGAAGTCCCGTGGGTAGCAGGCCCAATTTCCACGCTTTACCTCTCTTATCAGCCCCCTGATAGGAGCAAGCCCTGCAGACTCGTCACGGGAGCCTCATTGTCACGCCTTCAGTCGCGTTCCGACACCAAGCACATCTTCGTCAGCGGAGGCGTCGCGTCTTCGCTCGGAAAAGGTCTGACGGCGTCCAGCCTCGGCCAGCTACTGACCGCACGCGGCTTGCGTGTGACCATGCAGAAGCTCGATCCGTATCTGAACGTCGATCCCGGCACGATGAATCCGTTCCAGCACGGTGAAGTCTTCGTCACCGAGGACGGCTCGGAGACGGACCTCGACGTCGGCCATTACGAGCGCTTCCTCGACCGTGATCTGTCCGGATTCGCCAATGTGACCACCGGCCAGGTCTATTCGACGGTCATCGCCAAGGAGCGTCGCGGCGAGTACCTCGGCGACACCGTTCAGGTCATTCCGCACATCACCGACGAGATCAAACGTCGCATCCTGGCAATGAACGGTCCCGACCTCCAGGGCCATCAGCCGGACGTCGTCATCACCGAAATCGGCGGCACCGTCGGCGATATCGAATCGCAGCCGTTCCTCGAAGCGGCGCGGCAGGTCCGTCACGACGTCGGCCGCAACAACGTGTTCTTCCTGCACGTGTCGCTGGTCCCGTTCCTGGCACCGTCCGGTGAACTCAAGACCAAGCCCACCCAGCACTCCGTCGCAGCACTGCGCAGCATCGGCATTCAGCCCGACGCGTTGATCCTGCGGTGCGATCGCGACGTGCCGCCTGGGCTCAAGAACAAGATCGCGCTGATGTGCGACGTCGACGTCGACGGCTGCATCTCCACACCCGATGCCCCGTCGATCTACGACATCCCCAAGGTGCTGCACAAGGAAGGCCTCGACGCCTACGTCGTCCGGCAGCTCGGTCTGCCGTTCCGTGACGTGGACTGGACCATCTGGGGCGGACTGCTCGAGCGCGTCCACCAGCCTCGCGAAACCGTGCGCGTCGGCCTCGTCGGCAAGTACGTCGACCTGCCCGACGCCTACCTCTCGGTCACCGAGGCACTGCGTGCCGGCGGATTCGCTCATCGCGCCAAGGTCGAGATCAAGTGGGTTCCGTCCGACGAGTGCTCGACGCCTGCGGGGGCTCAGGCTGCGTTGGGCGATGTCGATGCCGTGCTCATTCCCGGCGGATTCGGCATTCGCGGTATCGAGGGCAAGCTCGGTGCCATCGAGTTCGCTCGTACCCGCAAGATTCCACTGTTGGGGTTGTGCCTCGGTTTGCAGTGCGTCGTCATCGAGGCGGCTCGTTCGGTCGGCCTGACCGATGCCAATTCGGCCGAGTTCGATCCGGATACCAAGGATCCGGTGATCTCCACGATGGCCGACCAGGAGGACGCTGTCGCCGGCGATGCCGACCTCGGAGGCACCATGCGCCTCGGTGCGTACCCCGCGACGCTGCAGAAGGGTTCGGTCGTCGCGGCGTCGTACGGGACCGAGAACGTCTCGGAGCGGCATCGTCACCGTTACGAGGTCAACAATGTCTACCGTGATCGAATTGCCAAGAGCGGCTTGGTCTTCAGCGGTACGTCCCCGGACGGTCATCTGGTCGAGTTCGTGGAGTTGCCGGCATCGGTGCACCCGTTCTTCGTTGCTACCCAGGCGCATCCGGAGCTCAAGAGCCGGCCGACCCGTCCGCATCCGCTGTTCGCATCGCTGATCAACGCGGCACTGAAGTACAAGGCTGCCGAGCGGCTGCCGGTCGACATTCACGGTGACACCGCTGCGGCGGAGAAGTCGGACGCCGAGGCCGAGACCGTCGGATGAGCGAGAACGCGAGACACGAATTCACGACGCTCGGTTCGGAGGTTCCGTACTCCGGCGCAATCCTCGCGCTGCGGCTCGATCAGGTGGCGATGCCGAACGGGCGTCGCGCCGAGCGAGAAGTGATCGAGCATCACGGCGCAGTCGGCATTCTTGCCGTCGACGATCAGGACCGCGTGGCGATGATCGAGCAGTACCGGCACCCCATCGGGCGTCGTCTCTGGGAGCTGCCCGCGGGCCTGCTCGACGAGCCGGGGGAGGAGCCCGTGCTGGCGGCGCAGCGCGAACTGGCCGAGGAGACCGGTCTCGCGGCCGGGAAGTGGTCGGTGTTGGTGGACGTGTTGGCCTCGCCCGGATTCACCGACGAAGCCGTACGCATTTTCCTCGCAGAGGATCTGAGTGAGGTCGATCGCCCGGAGGCACACGACGAGGAGGCAGACATCGAGCTGTCCTTCGTGCCGATGGACGAGGCCGTCCGTCGTGCGTTGGCCGGGGAGATCGTCAACGCCTCGGCCGTGTCGGGAGTGCTCGCGTTGGCGGCAGCTCGTGCCACCGGCACCGAGTTGCGTCCGGCCGACGCCCCGTGGGCGGATCGACCCACGGCATTCGAGTCTCGGAAGAGTTCACGAAAGTAGCCACCGTGATCGGCGATCAGATTGCGACGTATCTCGATCATCTGGTGGTCGAGCGCGGGTCGGCACCGAACACGGTGTCGTCGTACCGTCGCGATCTGGTGCGGTACGAGCGGTTTCTGAGTGGGTACGGAATTTCCGATCTGGCCAAGGTGACCGAGAACGACATCACCGAGTTCGTGCTGTACCTCCGGCGCGGCGACGACGAATTCCCGTCCCTCGCAGCCAGTTCGGCGGCTCGAACGCTGATCGCGGTTCGTGGTCTGCACCGCTTTGCCCTGGCCGAGGGCATGGTGGAGCGCAACGTCGCGAGCGAGGTGAAGCCGCCGCAGCCGGCCAAACGACTACCGAAGTCGCTGCCCGTCGACCAGGTCGTGGCGCTGCTCGAATCGGCGTCCATTGCCGGTCCCGACGCACCGCGTGGTCTGCGAGATCGCGCACTGCTCGAACTGCTGTACTCCACCGGTGCGCGCATCTCCGAGGCCGTCGGTCTGGATGTGGACGACATCGACACCGAGGCTCGCTCGGTGCTCCTGCGTGGCAAGGGCGGGAAACATCGAGTCGTCCCGGTGGGGAGGCCGGCCATCGAGGCGGTCGACGCATACCTCGTGCGCGGGCGGCCGGGGCTCGTCGCCCGCTCGAATCCGGCGCTGTTTCTCAATGTGCGGGGCGGTCGACTGTCGCGGCAGAGCGCCTGGCAGGTATTGCAGGACTCCGCGCAGCGGGCCGGAATCACGGCCGGGGTCTCGCCGCACGTGCTCCGGCACTCGTTTGCGACGCACCTGCTCGACGGCGGTGCCGACGTCCGTGTCGTGCAGGAATTGCTCGGCCACGCGTCGGTGACCACGACACAGATCTACACCCTCGTCACCGTCACGACGTTGCGTGAAGTGTGGGCGGGTGCGCACCCGCGAGCGCGCTAGCACGCGGTCGGCAATCGTGTGTCAGCGTGTCCGATGACAATGCCGTCGCGTCAAGCGGTAGCGTTTGCGTGAACTACTCGAAGACGAACGGGACAGGGGAGCGCTGGAACGTGTCGACACCGCAGCCGCCAGCGGCGGAGTCAGCCTCGGAACCGTCGTGGGGCGTGCAGCCCGCCGTCACCCCCGATACCGGCGAAACGCATCCGTCTCATCCGCACAGCGATGGCGCTCTTTTCCATACACGTCAACCGGAATCCAGTCGGGAGACACGCGACATCATTCCTGCTCCGAACGAGCTCGGACCCACCGGTCGCAAGACGAGGCCGGTTCCCGATCCGCAGCCGCTGGCCAGTCACGGCCCGGCCAAGATCATCGCGATGTGCAACCAGAAGGGTGGCGTCGGCAAGACGACGTCGACCATCAATCTCGGTGCCTCGCTGGCCGGTTACGGCCGTCGCGTGCTGCTCGTCGACCTCGACCCGCAGGGCGCACTGTCCGCGGGCTTGGGCGTCGCACATCACGAACTCGATCTGACGGTCTACAACCTCCTCGTGGAGGCGAAGGTGTCGGCCGACGACATCATCATGCGGACTCGCGTCGACAATCTCGATCTGATGCCGAGCAACATCGATCTTTCTGCCGCCGAGATCCAGCTGGTCACCGAGGTGGGGCGTGAGCAAACGCTCGGACGGGTACTGCACCCCATTCTCGACCGCTACGACTACGTGCTCATCGACTGCCAGCCCTCGCTCGGCCTGCTGACGGTCAATGCGCTGACCTGTGCCGACGAGGTCCTCATTCCGATGGAGTGCGAGTACTTCAGTCTTCGCGGCCTGGCTCTCCTCAACGACACCGTCGAGAAGGTGCGCGATCGGCTGAACCCGCGACTCAAGTTGGCCGGCATCGTGGTGACTATGTTCGACGCCCGCACGCTGCACTCGCGCGAGGTGATGACGCGGGTGGTCGAGGTGTTCGGCGACGTCGTCTACGACACCGTGATCACTCGCACGGTCCGGTTCCCCGAGACCAGCGTCGCCGGTGAGCCGATCACCACATGGGCTCCCAAATCCGGCGGCGCGCAGGCGTACCGCGCTCTGGCACGCGAGGTGATCTACCGGTCGGGTCCGTGACGGTCGACGCTGCCGACGAGGCCCCGATCGAGGTTCCCGCCGACGCGGATCCGTCGAAATTTCGGGTTCGGTTGCTCAACTTCGAGGGCCCGTTCGATCTGCTGCTGTCGCTGATCAGTCAGCACCGCATGGATGTCACCGAGGTGGCGCTGCACACGGTCACCGACGATTTCATCTCGTTCACCAAATCGCTCGGTGCCGATGTCGGACTCGATCAGACAACGGAGTTCCTCGTCGTCGCGGCGACGTTGCTCGATCTGAAGGCGGCTCGTCTGCTGCCGTCGGGTGATGTGGAGGACGCCGAGGATCTCGCGTTGCTCGAGGTGCGCGATCTCCTGTTCGCCCGGTTGCTGCAGTACCGCGCCTACAAGCAGGTGGCCCTGCTGTTCGGTGAGCTGGAAGCCGCTGCGCTGCGGCGCTATCCGCGCTCGGTGTCGGTGGAAGAGCGATTCGCCGATCTGATTCCCGAGGTGTTGCTGGGGGTCGATCCGGCCAGGTTCGCAGACATCGCAGCCGCAGCGTTTCGGCCCAAGCCGATCCCGCAAGTGGGCCTCGACCACATTCATCAGCATGCGGTCTCGATCCCCGAGCAGGCAGAGTGGTTGCTCGAGAACCTGCAGGGCCGGGGACTCAACGAGTGGGCATCGTTCTCGGAGCTGGTCCAGGACTGCGAGGTGCAGGTCGAAATAATCGCGCGCTTCCTCGCGTTGCTGGAACTGTTCCGGCAACAGGTGATCGCCTTCGAGCAACCCGAACCACTCGGCGATCTTCGAGTGAGCTGGACCGGCAAGGACGAAGGACCCATCGTGGTCACGGAAGAGGACTACGCATGAACGCCGACCCGGAACTCGAGCTCGAGGATGTCGACGAGTCAGGCGAACTCGACGACGCCACGCTCGCGTCGGCACTCGAGGCGGTTCTGCTCATCGTCGACACTCCGGCCTCCGACGAACAACTGGCATCGGCCGTCGGTTCTTCGGTGGCCCGCGTACGTGCCGCGCTGAAGCGGATGGCCGCGGAACTGACAGAACGCCGCAGCGGAATCGACCTCCGCAACGTCGGTGACGGGTGGCGTTTCTACACCCGAACCGCCTATGCGCCGTACGTCGAACGGCTGCTTCTCGACGGCGCTCGGTCCAAGCTCACACGTGCAGCATTGGAAACCCTGGCCGTGATCGCCTATCGTCAACCGTTGACCCGCGCACGAGTCAGCGCCGTACGTGGAGTCAATGTCGATGGAGTGATGCGTACGTTGCTCGCCCGTGGACTGATCTCCGAAGCAGGAACGGACCCGGAGACCAACGGCACGATGTACTGCACCACCGAGCTGTTCCTCGAACGGCTCGGGCTCGCATCGCTCGGTGATCTACCCGAACTGGCACCGCTGTTGCCGGGAGTGGACCTGATCGACGAGATCAGTGACAGCATGGACACCGACCCCAGAACGACCCGCTCCACCAAGAACCGCGGATCGAAACCCGATCCGGCAGCCGAGCTCGACTCGGACGACTGATAGGTAAGACAAGTGAACAAGCCCGCTCGCCGTGATGGCACACCGGACCGTAACAAGAGACAAGACCCACGCAGGAAGCCCACCGCAGGTCGGTCGGACAACCCGCGTGACGCACGCCGCGGAGATCGCACCCGCGACGCCGCACCCCGGGACGGCGCTCCCCGCGCCGGTGCACCCCGAACCGGTGCCCCTCGCACCGGGGGACCACGCGCAGGCGCTCCTCGCACCGGTGGCCGACCGGCCCCGCGCAGAGGCGTCGAGCAGGGGGAATCGTTCGAGAACAAGCCCGTCGAGACGGGCATCAACGATCGCAGCAACGACGCGGTGCCCCGCAAGAAGCCGTCGCGCCCCAAGCCGCCGAAGCCGCAGAAGAAGCAGGCTCCGGCGACCACCATCAGCAACGCCAAGCCGGCGAAGCATCAGTACACCGATTCGTCCCCGCGCAAGCACGTGCCTGCCGGTGAGGGTGTTCGGTTGCAGAAGGTGCTCGCGCAGGCCGGTGTCGCGTCGCGTCGGGCCGCGGAAGAGCTGATCGCCGACGGTCGCGTCGAGGTGGACGGACGCATCGTCACCGAGCAGGGCATCCGCATCGATCCGAACATCGCCGTCGTTCGCGTCGACGGCACTCGTGTCGTCGTGAAGGAAGAACTGGTTCATCTCGCGATGAACAAGCCGCGCGGATGGCAGTGCACCATGTCGGACGATCTGGGTCGTCCGTGCGTCGGCGACATCGTCGCCGAGCGCGTGCAGGCGGGCCAGCGTCTGTTCCACGTCGGTCGGCTCGATGCCGACACCGAGGGACTGTTGTTGTTCACCAACGACGGTGACCTTGCTCACCGGCTGATGCACCCGTCGTACGAGGTGTCCAAGACATATCTCGCGACGCTGTTCGGCACGATTCCCCGCACGCTCGGCAAGCAGTTGCGCGAAGGCGTCACTCTCGACGACGGCCCGGTGAAGGTCGACGGCTTCCAGCTGCTCGATATCTCGGACGGCAAATCGCTCGTCAAGGTGACGTTGCACGAGGGCCGCAAGCACATCGTGCGTCGGTTGTTCGACAAGGTCGGATTCCCGGTGGGACGCCTCGTGCGTACCGACGTCGGCAACATCGTGCTCGGCGATCAGCGTCCCGGAACACTGCGTGTTCTCGGCCGCGGCGAGATCGGCAAGCTCTACGAATCCGTAGGCCTGTGATGGCGGCGCTCGTCGTGGCGATGGACGGGCCGTCGGGCACCGGTAAGTCGTCGGTATCGCGTCGGCTCGCATCGGCACTCGAAGCAAGCTACCTCGACACCGGTGCGATGTACCGCGTCGCAACGGTATGGGTGCTGCGTTCGGGCGTCGAGCCCACCGATGCAGACGCAGTCGCGAAAGTTGTTGCAGCCCTTCCCCTCGAGATCGGGAAGGATCCACTGTCGGAGACCGTCTTGCTCGACGGAGAGGACGTCAGCGGCGAAATCCGCGGCGACGCAGTGACCAAAGCCGTCTCGGCTGTGTCCGCGGTGCCTGCGGTGCGTGAGCTCTTGGTGCAGATGCAGCGCGACCTCGCCAGCTCGTCGACGCGAATTGTGGTGGAGGGTCGCGACATCGGCACCGTCGTGCTTCCCGACGCCGACGTGAAGGTGTTCCTGACGGCGTCACCGGAGGCGCGTGCGGAACGACGCAACAAACAGAACATCGAACAAGGTCGCGGCGACGACTACGAATCAGTGCTCGCGGATGTACAACGCCGCGATCATGCAGATTCGACGAGGGCAGTGTCACCGCTTCGTCCCGCTGAGGATTCGGTGATCGTCGATACCAGCGAGCTGGATCTCGACGGCGTGATCGAGCGTTTGCTGCTCGTGGTGAACGACAGAAGTGGAGCAGTCCAGTGAGTGAAGAATTCTTCTCCGGCGCAGCGGAAACCGCGGGCGACGGAACGTGGAGCGACGAGGGCGAGTGGGAGTACGTCGACCTCAACGAGGGTGAAGACGGTGAAGATGCCGTTGCCGTACCGACTCTCGCCGTGGTGGGCCGACCGAACGTCGGCAAGTCGACGCTCGTCAACCGCATCATCGGCCGCCGCGAAGCAGTGGTCGAGGACGTCCCGGGCGTCACTCGCGATCGTGTGTCGTACGAGGCGAACTGGAGTGGTCGACGCTTCCTGGTGCAGGACACCGGCGGTTGGGAGCCCGACGCCAAGGGGCTGCAACAGTCCGTTGCGCGCCAGGCCGAGTTGGCTATGAACACCGCCGACGCGATCCTGCTGGTCGTCGATGCCCGCGTTGGTTCGACGACGACGGACGAGGCAGTGGCACGAGTGTTGCGTCGGTCGAAGACTCCGGTTCTGTTGGTGGCCAACAAGGTCGACGACGGTCGCACCGAGTCCGAGGTCGCCGCACTGTGGTCTCTGGGTCTGGGGGAGCCGTTATCGGTGTCCGCCACCCACGGCCGCGGTACCGGTGATCTGCTGGACCGGGTGCTCGAGGCCTTGCCTGAGACTCCGCGCGAAGGTATCCCCGGTGGGGGACCGAGGCGTGTCGCTCTGGTCGGTAAGCCGAATGTCGGCAAGTCGTCGCTGATCAACAAGCTCTCGGGTGACGAGCGTTCGGTGGTGCACGATGTTGCAGGCACCACTGTCGACCCGGTCGACTCGTTGGTCGAATTGGGCGGCAAGACATGGCGATTCGTCGATACCGCAGGACTACGCAAGCGCGTCAGTCATGCCAGCGGCGCCGAGTTCTATGCGTCGTTGCGCACGAAGTCCGCGATCGAAGCAGCCGAGGTCGCAATTCTGCTTCTCGATGCTTCACAGGTGATCTCGGAGCAGGATCTGCGCGTGCTGAGCATGGTCTCCGATGCCGGCCGTGCATTGGTGTTGGCGTTCAACAAGTGGGATCTGGTGGACGACGATCGTCGTCAGCAGCTCGAGAAGGAAATCGACCGCGATCTCGCGCGCGTCCCGTGGGCCCAGCGGGTGAACATCTCGGCGCACACCGGCCGCGCCGTGCAGAAGCTCGTGCCCGCTCTGGAGACGGCTCTCGAGTCGTGGGACAAGCGTGTCCCCACCGGACGCCTCAACACGTGGCTCAAAGAGGTCGTGGCAGCCACCCCGCCGCCGATGCGTGGCGGACGCCTGCCGCGCATCATGTTCGCGACGCAGGCCAGCACCCGGCCGCCGACGTTCGTGCTCTTCACCACCGGCTTCCTCGAGGCCGGCTACCGCCGATTCATCGAGCGGCGTCTGCGTGAGGAGTTCAACTTCGACGGCAGCCCCGTCCGCGTCTCGGTACGTATCCGCGAGAAGCGGGAACGGCCGGGCAAGGGCAACAACCGCTGACCTAGTCCGACCCGGCCCCTGAGCAGGCGATTTCCTCTCAGGGGTAGGGCTGGGGTAATCTCAGCAAGCGCCTTTCGAGGTGCGGCGGGCTGTGGCGCAGCTTGGTAGCGCACTTGACTGGGGGTCAAGTGGTCGCAGGTTCAAATCCTGTCAGCCCGACACGTAGATGCAGTTCAGAGGCGGTTTCGGAGAAATCCGAAGCCGTCTTTTTTTGTGTGCGTGCCGCGGGAGTGTCACTACTCAATGCTTACACGGTCGAACTTGGCGCTGAGACGGTGTCCAGGTGGATCCACTGGTGTCCGGCGATCTGCGTGTCTTGAGCGAATGCACCTGAGTGGACGAAGCCACTTGATTCAGCTTGTTCGTAGTCAAGTAGCTACGGAGTAGATAGGGGTCCGTGTCGAGCTGAAACTTGGACTAGATCGTTGGCTCCGGTTTGTGTTTCGTCAAGATCCGCTGGCAGCGCTCTGTCGATAAGCTCTCTTGCCAGCCGGCGTTTGCGTTCACCACGGGATGATGTCGGTGGTTGAACGTTCGATATACGTTTTGGACGGATCACCAGTATTGGTGTCGGTGCCCATCGGTGTCGGCGATAAACAGGATCGCGTCGGTTCCGGATAGGTCTGCGGGAGAAAGTGGCAGGTGGCCCGGAGCGATCGGCGTACCCGCGGTAACGGACTCGGGCAGTGCGCTGCGTAGTGCGTCCGCCGGGAACAACGCGCGTCGGTCTGTGGCATCGGCCAACATGGCCTGCAGTGTGCCGACGGGTGCCGACGGGTTGGCGTCGGTCGCGATGAATACGTATTCATCGCCGAGGTCGTGGGCCACGAGCGCACCGGCTGCAGCCCAGCTCGCCTCGCCCGGTAACGCCGAGTCGCCGCGGCGCAGGTGCGAGTTGTGCGCGAACACCAGGGTCGGCCCGCGACCGCGTTCACGCGTGACGATGTCGCGGAGATTGTCGGCCATCATTTCGGCGCGTATGCCGAGTAGTTGCCCGATGCGATCGGGGGCGGTACTCGCCATGGCCGCGTGATAGCGAAGCAAACCCTGCGCAGCGCGCGCGTGCGCAGACACCTCCCACGGCGCGTCCAGTGGTGCAGCGGCGGCCAGTCCTTCCGCGATCGAGCCGAGAACCTGGGCTCTGTTGGATCCGCCGATCGACGCGACGGCGTCGTACATCGCGTTCGGATCGGTCCAGTCGGCGTCGTCACCGAGGAGTTCGTCGAGGTCCCCTATGTGGGGAGGCAACACCTCTTCGGGGGCCAGGGCTTCCAATACGAACTTCAGGGACGGTCCGGGGCTCGGTGCTCCCGAGTACTCGACGGGCGCGTCGAAGCCATGAAATCGGACCCGGTCCTCCGGCGCGCACGCTGCGTTATGACCACGCAGCCATTCGAGCAGTTCACGGTTACCGGGAACTGCGCCGAACCCGTGACTGAAACTGGCCGACAACACCTCGTCGAGGCCCGCTGTTCCACCGGCCACGTAATCGTCGACGATGGACGCGGCGAAGATATCGGTCTCGAGCGCCACCGACCGGAATCCGCGAGCGACGAGATGGACGAGCAGCTCGTTGCGCAGGCTCGTGAAGGCAAGAATTCCGTGTGTCGGCTCACCGAGGCCCAGGAGGACGGCCGGACGCCCGGTCAGGAAAGCGTCGACCACGCGGCCAAGGTCTTCGCCGAGTTCTCGGGCGATGTTGTGCAGTTCTGCAGGCATATGTTCGACGGTATCGTTGAGCATTCCATTGAGACTTCGGCATCATGCCACCGGCTTAATACCCGTTAACCCTCAATCGAGGCATTGTGAGACCCACCGATCTGGCCCGCCGACACGGACTGTCCACACAGGCGGTACGCAACTACGAAGAGGTAGGCGTCCTACCTCTCGCGGTCCGAAGTGACTCCGGCTACCGGTGTTACACGCTCATGCACGCTGCGGCGCTCGACGCGTTCGTGGCACTGCGCCGCGGACACGGGTACAGGCCGGCGGTCGACATCATGCGCGCAGTCAACGCCCGTGACGACGACTTCGCATACCGAACGATCGACGCCGACCATGCCGCTCTCCACTCCGAACGTGGCACCTACGGCGAAACGGCCGCCGCCCTGAAGAGCCTGTCGACGATGGCACCGCGGCCGATCGACGGACGCCCGCTGACGGTGGGTGAACTCGCACGACGCCTCGATCTGCACCCGGCGACGCTGCGGGCCTGGGAAGCGGAAGGAGTCGTACAACCCACACGCGCCCCGACCACCGGCTACCGCGAATACGCCGCTGACGCCGTCCGGGACGTCGAGATCGCGCTGCAACTCCGGCGCGGCGGCTACCGACTGAGTCAAGTCGCGCACTTCCTTGAATCGTTGCGCGGTGCCGGAGGTGTCGACGAGTTGCGTTCCTTTCTCGACGCGTGGCAGGCGCGGCTGAGCGCGAGGGGCCGTGACCTTCTTGTCGGCGCGGCTCGGCTCGATGCTTATCTCCGTCTTCGAGATCGGGATTCTTCGAGTGTTGGGTGAACGCCGACGACAACTACCGGATTGGCGTTTACCGGTGTGCAGACCGCGTCAGCGAGCTCTGTGTGCGGTCCACTCGGGGTGTTCCCCGTCGGTGTCGCACACCCACACCTGGGCTTTGTCGCCGTCGGCTGCTGCGGTGTCGGTGAGCCAATAGGTTTCGTCGGGTGCCCATCCAGCGATGACACTCGCTGTGGCGTCGTCCACGGTGATGGCCGTCCCGGCTGCGGAGAGGTAGCCGCGGACGGTGAGGTGAATACCGTCGTACTGTTCCGCCACTCGTGGCCAGTCGGGAACGACCCATCGCCCGGCCCGCCCGGTAGCGCGGTACCAGTCGTGCCGCTTCTGCGCGGTGACCTCGACAGGGAACTCTCTGCATAGCTGCGCCCACGCCTGCGGGCCGTCGATCTCGTACGCGCGAACACCGCTGGGAACGCGCATGCGCCGCGAGACCGCCCGCTTCCATCCCATGCCGTCCTCGACGAACCACAGCTCCGCCGGGGTGCCATCGAACAACGAGCGAGTCGAGCTCCGTGTCGGAGGAACCGACCACCACTCTCCGGAAAAGCCCGCGGCCGGGTCCGCCGGCCGCACGGTCGCCGCTCGCACTTCTTCTTTCGCCGTGCGAGCACCGTAGTCGTGCAACGTCTCTGCGGTGGTCAGTGTGGCCGCCGGGTCATCCCGGAATTGCGCGTATGCGTTGTCCCAACACACGATCCACTGATCAGCAGCCGCGAGACCCGTCGACCACCACTGTGCGTGCGGCGTCGAGGCGACGTGTTCGGCTATCCGTTCCAGCTCACCCCGCACCGATGCGGTGGCGGCGAGAACGTCCTCACCGTTCGGTGGCTGCCAGTACATCGCGTGATCTACCGCTGCAGCAAGGACCGAACGCAGCACGCCGGCTGTCACTTCCGGGAGCGGCACCCGAGACAGGCGATCCGCCACATCCTCCGCTGTCACCACGGTCTGCCGCGCTTCCTCATCACCGGGCCCGAACATCACCACTCCGGCACCTTGGTCGACGTCAAGGCGGTAGGACGCCAGGAACACCGCAGAGCGGAACGAATGCTCGACATCGACGGCCGAATCCTCTTCCGCGAGCAGCGCATACTCGAGGAGCAACCGACGACCACGCGGGCCCGCCAGTAACCAGTTGACCGCACTCATTCGTGCACCCTCTCAAACAGTCCATCAACAAGCCATCGAATAACAACGTCGCGCGCTCACCCCAACGGCATCTGCGCGGCGTCAGGACCCGTCGGATTGATCCGGCGTCGAGACTCGAGTAACACGAAAACTGTTGTGCTGCCGCAATATGCAGACCTCTACCGGTAGCCCGGCATATCAAGATTGGTCGTATTGCTCAGCTAGGTGCGGATTCAGTGGGGGTATGCCAACCACGTCTTGGCCTGGGTGGAGCGCGTGTTGGAGTTGCGCCACTGTCGCATCGGTCAAACTGCCGGGTCCCAAATCGATTGCGCACGCCCAGTCGAAATCTTTTGTTGACCATGCTCGGATAGGTGTCGGGTAGTTCCTGCCCGACCAATTTATGGGGAGCAACCAGTCTTCGCTGGATCGCGCGCGTCGCCACAGTCGGCCGGCACCTTTCTCGATATCGGCTTCGAAGCTGTCAGGATGTTCGGGATCTCGGCGCACCTCGGTCGGGGTGAAGTCGACCAAGACGTGTGCTCGTATCCGCTGCGCGCTGACGTTGTCGTGGAACCATTGCATGTTGTTTTTCGATCGTTCCACCTCACGCGCCCGATCCTCGGCGAACACGTTACGAGCCTTTCTGGCCGGGCCGCTCCACACGAACGTCGAGTCCGAAACTTCCTCCGGCAGGGAACAATCGATGTATTCCGCACTACCCTCCTCGGACTCCTGCTTCAACACGGCCCCGGTCTCGGTGTCGATCGTCAGAACCATCGGCGAGCCCTTGCTGCCGGTTTGCAGTTCCACCTTCCAGCAACGCCGTCCGATGAATTCGACCTCTTCGATAGGACGTGCAGGTCTGGTGAGGCCCGGTCGCGCCCAGTGTTCGACCGGGCGGGAGACGATCAGTTCTCGGCCCGGGTCGGGTATCCGGGTGTTGAGCTCGTTGGTTTCGATCGGATCATCGTGACCGGCTTCGAACACCCAACACTTATGGCCGTCGGCGATGAACAGCGGTTTCCCTTCCAGAGACTCCATGCGTGTCTGTCGACCGAAACGGAACAGACGGACTTCGCCGAGCCCGAAACCCACGTACGACGGAACGATGCCGTAGTGCCCGTCGTAGACGTCTCTAGGACCGATGTCGGCGTGAATTGCGCGGGCGATACCCATGACCGGCCGCTGCGGACCGTCGACGATCTTCAGTAGCACTTCGACCCAATGCGTCATACGTACAACACCCCTCCGACGGCGCGCGACCGATCCGGGTACGCGCGGGTGTCTGCCTGCTCCATCAATTCGGTAGGGGCATAACAAGTTATATCGTCGAGACGTCGACCCTGTTCGTCGTACAGGTTGAGTCGAGTCACCACAGTGAGCCCCTCGTAGTCATCGTGGGTGAAACTGATGTGCAAGCGGCCGTGCGGCCAGTCGCCGATGAACTCGCCGCGGACGTCGTGCATTCTCTTCGAGAACCGCCGCCCGTCGAGTCGACGAATGCAGTAGCGGACGTACGACGCATGATCAGGCGGCGCGGGAGCGACGGGGCGGCAGTAGCCCGTGATGTCCAGATCGTCTATGGCTGTGTCGAGTTCGGACTCTGCTGTGTCTATCGAGAGCCGAACAAGGTGGCGGCTCGCACCGTCCACAGATCTGACAAGGAGCCAGAGTTGGTCACCGTATGCGGTGCCTTCGTAGGCCCGGACTTCCGGCAGTTCGATCTCACACACGGGCGTCGAGGAACCGGCACGGAATGCCTTCGCGATAAGAACACCGCCGTGCCTGCCTGTCACGCCCCAGTGCCATCGGACGCCGTCGCCGATCGCGCGCTTGCGGCGGTGCAGCTCGTTGTAGGTAATGTCCGTGTACTCGCTGGTGTGCCACGCGCCGTCGGCCCGCGATCGAGGGTAGTCGTCGAGTTCGATGCGGGTCGTGCTCGCGTCCAGCGGTAGATGGATCCACGACTTGGATTGTTGGAGAACATATCCTGCCGGAGTGGGGGTTCCGCGATAGGTGCGCGACCATGGGGTGTGCTCGACGGCGAGGTGGACCGACTGTTCGTCGAAGTCGGCTGCGACTAGAACCCCGTCGACGTCGATCGGAGACGTGCCTCCGCCCGGGTGAGCCAGGAGCAGAGGTGGTCGCGATCGCGGGCGGGGGAGCGGCGGCTCGTCCGCGGTGCGAGCGACGTCGTCACGCGTGCGTGTGGGTCGAAAACACCATGCTCCGGACGATCCCGCTGTCAGCAGATGTGAGCCCTCGAGATACTCGGCGTGATGTACCCCGTCCACGGTCACGCAGGACAGAACATCGGTTCCGCGGTACTGCAGCCAGACACGGTCTGCGTGGGAGGCAATCGTCAGTGCAGGTGATGGTGAGGGTATCTCCGGCCAGGACACGATCCGATCGATCTGTCCGGATGTCGGTTCGAGAAGCGCTGCGACAGGCTGGGTTTCGTCGATAACCCACAGCCGACCGGCAGCGAAACGAGTATATCGTGGGCGCAAGAGTCTGCGCTCGGACGACGGGGCGCTCATGCGCCTTTCTGCAGTGTCATGATCGCGACACTATCTCACCCCGTTCGGGTCGTGGTCGATTCACAGGCGGGGAAACTAGATCGGGAGCTCGTACCCACCGATGTTCACCGAATGCGTCAGGTCACCCTCCTCGCCCCTCAGCGCTACTAAAGCCTGCGCAGTGGTTTCGCTCCCAAGGTTGGAACTGAAGCGGGGGAGTTATCGAGGACGGCAACACCTCTGTGTCGGCTGGTAACGCAGGACGCAGGGCGGCGGACACCAATAGATTTATGCATTCCGCTGTTCGCCACCTACAAGCACATCGTTGGTCGATATTCGCGCGTCGATGTCGGCACCGCAATCGGACTGCTGGGATGTGCGTCGAAAGGAGGCCAATTCACGGTGCGGATGCCGGTTGAACCGCCCGCTCGACTCGGAGCAGAACCGCAGGTGCTCGACGAAAATGGATTCGATCACGCTGTTGATCCTGCCAGCTCGCAGCCGGTCGGAGCGACCATGCACCGCCTAATCATCACCCCCGATCGCGTAATTGATACGACGCGGCGCATTGGGGTCGCGTGGAGGTGGCTTCTGGCGTTCGAGGGCCGTCTCGAACCATCCGCCAGGTGGAATCTCGATCTCGGGTGTAGTCCTGTCGTCGAGGTCGAACGGGGTGCCCGTATCCGGATCGGCCTCGTCCCACAGCTTTCTCACTTCGGATGTCGCCGAGACGAATTCGCTCGCGTCCACACTATGACGTGTTTCGGCGATCCCGAAGTGCGGCCAAGCGAAATACACATGCAAAGGACCGGCGGGCGGGACGGGTTCCAGAATGAGGCCGGCTCGACTGTGCAGGCGGTTTCCTTCACCACCGCTGGGGCTCAACCCCGTTCGCCTGCCGGGAAGGTTTGTGGAGACGGTCCCGTCGACATCCTCGAAACCGACGAGCATCGGCGGAGTGTGATTCGACTCTGGTCTACCGAACCCGTACATACCCAGCAAGCGATCAGATTCTCGGACACAGGCTTCGACCGAGAAGGTCATGCATGTGCTGTAGACCCGTGCACCGCTGAGCCACGCACCGATCCTCTCCGTTTCGGCCAGAATCAACCTCAGGGGCACTACGGCCGGGATTTCGTTGATGGGCACGCCGCGAAAACGCGGTGGGGGGCCGGACGCGGGTGTGTCGTTCACGACCGTCACTCTCCCGCGGACCGATGCGGTGCGCAGGGCAGAAATTCGTTCCGCATGCCGTCCGGTCGGTTTTGCTTTCGCCGCCCACACTTCGCTGCCAGACCACGCGGTACGAGATCACCGGTGGGCGATCGTTCTGCCCGCTATCATTCTCGGCACGTCGCCGAACAGTGCGGGACCTCGAGGAGATGCGTGAGCCACAGTACGTCCGAGTCCGAGTCGAAGTCCGTGCCGCCGCTGACGTGGCTACCGATGAAATATCCCCGACGCGGGGGTTATCGCGCCAGCGTCGCGCCGGTCGATCCTGACGCAGGCGTCGAACTAGCGAAGATCGAGACCGACGAACTCAGCCTCCAGTACGCGTCCTGGTACCTCGTCAACGACACCAACCCCGACGAATTGACGATCGACGCCAGGAAGTACCAGGCAGGCGACGTCTCGGCTCTTGGTGCCGCCGCTCTGTATTTTCTCCTGAACCGATTCGTAAGTCGCGACGAATTGCGAGTTGTCTCGATCATCGACGGCTGGGTGGCCAGGCACGGCTTGGTCTTCGCGGTCGAGGCGCTTCTGGAGTTGTCCGACATGCGTTTCGTGAGCGAAAGGGTGCTGGTTGCGGACCTCCCGGAGGGTGCCGTAATCAGCGTCGTTTCCTACGGTCATACCGCGCCGGACGCGGTGTTCGAAGTGCCGAAGTACACGACGCGAGAACGTTTCGCGCAGGTGGATGGGTACGATGAGCAACTGACCTATTCTCCGCGCGAGTACATGCTCGAGCGCATGCGCGGGTTGATCGCGGTGGCGTCGGACGAGGACTACGCGGCGGCCCGAAGCGTGGCATCGACGCTGCGAGGCAACACCGTACGAAAGCTGACCGCTACGTTCATTTTCCCGACCGAGCTGGAGTGGTCCGAGGAGTTGATCATGGTGGTGCGTCCTCAGTCCTACCACTGGAGCACGCAGCTGATGGTCTCGGCGAACACGCCAGAACAGCTTCATCGAAGCGATGACGCCTACGGGCACCGGCGGTGGCTGCTCGACGATGCGATGACAGCAGCGGTGGTGGACGGTATCGGCCCGCCGATACTGCCTGTGTTGCTGGACGCTTTCGACACGCCGAATCCGTACGGAAACGCGCACGACGAGTCCTGGCTTCTGCGAATACTGCACGCCCTTTCGGCTATCCCCACCGACGATGCGTTCAAGGCTCTGGTCCGACGTGGAGGGATGAAGAACGGGCAGCCAATCGTCCTTCGGGCGATGCAGAACTATCCGCGTCGAGCGTTCCGTGTTCTGGTAGAGGCTGATTCGGGATTGTTCGATCGCCACGTACGGCGGGATCCGGACTTGGCGCGCGAGATCGCCTCCACGTTGCCGGAGAGAGCGCAACGCAGGATCGCAGAACTGACAACCTTGTTGCCGATGGCGACCGACCTACCGTCGATCCTCGTCAGTCCGCCGTGGTCGACGCGCAAGAAGATGCCCGACGCGACCGCCATCACAGGGCTCGAAGTCCCTGATCTTCACAAGATGGCCTGGCTGCCAGGCGAACTCGAGGCCATCAAGAACAGGCCGGGAGATTACTCCTATACGACATGGGACAGTTACAAGCAGTACATTCCAGACCCGTCACCGACAGGTGCAGGGGGCCGGTACGCCTGGATCATTTTCCTCATCGCGCCGGACGAGATTGCCCGACCGTTCCTGACTGATTGGGAGGGAACAACTCTCAAGGATCCGCTGCGTGTCGTTGCGCGTTACGAACTCGACGCCTTACCGCTCATGCTCCGCTTCACACGAGCTCACCCCGGTGCAGCGGCACCCTATCTGATGCCGTACGTCGACCTCGATGTCGCGCGCGTGCACGCGACGATGTTCGCCACCCGGAAGAACTTGCGCAAGCCCGCTTTGGCATGGCTCGTCCGGCATGCGGCGGACGCAGCAACGCTGTTGATCCCCGACGCGGTGGGAAAAGCTGGGGCGCAGAAAGATCACGCTGCAGCAGCATTACGCGGACTCGCGCGCGCCACCTCACGAGACACAGTGCTGGCCGGAGCAAACAGGTACGGAGACGACGTATCGGCAGCGATTGCGACCATCGTCGATCTCGATCCGCTGGAAGTACTGCCGAAGCGCATTCCGAAAACACCGGCCTGGGCCGACGCGCCGTCGCTGCCGCCGATACTGACCGCGGACAGGTCCGCTGCTCTGCCTGATTCCGCCACGGCGCATATCTTGACGATGTGCGCGGTAAGCACAATCGATGCACCGTACGCAGGGCTCGAGACGGTGACCTCGTACTGCGATCGCGGGTTACTCGCCGACGCAGCGTGGGAGCTCTTTCAGCGATGGTGGGGAGCAGGTGCGCCCTCGAAAGGCAATTGGGTGATCCTCGCACTCGGGTGGCTGGGCGACGACTCGACAATCGGAAAACTGGCCCCGCTCATCCGGCGTTGGCCAGGCGAGAACGGCACTGCCAGAGCGCAACTGGGGCTGGACGCTCTGGCTGCGCACGGCTCGACCCGGGCCCTCACCGAATTGGACCACATCTCACGGAAGATGAAATTCAAGTCCCTCAAGGTCGGCGCGCAGCAGCGGGTCGCCGAGGTCGCAGAAAGCCTCGGTCTCGATCGTGAGCAGTTGGCGGACCGCATCGTCCCCACTCTCGATTTGTCGTCGTCGGGAACCATGATGTTCGACTACGGCGAGCGATCTTTCACGGTCGGCTTCACCGAAGCACTTGTTCCATACGTGCTCGACGAGAATGGCAAGAAGACGACGAGCCTGCCCAAGCCCACCACCCGAGACGATGCCATCCTCGCGGAGGAAGCCAAGACACGCTTCGCCGCGCTCAAGCGCGAAGCCAAAGCTGTTGCAACCGAACAGATCAAGCGCCTCAATCGGTCGATGGTGATCGGACGCCGTTGGACCGCCGACGAGTTCACCCAATACGTGCTGGGACATCCGCTCTTGATCCACGTAGCTCGTCGTCTCCTGTGGGCGTCGTTCGACGACAACAACAAACCTGCAGTGGTGTTCCGGGTCGCGGAAGACAGCACCCTCGCAGACGTCGACGACGATGCCCTCGAGCTTCCCGACGGCCGGATAGGTCTGGTTCATCCGGCACACATACCCGACACGGTCGGGACGTGGTCGAACATATTCGCCGATTACGAAATACTGCAGCCGTTCCCACAGTTGGGCCGATCGGTCCACGACCCGCTGCCAGGCGACATCGACGGCAGTGGCCTGGCCAGGTTCACGGGGGTGACTGCGACCCCGAGCCAGGCCCTCCGGTTGACCTACCGTGGATGGGAACCGGTGTGGGAGAACCCCGTGTCCTGGGGTCAGGGCTTGCTCTACCAACTGAGCGACGACGTCTCGGTGCTGCTGGGACTCGAACCGGGGATGGGGACGGGTGATCCCTACAACGGATACCCGGACCAGAAGCTCGTCGAGGTGAGCTTGCGAGGAGGGACCTTGAACGACGTCGACCGTGCGACCGTCTCGGAACTCATCGCCGATCTGGATGGGTTCGCGTCGTGACGACGGGAGTACAGCGGCCACCTGCCGAGGAGCGGTATGCAGACGAGCTCGAGCGACTCGCCGACGAGGACAGCGGTCCGCGGCCACCCGGGTGGAAATTGAGTCTGCAGGCGGCCCTCAGCTTCGTGATGGGCGACGCCCACCGTGGAATCGTCGCCAAGTATGTCGGTAACCCGTCACTCGTCGAACGCTCGCTCGTCACCTTGGCGACCACACGCGGATTGATGTTGGTCGGTGAACCAGGTACTGCGAAATCGATGCTGTCCGAACTCATTGCGGCTGCGGTCAGTGGAGATTCCACGCTCACCATCCAAGGAGGCGCTGCAACCACCGAGGATCAGATCAGGTACTCGTGGAACTACGCGCTGTTGGTAGCCGAGGGCCCTTCCCCACGATCGATGGTTCCGGCACCCATGCTGCGTGGCATGTCCGAGGGTCGGATCGTGCGTTTCGAGGAGATCACCCGATGCCCACTCGAAGTGCAGGACACCCTGCTGTCGCTGTTGTCCGAACGTGTTCTCGCGGTGCCAGAACTCACCGGAACGGACGCGATGGTCTACGCGCGTGAGGGATTCAACGTCATCGCGACGGCAAATACCCGCGACCGAGGAGTGAACGAAATGAGCGCCGCGCTCAAACGTCGCTTCAATTTCGAGACGGTACATCCGATTGCAGATTTCGACACCGAGCTCGCGCTGGTGCGGGCGGAGTCGGCGGCGCTGTTGCGCGCGTCCGGGGTGGGGATAGATCAAGATCCGGCGGTCGCGGAACTTCTCGTGACGCTGTTCCGTGACCTGAGATCGGGATTCACCGAAGCCGGTGCTCCCGTCGAGCGGTTGTCGTCTGTGATGAGCACGGCTGAGGCGGTCTCGCTCGCGCATGCCACCGGAATTCGCGGCTGGTACATGCGCGGTGATGCAGGCACGTTCACCGATCTCGCGGAGTCCCTGGCCGGCACCGCGGCGAAAGACAACGCCGAGGACACAGCGAGGTTGCGTCGCTACATCGAGCAGCGATCGTCCTACCGATCGAGCGAGGCGTGGCGCGAGCTGCGCGAAGCTCACGCACGTCTGACCTAGTGGTGGAACGTCACGATGGCGACGAGGTGGCCGTCATCGGCGTGCGGCATCACAGTCCTGCCTGCGCGCGCGTGGTAGCCGACACCATCGAACGATTGCGGCCGGCCCACGTCTTGATCGAAGGTCCGGTCGATTACACAGACCGCCTCGGCGAGTTGACGCTCGGACATCGACTTCCGATCGCGCTGTTCTCACACGCCCGCAGGGGTACACACACCCAGGTGGCCTGGAATGCCTACACCGAGTTCTCGCCGGAGTGGGTAGCGATGCAAGCGGCCACTGGAACGGGTGCGTCAGTTCGGTTCATCGACCTTCCGTCGTGGCATCCCGACTTCGATTCTGGGCCTACCGAATACAGCCCAGCCGCTGTGGATGCAGTCGAGCAGATGGGCCTCGACACCATCGATGCGATGTGGGACCACGTCGTGGAAGCCCGGGCAGGCGCGCTGACGACCGAAGAGATGCGAGATATCCTCGACAGCTACTTCATCCTGATCCGCGGTGATGGTGTCGACGTCTCCGAACGCGAGAAGTACATGGCATCCTGGGTGAAAGCAGCTCGTGAGCAGGGTGGTTCGGTCGTCGTCGTCTGCGGCGGATTCCACCGTGCCGGGATCATGTCGGAGCTCGAGACGGGACCACCGGCCGATGACAGCTGGCCGACCGTTCCGATTCCGGATTCCGCCCTCGACGTCGGAAGCTATCTGATCCCGTACTCCTACCGTCGCCTCGAACTCGAGGGACCGTGGTGGTACCAGCAGCTTTGGGAAGATCAGGCTCATGCGTCGGACACCGCGATCGAGGCCGTCGTGCTGAACCTGCGGGCCCGCGGGCACCGGGTTTCGACCACCGACTTCGCCGGATTCCGAACGCAGGTCCATGCGCTGGCGGCGATGCGAGGTCACTCGGTGCCCACGCGTCGTGACGTACTGGACGGTGCTGCGAGCACACTCGTCGACGAGGCCATTCCCTCGCCGCTGCCGTGGACGCGTGCGGGTGAACCACTCGGTGTCGAAGCTGACCCGGTGATCGAGGTATGCATCCGAACGTTGAGGGGAGAGCGGCGAGGGGAACTACATCCTGACGCCCCGGCACCTGGGCTGGTCCATCACGTCGGCATGCTGCTCGAAGAGTTCGAATTGACCACCGGGAGTTTGTCTCTGGATCTCACTGACGAACGCGAGCGTTCGAGAAGTCGCGTGCTGCATCAGCTACGACTACTCGGCATTCCTGGCTTCGAGCGCTCTGCCGGACCGAGCGGTGTCTCCGAGGTGCGGTCGATCGACGAGTGGGTGATCACCGACCACGGCGGCCGAGTTCCGGCACTCGTCGAGGCCGCCGCGTACGGGCACACGCTAGTGGACGCGGCGGGTGCAGCGCTCGTCTCCGCGTTGCGGTCAGCGGGCAAAGACATGGCTGCCGTCGCGCGAATTCTGTTCGACGCAGTCTTGAGCGGACTCGACGACGTATCTGATATGTCAGCATCGGCGGCGATCCAATCGCTGGACAACGCAGTCGATCTCGCCGATACCGGGCTACTTCTGCGCACTGCCCTCGATCTGTGGCGACACGATTCGCTGTTCGGGAGTCGGGGTTCGGCGCTGCTCGGAGAAGTGGTGGCAGCCGCGTCGCCCAAGGTGCTTACGCTCGCCCGGCGAGTCCGAGCAACAGGGGGCGCAGATCTCCGTCGAATCGCGGCTGTCGCGGCCATCGCCGATGCCATGCAGTACGCAGGGCACCTCTTGCGCGACGACCCGTCAACAGAACTGGATCTGCTGGCGCGTGACAGCGGTGCCGCAGTGGATATGAGGGGATCGGCTCTGGGCGCGTCGTGGACTCGAACCACCCCGGAAGATGCGGCGGCTGCCGTGCGGTCCATACCCTCGGATCGGCTCGGCGACTGGCTGTCCGGTCTCTTCGGCGTCGCGCGTGAACGTTTTCTCGATGCCGGTTCCGGTGACGCAGTGTTGACGGCCGTCGACGCCGTCGTAGGACGGATGACCGAGCATGATTTTCTGACTGCACTGCCTGCCCTGAGGCAGTCCTTCGAGTTCTTTCCTCCGCGTGAACGCGAGGTCATCGCTCGACGCGTGGCACCAGCGCCTGCCGGCCCGTCCATTACGGCCTCGGGACTGTCCGGCGAGCTACTGGACGAGCGAGTCGATCGTGCGCTCGCGAACATTGGATTGCAATGAACTCCGAGCGATGGCGATTGATCTTGGGTGACGCCAGCTCCGGTGCACTCGGTGACCCTACAGGTATTGCGGCAGAACAGGATTCCGCGCTGGAATGGCTGTATGGCCGCGACGCGGCCCGTGCCGCCCAGGGCGTGCGCTCGGGTGGTTCACGCGCTCGAGCAGGCGGTGCTCTGGCGAAGGGGCAAAAAGGCGAGGGTAGGGCACTGCACCGCGACCGTCGCGGACGGCCGAGCGGAGTCGGGACAACGGTGGTGAGCGCAGTGGATTGGCTCGACGACATCCACCGCTTGTTTCCGCGTGAGACAGTTCACCGCCTCGAAAGAGACGCAGTCGAGAAATACGAGATCACCGAGGTGGTCACCGATCCCGAGGCTCTCGAGCGAATCGAACCGAGCGTGACACTCCTGCGTGCGGTATTGCGAACGAAGCATCTGATGGACCCGCGGGTTCTCGCGCTGGCCAAGAAGGCTGTCGACACGGTTGTGAAAGAGCTGATCGAGAAGCTGTCCGTCGACGTCCGCAAGACCTTCCACGGCACGCGCAGCCGGCAGCGCACCTCCTTCCGGAACTCTCGCAACTTCGATTTTCCTGCAACGGTTCTCGCGAACCTCGAGCACTGGAACCCCGAGACACGATCCATCGCGATCGAGAAACCACTGTTCACTTCGCGCACCCGGCGACACACTGACACCTGGACACTCATACTGCTGGTCGACCAGTCAGGATCGATGATCGATTCTGTCGTCCATTCCGCCGTCACAGCTGCATGCTTCTGGAACGTCCCTGGTCTGCGAACGCACCTCATCGCGTACGACACCAACGTTGTCGACCTCACGTCGGAGGTTCTGGATCCGGTGGAATTGTTGATGGGAGTGCAACTCGGTGGCGGCAACGATGGTGCCAAGGCTGTGGACTATGCGGGGCAGCTGGTCGAGACTCCGCGCCGAACCATCGTGGTGATCATCTCCGATCTGTACGAGAGTCAAGCGGATCGGTTCGTGCGCAGCGTATCTCGCTTGACCGACGAGGGCGTGCGAGTGTTGGCGTTGGCAGCACTCGACGAGTCCGGCGAACCCGACTACGACCGAGAGATCGCCCAGCGTCTAGTCCGGCTGGGGGTGCACGTGGGGGCGATGACACCGGGCGGGCTCGCGGAGTTCGTCGCCGGGTGCATCCGATGAACGCCGAATCCATCCGACCGGACGTGGCGGCGCTCACCGACGAGGCACTGGTGCTCGTCACCAATCGTGGCCTGGTCAAAAGAGCAGTGCGGATGGTCGAGGAGAATCCACCGGACTTGTCGGCATCAATCGAACGCATCGTCGCCCGGTTCGCCGACGGCGTCGTGACCGAGCTCCCGGCTTCGTTGCCGTTCACCGACGCGTCATGCTCCTGCGGCGCGAGTTCGGCGTGCAGGCATCGCCTCGGTCTGGTGCTCGCCTATCGTGCGAGATTCGGTACCGATGTCGGCGGACCGGAATGGACACCAGGAGAATTCGACGACACAGTTGTCGAATCGCACGTCGGTGCGGCCGCCATGCGGCGGGCCAGGCGCATCCGCGGCGAGGGTTATCAGGCGACAGTGCATCGCCCCGAGGGCACCGACTCGATTGTGCGTGTCGAGTTGCCGCACTGCACAGTTCGATTCTTGACACCCCACGATGTGGGTCACACTCATTCGTCGGCATCCGAGCATGCAGCGCCGGAGTCGATCGCCCTTGCGGTGTGGGCCGTACGAGAGGCTGACGAATCGGGTAGCGACGAGGTGTTCGTCAGTAGTGCTGGTCTAATTCAGGATTCGGCTAATTCCGCTCTGGCCAAGGTTGTTGCCCGAACTATCCTCGTAGACGGACTGGCTGGGGCGTCGGGTGTGCAACATGCATCCGCAGTGAGGGCTGCTCGTTCGGCCGAGGCATCGTCGACGGTGTGGCTTGCTGACGCATGTAGAGATCTGGCCGATCAGGTCGAAGCCTATGCCGCAAGGAATGCCCGTCACAACCGGGTCCGGGTGGCGTCGTTGATCGCAGAGGTCTACGCGCGAGTTCAGCTCGGAGGGGCGACCGACTCGGCGCTCGCCGGAATGGCACTGGGAACCGAGACTGTGGGCGAAACTCCGCTCAGACGTTCACGTCTGGTCGGTTTGGGTGCCCGCGTAACGGCCAATGGTGACGCCGTGAATGTCGACGTCTACTTCTCCGAAATCGATACGAATGCCGTTTATCTGATGCGGCATCAGTGGCCGGGGGAGTTGCTTACCGGTCATGCGGTGGCGGGGCGCAGGGTTGCGGGGACGACTATCGGGACGTTGGCTTCGTCGACCATCGTCACCGAATCGGCTGTTCGGCGCGCGAACCGTTCGATTCGATTGGGACGTAGAGGTATCGGCAAGACATCGATCCTTCCCCTCGGTTCCGACGCTTGGGCTGATTCGCCTGCCCTCTCCTCGGACTACGACGATGTGCGTCGACAGTTGACCGAACGCAGGCCGTCGTTCGCACGGAACCGTCTGGTGACGGACGGGGTCGGCATAGTGAGCGTCGACGCTGTGGTCGACACCGACTACTCTCCGGCAGGTCAGACGTTGACGGTGGTGGTCGCGGACGGTAAGGGGAGTCAGGCACAGATCGTGGTCGAGCATCGAGCGGAGGCTCCCGGTGCTATCGACGCGGTTCTCCACGCGATGTCGTCGGGTCCGCGGGCGGTGGCAGGTCGAATGAGTGTCCGGTCAGGGCAGGTCTGCATCACGCCGTACTCGATTGCGTGCGATCTCGGTGTGGTCGTGCCCGATCTCGCGCCTCGTGTGGGTATGTCGAGTCTGATCCGCTCGGCGGGCGAGGTAAGTCAGGATCGCGTCGTAGATGCTGTTGCAGGATGTCTGTCGACCCTGGCGGATCTCTCGCACCGTGGCTTGCGGTTCGTGTCGGAGGCTGACGTGGTTGCGATTCGCGGGCGTGCTGACCTCTCGAGATCGGTAGGTATGAAGTCGACGGGTCTGTCGCTCGATCGCCTTGCCGATGCACTCACCGGCCACGACCTGGAGGCATCCGCAGACGCATGGGTGCGTGCGGTTCTACGCTTGGTGGTCGCCGAAGAATTTGCTTGAGGGTCAATGCTCTCGGTCCGATTGTGTTCTCTATCAGTCCTTCTCGGATAGATCCCCTATACGCGTTGCGCGAAAGTTCTTGTCCTTCCACATGGCGACTCCATCGATGAGTTCCGCATGCATGAATCCGCCGTCGTCTCCCCACGGCCACGCGGTACCCGCTTCGGCCACTTCGTTCTGAACAAGGTCAGCCATCGACAGCAGCGCCAGCTCTACGTCATCGTCGACAGAAGCGCCGATTCCACTGCAGGCAAGTCTTCCTCGGCTGCCTGCGACGACCGTGACAGCGCTGTAGAGCCATACCATGCCGCTGTCCGATTCGTATTCGGCTACCCAGTCGATGTACTCGACATCGCCGCCGTACTGGCGTACGCGTAGATCGTGGACCAGACGATCGAGCGCATCGAGCCACGCATCGGGAAGATCCGAGTGCGTCACATGGACGCCCCGCCGGGGCCTCCAATTCGCAGTCATCACTGACTCTCGACGCTCGAACAGCTGCACAGGCCGATTATGTCAGCCGTGTCGCTGCGTCGCTTCGGTTGTGCAACGTATCTGCAGGCCAGGACATGCGGCTTCGTGTGATCTAGTGGGCACATGGCGTGGGATCCGATGACGACCGATTCCCAGGACTCGGACGAACGAGGACTACGGGTGGCCGACGACGTCGGCGCAAGGGCGTGGCTCCTCGAAGAAATCGGAAAATTCGGCAGTGGTGTGGCCGCACTGATTCCAAATCATCTTCCCGTCGTACGCGCGAATCTTTCACCCGGCGAGGACTATCGACGATGAACCGGTCACTTGGTCGGCCGTCTCCCGAGCCAACGGTCGGCTCGCGCACCCGGCAATGGAGTGGGGTTCCATCGTGGGTAGCTGGCACGCCGGTGGACAGGAGGGCATTTGGCACGAACCCCCAATCCAAGGTTCGTTGCCGACAAACACCACCCGGGCTTTGGCAGACACTCTCCGACGCTTCACACAGGCACTGGCGGAGTGCCGGTTCGGGCACTGGGAAGGATCTGGGTATGTCGACTTACAATCGAATGAGCTTCACTGCCGGTGCCGTCTCGAAATGTGGTGCTCTTCGCAGGCAGTATCGGCCTCACCGACACAAAGTTCGGTGCCAGCGCTCAGTTTCCCTTTGGAATGAGCGCCCACCTGTGGTGGCCGGATGATAAGGCGTGGTGTATGGCAACAGACATCGACCTGATGACGACCTACATCGGTGCGTCGACCTCGTGCATCGACGCAATACTCACGAACGTCGAGCTCGAGCCGCTGGCCGTAGCTGTCACGCATAAACTCGCCTGGGATACCGACACCGTCAACCCATCACCTGCTTGCCCGTAGATGAGGGGTTGCCGGTCAGAAAACTGGACGAGACCGATCCCCGGCCCCAACGAAAGGCCCTTACCGTAATGTCCATTTCGTGACTCGAACTTGGACCGTGCGAACCACAGTTGTCGGCGCTGCCCTCGGGGCTGCGCTGCTCGGTATGCCGGGGGTGGCGTCAGCCCACCATCAGGAGTTCACCCCACTCCCATACAACATTTCGCTCGGCAAAGAGATGTCTTTACCGTGCGCAGGCGAGGTGGGCGGCGACGTGTACACACCGCACGATCGGCCGGGCATCGCGGTGGTCACGCTGACCTGGCGGACATTCTTCACCAGCGACTGTCCACTCACCGTGTTCGTGAACATGAACAACTTCGATGCACCCTGGGCCGACCCGTACAGAGATGCCAAACCGACCGGGGGCTCGTGGATGGTGCCCCTCAACTCCGCCGCAATCGGATCCGTGCCCCCGGAAGGCGGCGAATGGAGCAAGCAGATAGCGATCGATATCGGTTCCGGTAGAGCGGGTTTGACGGTGACAACTGACGCACCGCTGAATACGACCTTGCTCGATCCGGCCGGCAACACTGTGCGCTTCACCGTGACCTGACGCAGCCACGGTCGTAGGACGCACGGAAACCTCCAGGTCCCTGTTACGACGGGATCCACTCGATCTGCCACGGCGGAATCTCCCTCCGCGGTCGCACTTTGATCGCGCGAAACTTGTACCCATCCTGATCTGTGACGGACTCCCACTCGAAGTCGACCTTCTCGCCGACGATGAGGTCGTGGATGCCTCCTCGTATGTTGAACTGACCCATGCCCTGCGAATCGATTACCTCGTCAGGGTGCAGGGCACTCCAGTAAGTCCAACATCCGCCAGGGGTACCCGCGGAATCGATTACGCCCCAGCCTTCGTCGCCGTGCCAGGCGGACACGATGCCACTCGCCGCGGTCCCGATCCGCGGCTCTTCGGGGAAATCCAAGTCCGTCTCTTCTAGGACGTTGCCATCGGCGTCGATGTTCCACGCTGATGAGCCGGACGGGCGATCCACCGGCTCGACACTTGCCGGCCACACGCGAAGTGTGATGAAGTTGTAGCTCTCGTCGAGCTCGTTGGTTGGTCGCCACTCGAATTCGACAACTTGACCTTCGTCCAGGCTGGGGAATCCCGCAATCGCGACCGTCGCCCCAAATGTCCAGCATCCCCCTGGAGTGTCGTCCGAATCGATCACACCGTGCATCTCGCGCAGATTCCAGGTGCGGACCACTCCACGACTTGCCATGTGTCCAGTATGGCCGATACCGCAAAGTGGAATATGTTGTCGAGCACGGACTGTCCAGCAGCATTACCCCGCCTCATCTTTTCTGATCGCAACAGATCGACGGTGTTCAGCGGCTCACACACGCCAGGATGAGGCCGAGCAAGGACCGGGGCTGGAACCTAGACCTCTCCGAAGCCGTCCTGTGTTCGGGCGGCGCAGTCTGTCGTGGGAGCGAGCAGGTAGGCGAATAGGTAACTCGCCGCCGCTATCGCTGCCAGTGCAATCCACCAGGACGGGAATGCATCTGTGTCAGTGACGATTTCACTGTCAGCGACGACCAGCCAGCACAATGCAAGAGAGGTCGTCAGCGTGACCGCTGCTGCGGTGCACGCGGCGAATCGGTGTCGCCAGGTGCGGTGTGATCGTGCGGCCCACATCCGGTTCGACCATAAGGCGTAGCGGCCGCCACCGACTGCGATCACACCGATCAACAGTCCGGCGACGGCACCGCAGAACGCAGGAAACACCAGCAGCGCAAACCGGAGCCCGGTCCCTTCGAGGGCCCAGGGGAGCATGACACCCACCCCTGTACAGGTACCGGTAAGACCAGCGACCCTTAGTTCTTTCTCGACCCAGTCCACTGTTCCACTAGAACACGGCGGCAATGCGCTTCGGTCTCGAAGCCGCTGTCTGACCGCTCACGTTCACATGTGGACCCGTTGACGCCGGACGTGACGCTGCAAAAGCGTAGATCTGACGACTTGCGCTACTGCCGCTCAACCGCGCTCGCTAACTCCTCGTATGTCTCTTTGCTGATCGCAGCCAGCTATTCTCCGCGGCCCAGCAGTTCACAGCGCAATGAAGCCTCGAGATCTCCCCAGCAGCGCGCGATCTTGCCGTCGTCATCGAGCCGGTACATCGCTAGTTCTTGGATCTGCACATACCGGCCGGTCGCCGCGATCCCATCGAACTCACCGTGGTGGGTGCCGGTATCCGTCAGGCGAGCCGCCATCAACCGGCCCTCGACGACCAAGTCCTCCATGCACCAGCTGAAGTCGGGGAACGCGACTGTGATGTCTCGAAGGCCGTCGCGGTAGCCGTCGATGCCGCTGCGGACACCTTCGACATCGGTGGTGATGAATTCGTCGAGGTCGCCGAAACGCCGTTCGTTGCAGGCGGTGATGTAACGAGCGTAGGTACCGCGCGGATCGTCTGCGAAAATCGCCATACCATCTACGGTAAAGGCCCCGCGTAGTCCTGGCCAGGACGACAGCGGATCAGCTGCACGAACAGCATTTCACCGTCGTCACTGCCTAATGGCTGTTGTGAACGAGCCCGTTCGAGTCACCGTTACGGCGGACACCCCATGCCTGTATCGGTTACGTCTTGACCGGACTGTGCTCACGAGCAATTGTCGCCTGCGGCGGTCTACATAGCCAGTAGCGGAAAACTCGGTGCATGGACTGACCCGGTTCTCGGCCCTTGGGCGTAGTCGATCTTGCAGATTGAACGCGGGGCGAGGCGGAGCGAACCCCGAATATGCCAAATAGTTTGCGGGTCAACGTCCCCCGCCCACGGTCGGCATCTGACCGCTCAGAGAGCGTGGAGTCAGCCGCTTCTGGTCGGACCCGTCGGGGTTCATCGACGCAATCTCGGCCTGAGAGCCGGTAGCGACATCGGTCACCAGTTCACCCGTCTGTGTGACCGCTCGGTCGTACAGGATGCGCGAGCCGTCGGGCGTGAACTTCGGATGTACCGAGTAGGTATCGGTGAGAGGCGTGATCTCCCCTCCGGCGGAGGGCATTGCGTAGATCTCCGAGCCGTTGTTGCCGCCTCGGTTACTGGAAAAGACGAGCGTCGACCCGTCAGGCGAAAAGGCCGGGTCGGAGTTCCAGAACTGGTCGCGCAGAAGCACTGTCGATTCTCCGCCGTCGGCAGGCACTTCGTTCAGGTAGCCGCCGGTGACGTAGACAACCCGTGAGCTGTCTGGGGAGAATGTCGCGCCGAACGCCGACTCTTCTTGCGCGATGACGTGTGCGTCGGATCCGTCGACGTTCATGATGTTGATGCCGCCGTTCGCGGTGAACGCGATCTTGGATCCGTCGGGTGAGAAAGCCGGTTGGTAGCCACCTTCGAATACCGATTTCGATTCACCCGACTCGAGGTCGAGGATCTCGATGGATCGGCCTCGGGCGTACGCGAGATGCTCGCCATCGGGGGAGAGGGCAGCGCCGTTCCCATAGTTCGGGTCGCGGCTGTCTTCGCCCACGGTCGGGGTGACCTGACGCAAGCCGGAACCGTCGAGGTTCATGACGAACAGTTGGCCCCATCCGTCGTCGAATGCCACGACCACCGGTGTCGGCTCGGGTGCGGGCTCGTCGGCGCATCCTGTGGCGAGCAGTGTCAGCGCGACGAGTGCGAAGATCAGCCGGATCCGGTGCATCGGGAAATCATCTCAGAACTGCCAACTTGCAGAACCCTTCTACGAGGCGTGGCCTCTTGTCGAGGTCGTGAAACTGTCGTTCGACATGCCTCACTTGTCGATTCTCAGGGCTGTGCCTATCCACGGCGGTGCCCGCGGACAGGGATGTTGCATCGTGGAGTTCGATCGAAGAATTTTCGTGTCGGTGCTCTGTGCGACTCTGCACGGCATGGCGATCTGCATGGCGTGTGATCTGGAAATGCTCGATTCAGTGGGTTGCACGTGGCGGCCCAGTCGAATACCCAACGGCAGGAGCAAATGCCACGACTGCGGTGCCCCGCCGCGAACGCTTCACCACCCGGGGTGCGACGGCGAGCGGTGCAGATGTGGACAGATGCTGTCTTGCGGCAGCGGATGCGCGGTTGATGAGTGCGAACGTGAAGACGGCCACGACTACATCGACGGGAGCTGCAGGTGGTGTAACGAACCGTCCGGAGAGCTCCGCGTCGTCGGCGGCGCATGACCCTACCGGCGGGTATCAGGACTTCCGACAGGACCCAATAGACCCCCTAACTGCGAGGGACAAACCCGGCGCGGTCACGGAGTTGTAGACGGTCACGGTATCGGTACGTCGCGTCGCGGACCCAGAGGCGGAGGCATAGTCGATTTCTTTCCGTCAGGTGCTGGTTCGAGAGCGCACTGCACTAGGGCATCATGGGCCTATGAGTGATCTTGAGTACCTCGCCACTTTGCTCGCTGCGCTGGACGCGGAGATCGCGCGAGTTTCGGCCTCCGAAGCCGGGTCCGACGAGCAGGCGTCGGCCATCGACGACGCAGCCGCCGCTGTCTTCCGGTTGCGTGAGAAGGTCAAGGCCGGTTACCCCGGCAAGAAGGCCTACTACCTTGCGGCGTCGACCGATCCCCAGGGGATCAGAGTCGAGGGAATTTCTGCCCTGCACGGCAAACGTGCCCATGAACTGGTCCAAGATGGTGGTTGGATGCACGCAGATTCCAGCACTGTTCTCGATGCTCTCGATGACGACCAAATCAGTCGGTACCACGCGATCGCTGGACGCGGTGTAGCGCAGACGTTTCGAGACTCACGCGAATACTTGGCGACGGCAACAGGTCTGGCCGAAAAGTAGACCCACGCATCGGTACGGCGAGTCGGTCCAGCCTGGGAACATGGATTCCCGAAGTCTGCTCGATTCCGATGACCACGATGGCGCGCGATTGATTAATCGGATAGATGTCGAACGATGAGGACTTATCCGTTCCATTGTGTATAGGCTCGACTGCAGAAGTCGGTTTTGTCCACTAGGGCGGACGGATGGGCGAGTACTCATGGCACTGGCAGATCTCGATACTGGCAACCCACATTGGCTCAACGCCGTCCTTTTTACTGTTGCCGCAGTCGTAGCGATTGTCCTCACTTGGTGGTTCTTCGGCAACGACAGTTAGCCGAGACGGACACGGCTGTGTAGCTCTTCAACACGAGCACGCGAACGGCGTGCTGATCATCTGCCACAGTGAGCCGACGCACCTCGGCCGTGATGCCTCCGGTCATCGAGTCCACGGCCGTCACACGTTCGCCGGGTTCGAGGTGTTCGAGAACCCAGGTGGCAGTGGAAGGAGCAAGATCGGTGGACATTCTCGTCATGCCTCCGTCCCGCTGCGCTGGGTGCCGCAATCCCGGTGTCGGCCGAGCATCTCACCAGGCAGCCTTCGCGGTCCACCTGTTTTCGGCTGTATCCATGATTGAGGATCCGGCGTATTGGGCATCGTGCAGATATGACAGAGAACGCAAAGCTGACAGTGGAACGCACCATCGAAGCGCCCGTGGACGCAATTTTCGACGTCCTGTCCAACCCCGAGCGGCATCAGGCACTCGACGGCTCGGGATTCGTACGCGGCGTGGACCACGCAGACCGAATTCAGAAGGTCGGCGAGAAGTTCACGATGAACATGCAGGGCGATCACATGGGTGGGGAATACCAGACCGACAATGTCGTCACCGGGTACGCCAAGGACAAGCTACTGGCATGGAAGACCGCGCCGGCCGGCAACGAGCCTCCCGGGTGGGAGTGGTTGTGGGAGCTGGAGTCTCAGGGACCCAACGAGACATTGGTGCGGCACACCTACGACTGGTCGAAGGTCACGGACAAGAAGCTTCTCCAGCAGATCGGGTTTCCCCTGGTCACCGAGGATCAGCTGAACGACACACTTGCACGCCTCGCTGTCGAGGCAACGTCCTGATCTTTCGGGCATACGTTCAGCCGTAGAACGCCGCTGCGTCGACGCTCTCGATGGGCATCCATCGAGTTGGAAAGTCCGTCGACGCAGCGGCTTCGACGAGGTCCAGACCACGTATGGCCAACGCCGTCGTGGGTGACTGGTCCACGATCAGACTGATCGCGTACGTTGCTGCGGTGACGTGAACGCAAGGATCAGTTCTGCTGGAACAGGTGCATGCCGTGTCGACGTCCGTGGGAACCGGTGCCAGACCCCGCGATACCAGCTCCGCGTGAAGCGCGTCGGGCAGATCCCCGCTGCCTCTGCCGTGAGTCGGATGACTGGTGACGATGCGCAGAGCCGTCCTTTTGTGAGCCGCCGAATAGCGCGGCACCGCGAATGTCGCGGTCTCGATTTTCTTTCCTGCCGAGACCACGCAGCGAATAGAACCGATCGTGTTGGTATCCACGACGACCGACTCGCTACGAGCCAGGCTCCGCGCTCGAGGAAGCATCGGATTGGGTCGGGTAGCGGTGATCGGCTCGACTCGACGCAGCCATTCATTGCCCCATGGAGTCGCACCGAACGGAGGAGGCAGGGGAGTGGATGCCATCACCGTGCCACCGATCGGAACGACAACGTCTGTCTGAGTGTCGAATCATCCAGTGCGGCAAGCGCTGTCTCGTTGTTCCCCTCGGTCAACCCTGCAATTGCTTTCTTCCGGGCGTGCAGCGACGCAATGTACTCCTCCAATGTTCCTTCGGTGGTGAGCGCCATGACTGTCACAGGCGAGGTCTGTCCGATTCGATGTACCCGGTCGGTTGCCTGCGATTCCACCGCCGGATTCCACCACCGGTCGTAATGGATGACGGTGCTGGCCCGGGTGAGGTTCAACCCATAGCCGGCCGCTTTGAGGCTCAGCACCATCACGGGACAGCTACCGCCCTGAAACTCGTCCACAATTCTCTCGCGCTGGTCCACGTCGAGTCCGCCGTGGAAGAACGGTATGGCGGCTCCAGTGACACGCGCGAGATGGTCGGCGAGAAACTCACCGGTCTTGCGGTACTGGGTGAAAACCAATGCGGTCTGCGACGATTCGGCGAGCTCCTCGATGATGTCGGTGAGCCTGTCGAGTTTCCCGGAACGGTCGGGCGACGAAGACATGTTGCCGTTCACGAGACCCGGGTGGTTGCAGATCAGTTTCAGAGAGGTCAGCAAAGCGAGCACCGCAGTCCCTCGGCGTTGTGTAGAACCGAAACCGGTGTCGAATGCAGCCTCGACCGTCGAGTTGTACAGCATCGCTTGCTCGTTCGTGATCGGGCACAGAACGTCTATCTGCTGTTTGGGTGGAAGGTCGGTCGCCACCTCGTCTTTCGTCCGTCGGAGGACGACCGGAGCTATGGAATGGGACAAGTGCGCAAGCGCAGCCGCCGAACCCGCGTTCTCGATGGGTGCGGAAAATCGCCGAGTGAAGCGTGCTCTGGTCCCGAGCAGACCCGGGTTGGTCAGGTCGATCAGGGCCCAGAGCTCGTCCATACGGTTCTCGACCGGGGTGCCGGTCAGTGCGATGCGAGTTGTCGAGCTCAGTCGTCGCGCAGCACGGGAAACCTGGGTGCGCGAGTTCTTCATGACGTGCGCTTCGTCGAAGAAGACCGTGTTCCAACTGATCTCGGCCAGGCGGTCGGTGTCGGAGCGCAGTGTCGGATATCCGGTCACGGTCACGCAGCCGCCCTCTCCACATCCACCGAGCGAGCGGTTGGGTCCCCGGTAGACATTGACCGTCAGATCGCCGGCAGAGAACTTCTCGATCTCGCGTCGCCAATTGCTGATCAGGGATGTCGGGCACACCACCAGAAGATTGCCTTCACCCCGCGAGGCTCCCACAATCATGTGCGAGATGGCTTGCAGAGTCTTGCCCAACCCCATCTCGTCGGCCAGAATTCCTCCACCCCCGGCTTCTCCGACGGTCGGAATCCAGGACGCACCGTGCACCTGATACGGCCGCGGCGTGAAGGTGGACGCACTGTCGCCCAGATTGGCCTGCATGTGCAGGCTTGTGCGTAGGGCGTCGACGGCACCGTGCGCGGTCGACACGCTGGACGCACCCGTGTTGGGTACCGCGTACGCCGCCGGGGGGAGTGATTCCAGCAGCGATGCAGGAATCTCGGCGCAGGGGGCCGCTGCTCCAGATGGTGCAGAACCGCCAACCACCCCCGGGCCGACGCGCTTTCCGGGAGGCCTGCCGACGGTGCCAGGGCCGCTTCGAGGTCGACGCGACGCGGCTCGACGAGCTGCGCTTCGACGGTCCGTACGGTCACGGTGCCGCCCGTATCGGGTAGCGCAAGGTCGATCGGAGTCGTCGCGGTGGTAGCCGTCCTTGTGGAATCAGGTTGCCAGACAGCGAAACAGTGCCGACGGGGCAGGTAGGTGACCTGCGGAGCGAGGCCCGTATCGGTCGTCGAAAGCATGCAACCTCCAGCCGAGTGAACGCTTCGGTAGACCCGAAGCTGCCCACACGGTACGTGCCCGAACGGGATTTCGCCGCATTCAACAGTGCTTGACAATTCCGAAAATTGCTGTCCTACAGCGCTATCGAGCAGCGGGCAGCGGCGTGGAACCGATCAGGATTGCTCGCGCGAACACCACCACGTGGTGCGGCCGCCCACCGTTCCGCGAGTCATCGGAGCACCGCAGCGTGGGCACGCCGCGTCCGCCTTGCGGAACGGGATGATCTCACCGGTGTGCACGCCACCCTTCTTGATCGCCGACCTGATGGCGCGACGCAGAACAACGCGGAGCTCGTCGAGTTCCTCGGTGGTGAGAGTCTTCGCCCGTCTGGACGGAGATTGCTTGCTCTGCCACAGCACCTCGTCGGCCAACAGATTGCCGACGCCTGCGATTGCTGCTTGGTCCAGCAAACGTGCTTTCAGAGGTGCTCCGCTGGAACCGATTCGGTGCCGGAAGTCGTCGCGCGTGATCTCCGCAGCATCGGGCCCCAACGCATCGATATCGGGTTCGAGGCGCACTCGGCCGAGCCGGCGCTTGTCGAAGAGCCGGAGCTGACCCCCGTCTTCGAACGTCATGGCAAAGCGTGTCCACTCGGGCTTGTCGGTGTCGCGCTCGCCCACGTGCGGATCGCCGCCTCCGTACTGCGACGTGCGATCGCCGTCAGGAGCGGTGACGATGACGCGGCCGCCCATTCCGAGATGGATTCCCAGCGTCGGACCGCTGGACCCGTCGGCGGTGACGGTTTCGCACCACATCGCCTTGCCACGTCGACATGCCTCGGTGAGCTTGCCGCCCTTAAGGGCGTGAGCGATATCGCCCGGCATGTGTGGACGGCACTCGAACGAGTCGGTGTCATCGATATCGACGATGACGCGTCCGAGGGCTTTCTCGACGACCTGTCGAGCGTTTTCGACTTCGGGGAGTTCGGGCATGGAGCGGGTGTACCCAATTCGCCGGCTCTATGCGCGAGCCTGTGTCGTCAGGCGCGCTTCCTACCGGTGGCGAACTGTCTGAAGCCGATCAGGTTGCCGAACGGATCGAGAACTTGGCACAGACGTTCACCGGTGAACACCGATTTCGGCCCTCGATGCACGACGCCTCCGCGATCGACGCAGCCGGCAACTACTGCGTCCACGTCGTCGACGTTCCAGTACGAGACCGACCCTGCGGTCCCCGCGGGGCGGTTGTACGAATCGGTGACGTGGACGGTGAGCCGGGTTCCGGAGACGTCGAACGCGGCGAGTTGCTCGTGTACGTCGACGGGGTCGGTGCCCAGGAGCGTTCGGTACCAGTCGACGGCGGCGGCGAGGTCGTCTGCGAAGTAGAAGACGTTCCCCACGCCCGAGAGTGCGTTGTCCATCATTGTCCGTTCGGGTTCGTTCGCGCAGACAGCGCGATGTCGTGGGTTTCGGTTCGGGTAGTGCCGTCGACGGTGTGGGCCAGGGCTTTCTGCACCACGTCGTGGTCGGAGCCGGTCCACCGTTCTTCTCGCTGACGTCGGTACTGGCTCCACGACGGCACAGTGAACTGCTCGACCACGGTGTCCTCGACGTCGAGACTCCGGTACAGGTTCCAGGCGTACGCCCCCGTTCGCTTCCGCGCGATCCCGACCGGAGCCATTGCCGTCAGAAACTGCTCCAGAGCGTCGTCGACCACTCGGTACGTAACGGTGATCCGTACCGGCACGTCGTCCGGATCGGGCTCGAACATCACGGTCGGGGTCGGCCACGCCATGGACACCGCACGGTCGAGCACGCCGGTCTCGGGTCGCAGGGGGAGGACTGCGACACTCGCAGCGACGAATGCCAAGGCGGCTAGCGCGACCGCGAGTGCGTCGACGATGCCGATCTTCGACGCCAACCATCCCCACACGAGCGAGCCGATGGCCTGAGAACCCATGAAGACCAGGAGGTAGACCGACATCCCGCGCGCTCGAACCCAGGTGGCGAGCGAAAGCTGGATAGACGCATTCAGGGCGGTCAACGTCGTGATCCAGGCAATGCCGGACAACAACAGCGCCGGGACCACCGCCCACAGCGGAAGCCACGCCAGCGCGGCCATTCCCACGCCGTACCCGACAGCAGAACCGACGAGCAAGATGTTTGCGCTGCAACGCTTTCGGAGCATCGGCGTCGCGGCAACGCCGATCACGGCTCCGACCCCGAGTACGCCCAACAACACGCCGTATCCCACCGAGCCCAGTTTCAGTACCGACGACGAAGCAGATGGCAGTAGCGCCCACAATGCAGAGGCGGGGAAGGCGAACAGCGCCGAGCGCAGAATGATTCGTCGAACGATCGGGCCGGATCGGATGTAGCGGACCCCGGACAGGATCGACTCGGCAAGGCCTTCTCGATCCGTTTGTGGATGTTTCGGGCGTTTCCATGCAATCAGCACGCTCAACGTTGCGAGAAAGGAGGCGGCGTTGATGGCGAACACGAAGGTCGGCCCGGCCAACGCCACCAGTACCCCGGCAAGCGCCGGTCCGACGGCCCGCGCCCCGTTGACGGTCACGCTGCCCAGCGCCGAGGCGGCCGGGATTTCTTCACGGCTCACCAGCTCGGGCTGAATCGCCTGCCAGGCGGGAGCGGACAGTGATGTCCAGCAACCCAATACGAATGTGCAGGCGAGCAATCCCCACGGAGACAAGGTGTCGGTCCATGCCAGTGCGGTCAACACAATTCCGGTCAGCATCGAACCGGCACCGACCGCGATGAGCAGAACGCGGCGATCGAGCGCGTCGGCGAGCGCGCCTGCCAGCAGGGCCAGCAACAGGGTGGGTAACAGACTTGCTGTCTGCACGGCGGCGATGATGGTGGTCGACGCCTCACGTTCGACCAGGAACCACTGCGCGCCGACGGTCTGCATCCAGCCGCCGATGTTCGAGACCAGCTGTGCGACGAAGAGGCTGCGGTAGACGGTATTCCGTAGCGGTGACCACGCGGACGGTGCTGCCGGCGTGGTGGCGGTGGTGCTCACGCCAGTCCCGCCGACCATTGCGCGAATGTCTGCCATTCGACCTCGGGATACCGGGTGCGCAAGCCGTCGATGTCCGCGTCGTACCCGACGTCGGTCAAGAATTGGAACATCGCTCTCATGTCCTCGGAACCTATGTCCCGTGCCCGGCTCGAAGACGGCTGCACCGAGGTTCCGAGAACGTCGCCGAGAGTGTTCGCCATGGCCTCCAAGCTCGGATCGTCCGACGCGAGATCGATTCGCATCTCGCGAAAGTGCGCGGGTTCGGTCAACACGAGGGTGACGAACCGCCCCAGATCCCGCCGCGACAGCTGCTGCAGTGGAGTGTGGAGCGGCAAGGGCAGATCGAGGCGGCCGGCCCTGACGTCGTCCAGTCCGCCGAGAAGGTTGTCGTAGAAGTAGGTGGGGCCGACGATCGTGTACGACAGCCCAGCTCGACGCAGCAGTGCCTCGGTTTCGGCCTTCGTCTCGAAATGCGGTATGCCCGTGCGGCGGTCAGCGCTCGCAACCGAGGAGAACACCACGTGCGGAACCTCCGCGGCGATCGCCGCATCGACGAGGGCTGCGCCCTGAGCCAATTCGGCCGCGGGACCGTCCTCGAACGGCGTCGTCATCACGAACGCACCGGCACTGTCTCTCAATGCAGCCGCGGACGATTCCCGATCGGTGATGTCCGCGACGACGATCTCGGCACCTCGCTCACGTAGCCGATCCGCGCGGGCCGAATGACGCCGCACCACTGCGCGCACCGGTAGCCCCTGCGCCAGCAGGGCATCCACCACCGCGCCGCCCTGCCCTCCGGTTGCTCCGACGACTGCGTACGGTCTGATCATCGTGTTGTCACCTTTGTTCCGGAGGGCGAGAGCGGGGCTGCTACTGGGCGATGAAGGCGAGAATGTCTGCGTCCAAGGCCTTCTGGTAATCGCCGTAGATTCCGTGCGGTGCACCGGGGTAGACCTTGAGGGTGCCGTGCTGGACGAGTTCTGCGGTTTTCAGTGCCGCCGCGGCGATCGGCACGATCTGGTCGTCGTCACCGTGGGCGATGAAGATCGGGACGGTCAGCGCTTTGAGATCCTCGGTGAAGTCGGTCTCGGAGAACGCCTTCACGCAGTCGTATGCAGCAGTCAGATTGACCAGCATCCCCTGTCGCCAGAAGTCGTCCTTGGCGCCCTGGGAGATGGCGGAGCCCTCACGGTTGGCACCGAAGAACGGCTCGGACAAGTCCTTGTAGAACTGCGATCGATCGTAGAGAACGCCGTTGCGGATGTCGTCGAGTGCTTCGATCGGCGTGCCCTCGGGGTTGGCCTCGGACTTCAGCATGACCGGGGGAACGGCACCGGCAGTGATCACCCGAGCGACGCGGCTGCCACCGTGCTGCGCGGCGTACCGCACGACCTCGCCGCCACCGGTCGAGTGTCCGATGAGGGTGAGTTCCTGCAAGTCGAGGGCCTCGACCAGTTCGGCCAGATCCTTGGCGTAGGTGTCCATGTCGTGGCCGACGGCAGTCTGCGAGGACCTGCCGTGGCCGCGGCGATCATGTGCGATGGCGCGGTAGCCGGCGTCTGCGAGAAGCTTCAGTTCGAGCTGCCAGGCATCCGAGGACAGTGGCCAGCCGTGACTGAGCAGAACTGGCTTTCCGGTGCCCTGCTCGGTGTAGTAGATCTCGGTTCCGTCGGTGGTGGTGATGTACGGCATGGCCTGCTCCCTGGTTCGGTTCGATTGGGTACCGACAACATTCGTCCGTTCCCGGGTCGAAAGCGTCGCCGCTGCCATCCAACGCGGGGGAGGAGATTCCGGTGGCGCCGCTACCTGCTAGCCGGTAGACAGACCGATGTGGACCGACAGTGTCGTGCCACCCCCGGGTGGGCTGGCGATGGTCAGTTCGCCGCCGACTGCGGCCACCCGATCCTGTAATCCGATCAAACCCGACCCTGTGCTCGGATCGGCACCTCCGCGGCCGTTGTCGGTCACGGTCAGTTCCAAGCTGTCCTCGGTCAGGCGCGCGGTGATGTCGACTTCGGTGGCCTCGGCATATTTGGCCGTGTTCGTCAGAGCCTCGGCGACCACGTAGTACGCAGCCACTTCCACCGATTCGTCCATCCGGGAGGAAATGTCGGCGGTGAGGGCAACGGGAATCGGACTGCGTCTGGCCAACGTCTTGAGTGCCGGTGCGAGTCCTCCGCGCGAGAGGATTGCGGGATGGATGCCGCGACTGAGTTCGCGGAGGTCGGTGTGCACCTGCGACAGCGTCTCGACGCTGCGGTCCAACATCGCGCGGAGCTCGGTCAGATTCTCCGGGGCAGCGGCTTGGGCGCCGCGCAATTCCATTCCGAGAGAGACGATTCGCTGTTGGGCACCGTCGTGCAGGTCACGCTCGATACCTCGGCGGGCTTGGTCGGCTGCGGCGACCACGCGGGACCGGGACCGCGTCAGCTGAACTCGTGTGTCGTGGTTGTAGACCGCAGTGGCAACGAGGTCGGCGAAGTCGGCCAGTCGATCTCGGGTCTCACCGCCGGCCGCATACTGCGTAGCTGTCGTGCCGATGATGACGGCACCCCAGGTATTGCCGTCGACAGTGATCGGTACACCTTCGACCCAGCGAATACCCCTGCCCTCCAGTCGCTCAGCGATACCGCCGGTCGCTTCGGTGAAGTCGACGGCAGCGGCGCGGCCGGTGTCGGCGACGATCGTGGCCACGTTCTGCCCACCGATCGGCAGTCGGTCACCGGCTTGCACGCGCTCACCGGCGGAGTCGTCGCGGATCGCCAGAATCGTGTAACACCCGTCGCCGTAACGGATCACCGAAACATGTTCGTTGTCCAACCCGACGGTGAGTTCGTGTGCGGCTGCGAGGTACACGTCATCCGGATCGGCCCGCAGCGCCACCAATGTTGCGACCTTCCGAAGTGACGCTTGCTGGCGTGCCAGCGCGACGGTACGGAGGTGCATGTCCTGACGATCGCGGGCGGCGGCAAGAAGAGCCTCCAACGAAGGCACGACACGGCGGATACGGCGGGCATCGAGGCTATCGAGATCGGCGGGAACCAGCAGCGACGCGGTGACGACGTCCCCGTCCCGAAGCAGGATTTTCTCCTGCCCCACGGACGCGTCGGCATTCCCTTGCTTCAACACCGCGAAGGGCAGGTCGAGGACCGCAGCCAGGCGGGTGCTGGCAACATCGAGCATCGTCGGGGTGTGGTCCGAGCGCAAGATGGTCTTGGCGAACGCCGCCAACATGTCTGCTTCTCGTCGACGTTGATCGGATTCGGTTGCGCGCAAACGTGATTGGCCAACCAGCACGTTGGTCAGAAGCGCCAGTGCCAGAAACACGATCAGTGCAGGGACGAGGCTCTCACTGCTTTCGAGTACATGGATGTAGGCGTACGCGCCGGCACTGGCGACCGATGTCGCGATCGACAGACGAAAGCCCCACCCCGCAGACACGATCAGCACTCCGAACAGGAATATCGCACCGAAAGCATTCTCGGGTGACACCCGTTTGAGCGTCAGCACAACGAGTATCTCGACGGCGATGGCGGCTGCGGCCACTGCGATTCCGCAGGCGACCGGCGGCGCACTCGGCCGGAGTATCACAGTGACGAGCCGGTCGCGGAGGGCGGCGTCCGACGTCATCGGCATATCCGACTGCTCGAATTACCGCTAGCGGTAATGCCGACCCGAGCCGTCTCTGACACTCTCGACAGAGTGATGCCCTCCCGCCTGCAGTGCCTGATCGTCGACGACAGCGACGCTTTCTGTGTCGCTGCACGCCGACTGTTGGAATCGGCAGGGATGTCGGTGGTCGGCACCGCGACCTCACTCACCTCGGCGATCGATGCAGTGCTGTCCACCCACCCCGATCTCGTGCTGGTCGATATCGACTTGGGTGCCGACAGTGGATTCGACGTGGTCGAAGCGATCGACGCCCAGGATCTGACGCCTCCGCCTGCCGTCATTCTCGTGTCGACGCACGACGAGGAGGACTTTGCAGACCTGGTGAACAACAGTTCTGCCCTGGGTTTCCTGTCGAAATTCGAGCTGTCGGCGAACGCGATCGAAGCCCTGCTGGGCACCTGACGGCGGGTCACCCGATGGTGTCCAGATACAGGATCACCGCTCGCACACGACGGTGATCGTCGGCCGTTTCCGACAGGTCCAACTTGGTCAGGATGCTTCGGACGTGCTTCTCGACGGTTCCTTCGGTGATCCACAAGCGTCTGCCTATGCCCGCGTTGGAGAGCCCTTCGGCCATCAAGGTCAAGACGTCCCGTTCGCGAGAACTCAACGCGCCGAGGGGATCACCTCGGCGCTTGGCCGCAACCAGTTCGTAGACAAGAGCAGGATCGATGACCGACGATCCTGCCGCGATCCGATCTATCGTCGAGACGAAGTCGGCGATGTCGGTCACACGGCTCTTGAGCAGGTAACCCATACCCTTGGCGGTGTTGTTCGCGCTGTCGAGCAGTTCGAGTGCGTGATCGACTTCGACGTGAGCAGACAGGAGCAGCAGAGAGACGTCGGGGAAACGGTCGCGGATCTTCACGGCCGCGTCGAGCCCCTCGGCGGTGTAGGTCGGCGGCATCCTGATGTCGATGATCGCCAGGTCCGGTGGATCTTTCTCGAGCAACGCCAGTAACTCCTCGGCGTCACCGGCCCGGCCCACGACATCGAGGCCCGCCTGGGTGAGCAGACTGGCCAGGCCTTCTCGCAGCAACACGTCGTCATCGGCGATGACTACTCGTATCTGGGACATCACGCTCCTCGAACCCGTCGGGTTCGAAGTATCGGCTGCGGCGTCGTGAGCTGTCATCAGTCATTCGACTCTATTGCGCGCTTCGAGTGTCGACTCGGTTTCGCGATTCTTCAGTCGCTCGATCGGTCGTCGTGGATTCCACGGTTCGGACTCGGCCCGGGGGAGAGGCCGTTCTCACGGGTTGCCTCGAAAAACAACTGCAGGAAGGACGACGACGCATCCCCGGGCTGGGCGGCGCGAGCCTGACGGGGTTCATCCGATGACCTCGACATCGCCATTCCGTCCCTTCCGTCCCTCACCCGCAGAACGGGTGTCGCTTCCTCCCAAAATAGTCTCAGATTCTGAACAGTCAAACAACTGAGAGTTCTCGGGGTGGAGTCGGAAGGCGGGGTGGTGAGGAGGTCGACGTACCGGCTTACATACCGGCGGCCGTGGGAGGTTCGATCAGCATCCTCTTGATCACTTTGCCGGTCGCGGTTCGGGGGAGTTCTTCGAGGAAAGTGATGTCTCGCGGCACCGAGAACCGGCTCAGTCGATTTCGGATGTAGGCCCGCACCATATCTGCGTCGAGGCCTGCAGCACCCCGACCGACGACGAACGCCGCGAGGCGCTGACCGTACTCGTTGTCGGGTACGCCGACCACCGCTACCTCGCCGACCTGAGGAAGGTTGGCGATGGCGTCCTCCACCGGCCCGGGAAACACGTTCTCGCCGCCGGAGATGATCATCTCGTCGTCCCGCCCGCACACGAAGAGCCGCCCGTTGCAATCGATGTACCCGAGGTCCCCGGTATCCATGAGTGCTGCACCGCGAGCCGAAGCAGTCGACGGAGGCTCGGCGTTGGTGTAGCCGTCGAAGAGCATGTCGTTACCTACGAATATCCGGCCCAGAGTGCCGGTCGGAACCACTGCGCCGTCGGCGTCGAGTACGGCGATGGTCGTGCCGAGCGGCGGCCGACCCGCGGTAGTGGGAGCTGCACGCAGATCCTGCGGTGTGGCGATGGTCGCCCACGAGACCTCGGTGGAACCGTAGAAGTTGTACAGAACATCTCCGAACGCATCCATGAACCGCGAGACGGTCGACCCCGTCAACGCCGAACCGCTGCACGCGACGACTTTCAAGCTGGACGTGTCGTAGCGTGATCGCACGGACTCGGGTAGATCGAGTATGCGCTGCAACATGATCGGGACGGCGATCAGCGACGTGCACCGATGAGTCTGGATTGCCCGCAAGCACTCTTCCGGATCGAATCGATCCTGCAGAACCACGGTTGCCCGCAGCGGTGTACTGATCTGCAACGCCGCCAGCCCCCAGCTGTGGAACATCGGCGCAGCGATCAGCATGCGCTCGTTCATACGAAGTGGCATGCGGGACAACATGGCCGCGACGGTCCCGAAGCCGCGTGGGGTCGGGCGAAGTGCACCTTTGGGAGACCCGCTGGTGCCCGAGGTCAGCACGACAACGGATCCGGGCCGTTGCGGTCTGTCGAACGTGGCGGACGGAGCCGCGACGAAATGCTCCAGAGTGCGACGGCCCGCGACGACGGTATGAGCCGACAGGCTGACGCGGAGGACGTCGTTGGGGAGGTAGCGAACCATCTTGTCGAATTCGTCGTCGACGAACAACGCTTGCAGCTGGTGACGACTCGAGATGGTCTCGATCTGGCGGGCCGCGAGGCCGGTGTTGAGAAGTACGACCTCGACACCGAGCATGCCGCAGGCGACGACGCATTCGATCATGGCAGTGTGATTGCGGGCCAGAACTCCTACCGTGCTTCCCGGGCGAATTCCGGATGCGGCGAACCCTGCTGCTATCCGATGCGATCGCAGGTGGATCTCTGCGAACGTGCGAGTACCGCGATCGTCGATCACGGCAATTTCGTCCGGTGACTTGGCGGCGGCGGCCGCGAAGCCACCGCCGAGGGTGAAGCCCCATTTCGCCAGCGAGTTCAGCTGCCGGTATGCGCGATCAGGACGCGCGGCACGAACGACGCCGGTACCGATCATCGTTTTGAGGACCGCAAGCTGTAGCGACCGGGAATCGCCGGCGTTGGACACGATCGATGTCGTTGCGCCGGAGAGGGACTCGGCCAACCTGTTCAGGCCACCCATGACCCATTCGACCACTGCCCGATTGTGTTCGGGTTGCGGCGAGTAGGTTCCGGCCAGGCCGGCTCTGAAGATCGTCACATCGATTTTGGTCTCGCTCGGTGAACGCGCGCTGAGGGTGAATCTGATGAAACCGCCGGATTCGACGTGCTCGACGGTGATGATCGGCCGGTTACGTCTGTTCACCACGACTTCGAGTGCGTGTTCGACCCCACCGACGCCGCACGTGTAGCGGTTCGCCGACTCGCTGAGAAGGCAGTACCCGAGCCCGGGGAAATATCGCGGGTACAGTTCGACCGCACTGAGCACCCCGCACACTTGCTCGACGTCGTGTGCGAAGACCGTGCTGCAGTCGATGACGTCGGAAACCATGGTCCACCCCTGTGCCTTGCCGTGTCGAACAGCGCCGCTGCCACATCGGCACCGACCAGAAGAATGGCAGCGCACATCGGTAACGGGTCATCCGCCTGGATGAAGTCGTCATAGTAATCCCGGTGCGCGGTTTCGGGAAGGAAACGCGAATCTCCGTCTAATTGGGACGAAGTTCGCCGCCGCCCCAGATCTCGTCGAACGGAACCGTGCGGGCCAGGATTCGCTCCGCCGCTCGGTGTCCCGACAGGAATGCCGCGGTCACCGTCGACGGATCGTCCGTCCACGTTGCCTCGCCGGCCAGGTGTAGAACTCCGCCGACCGGGGTTGACAGATCATCGTGGTCGCTCGGTCGCGAGCCGACTGCCGGGTACGAGTAAGCACCGCGGGAGAACGGGTCGTCCTGCCATCGCGTGACATGCACCCGCTGCGGGGAAATCACGCGTTTGCCGTAGAGGCCACGAAGCGCGTCGAGCACCGACTCGGCAATACGTGCGTCGGACCACTGCCGGATCGTCTGCGCACACGGCCCCGCCGCAAACGTGAGCAGCGTGGGCAACCCCTGCGGCACGGTCACGTCATACCACGAGTGCCACCAACGCCCGGCCTCCCCTTGCTGCCGAATCGCGTAGACGTCCTCGTCCCAGAATGCATGCGGGAACTGTAGGAACACCTTCTCGAACGCGTTCATCTCGAGTCCGTCCAGCGCAGTCGACACCGGATGGGGAAGAGACGGTTCGATAAGCAAGGTCGGTGACTTCAGGACGCCGATCGGAACCGTCACCACGATGTGGTCGGCCGAGAACGTCTCGGTGAGAGTCTCGACGGAGGAGCTGTTCGATCCCCACGCGATGCGTGTCACTTCATGGCCGAGTCGTACATCCAGCCCGTCGGCCAGACAGACCGCGAGCCGGTCGTACCCCTCGGGGAACACGACCTCGTCACCCTCGATCGCGTCGTCGTCCAACCCGTGCGCATCGAGCATCCCCTGGTCGACACCCAGCTGTTCCTCGGCCCGGTGACCCAGGAACTCCCGGACCCGTTCGATTCGATCAGGATCCCATGCGAGCCGTTTCACGGTGCTGTTCACGGCATCCCCGTACGACGTGCCCAGGGTCGATGTCGCTATGGTCGCCGCCAGCAGCTCGTCGACGACGTGTACGTCCGACGCGAAGCTCGCAACCTCGTCCTCGCTCAGACGCCGTCCGTTCGGTGAGTAGTACGCGATGGGTCGTCCGTCCGGCTGAAAACTCCCCACCGTGAACTCGCTGGTCGGAATGCCGAAAGCCTGTACCGCGTCGGCCAGCGGATTGTTGTCGATTCCATGAACCCAGGACGCACCGACATCGAGAATCTGTCCGTCCGTCCGCAGGGTGTGCACTCGTCCGCCGATGCGGTCGCGGGCTTCGAGGACGACCACACGGTGACCCGCACGGTGCAGAATGCGTGCTGCGGTGAGACCGGAAATGCCGGCTCCCACCACCACGGTGTCGACGTGCGTCATGCTCTGTCCGTTCCATTGGTTGCCGACATGCTCAGTTCCCACGGCCGGGGTTGCCGTTGCCGGGGTTGCCGTTGCCGGAGTTCCCGTTGCCTGAATTGCCGTTGCCGTTGCCGTTGCCTGGACTCCCGTTGCCGGAGTTGCCATTGCCCGCATTACCGTTGCCGTTGTTCCCGTTTCGCGGTGGAGCCGCAGGTTGTGGCGGCTCGGCGGGCACCTGTTCGACGGCGGGGGCGGGCACGTCCTGGGGGAGGTTCGAGACAACCGGCATCGAGGACTCGGATGCCGTCGTCACGGGTGCCGGACTGGTCGGAGCGGTGACCGATGTGGACGGCGATGTCTCGATCGGCGCGTCGCCTGTTCCGGTTGCCATCCAGGCAATTGCCGACGCGACGGCGACGAACAGTGCGGCCGCAGCCACAGGGACAAGACCGCGACGCCGTGAACCCTCCGTTGGTCGAGGGGCCGAATCCTGCTCGGCGACAACCGCTGTCGAATTCGCGACGGGCAGGACCGCAGTGGCCGGCGGTGGTGGCGGTTCGCTGGAGAGACTGTGTAAGGCGTCGGCCACGGTGTCCGCCGTCGGCCTGTGTTCGGGATGTCTGGCCGTCATCGTCGTCAGCAGCGAATGCCACTGGGGCCCGAGTTGCTCGGGTACCTCGGGGTCGCGGTGCAAGCGCGCCACGGCTGCGGCTACCGCGCTGCCGTCGAACACCATTGCGCCGGTAAGACATTCGATGAGAACCAATCCGAGGCTGTAGATATCGGTTGCAGGCCCCGCAGAAGTGCCCGTCGCCTGTTCCGGGCTGAGATAGTGAGCGGTGCCGACGGTGGTGCCGTGCTCGGTGAGGCGGTCGGCGTCGACGATGCGAGCGATACCGAAATCGGTGAGCTTGACGCAGTGTCCCGTGCCCGACGCCGGCTCTCGGGCGACCAGGATGTTGGCCGGTTTGATGTCGCGGTGGATGACGCCGCGGTGGTGGATGTAGGCAAGGGCTCGAGCAATCTCGTGTCCCATCCGGGCGACGACATCGCCCGGTAGTGCGCGGCCTGCGCGGTAGCCGTTCAGAGTGGGGCCGTCGACGAACTCCATCACGAGAAAAGGCACTCGGATGCCGCCGGTGTCGGGGGCGGTACCCGCGTCGTACAACGTCACCAGGCCAGGATGCGACAGCGACGCGAGCGTCCTGATCTCGGCATCGATCCGTGCATCGGTATGTGTGGGTTCACCCTGACGGAATATCTTCACGGCAACGGGCCTACCGAGGACGTCGTCGTCGGCTCGAACGACATCTGCCATTCCGCCGCGCCCCACGACGTTGCCCAGACGATATCTGCCCGCGAACAGGTGATCGTCGGAGTTCGCACCCACCATTGTTCACCGCCGATTCGAAGTCTTCCGAGAACCCTATAGCCCGTCGGCGAGGGAAGAAGGCGCGGCCGGCGACCATCGTGCATGATGGTTCCCCGGGTGGGGACCGTCGAGGGGTACCGAGGGAGGTCCGCCTGTGCATCGTGACGCCTCGCACGCGCAATTTTCGCCGATGACGATCGATATCACGTCGACCTATCAGCCGATCGTCGCATTGGACGGCCGAGCTGTCGTGGGTTACGAAGCCCTGGTGCGGACCTGCGGCGACGCGCAAACGATCTCGCCGCCGCAGCTGCTGCGCGAGGCGGCCGATCGAGGCGAGTCGGCCGAGTTCGACTGGCGGTGCAGACTCAGCGCCCTGAGCGGGGCTGTCGAGGCCGGTTTCCCCGAAGGACTCGCGTTGTTCGTCAACGCGGAACCCACAGCCCTGGACGCGCCACCTCCGAGAGAGTGCCTGCCATTGATGGCCGAGGCATCTCGGTTGTCGATCATCGTCGAGATCACCGAGCGAGATCTGATGGGTGACCCCTCCGGGCTGCTGCGTGCGGTAGAGCATGCCCGCGACCTGGGATGGCGGGTCGCGCTCGACGATGTGGGTGCAGACTCGTCGAGTCTGGCACTGATTCCGCTGCTCCGGCCCGACGTGATCAAGCTGGATATGTCTCTCGTGCAGGGCCGTTCGAGCTATGCCACGGCGTCCGTGGTGTCCGCGGTCGCCGCAGAGGCCGAACGCAGCGGTGCGCTGGTGCTCGCCGAGGGAATCGAAACGGAGCAGCACGAAGCGACTGCGCACGACATGGGTGCGGTTCTCGGCCAGGGCTACTTGTACGGCGCTCCGACTCGTCTACCCACCTTCGGAGCCACCGGCGGGACGGCCAACACACTCGAGTTGGAGCCGGCCGTAACCGTCCGGGCCCCTGTTGCCGTGACGCCGTACGGTCTGGTCCATCGATTCGGAACCCGTCGGCGCGCTGACGCACGGCTTCTCGACGACATCGAGAACGGTCTGCTTCGCAGTGTCTACGGCACCGGTGCGTCGACCGTCGTATTGGCGACGACGAACGCGTCGGCCGGGACGACCGCCGAGCGTGTCGCGTTGTTCGACGACCTCGCTGCGCGCACGTCTCTCGTGGCCGTCTTCGACTCGCGGCCGATGCCGGGTGAACATCGGTTTCGGACCGTTGCGGTCGGCGAGGACGAACCACTGGCGTCGGAGCGCTCGATTGTCATCGTGGCACCGATGTCCAGCGTTGCTCTCATCGCGGTGGAGAGCGGAACTGCCCACGACGGAAGCGTGTTGTACGACTACTGCCTGACCTACGACCGACACATGGTCCTCGATGCGGCGACGCTTCTGCTCCGCCGATTGCCCGCTCGGACCCGTGTATGAGCTACTACAAGTCAAGAATATGTAATTATTTGCCCGTTTTTCGATAAAGACCGTGACGTGTGCCCGGGATGATGTTGACTCGACGTCATGAGTTTTCACCGTCTCGCCATCGACTATTCGGCCGCGGACGGAGGCACGATCAGTTCCATCGAGACAGCGATCAACAATGCTTTCGATCCGATCTCCGCCGCCGTCTCCAGCTTCGTGTTCTTCACCGTGAACATCGGTGGTGCCGCAGTTCCACTGATCGTTCTGTGGCTGATTCTGGGTGCCGTCGTCTTCACCGTCACGTTCAAGTTCATTCAGTTCCGCGGTATCAAGCGATCTCTGATCCTGGTGAGCGGCAAAGAAGACGAAGCCGATGCACCAGGAGAAGTCAGCCACTTCCGGGCTCTCACGGCCGCAGTGTCCGGAACCGTGGGACTGGGGAACATTGCAGGTGTGGCGGTGGCAGTCACGCTGGGTGGACCGGGGGCGACCTTGTGGATGATCCTCGCTGGACTGCTGGGAATGGCCTCGAAGTTCGTCGAGTGCACCCTCGGCGTGAAATATCGGGATATCAACGAGGACGGCACCGTCTCGGGCGGGCCGATGAAGTACCTCACCAAGGGACTCGCCGAGCGAGGTCTTGCGAAGGTCGGGAAGGTGATGGCTGTCTTCTACGCCGTCATCATCACGTTCTTCGCCATCAGTGGCGGCAACATGTTTCAGGCCAATCAGACGTACGCGCAGGTCCGCTCGGTCACCGGTGGCGACGAAGGCTTCCTCGGCTCGGACGGTGCGAAGGCAGTGTTCGGACTCGTGATCGCACTCATCATCGGCCTGGTCATCATCGGCGGCATGAAGTCCATTTCGGCCGTCACCGCAAAACTCGTTCCTTCCATGGCGTTGGTCTATGTCGTCGCGTGCGGCGTCGTCATCGCCGTGAACTTCCGGTCCGTTCCGACGGCGTTCGGTGCCATCTTCGACGGCGCGTTCTCACCCGAGGGCGTGGCAGGCGGAGTACTCGGAGTGATGATCATCGGATTCCAGCGCGCGGCCTTCTCCAACGAGGCCGGGTTGGGATCGGCTTCCATTGCTCACTCGGCCGTCAAGACCAGACATCCGGTCACCGAAGGATTCGTGGCAATGCTCGAGCCCTTCATCGACACTGTGGTCATCTGCACGGCGACGGCCCTGACCATCGTGATCGCCAATACTGTGTCCTGGCAGGACCAGCGCGCCATAGTTGCCGAAACCGGTGAGTTGCCGGCGGGCGGCGTCACGCTCACCTCCGACGCCTTCGAGACCGTCCTGCCGTGGTTCCCGTACGTACTCACTCTCGCTGTGGCACTGTTCGCGTTGTCCACGGCGATCACCTGGGCGTACTACGGACTACAGGCCTGGACATCGTTGTTCGGTCGCAGCCGGTTGTCGCGTAATTTCTTCAACCTCATGTTCTGCACCTTCACCGTCATCGGCACCGTACTGTCGCTCGGCTCGGTGCTCGACTTCGCCGACGCCACGCTGTTCCTCCTGGCGTTGGTCAACATCTCGGGCCTCTACTTGCTGCTGCCGGTCGTCAAACGGGAACTGTCCGACTACATGGCAGTGCGTCGGGGCGAATCGAAGGCAGTCGACGCCGAGCTGTGACAGTGTCGGTCGACCGACCAACTGCTTCCGAACAGGGCAGCGTTCACCACGGCACCCCAGCCCGGAGTGGTCGGTACACTGACCCGCAGTCGGCAGGAGATGAGGGCATGAAGACGGATTTCAAGAAGACCCTCGACTCGTATTCGGCACGGCGCAACGTGTTTCGAATTCTGACCGTGCCACCGACGAAATACTTGATGATCGACGGCCACGGGGATCCGAACACCGCGCCGGAATATGCCGATGCTGTATCCACGCTGTTCCCCGTTGCGTATCGGCTGAAATTCATCAGTAAGAACGACCTGGAGCGTGACTACGTCGTCCCACCGCTCGAAGCCTTGTGGTGGGCGCCCAACATGGCGGCCTTCACCACGCGCCGGGACAAGTCGAACTGGCTCTGGACTGTGATGATCATGGTGCCCGACTGGATCGACCACACGATGTTCGAGCACGCCGTAGGGGTCGACGCATCCGAGAACCGTTCGGACCAACGTGCCGGAATGCGCTTCGACACCCTCGACGAGGGCCTGTGCGTGCAAACTCTGCACATCGGTTCCTACGACGACGAGGCCGCCGTGCTCGACGAGATGCACCACCACTACATCCCGCAGGCCGGGCTGACGATGACCGGCCGGCATCACGAGATCTATCTCAGTGACCCACGACGGGTCGAACCGGCGAAGCTGCGCACCATTCTTCGGCAACCGGTGCGGTACTCGGCGGACGAGGCCTCGCTCTGACACGATGACCGGCATGACCAATGCGGTGCGTCCGGCGTCGTTCACCGTCGGCACCCTCACTTTGCTCGGGGCCCTGTACTTCGCTCAGGGGCTGCCGTTCGGCTTCTTCACGCAGGCCCTGCCCGTCGTGCTTCGAGAGTCGGGTTTCTCGTTGGTGAAAATCAGTGCAACCGGGGTGTTGTTTCTGCCGTGGGCGCTGAAATTTCTGTGGGCACCGTACGTCGATCGTTACGGGTCGAGGCGGCGGTGGCTTCTGTCCCTGCAGGTGTCCGCCGCGCTGGTGGCGCTCGCACTGTCTTTTCTCGATCTGTCGTCGACGTTGCGCTGGCTGTTCGTCGGAATCTTTGTCATCAACGCGCTGTCGGCCACCCAGGATATCGCAACGGATGGGATAGCGGTTCGCACGTTGACGGTGTCGCAACGCGGCCTGGGTAACGGTCTGCAAGTGGGCGCGTACCGGGTAGGTATGGTGTGCGGCGGGGGAGTGCTGTTGTGGCTGTTCAGCTTTGCCGGATGGCAGGTGCTCTTCGTTGCAATGGCATTGCTTATCCTGTTGGCGACGGCCCCGGTCTGGTTCATGAACAAGCAACTGGCCGCGGCAGACGTGGACACCGACCGGCAGCCCGAGTCCGAGGGTCCGGCGCGACTTGCTGTGGCCTGGTGGTCCCGATTGCGCAGGCCTGGCATGGTCGCGTTCATTTTTCTCATCGTCGGCTTCAAATTCGGAAACTCGATGGGCTCGGCGCTGGTCGGCCCGTTCCTTTCGGACAACGGACTGACCTTGACTCAGATCGCCCTGGTCGAGGGCGGCCTGTCGTCGGTGGCAGCACTTGGAGGTGCTGCGCTCGGCGCGTGGTTGTCCTTTCGCTTCGGACGTCGTCAGGCTCTGCTGGTCGGCGGAATCGCCCAAACCCTCAGTCTTGCGTTGTATGTAGTGGCATCGTTCGGCATCGGCGGGTTTCCGCTCCTGGTCGCGGCCAACGTCACCGAACACGTGCTGGGCGGCGCGGCAACCGTTGCCGTTTTCGCGCTGATGATGGACGCATCGGAAAAACGTTATGCAGGAAGCGATTACACACTGATGGCCTGCGCAATCGTCTTTGCGCAGGGTGCGTCCGGACTTACGGCGGGCGTGATCGGCGACGTGTTCGGTTACACCGCGTTGTTCGGTTCCGCACTGGTGCTGTCCGCGGTCGGTTGCGCGGTACTGATCGTGGCGCTCGACAGGGGCTGGGGGCCCGTCGGGCTGCACGAGGTCATCTCAGTCGAATCGCGCACCCACTGAAGGCACCCACTGCTCCTCGGTCGCTCAGCTTTCGGCGACCGAGCCGGAGATGTTCACCATCCACTGCACACCGAACTTGTCGGTGAGCATGCCGAATGTGTCACCCCACGGTGCTGCGTCGAGACCCATCGTGAATTGTGCGTCGACGGCCAGCGCGTTCCAATAGCCCGTCAATTCCTCGTGCTCGGTACCGAAGAGCGAGACGCTCATCGTGTTTCCGGGTATGTGTTCCATCGACGACGGGGTGTCGGCCCCCATCAGTGTGAATCCGCTGGGAGTTGTCAACTGGCCGTGCATGATCAGGTTCTTCTCGGATGAATCGTCGGTGGCCATGCCCTCGCCGAACGTGGTCAGCGTGAGCTCTCCACCGAAGACCGTGCGGTAGAACTCCATAGCGGTGCGCGCATTGTCACGGAACGACAGGTACGGACTGAGTGTGGGCATGGCGGGACTCCTTCTCGAATCGAACGACCGGTGCGGGCTGCATCGGCTTCATCCGTCGAAAAAGTAGACACGAAGCTGGGGGAGAACTCACCGCCCAGGCTCGGATGGGCTCGCCTCGGCCTCGGCGAGAATGGCGCGGAGGGCAGCCACATGGCGGCGGTAGGCGGTTCTACCCTCCCTCGTCAGCGACAGCCACATCCGCCGCGAGTCGGTGCGTGATCTCTGCTGATCCACGTAGCCGGCGTCGACCAGGGCCGCCACCTGCTTGCTCAGCGCCGATGCGCTCAATCCACTGTGTTCCTTCACGACGGCGAGCTCGAGCGTCGTACCTGCCGCCAGCAGCGCGCAGATCCGCAGCCGGTTTGCCGGATGAATGATCGGATCCAGATCGTCCGTCATCGGTGTGTGCTCCGGTAGTGAGCGATCGAACCGAACGAGTAGGTCGCCGTCGCTGCTGTAGCGAGGAGCACCAGCGTCCAGCTCGGCAGGGATGGCTGCGCGAATGCCAGTGCCACCACCACGAAAGCAACGGACAGTGCGACCGACGCCAGAAATCCACGGCTGGTAGGCAGCGCCCACGGTGTGCCCATTCGGTACCCGGTGATCACGTTCGTTGCCACAATGGCCGCGGCCAGAATCAGCAGGGCGACAGTGCGGTGGGAGTCGGTGAGCAGTGGCGTGAGTGCCAACGCACCGATGAGCACTGCGTTGACGGCGTACAACCAGACCGGCCACGGAGTGTCGCGCACGGCGCGTTGCACGCGGTCGATGTCGTCGAGAGTCGTTCGAGCTTCGGACGAGGTGGGCTTATCGATGCTTTCCATATCGGAAACCGTATTGGATAGTTTCCGATATGGCAACGAATTGTGTGATCAGTTCTCGAGATCGGTATCGGTCGGCCGCGGCACCTCGGCCTCCCAGCGGGCCCGTCGCTCGTCCGGGGATTGTTCCCACCACGGCGTACCTCGTTCTCCCAGGGCGACTTTGGCGGCCTGAACGCCCGCGCGAGACTCTGTGGCACCGGAGGTGCGTTTGACGTCTCTGCGCCACGCCATGAGGATCGAGCGCAATTCGGCGTTGCGATCCTCGGGAATGTCGGGATCGGTCGCGCGCCACCGTCGACCCTTGATGACGACATAGTGACCGTCTTCGGTGCGTTCCACGTGCTCGGCCATGAGACCACCTTGCCACCCGACACTGCCTGTCGTCGGTTCGACGCGTGGTTTACGATTCCGGCACCTGTTCCGCTTCTGCCTCACACCGAACCGAGGATTGCCATGCGCACCGTGATCGTGACCGCGTTCGTTTCGCTCGACGGCGTCATGGAGGGGCCGGGTGGGGAAGTCGGCTACCGCAACGCGGGGTGGACGTTCAAGGACATCGAGTTCGATCCAGCGGCGTACGAGATCAAGGGCCGCGAGCAGGACGAGGCCACGGCCATGCTGCTGGGGCGTACCTCCTACGAGGCGTTCGCTCCCGTGTGGCCCACGATGGACGATTTCGCCGGATACAACTCGATGCCCAGATACGTGGTGTCGACGACATTGGAGCGCAGCGACGACCGTTGGCCGGCAACCATTCTGCGCAGCATCGACGACGTCGCCGAACTCAGGAAGACCGAAGGTGGGCCGATCTCGGTGCACGGTAGCGCGACGCTGGGTCGCAGCCTCGCCGATGCCGGTCTCGTCGACCGCTACCACCTGTTGGTCTTCCCGATGCTGCTCGGCGCGGGCAAGCGGCTGTTCAGCTCCAGCGACAAGGCCACGACTCACCTGGATCTGGTGGAGCATGAGGTGTACGGGAACGGCATCCAGAAGCAGGTGTTCGACGTCCGTCGATGACCGTAACCGTCGATGACGCGGATTCGTCGACAGTGCGCGATTCAGATGTCGTCGCTCTTCAGGGTGCGCCGCCGAACGGCTACGAGGTGAAGCTCCGGTCGGGACGCCGCCATCCGCTCGACCCGGTCCAGGATGTCGGTCACGTGGTCGAGGTCGCCGGCTACCACCGACGCTCCGATTTCGGCCCGTCTGTGCAGGTCGCGATGGTCGGTTTCGGCGACCGACACCGCGAATTTTCGATGCAGCTCCGAGATCACGGGCCGAATCACCGAGCGCTTCTCCTTCAGAGAGTGCACGTCGCCCAACAAGAAATCCAGTTCTATCCATCCGATCCACATAGGGTTACGACTGTACTGCCGTCGCGGCCCCAAGCGCGCTGAATTTATTCTGCAGCGGAGCGGTAGCGCGCTGTTCGGCGGTCGTGTTCGTAGACTGACGTCATGGCCGCACCGACGGGACCGGGACCCCTACCGCCCAGCCTTGTCGAAATGGCGACCCGTCAGGTGCGATCCGAGGTACTCAGCGGCGCTCTGGAACCTGGCTCGCGGGTGGTCGAAGAAACCCTGTGCGCGCGCCTCGGCATCAGCCGGGCACCGGTGCGAGAAGCGCTACGGCTGTTGGCTCAGCAAGGTCTCGTCGAACACCTTCCGCGCCGCGGGTTTCGGGTGACCGTGTGGTCGGCGGAAGACATACTCGAGCTGTTCGAGTTGCGTCAAGTCCTCGAGCGTCACGCGATCGGACGCGCTCTGCCCTGTACTTCGCCGTCCCTCGAGGTGTTCGCTCCGGTACGCGCGGCTCTCGACGAGATGCGCGAGGCCGATGTCCGAGGGGACACGCTGGGAAAGGACGACGCCCATCGTCGCTTCCACGAGGCCATCGTGGCGCTCGCCGGCAGCCGTCAACTGGATCTGGCATACGCGCCGATCCTGCTGAAGCTGCAGCTGCCCATGGCTCGTAATCTGAGGGAAGAAGCTCGAGTCGCCAATCCGGTGGATGGGATCCGGCGTCACGAATGGTTGCTCGAAGCAATCGAATCCAACGACGTAGGGGTGGCGCTCGCTGCGCTGAAGCAACACGGCGAATTGACCTACCTGCATCTCGAGAGCATTTCCTAACAGACTCGAAACACGTCGACAACCTGCAGAAACACGAAACTGTCGACAATCGACGGTATGACTTCAGACCTCGTCCCGGCCCTCGGTCCGTCCGTCGCTCGGATGTTGGAGGCGTACCGGACCGGCGCAGCGACTCCCACGAACGTCGTCGAAGACTTCTCGGACGCCGTGGCGTCGCGCGGCGACGACGGGACGTGGATCACCGTTGTCGACCGTGACGAACTGCGAGCGGTGGCCGAAGTCCTCGAAGCGTCGCCCGACGCATGGTCGCTTCCGCTGTACGGCATTCCTTTCGGAGTCAAGGACAGCATCGATGTATCGGGGTATCCGACCACCCTGGCCTGTCCCGACTACGCCTACACGCCGGATACGACGGCACCCGCAATTCAGGCGTTGCTCGACGCCGGCGCAATTTTCGTCGGCAAGACCAGCCTCGATCAGTTCGCGACGGGCCTGAACGGCACTCGGACACCGCACACGATTCCGCGCAGCGTATACGGAAACGACATGATCTCGGGCGGTTCGAGTTCTGGATCTGCAGTGGCGGTCGCTCTGGGACAGGTGCCGTTCTGCGTGGCCACCGACACCGCCGGATCCGGTCGAGTACCGGCCGCGCTCAACGGAATTGTCGGATGGAAACCCTCGCGTGGGCTGATCAGCACCGTCGGGCTCGTGCCCGCGTGCAAATCGCTGGATTGCATCACGTTGATGGCCTTGTCCGTCGAGGACCTCGATCTGGTCTTCGACGTGATGTGTCGTGAGGACCCGGACGACGGCTGGTCACGTCCGCGAGGGCACCGATACGACGGCCACGAGATCACGGTCGGACTACCGAACCTCGAGCAGCTGGATTTCTTCGGTGACGGGGCAATGGCCGATGCGCATGCGGCCGCACGACAATCGTTGACCGAGTTCGAATTACGCACCACGACAGTCGATCTGACACCGTTTCTCGATGCCGGTTCGTTGCTGTACCAAGGTCCATGGGTCGCCGAGCGACTCGTGGAATTCGACGAGTTCCTCACCGAGAAGCCGAATTCGATCGTGCCCGTGGTTCGCGAGATCTTGCAGGGAGGGCGACAGTACAGTGCGGTCGATGCATTTCGCGCGCTGGCGACCCTGCAGCGACTCCGGGCCCGAGTAGCGACACTGTGGACGTCGATGGACGTGATGATCGTGCCGACCATCGGCACCACCTTCACCGTCCCGGAAGTGCTGGCCGATCCCATCCGCTGCAATACCGTGCTCGGCCATTACACCCACTTCGGGAACCTTCTCGACCTGACGGCCGTGGCCGTTCCCTCCGGGCTCACCGAAGACGGCCGACCGGTCAGCCTCATGGTGATCGGCCCGGCATTGTCTGACGACACCGTTCTCGCGGTTGCGGCCAGGTTGCTCGGCGAGGGACGCAGCGCCGGGCCCGCACGCATACCCGACCGATCTGTCGACGACACGATCGACATCGCTGTTGCCGGGCACCATCTGTCGGGGGAGCGGGCCAATTATCAGTTGCTCGAATTGGGCGGATCTCTGGTGGAAGCGACCACCACGGCACCGACCTACACACTACTTCGGATCGGGACCGCCGATCCGACCCCCGGCCTGCTGCGAGTTCCGTTCGACGGCAGTGCAATAGACGTGGAGAGGTGGCGTCTGCCCGTCGCCTCTCTGGCTGTACTCGCGGGCAGACTGCCGGCTGTGCTCGCTCTGGGACGAGTGCAACTGGCCGACGGTTCCGACGTTCTCGGCTATGTCTGCGACGCGACTGTGCAGGCCGGTGCTGAGCGTCACACCGTCGACGACATCAGCGAGTTCGGTGGCTGGCGCGCGTATTCCCGGGCGATTGCTTCGACGCACCACAGTCCGATTGCAGCACAGGAGACTTCATGACCCAGTCGTACAGAAACCGATCCACCGTTCCATCCGCCTCGCCATCGGAGTTCACCATCGACGCCGCGACGACGACACTGCTGGTCATCGACATGCAACGGGACTTTCTGCTGCCCGGAGGGTTCGGAGAGAGCCTCGGCAACGACGTCGGCCTCTTGCGACGCGTGGTCGAACCACTCGTCGGCCTCGTCGCAGCAGCCCGAGAGGCGGGCATACCGGTGATCCACACAAGGGAGGGCCATCTGCCGGACCTATCCGACTGTCCACCGGCCAAGCTGCGTCGCGGAAGCCCCGCACAGCGCATCGGCGATCCAGGAGCGTTCGGCCGCATACTGATTCGAGGTGAGTACGGTCACGACATCATCGACGAATTGACTCCGATCGTCGGTGAGACCGTCATCGACAAGCCGGGCAAAGGCGCTTTCTACGCCACCGAACTCTCCGAGGTCCTGGTGGCCGCCGGAATCACCACGTTGCTCGTCGCCGGGGTGACGACCGAGGTCTGCGTGCACACCACCGTTCGGGAAGCCAACGATCGCGGGTACGAGTGCCTCGTGGTGACCGATTGTGTCGGTTCGTATTTCCCCGAGTTCCACCGTGTGGGCCTCGACATGATCTCGGCTCAGGGCGGGATCTTCGGTTGGACCGCGTCGTCGCAGGACGTCGCTTCTGCGCTCGGCGCATTCGTTTCCACCTCGGCGACTCGATAGGACCGAACATGACCATGGACGTGAAAGACTCACCCGCTGCCGACCCGTCGTCTTCCTTCGGTCTCTCGTGGTGGACGAAGGGCGACACCAACGCGTTCTTCGGACTCGGCTTCAACATTCTCGTCAACGTGCTCACGCTGACCACGCTCAGCATCGCAGTGGTCGGCATTCCCGGAGACGACGTCCTCGGGACTCTGCTCCCTGCGCTCGGGATCGCTCTGATCCTCGGAAACCTGTACTACATGGTGCTCGCTCGCCGATTGGCCAAGCGCGAGAACAGAACCGATGTCACAGCGCTGCCCTACGGTCCGAGCGTTCCACACATGTTCATCGTGGTGTTCGTGGTCATGCTGCCGGTCTATCTCACAACAGGCGACGCGGTGCAGGCGTGGGCGGCGGGGTTGGCGTGGGCGTTCATGATCGGCATCATCGTCATGATCGGCGCGTTCGTCGGGCCGTACATCCGCAGGATCACCCCGCGCGCCGCGATGCTCGGCACTCTCGCCGGAATTTCCATCACGTTCATCGCGATGCGTCCGGCCGCTCAGATGTGGGAGGCGGCCTGGATCGGGTTGCCCGTTCTCGCCATCATTCTGATCGGCTTCTTCACGGACGTGAAGCTGCCCGGCAACATCCCGGTCGGTCTCGCCGCGCTGTTGGTGGGGACGGCGATCGGCTGGATCGGTGGGTACATGTCCGTGCCGGACGTGACCGAGGCGGCGAGCAACATTGCACTCGGTCTACCCGATCTGCGCCTCGATCTGCTTCTCGACGGTCTCGGCAATCTGGCCCCGCTGCTTGCTACCGCAATTCCATTGGGGGTGTACAACTTCACCGAGGCGATGAGCAACGTCGAAAGCGCATCCGCCGCGGGCGACAACTACAACCTCCGCAGTGTGCTGCTCGCCGACGGATTCGGGGCGATCGTCGGCTCCGCCTTCGGATCGCCGTTCCCGCCTGCGGTCTACATCGGCCATCCGGGCTGGAAGGACGCGGGCGGACGAACCGGGTACTCGCTCGCGTCGGGCGTCGCAGTCGGCCTCATGTGCTTTCTCGGGCTCTTCGGACTACTGGCAACCCTGTTGCCGATACCCGCGATCGTCCCGATTCTGCTGTACATCGGCCTGCTGATCGGTGCGCAGGCATTTCAATCCGTTCCGAAGCTCCATGCCATCGCGGTGGTCGTGGCGCTGCTACCCAACCTCGCGGAATGGGCGGTGGGCCTGATCGACAATGCGCTCAGTGCTGCAGGCACGTCGGCCACGCAAGTCGGGAGCGAGGCACTGGGGCAGGCGGGCGTCGTGTACGACGGTCTGAAGACGTTCGGATCCGGCGCGGTTCTGGCCGGGCTGATGCTGGGCACCATCGTCACATTCGTTCTCGACAAACGTTTTCTCGCCGCTGCCGCCGCGAGTGGGGTGGCAGCGGCGCTGTCCTGGGTCGGCTTGATCCATTCACACGAGGTGGCGTGGGCCGCCAATCCGCAAGTGGCACTGGGCTACTTCTTCTTCGGTCTCGTCTGTCTGATGTACTCCCGGCTGTCACCCACTCCGAAGACGACGGGTGAGCCGCAACCGGTCGGCGAGTCGGGGGAGTAGCGCTCCCGATGCGGGCCGTAGCGCCCGCATCGGGAGATCGTTTACCGCTTGCTCACCAGGCCGAGTGCTACCAGATCGGCCAGATACTTCTCGATCAGTTCTCGCCCGAGGTGTGGGATATCGCCGACAGCCGACGCGAATTCGTCTGCCGGCAGGATTGCTCCCGACGACGGGTGCTGGGGATGCGCGTAGGAGTGGATCAGCGGCAACAACGAGTGTGACCGTTGTTTCTCCGGTAGTTCCTGAACTGCCGCGCTGAACCTTTCGAACCATTCGTCGTAGTCGTCGACGATCTCGATGGTGCAGCCCGCGTCACATAGCCAATCGACGAACGTATCCAGCGATATGTCGTCGTCGTGAGGGTTCAAGATGTCGAAGGTTCGGTAGCCTGCCACGTCGTCGCCCGCGATCGAGGTGATGGCCGCTGCACTGAAGTCCGCAGGCAATCCGTCGTAGTGAGCCAGTGGCCTGCCCTGCTCGTCGGTGGGCGCTCCGGTGTCGGTGGCATAGAAGCTTCTCGGTGCCAGCCCGGTTGTGACCACCGACAGGATCAGCCGCGTGAATACGTCGGGCACGTTCAGCTGACCGGACCATCTGCTGTGGGCGAGGATCATGTCGGACCGGAAGACCGAGACGGGCAGCGAGTACTCGTCGAAAGCGTTGCGCAACAACACTTCGCCCGCCCACTTGGAGTTTCCGTAACCGTTGGCGTACGACTCGTCGACTGCTCGTTGCGGACTGTCCACCCGAATGTCACCGTTCTCGTGGAAGTCGTCGACACCGACGGCAACCGCGACCGTCGACAGGTAGGTCACCGGCTTGATGTGGTCGGTCAAGGCCAACCGGATCACCTCGGCCGTTCCGACGACGTTCGGTCCGAAGAGGTGCTCGTACGGCAGCGCGTGATTGACCAGTGCTGCCGGGTGCACGACGCGGTCCACGCGGCGGGAAAGTTCTTCCCAGACATCGTCGGTCAACCCGAACCGGGGAGTGCCCAGATCGCCTGCAATCACGTCGAGTGCGGCGTCGGCCAAGGCGCGGTATCGATCGGACAACGTCGCGTCCCCGCTGTCGAAGGCGGCGTCGAGCCGAGCGCGGGCATCGGAATCGGAGCGTCCGCGCACCAGGCAGATGACTCTTCCGCCGGCGGCTGCCATCTTCTCGAGCCATTCGAGGCACAGAAACCTGCCCAGGTAGCCGTTCGCTCCCGTCAGCAGCACGGTGTTCGTTACCGGCCGAGGGCCTGGAATTCGGTGAGCGGCATCGAGCAGGGAGGCGTCCAGAAATGCCGACAGGGTCAGATCCGATGCGTGCGCGACGGAAGCGTCGCGTCCGTGAACCGACGCGAATGTCGCTGTGTCGGAATCGTTGTCGATCGCGGACGTGATGTAGTCGGCAAGAGCCGCCAAGTCCATGGCGGGTCCGGTGATCACCCCGACCGGGACGTCGACGTCGTAGATGTCGCGCAGCACTGTGGAAAACGTCAACGCCGACAACGAGTCACCACCGAGATCGGTGAAGTGGGCATCGGGCCGGATGTCTGCGCCCGAACAGCCGAGCAGAGCCTGGGCGGCGTCCCCGACCGTGACGAGCACGGGTGCCTGGGCACCGGAACGCCGGAGCTCACGCAGTCGATCGGTCTGCCCCGATTCGAGTTCTGCGTAGCGACGTTCGAGTTCGTCGCCGTACCGCTCGACGAGTTTGGGACGCAATTGCTTTCCGGCACCCGACAGCAAACCGTTGTCCTGAGTGAAGGGCTCGCGTTCGAGCACGACCTCGCGAGGTATCTCGTACGAATTCAGCGACTCCGTGCGAGCGATCCGCTGTAACGACTCCATGATCGCGCCCGCAGTCGAGTTCGCGTGGGCAGGAACGACGATCGCCAACAGATACGACCGCTGGCTGTTGCCGTACAGGAAGATCTGATCCACCAGCTCGCTCGTACCGAACACCGCTTCGAGGCGCGCCAACGCGACGAATTCGCCCTGGGCCAACTTCAGTACGTTCTTGCGACGATCCACGTATGCGAGCCGGTCCGGTTCCAACTCGGCCACGACATCGCCGGTGCGGTAGAACCCGTCCGAATCGAAGACGTCTGCGGTCACATCGGGCCGCTTGTAGTAACCGGGGATGATCGACGTCGTCTTGAGCAGGAGCTCACCACGTGGATGGGGAGTGTCGGTGGAGAAATAGCCGAGTTCGGGCACGTCGTCCAATTTGTATTCGAGAACCGGTGGCCGCGCGACGATCCCGTCGAGAAGTACCATGCCGGCTTCGGTCGAACCGTAATTGTCGCGCACCCGAACGTCGAGCAAGTCGGTCACGAAATCCTTGACCTCGGCGGCGATGGGTGCGGTGCCCACCATTGCAGCCAGGATTCGTCCACCGAACTGCTCGGACCGCACGCGCTCGAGCACGCCTCGCGAAATCTGCTCGTGTTCGCCCGCATCGGTACCGTCGACCGCACGATCGATTTCGGCGAGCACGGTGTGGCGGATCATCTCGCACACCCGCGGAATCAACAACGCCAGCGTAGGGCGCGCCAGAGCGAAGTCCTCGAACAACGTGGACAGGTCGCTGGAGCCGGCGAAATGAACCGTGCCGCCCGCCGCCAGAGTCGAGAAAACGAGCCCGCGGCCCGCAAGGTGGCTCATCGGTAGGTAGTCGAGAGTGATGACGGGAAAAGCCGGCTCGTCGACACCCTCGGACGAGGCACCCGTCCGATGCCAGGCTCCGGTCCACGCACCGGACACGATCTGCTCGGTATGCATCGCCCCTTTCGGAGTACCGGTGCTGCCGGAGGTGTAGATCAGTGCGGCGAGGCGCTCGGGATCCTCGACGTCGAACAACGGCACCTGGGGGAGTCGGGAACCCTCGTCCACCAGTTCGGTGAGCGGTCGAACAGCAATGCCGGACCCGTGAACCCCCTCGCGTGCGGACGTCAGCGCGCGGGTGTCGGCATCGATTCGGTCGTCGTAGTCGAGTACGACCACTGTGCGGATCGACCGGCAGTGACCGGCGACCTCCATCGCGACGGCGAGGTTGTCCACGTCGGAGGCCAGGACCACCGGCTCGACCTCGTCGACGATGGCCCTCAGTTGACCCGCGGTGGCTCCGGCTTGAAGTGGAACTGCGACTGCGCCCACACGGATGGTGGCCAGTTCGGTGATCACGTAGTCGATGCCGGCGAAACCGAGCGTGGCCACGAAGTCGCCTGCAGCGATGCCGCCGTCGTCGTGCCCGAGGGCGGACGCCAAGGCTCCCGCGTCGGCCCAGGCCTGCCCGTAGGTCACCGTGTCGAATCGGGGGAGCAAGCGAGCGGTAGTGCTGCCTTCGGTGTCCTCGATCGTGCGCGCGCGGCGTCCCAGGGCGGGGCGGTCGGCGTACCTGGTCATGATCTCGGCAACCACGCGAGCGAGGTTGGGTGCCAGTTCACGAGCCGCGTCGGCAACCGACCGATCCGGCTCGGCAGCCCGGAACTCCGGATCGCTGTCGTGCAGATGCTGGAAACGGTCTCGTTGGCGGATGTCTCGATCGTGTTCGGTGTCGACGGTCCCTGTGCTTTTCATGGCAATTGTTCGGGTCATGCTTCGCTCCCCTCCACGATGCACCGGACGACGCCGGATCATCGTGCTCGTACGTCGAATATCGTTATCAAAGGTAAGTATATGCCCGTGGCCGAGTAGGTAATCGTGACGCTGCTCATAGTCCAGTTGGCCGGAAATGTCTGTGTTTCAACCTTTCTCGCGTACTGCTACGCCGGGCAACCGTCGCGTATCCGGGCGGCGTAGGTACTCGATGTGGACGACCGAACTCGACTTGTATGGTGAGTTGCACGTCACGTGCGACGCGGTTGCCGCTCCCTCGTAGAGCTCACGCCGTCGGCTCACGCGTCACCCCTCTCGATCGGAGCAGCGAAATGTCGGACGTTCTCTCACGCCGCGACCTGGATTTTCTGTTGTACGAATGGCTCGATGTGGTTGCGTTGACGGAGCGGCCACGTTTTGCGGAACACTCGCGCGAAACGTTCGATGCGGTACTGGACCTGAGCGCAGACATCGCCCACAAGCATTTCGCCCCGCACAACAAGAAGGCCGATGCACACGAGCCCACCATGAACAGGGACGGTTCGGTGGAGCTGATCCCCGAGGTCAAGGCCGCTCTCGACGTGTACCGCGCCGCGGGGTTGATCGCCGGGCAGTTCGACGAATCGATCGGCGGTATGCAGTTGCCCGCCACCGTCTCTCGTGCTGCGATGGCGTTCTTCCAGGCTGCAAATGCTGGAACGTCCTCGTATCCGTTCCTGACGATGGCCAACGCCAATCTGATCGCCACCTACGGCACTCCGGGGCAGGTGCGCGACTACGTGCGGCCCATGATCGACGGGCGTTGGTTCGGCACCATGTGCTTGTCCGAACCGCAGGCCGGGTCGTCGCTGGCGGACATCACCACGAAGGCTGTGCCGCAGGGCGACGGCAGCTACCGGCTCACCGGAACCAAGATGTGGATCTCCGGTGGAGATCACGAACTGACCGAGAACATCGTGCACCTGGTTCTGGCGAAGACGCCGGGTGGACCTCCCGGCGTCAAAGGGATCTCGCTGTTCATCGTTCCCAAGTTCCTGCCGAACGGTGAGGGCGGCATCGCCGAACGTAACGACATCGTGCTGACCGGGCTCAATCACAAGATGGGCAACCGCGGTACCACCAACACCCTGCTCGCGTTCGGCGACGGAACCCATTCTCCCGGTGGGAAAGCCGGGGCAGTCGGCTATCTCGTCGCGGAGGAGAACCGTGGTCTGTCGTACATGTTCCACATGATGAACGAGGCCCGGATCGGCGTCGGATTCCTGGCGATCGCACTCGGCTACGTCGGCTACCTGAAGTCCGTCGAGTACGCGAAGACGCGCACCCAGGGACGGCCACTGGGAGCCAAGGATCCGGCCGCGCCTCCGGTCGCATTGATCGAGCACGCCGACGTGCGCCGAATGTTGTTGGCGCAGAAGTCGTATGTCGAGGGGGCATTGGCCCTCGGGCTCTACTGCTCGCGTTTGGTGGACCACCAGGATTCGGCATCGGACGCCGCCGACGCAGCTCGATCGACACTGTTGCTCGACGTACTGACACCGATCGCCAAGAGTTGGCCCTCGCAGTGGTGTCTCGAGGCCAACAGTCTTGCCATTCAGGTGCACGGGGGTTACGGCTACACCCGCGACTACGACGTGGAACAGCACTACCGCGACAATCGGCTCAACCCCATTCACGAAGGTACACACGGCATTCAGGGCTTGGACCTACTCGGCCGCAAGGTCGTCATGCAGAACGGTGCCGGGTTGGCGCTGCTCGCCGAGCGAATCGCCGAGACCGTGACGCGAGCGTCGACTCACGGGGGAGCGGCCGAGCAGTACGGCACCGAGCTGCACGACAGGTTCTCGAGGATCGTCGAGGTCACCGCCGCAGTCTGGGGTACCGGTGACGCCGCCGTGGCGTTGGCGAATTCCACGGCCTACCTCGAGGCAATGGGCCATACGGTCATCGCGTGGATGTGGCTCGAGCAGTTGCTTGCCGTGGGAGACCGATTCGGAGACTTCTACGACGGAAAGCGCTCTGCTGCACGGTACTTCTTCGTCTACGAGCTACCGAAGGTCGATACGCAGCTCGATCTGCTGGCGCTTCTCGATCGCACGACCCTCGATATGTCACCCGCCTGGTTCTGAGCACGAGACACCCGATACAAGGAGATTTCAGAACATGTCGATCTTGGACAAATTCCGCCTCGACGGCCGCGTCGTCATCGTCACGGGCGCATCGTCCGGTTTGGGAGTGTCTTTCGCGAAAGCGGCGGCCGAGGCCGGTGCCGACGTGGTGCTGGCCGCCCGTCGCGTCGACAAGTTGGCACAGACTGCCGCACTGATCGACAGCGTCGGTGGGCGTTCGCTGAGCGTGGCAACCGATGTGGTCGATCCCGACCAGTGCACGGCCATGGTCGAGGCCGCCGTTGCCGAGTTCGGCAAGGTGGACGTGCTGATCAACAACGCCGGCATCGGCACGGCGTACCCCGCCACCCGCGAGACTCCCGAGCAGTTCCGCTCTGTCATCGACATCAACCTGAACGGCTGCTACTGGGCCGCTCAGGCGTGTGGACGGGTGATGCAGCCCGGGAGCTCGATCGTGAACATATCCAGCATTCTGGGGCTCACCACCGCCGGTCTGCCTCAGGCTGCCTACAGTGCCAGCAAGGCGGCCATCGTCGGTCTCACTCGTGACCTCGCGCAACAGTGGGGCGCTCGAAAAGGCATCCGCGTCAACGCTATTGCGCCTGGTTTCTTCGAGAGCGAGATGACCGATTCCTACCAGCCGGGATACCTCGAGGCATTGGCTCCCCGAATGATCCTCGGACGCAAGGGTGACCCCGAAGAATTGGCCGCCACCGCGGTCTGGCTCGCGTCCGACGCAGGGGGATACGTGACGGGCCAGACCATCGCAGTGGACGGCGGCGTGACCATCACCTGATGGTCGGGGTCATCATCACTCGATGGCGGTGACTGCGATGCCTTCGCGCACGAGCCTGCGACCGACCACGACAGCATCGTCGGTGTCGAGGCCGGGCAGAGAATCCAACCGGCACGGCGCTCCTTCGAGCAACAATTCGAGGGCATCGGCGCACTGAGGCGGCATCGACACGGTTTTGTCGCGCAGCACGACAGCCGCGGACTCGGGGGTTAGCACCACTCGCGCGATCACCCCGGCCCTGAGCCGAATCGAGTCCTGACCCCGCAGCGCGCCCATCTGGGCAACACTGCGAACGGGGCGCACCGGTTCGGGTCGAACCAGCTCGTCGTACCGACTCGCAACACGCTCGGTGATCCGATGCAGCGCCTCAGGATCGCGATCCAACTCGTCGAGAGCTCGGCGGATGTCGCCGAGCACGCGGCGTACGTGGGGGAGAACGGACTCGGAGTCGGTCGGGTCCCATCCGGCCGGCAACGGTGCGCGCAGTCCCTCGACGTCCTGAAGAGCACCGAGGGTGTGATGGGCGATGTCGTAATCGTTGAACGACGCGACGCCTATCGTCAGATGCACCGTCGTCTCGCCCAGGGCCTGCGCCGAATGGATCCAGCCGCGCGGGAGATACAGAACGTCACCGGGCTCGAGCACGATGTCCAACTCCGGGGAGTCGTCGGCGTGACGTTCCACTGCTGCTCGTCGGTCCGACCACGGCTGATTGTTCAGTGGATGGCGATGCACCGGCGAGTGAATCGTCCACCGCTTACTTCCGGCGATCTGCACGACGAACACGTCGTGAACATCGTAATGCGGCGAAAAGCCCTGGGACGCAGCCGGAGTGACGTAGGAATTGACCTGTACCGGGTGGCCGAGCTCGCGAACGAGCTCGCCGGTGAAAGCAATCAAGGGCGGCCACAGGCGATGCAGGCCCTGCAGCACCAGAGTGTTGCCGGCCGCGAAGGCCGACAGAACCGCCGCGGAATCGACCTGGTCGGTGATCTCGGCACCGAACCCTCCGGACCCGGTGAACTTGTTCTTCTCCAGCAGGCGGCCGTCCTTGGCCATCCGCACGAACGGGGTGCGTACGCCGCGCTCGGCGATCAACTCGTCGACCGCGTCGACCGTCATCAGATCCTCGAACGATCCGGACAGTTCGGCAGATCGGGTGAACTTGGGTGCTGTGCCCCAGTGACGCTCCGCGAAAGTGGCGGCGTCGATTCCGGTGAGACGACGAAGCGCGGACCGGTTGCCCGGTCCGCGCTCGTCGTTCGACTCGATGATCAAGCGGAACCGTCCGCACCGCCGTCGTGTCCGCCGGGGTTGGATCCGCCGTCGGCCGGGCCTTCTCCACCCGCTGGGCCGTCGGCTCCGCCGTCGTGTCCGTCAGGATTCGATCCGCCGTCAGCGGGTCCTTCGCCTGCTCCGGCCGGGCCGTCTGCTCCACCGTCGTGTCCGCCGGGATTGGATCCGCCGTCAGCGGGTCCTTCGCCTGCAGATCCGCCTGAGGTGGTGATGTCGTCGTCGTTGATGCTCATCGAGGTCCTTCCGTTGATGGAGGTTCGTGCTCTCGCGCAGCGCGGGAACATCGGGGGTATTGACGCAATCTCTGTGATTCAAACAGCGACGGCACCGGGAAATATCACTCCTGATCGTCGGCGATCTCCGGGGCGTTCTCCCGTGTCGCCATCCCACCGCCGCCTCCGCCGTCCACCGGTCCGGGGCGGCCGCCTTTGGGGGAATCCGCCGTGTCGTGTTCGGTCGAGGTGCCGCCGTCTGTCTTGTCCTTGTCGTCCTGTCCCATGGTTCGACACTAGACCGGCCGTCCGTCCGTGGGAGCATGGAACGATGGATCGATCCCCTGCGCAGCACGTGGTGCTGCTCGACGACGAAGGCCGCGCCGTCGGCACCCAGGACAAGACCACGGTGCACACCGAACAGACCCCGCTGCACCTGGCGTTCTCCAGCTACGTGGTGCGTGAGGACGGTGCCGTGTTGCTCACGCGACGGGCGTCGAGCAAGACGACATGGCCCGGCGTGTTGACGAACAGTTGTTGTGGGCATCCAGCACCCGGCGAGGACCTGGAGTCGGCAGTGCTCCGGCGCATCGGCGAGGAGCTGGGTCTGCAGGCCCGGTCCGCGGAACTGGTGCTGCCGCATTTTCGGTACCGCGCTGTGATGGACAACGGGATAGTCGAGAACGAGATCTGCCCCGTCTACCGAGTGACGGTCGGCGACGACGCAACACTCGACCCGGATCCTGACGAGGTCGACGAAACGCGATGGGTGTCCTGGTCCGAATTCTCGGCCGACGTGCTCGCAGACCGAATCGATGTATCGCCCTGGTGTCGAACACAAGTGGAGCAACTCGCCGGGTTGGCCGAGCACGCACTGGCCTGGCCCGCGTCCGCCGACGAACTCCTTCCTCCGGCAGCGCGTCTCGCGGATTCCGCATGACGGCAACCGAATCGGTGGGTACTCGTGGCGTGTAGCGACGAATCGAGCGACTGCCTCGGCCGCGACTCGATGGAGCGTGCACTCGGCCACTTCGAGTCTCGGACAGCCGATGCCGAGGGTCTGCGCCACGCAGCTGTTGCTCTGGCGGTCGGCGGGGAGAGAGGAGACCGTCGCTTGCTGTTGACCAGACGGCCGAGCCGATTGCGCGCTCACCCGGGTCAGTACGCGCTACCTGGTGGCGGAGTCGATCCGGGCGAAACCCCTGCACAGGCCTGCCTGCGTGAACTCCAGGAAGAGTTGGGCATTCGTACCGACCCGGGGGAGGTACTCGGGCGCCTCGACGATTACGTCACCCGTTCGGGTTACGTCATCACACCGTTCGTCGTGTGGGTGGGCGAGTACTCGTCGTCGCTGCAGCCCAGTGCCGACGAGGTGGCCGAAGTGTTCGAGGTGACCGAGGCCGAACTCGATGTCGATGCGGAATTCGTCACGATCCCCGAGTCGCCCCGACCCGTGATTCGGTGGCCGTTCCGAACCGGTGCCATCCATGCTCCCACGGGTGCGATCGTGCACCAGTTTCGTGAAGTGGTCCTTCGCGGTCGACACACCCGGGTCGCGGACTTCGAGCAGCCGGTGTTCGCGTGGCGCTAACGTGGCCTCGAACCGCCGGTGCGCTCGCGCCGGCTGCCACGACGCCCGAGGCGACAGGAGGTGAGCGGTGACGGACAAGAGCGAACTCGAGGTAACGGATCGGATCGCAACTGTTCCCAACCTGCTCAGTGCCGTGCGACTCGCCGGCGTTCCGCTGTTCTTGTTTCTTCTGCTCGGCCCCCAGGCAGACGGCTGGGCGCTGGTCATTCTGCTCGTCAGCGGCGGCACCGACTGGCTCGACGGAAAACTCGCGCGTTTGCTCGGGCAGTCGTCGCGGCTGGGGGCCATTCTCGACCCGCTCGTCGATCGCTTGTACGTCGTCAGCACGCTGCTCGCATTCGTGGTGCGCGGCATCATCCCGTGGTGGGTCGCTGCCATCCTGATCGGGCGAGACGCGGTTCTCGGCCTGACCATGTTCGTCTACCGACGTCGCTCCCTCCCGCCTCCGGACGTGATCTATCTCGGGAAGGCCGCCACATTCGTGGTCATGATCGCGCTGCCGGTGCTGTTGGTCTCCGTGGGTACCGGTTCCGTGGCCGACGCCGCTGCGCCCCTCGGCTACGCGCTCCTGATCTGGGGGACGGTGCTGTACACGTGGACCGGTGGGTTGTACCTCGGCAAGGCAGTGGCCGTCGTGCGAGCGATCGCGCCCACCTCCGCACCGGGCAGGTGACGGTGCAGCCACCAGCACGACCGAAGAGGAACCCGACTCCGTCACTGCTCACATCGCTGTTGACGGATCACCTCGATCCGGGTTACACAGCCGCTGCCGTCGAACGGTCGGCGCACCACGTGCGTAGCCCGAGAGTGCCGCCTGTCCTCTGGCTGATCACCGGTGCCGTCGCTGTCGGAGTGGTCTTCGGGGGCGCGATGTCGCAGCTGGCCTCGGACGCGGCGGAGATCGACCGGGCCAGCGCCGACGCCTCTGCTGCAGTGCGGGCTGCCCAGGAGCGTGAAGCCGAACTGGACGTCACGAGGGACGAACTCGCAGCGCAGGTATCGACCGAGCGTGATCGCGCGCTCCAGTCCGATGCTGCCGGGAGCGAGCTCCTGGACCGTCTCGATGCGGTCGAGTCGGCCGCCGGTATCGACTCGGTGACCGGTCCCGGCTTGTCGGTCGTGGTGACAGAACCTGCCGCAGGCGGTGCATCCGACAGATCGGTCCGTACCGGTTCCGGCGCAACCGTTCTCGACCGCGACATCGCTGCCGTCGTCAACTCCTTGTGGGCCAGCGGTGCCGAAGCGGTGTCCGTCGACGGCAATCGAGTCGGGCCGAACGTGACGATCAGACAGGCAGGCGGCGCGATGCTGCTCGACAATCGCCCGATCACCTCGCCCTACGACATCGATGCGATCGGTCCACCGCAGCGCATTCAGGTGCAGTTCGCCGTCAGCGATGCGTACCTGCGCATGAGCACGGTCGCTCAGCTCTACGGTGTCGGTTTCTCGGTACGGCCTGCCACGGATCTCGAGTTCGGGCCGGCCGTCGCCAGGGAGTCGTTCGAGGCGAAGGAGGTGGCCCCACGATGACGGCGAGTGACGTCCCGGACGTCGAGCCATCCGACTCCGGCAGCCCCGGTCCCGAGGTGCCCGGCGGCACCGAGCCCGCCGCGGCCGGCCGCGCCGGATTCGCGCTCGCAGCATTGGTCGCGCTCGTCGTCGGAGTCGTGATCGGTCTCGTCGCCGGGCCTCGAGTTCCAGCAGTCGTCGCCCCATACCTGCCGATCGCCGTCGTGGCCGCTATCGATGCAGTGTTCGGCGGCGTGCGCGCCTTTCTCGACGGCATTTTCGACGCCAAGGTGTTCGTCGTGTCCTTCGTCTTCAACGTCCTCGTCGCGGCGCTCATCGTGTGGCTCGGCGATCAGCTCGGAGTCGGAACGCAACTGTCCACCGCCATCGTCGTCGTGCTCGGAATACGTATCTTCGGCAACGCCGCTGCGTTGCGCCGACGGCTTTTCGGTGCCTGACCGATGAACGCAGGCCCCGGACGGCACGGTCGGCGCACCCGACGTGGACAGCGCACGTGGTTCGGCATTCTCGCTCTCGTGTTGATGTGTGCCCTCGGAATCGGAATCGCGACACAGGTGCGCGAAACGAGCACGTCGGGCAATCTGGAGAATTCGCGGCCCGAGGACCTGTTGGTGGTGTTGGACTCCCTGACGCGACGCGAGGCGTCGATCCGCGACGAGATCAGCGCGCTTCAGGGCACGCTCGCCACCCTCCGGCAGTCCGGTTCAGGGTCGGACGCCGCGGTGGCGGAAGCCCAGGAACGACTGTCCGCGTTGTCCATTCAGATCGGCACCGTGGCGGCCCGAGGACCCGGCGTCACGTTGACGATCGACGACACCGACGCCGGCGTCGGAGCAGAGGTTCTGCTCGACGCGTTGCAGGAGCTGCGGGCCGCCGGTGCCGAGGCGTTGCAGATCGACGGTGGTGGGGTCGCGGTCCGCATCGGTGTGGATTCGTGGATGGCCGGACCGGCCGGCCGAGTCGTGGTGGACGGCCGAGAACTACGCGCTCCCTACACCTTCACTGCCATCGGAGATCCGGCGACTCTGGAAGCTGCACTGAACATTCCGGGAGGGGTGATCGACACGGTCGCCCGCAACGGGGCGAGCTCGCGAGTCGAGCGATCGGACCAGGTCACGGTCTCCGCCTTGCGAGATCCGCGCCCACGTCAATACGCTCAGCCCGGAAACTGATCGCCCGCTCGCCCCGGGCCACGATGGAAGGGAATGCCGCGTTGAGCGACATCGACACACCAGCTGATCTGCTTTACACCCCCGAGCACGAGTGGGTGCAGCGGACGGGGCCCGCGACGGTTCGAATCGGTATCACCGACTACGCCCAGACGCAGTTGGGCGACGTCGTGTTCGTTCAGCTTCCGGCAATCGGTGACAGCGTCACCGCGGGCGAGTCTCTCGGTGAAGTGGAATCGACCAAGAGCGTGTCCGACGTGTTCAGTCCGCTCACGGCCAAAGTCGTTGCCGTGAACGAAGATCTGGATTCCGAACCCGAGAAGGTGAACTCCGGACCGTACACCGGCGGGTGGCTGATCGAGCTCGAGGTCGCATCCTCGCAGGCATTGGACGCGGCGCTGGCACCGATGCTCGATGCCGCCGGATATGCTCTCATCACAGCTGAGTGACGAAGGGCCGTACACACCGGCCAACCGACCACAGGTCCTCGGCGCGCAGGGTACGGTCGACACCGAGCGAACAGCCTGTCGGGGCGAAGGTCGCGCATGGTGAGTGGTCTGCCACGCACCGAGGAACCGAAACGCACCACCGAACGCCAGCAGAACCAGAAGTGAAGACCATGTACTGCGTTACCCGAGGTGATCGTTGCCCGGGTCAACGGACTGAGAAGGAGTAACGGTGAGCCAGAACGACAACGACAGCAACTACGGGGAGTCGCCGGCCGAGACCACCTCGGTCTTCCGCGCCGATTTCCTCCAGGAGCTGGACAACTCCGCTACCGCCCAGAGCACCGAAGCTCCGGTATCGGGTGTCGAGGGCTTGCCTGTCGGAGCTGCCCTGCTCGTCGTCAAGCGTGGTCCCAACGCCGGATCCCGATTCCTGCTCGACCAGCCGACCACGTCGGCCGGTCGTCACCCCGACAGCGACATCTTCCTCGACGACGTCACCGTGAGCCGTCGACATGCAGAGTTCCGCCAGGACGAGGACGACTTCCAGGTCGTCGACGTGGGCAGCCTCAACGGCACCTACGTCAACCGCGAGCCGGTCGACTCCGCCGTGCTCGCCAACGGTGACGAGGTGCAGATCGGCAAGTTCCGTCTGGTCTTCCTCACCGGGCCGCGTGGCGGCAATGGATCTGCGGTCGGCGAGTCGTCTGCGGGTGCAGGAAGCCAGTGACCGCCGTCGGGCAGCAGTCCAGCGGGGGGATGTCGATTGGCTCCGTCCTCGATCGACTCCGGCCCGACTTTCCCGACGTGACCATCTCGAAGATCAGATTCCTCGAAGCCGAGGGTCTGATCTCTCCGGAGCGCACTCCGTCGGGCTATCGGCGTTTCTCGATCGCGGACTGCGAACGGCTGCGGTTCGTGCTCACCGCTCAGCGTGATCAGTACCTGCCGCTGAAGGTGATCAAGGAACAACTCGAAGCGATCGACCACGGCGTTGCAACCGTCGAGAGAGCAGACGCCTCGGTCAAGCGCCCACGGTCGTTGACGATCGCGGCCGGTGAAGTCTCGCCGGAGGAGTTCCTGCCCGATCGCGAGGTCCGCATCAGCAAGGCAGATCTACTGGCTCAGGCCGGCATCGACGACGCCTTCCTGACCGAGTTGCTACGCAGCGGCCTGATCACGCCCGGGCAGGCCGGGTTCTACGACGACGGTGCCGTCACGCTCGCTCGTACCGCGCACGCGATGTTGCAGTTCGGGCTCGAGGTTCGTCACCTCCGTGCGTTCAAGCTCGCGGCGGACCGCGAAGCGGGTCTCGTCGCTCAGATCGCCGGGCCGGTCGCCAAGGGGCGCGATGCCGGTGCACGTGATCGTGCCGAAGAGATGATCCGGGAATTGGCAGCTCTGTCGTTGACCTTGCATACGTGTCTGGTCAAAGCAGCGGTGCGTGGTGCGCTCGACCGGTGAGGTTCGCTCGCGCCGGTTCGGATTCCAATAGACTCGGTTCTGGTGAGCTGGACCAGCGACGACCAGCGAAGATTTCTCGAGGTGTGAGGTGGACACGATGAGTGAAATGCGTGTGGTCGGTATTCGTGTCGAACAGCCGCAGAACCAGCCCGTGTTGCTGCTGCGTGAATCCGACGGAGATAGGTACCTCCCGATTTGGATCGGCCAAACCGAAGCTGCCGCAATAGCTTTGGAGCAGCAAGGTGTGCAGCCGGCTCGGCCGCTGACGCACGATCTGGTGAAGAACCTGATCTCTGCGTTGGGGCACGAGCTCAAGGAGGTGCGCATCGTGGACCTCCAGGAAGGCACCTTCTACGCCGATCTCGTATTCGACAAGGACATCCGCGTGTCGGCGAGGCCGTCGGATTCGGTTGCCATCGCGCTCCGTGCCGGAGTTCCGATCTATGCGGAGGAGCCTGTACTCGCCGAGGCCGGCCTGCTGATGCCGGACGAGCGTGAGGACGAGGTGGAGAAGTTCAAGGAATTCCTCGAATCGGTGTCGCCGGACGACTTCAAGGCCACCGACGGGTAACGGAATAGTCTCAACCTCAACTTTAGGTTCAGGTTTACGGCGCGTTGCGTTGAATCTGGTCGATTGCCCCCATAACGTTCGTGCCAGTGAAGTTCATCGCCGCCGCAGTTCGGACCGACGCAGTTCACGCCTCTTCGGTTGCCGCCGAGGCGTAGTCTGGCCCTGGTACACGGTATGACTTCACGCGAGTACACCGAGGCGTTCAGGCGCGCCTCGGACGGATCCCAGTACTGACTGGATTCGAACGCAGTGAGACATCCGAGAGGGAGCAGTCAGTGGGAGATCAGCCGCAGCAGCATCACGGCAGTCGAGAATCCGACGCCGCAAGCCGGACAGAGGACGCGTCCGCAGCCGATGCTCGGGTCGAGACCCCCGACGAGGCGTCGAATCGCCCTGTCGCACAGCCGCAGGACATTCAACCCGGCCTGTTCCCCGACGATTCGGTCCCCGACGAACTCGTCGGATACCGCGTACCCAGCGCGTGCCAGATTGCCGGCATCACCTATCGGCAACTCGACTACTGGGCTCGTACGGGCCTGGTCGTACCGTCCATCCGAGGCGCAGCAGGTTCGGGCAGCCAACGGCTGTACTCGTTCAAGGACATGCTGGTCCTCAAGATCGTCAAGCGCCTACTCGACACCGGAATTTCGTTGCAGAACATCCGCGTCGCCGTGGATCACCTGCGCCAGCGTGGCGTCGGCGACCTCGCCAACATCACCCTGTTCTCCGACGGCACAACCGTCTACGAGTGCACGTCGGCCGAGGAAGTAGTCGACCTGCTGCAGGGCGGGCAGGGCGTCTTCGGTATCGCCGTCAACGGCGCGATGCGCGAGCTCACCGGCACCATCGCCGACTTCCCGGCCGAGCGAGCAGACGGCGGAGAGAGCCAGCCGAGCCCCGAAGACGAACTGGCGTCCCGCCGCAAGAATCGCGCGAGTCGTAAGACCGGCTAGACTTCTCACCGTCGCGCCTGCGCGGGAGAGTTCCGAGGCATCCAGTCTCGGACGCCGAAGGAGCAATACCTCCCCGTCAATCTCTCAGGCACACGGACCGTGTGGGCTTCGACAACTCTGGAAAGTGGTGGGAGCACCCACCCGCCCAAGGGGAAAGGTGCCGGTGCGCGCACGTCAGCGCGCCGTGTTCTACCGAATCTCTCAGGCGCACGCGTCAGCGAGCACACGACAGAGGGGGAGGAGCGGTCGGCGCGTATGCCCCGGCCGTCCGACGCCTTGTCTTGGGACCCCTGGGAGTAGACCGTGACCGACCGAATGACTTCGACCGCATCGGCTTTCGTCGACAGACACATCGGCCCCGACACCACCGAACTGGCCCGCATTCTCGATGCAATCGGTGTCGACAGCCTCGACGAGCTGGCCCGCAAGGCTGTTCCCGAGTCCATTCTCGATACCGTCGTCGACGGGGTTCCCGATGGCCTGGCGACATTGCCGCCTGCTCTGAGCGAGCACGATGCGCTGGCCGCGCTGGCCGATCTCGCCGGCCGCAACACGGTGGCCACCTCGATGATCGGCCTGGGCTACTACGACACCCTGACGCCTCCGGTGCTCACGCGCGGCATCCTGGAGAATCCGGCCTGGTACACCGCCTACACCCCTTATCAGCCCGAGATCAGTCAAGGCCGACTCGAGGCACTGCTCAATTTTCAGACGATGGTGTCGGATCTGACCGGTATGGATGTCGCGAATGCCTCCATGCTCGACGAGTCCACTGCCGCAGCCGAATCCATGACGCTCATGCGTCGCGCCAACCGAGGCTCGAAGTCACCCCGCCTCGTCGTCGATTCGGATATTTTCCCGCAGACCAAAGCCGTCCTCGCTACGCGCGCCGAACCGCTCGGGATCGAGCTGGTGTACGCCGACCTCGCCGACGGCCTGCCCGAAGGCGACTTCTTCGGAGTGCTGGCGCAGCTGCCGGGAGCGTCAGGCCGTCTGGTGGACCACACCGCCACGATCGAGGCTGCACACGAGCGCGGTGCGCTGGTTGCAGTCGGGGTCGATCTGCTGGCCGCCACCCTGGTGACCGCGCCCGGCGAAATCGGTGCCGACGTCTGCTTCGGAACCACCCAGCGCTTCGGGGTTCCGATGGGGTACGGCGGTCCGCATGCCGGTTATCTCGCAGTGCGCTCCGGGCACTCGCGCCAGCTGCCCGGGCGGTTGGTCGGAGTGTCCGTCGATGCAGACGGACATCGGGCCTACCGCTTGGCCCTGCAGACGCGCGAGCAGCACATTCGCCGTGAGAAGGCGACCTCCAACATCTGCACCGCCCAGGTGCTGTTGGCCATCGTGGCCGCGATGTACGCCAGCTACCACGGCGCGGATGGGCTGCGCGCGATCGCACTTCGCGTCAACACCCGTGCTCGAACCGTCGCAGCAGGGTTGCAGGCTGCGGGCATCGACGTGGTGCATGCCGAGTTCTTCGATACCGTGCTCGCCGCGGTCCCCGGCGCGGCCCACACCGTCGTCGATGCCGCCAAACAACGCGGTATCAACCTCCGACCGGTCGACGACGATCACGTCGCGATCGCCTGTGACGAGGCAACCACGGAGGCTCACATCGTCGATGTGCTCGCTGCATTCGGTGCCGAGCCCGCCGGACCGGGAGCCGAGTCCGTCCCGGCCGATTGGGCCCGTACGTCCGAGTACCTGACGCATCCCGCCTTCACGCGCTACCGCACCGAGACAGCCATGCTGCGCTACCTTCGGGCGCTGTCGGACAAGGACATCGCCCTCGACCGCAGCATGATCCCGCTGGGATCGTGCACGATGAAGTTGAACGCGACCGCTGAAATGGAGTCGATCACCTGGCCTCAGTTCGCGCGCCAACACCCGTTCGCGCCGTCGACCGACGTCCCCGGACTACTCCGGGTGATCGCCGACCTCGAACAGTGGCTCGTCGACATCACCGGCTACGACGCGGTCAGCCTGCAGCCGAATGCGGGAAGCCAGGGCGAGTACGCGGGACTACTTGCGATCCGCCGATACCACCAGGCCAACGGCGACACCGGTCGCACGGTCTGCTTGATCCCGTCGAGCGCACACGGCACCAACGCCGCCTCCGCGGTGATGGTCGGGATGCGCGTCGTCGTGGTGGCGTGCCGACCGAACGGAGACGTCGACGTCGACGACTTGCGAGCCAAGATCGCCGAGCACGCCGACACCCTCGCCGCCATCATGATCACCTACCCCTCCACCCACGGTGTGTACGAGCACGAGATATCCGATATCTGTGCAGCGGTGCATGACGCGGGTGGACAGGTGTACGTCGACGGTGCCAACCTCAACGCTCTGGTCGGGTTGGCTCGGCCGGGTCGTTTCGGCGGAGACGTCAGTCACCTGAACCTGCACAAGACCTTCTGCATCCCGCACGGCGGTGGCGGTCCCGGAGTCGGACCCATCGGCGTCCGTTCGCATCTGCAGCCGTACCTGCCCGGCCACCCGCTGGCACCGCAACTGGGCGACGGTCCGACCGTTGCGGGCGCGCCGTACGGAAGCGCATCGATCCTGACGATCACGTGGGCATACATCGCGATGATGGGTGCGCAGGGACTGCGCCGGGCGACCTTGACCGCCATCGCGTCGGCCAACTACATCGCGCGCCGCCTCGACGAGTACTTCCCCGTGCTCTACACCGGCGACAACGGCATGGTGGCGCACGAGTGCATCCTCGATCTGCGAGGTCTGACCAAGGACACCGGCGTCACCGTCGACGACGTGGCGAAGAGACTGGCGGACTACGGCTTCCACGCGCCGACGATGAGCTTCCCGGTGCCGGGGACCCTGATGGTCGAGCCGACCGAGAGCGAGAATCTGGAGGAGATCGACGCATTCTGCGACGCGATGATCTCCATCCGCAGGGAAATCGACCGCGTCGGCTCCGGCGAGTGGACCGTAGAGGACAACCCGTTGCGCGGCGCTCCGCACACGGCGCAATGCCTCGTCGCAGACTGGGACCACCCGTACTCGCGGGAACTCGCGGCGTACCCCGCAGGCTACGACCGACCGAAGGTGTGGCCCGCGGTCCGGCGGATCGACGGCGCGCACGGCGACCGCAACCTGGTGTGTTCCTGCCCGCCGATCGAGGCGTTCGCCTGACCTGCTGTTCGCCCGATGGACGAGCGGATGGTCAGCCCCGCGTGAGTTCGAGCATCGCGATCTCGGGCGGGGCTGCTACGCGTACCGGCGGACCCCACGCGCCTGCACCGCGGGTGGTGTAGAGCGTGGTGTCACCGATCGTGTCCAGCCCCTCGACACTGGGCTGCTGGAGCGGCACCAGATAGCGGATCGGCCAGATCTGCCCGCCGTGAGTGTGTCCGGACACCTGCATGTCCACGCCCAGCTCGGAGGCCTCCACAGCCTGCTTGGGCTGATGAGCCATCAACAGCACGAAGCGATCCGGGTCGATGCCGTCGAGCGCAGCGCCGAGATTCGGTTCGTACGGTTCCGGGGCAGTGGCGTCGTTGATGCCGGCGATATCGATGGCAGCGCCATCACGGGCGATCGTCGTGCGCTCGTTGCGCAACACGTCGATGTCGAGGGTCGACCAGAAGTCGAGCCACTCTCCGCCGTCGCCCGCGTAGAACTCGTGGTTGCCGCTGACAGCGAAGACCCCGAGAGGGGCTTCGAGGTCGCGCAGCGGCTCGAGGTCTTCTCCGACCAACTCCACTGTCCCGTCGATGAGATCGCCGTCGAGCAGCACGACATCAGGCTGCTGCGCGTTGACCGAATCCACGACCGTGCGCACGAAGCCCGCACCGCGAGACGGTCCGGCGTGAATATCGGATACCAATGCCACTCGCAGACCGTCGAATTCGGCCGGCAACCGGTCGAGCGCAACCTGGGTGCGTGTGACACGAGGCGAGGCGGCTTCGACGAGGCCGTACCCCACTGCGACGACGCTGACGAGAGCCACGACGACGGAGCCGACCCGCGATATGCGCAGCCGAACAGCAGTCGAATCACGATGCGACAGTGCGAACATCACCCGCACGACGGTGCAGATAAGAGCAACGAGGACCGTGCCGAGGAACAGATACAACACCACCGCCAACCAGGTCAGGCCGAGGAAAGCCGGGCCACGGGCCCAGGACGGATCGAACTCGACGCCGCTGCCGAAGCCGACCACCGCGCACAACCACAGAAGTATCAGCAACAGATCTGCAGGGCGTCCGACACGTGCCGGTGCCCTCGTTACGGAGAGAAACCGCCAGTGCAGGAAGAGCGTGACGAGGAGTAGGAAGACGCCGACAAAAAGTACACGAGACATGTTCTAGTACAGCAACTTTCCGAGTCGATCGAGGAGGTCTGGGGAATCCGATGTCGGGACCGTGTCCACGGTGCCGCCGGTGCGAGCTGCGATGTCGGTGAACACGGGGGCAGGGCTGCCGTCGCCGATGCGCACGACGTTCACCGCGACCGGCCGCGCCGGATCGGACGCCGATGTCAGTTCGGTGAGTAGCTCGTCCGCCGACAAGGGTGAGTCGTCCGGGCCGTCCGTGATCAGCACGACCGAATTGACGCGGCCGGGGACGTAACCGGCCACGGCGTCGAGATACGCGACGAGGACGGACGCGTAGGTGTACGAGCCGGTTGCCGGCGTCAACGCCTCAGCGGTCGCATCGAGGGCGGAGCGCCTCGGAGTGGTCCCGACGGGAACTGTCATCGGTCCGGTCGGGACATCCACCCGGAAGGGCAGCGAGTTGTTCAGGTCTTCGCTGAAACTCCACAGACCGAGTTCGGTGGCGTCGGGGACTCGTCGGAACTGCTCGCTCAGTGCGCGAACAGTGTTCTGCAGCCGCGTCGCACCGCCTTCGGTGGTGCGCATCGACTCGGACACGTCGAGTAGAACAGTGGCACGGCGGGGCAGAACCGGATTGCGAAGCACAGCGAGCAGAGCGTCGGCAACCGGCCCCGATGGTGGGGCGACGATGCCCGCGTCCTGGGGCTCGTCCACGCTGAACCCCGCGTCCAGGAGTGTCTGCGTACCGTCGGGCTGACGAACGAAATCCACGAATGCCGCGGCTGCTCGGGTGGAGGTCTCGTCACCGGAGAGCACGACCGCCGGATGATCGGCGACAGGCGTTGCACCCTGTGGGCGAACGGCGGTCAGCGTCGAGGAATCGGTCGACGCGAGTTGCTGTTCGGTGACCGGGACCGCGTGGACGGCGGCGTCGGGGCCTGCAGCATTCTCGAGCGCCGCGAGGGCGTCGTACGTGGTGGAGGCCGAGGTTGCGGCAGCGCCGGTATCGGTCACCGCCAACTCCGACATCGCCGACACCAGTGGCGTCGAGGAGGCCTCATCGACGGTGAGTGCGGTGGTCGGGTCACCGCGTACGCCTGCCGCGATGGCCGTGACCGCAAGAGTGCTCGCGCCGGTGTCGGAGCCGGACGGCACGGCGAGTCGAAGCCCACCCCACTCGGGGAGTCCGAGAGCCTGCGGGTTGCGTTGCAGTCGTATCAGATCTGCCCAGCTAGAGCCTGCAGCGACGACGGCGTCGGCCACCGCGCTCGGTGCAGCGAGGACGATCGGACTCGATGCGACAGGCCGCGGCGTACCGTCGATGGCTCCACGGTCGACGACGGCCTCGACGTCTGCCGAGGACTGGGGTATCCACAGACCCGGACGAGCGCCGAGCGCACCGACATCCCAGTTGTCGGCGCCGGAGTTCAGTGCCGCCCGCACCGCATCGGACGCGATGGCTCGAACCTCTACTGTCACACAGTGATCGCGAATTACCGGGGCCGTCGCGTCGAATCGTGTTGCCAGCTGTTCGATCGCGGCGGAGATGTCCGGGTCGGCCGCCACGGTGAGGACGGCCGGTCCCTCCACGCAGGTGTCGGCTGCCTCGATCCCCTGATCCGAAATTCGATCACGCAGCGCAAACCATCCGAACACGGCTGCCACCAGGACCGCGATCGTCAGTACGACGATCACGGGCCCGGCGGCTATGGAACGTCCGCGCCCTGAGTTCCGGTGTTCACCCACGTGGTCGACAAGTCCGTCAGGCGTTGACGGCCTTGTACTCCCGTCGGCGACGATGCAGGATCGGCTCGGTGTACCCGTTGGGCTGGCTCGTGCCCTGGAAGATCAGATCACTCGCAGCCTGGAAGGCGATGTTGGTGTCGAAATCGGGTGCCAACGGCTTGTACGTCGGATCGGACGCGTTCTGCCGGTCGACCACCGGTGCCATTCGCTTCAGCGATTCGCGCACCTGCTCCTCGGTGACGATGCCGTGCCGCAACCAGTTCGCGATGAATTGGCTCGAAATGCGCAGCGTCGCACGGTCTTCCATCAGTGCGATGTCGTTGATGTCGGGCACCTTGGAGCATCCGACGCCGTGGTCGATCCAGCGCACGACGTATCCGAGGATGGACTGCGAATTGTTGTCGAGTTCGTTCTGCTTCTCCTCGTCGGTCCAGTCGGTGGACGGCGCGAGAGGGATCTCGAGGATCTCGTCGACGGTGGCGCGCTTGGCTTTCGCGATCTCGTGTTGACGGGCGAACACGTCGACCTTGTGATAGTGCAAGGCGTGCAGGGTCGCTGCGGTGGGGGAGGGAACCCACGCAGTGTTCGCGCCGGCCTTGGGGTGGCCGATCTTCTGCTCGAGCATGTCGTGCATCAGATCGGGCATGGCCCACATGCCCTTGCCGATCTGCGCCTTGCCCTGCAGGCCGGCCGCCAGGCCGGTGTCGACATTGAAGTCCTCGTAGGCGGCAATCCACTTCTCGCCCTTCATCGCTCCCTTACGAACGACGGGCCCTGCCTCCATCGAGGTGTGAATCTCGTCGCCGGTGCGGTCGAGGAAGCCGGTGTTGATGAACACGACCCGCTCGGACGAGGCCTGGATGCAGGCCTTGAGGTTGACCGTCGTGCGGCGCTCCTCGTCCATGATGCCGACCTTGAGCGTGTTGGTGGGCAGGCCGAGGACCTGCTCGACGCGGCCGAACAATTCGGCGGTGAAGGCGACCTCGTCCGGTCCGTGCATCTTCGGCTTGACGATGTACAGCGAGCCCGTACGCGAGTTCGAGAGCACGTTGTCCGGGGTCAACGAATGCAGACCGGCAAGCGAGGTGAACAGCGCATCGAGAATGCCCTCGGGAACCTCGTTGCCCTCGGCGTCGAGGATCGCGTCGGAGGTCATCAGGTGGCCGACGTTGCGGACGAACAGCAGCGAACGGCCGTGCAGCGTCAGCTCGGAACCGTCGACCGAGGTGTAGGTGCGGTCCCTGTTCATCGCGCGAGTGAACGTCTTGCCGCCCTTGGAGACCTCCTCGGTGAGATCGCCCTTCATCAGACCGAGCCAGTTGCGGTAGCCCAGAACCTTGTCGTCGGCATCGACTGCGGCGACCGAATCCTCGAAGTCCATGATCGTGGTGACAGCCGACTCGAGGAGCACGTCCTTGACGCCCGCTCCGTCGGTCTTGCCGATCGGGCTCTCGGGGTCGATCTGGATCTCGAAGTGCAAACCGTTGTGCACGAACAAGATTGCCGTCGGCGCATCGGGTGTGCCCTGGTAGCCCAACAGCTGGGACGGATCCTTCAGGCCGACGGTGCTGCCGTCGGCCAACGTCACCGTCAGCGACGCGGCGTCGACGACGTATCCGGTGGTCCCGACGTGCGAGCCGGAGCTCAGCGGCAATGCCTCGTCCAGGAAGTCACGCGCGAACGCGATGACATTGTCTCCGCGGACCTTGTTGTAGCTCGTGCCCTTCTCGGCTCCGTCGGTCTCGGGGATGGCGTCCGTTCCGTAGAGGGCGTCGTAGAGCGAGCCCCATCGTGCGTTGGAGGCATTGATCGCAAAGCGTGCATTGAGCACGGGAACCACGAGCTGCGGCCCGGCCGTGGTGGTGATCTCGGTGTCCACGCCGGACGTGGTGATCTGGAAGTCGGCAGGCTCGTCGAGCAGGTAGCCGATCCCTTTCAGGAAGGCCTTGTACGCTGCGCGGTCGTAATCGGCACCGGCATGCTCGCCGTGCCACGCGTCGACCTTGCCCTGAATCTCGTCGCGGACGGCCAGCAACGCTTTGTTCTTGGGAGCGAGATCGGCGATCACCGACGCGGCACCGGCCCAGAAGGCCTCCGAATCTACGTCGGTACCCGGCAGCGCCTCCTTCTCGACGAAATCGAATAGGACCTTGGCGACCTGAAGTCCACCAGCCTGCACACGATCGGTCATGAATTCCTCACTCTTTCCGGTCACGGACACCGGTGACGGTGTCCCCACGACAACGCTGTCGATGTTACTCGGCGGTAGGTCCGACGCCGAACCCGCCGCCGGTGAGCAGATTTCGACACCGATCCATCAGTGCCGAGCGTAGGGGAGCTGCCTTTTCCGACAGCTCTCCCTGCGCGCGAACGTACTCTGCCCGTCCAGCCGCAGTTTCAATTCGGATGGGATCGAGATGGTACTCGCTCAGGTCGTACGGACTTGCGCGCATATCGATCGTTCGAGCCTCCAACGCCAACTCGAAGCAGTCGGTCACGAACTCCGAGTCGATCAACGGACCCAATTTGTAGCACCACTTGTACAGATCCATCGACGCGTGGATGCAACCGGGCTGCTCGGACCCCAGGCGCGACTCGGGGGACAACGCGAGGGCGTTACGCGGTACCGCGTCCTCGGTGAAGAAGCGGTAGGCGTCGTAATGAGTGCACCGCAACGTCATCGAGTCGACCACGGCGTCGGTTCCCTCATGACCGAGTCGCAATGGGACTTGGCTGTGCCGGACTGCCGCGTCGCCGCCGCGGTAGACCATCGCCCATTCGTGCAGACCGAAGCAGCCGAGCATGGGCGGTCGCTCCCGCGTCGCCGACAGCAGACCCAGAACGAACTCGATGCTGGGCCGGCGTCGCTCGAGCAGATCCGACCGCACCCGGAATCCTGGACCGTCCGCAGTCTCGACCTGCTCGTACGAGGCGAACTCGGCGAAGTCACGCGCCCGATCGCCCGTCAGAACCGTGCCGTGGCCGGGATTCCATCGGCGCAACTGACCCGGGCGATGGCTGTAGTAGGTGAACAAGAAATCCACCACCGGATGCACATTGCCGTGTCCGCGATCGACCAGATAGCTGCCGACGAGACTCTCCACCCGAGCCGAGTGCGCGTCTCGCCGGGCAGTCCACTCCGCCTCGGTCAGCGTTGCCGATTCGCCCATTCAGACGTTCCGCGGGGTACCGGTAGGTGCGGACTGACCCGGTCGGGGACCGGCGACACGGTGAGTCCCGTCTCGAACCGTGCCCACGAACTCCTCCACCAGATCCTCCAGCGCGACGATGCCGACCGTGGCACCGGTCGCATCGTGCACGGCACCGAGGTGGCTGCTGGCGCGCCGCAGCTTCGTCAGCGCGTCGTCGAGCACGGTGTCTATGGACACCACGGGCAGGGCCCTGACATCGCTGCGGGGAATGACGGTCTCCGGGCCGGCGGAGTCGTCGGCCATGTCGTCGAGCACGTCCTTCAGGTGCAGATAGCCCACCAGGGAACCGCTCGCATCACGCACCGGGTACCGAGAGAACCCGGTTTCGATGACTGCGCGTTCCACCGAACCGAGGGTCGGACCGAGAGTGTGGTCCGGCCCGGACAGCTCGATACTCCGAACCTGATGCGAGGGAATCAGAACCTCGGCCACGGTTCGGCCCGAGGTCTCGAGAGCCTGGCGCAATCTGCGGTGTTCCTCGGCGTCGATCAGTCCCTCCGAGCGCGATTCGCCGATCATCTGCGACAGCTCCACCGCCGAGACGGACGAACTCAGTTCGTCCTTGGGCTCGATGCGAAGCATGCGCAGCGTCAGGTTGGCGCACAGGTTGTAGAACGAGATCAGGGGCAACGCCACCTTGATGAACATCAGGTGGATGGGCACGAGCACCATGGCGGTGCTCTCCGGGCCGGCGATGGCGATGTTCTTCGGGACCATCTCGCCGACGAGAATGTGCAGAACCACGACGAGCGTCAGCGCGATGGCGAAGGCGATCGGGTGCAGGAACGAGCCGGGGATGCCGACCAGCTCCAGGGGCACCTCGATCAAGTGCGCGACCGCGGGCTCCGCGACGCGGCCGAGCAGAATCGAGCAGATCGTGATGCCGAGTTGTGCCGCGGCGAGCATCTGCGACAGATTTTGACCGGCCTCGATGACGCTCTGCGCGCGCTTCTTGCCCTGCGCCAGCAATGCTTCGAGACGATCACGGCGAGCTGAGATCAGTGCGAACTCGGCACCGACGAAGAAGGCGTTTCCGGCCAGCAGCAGAACTGCCAGACCTACCCCGAGAAAGTCACCCATCGACCTCACCGTCCGATCGCAGACGCGCCACTGCTTCGGCGTCGACCGGCAGGATCAGCACACGATCGATACGGCGGCCGTCCATGCGGATCACGCGCGCCATCCACCCGCCGTCGCCGTCGGGGACGTCCTCCGTCGCCGGGGACGGTAGAAGCACCGCGTCTCCCTCTGATGGAATCCGGCCGAGTTGCATCAATACCAGGCCCCCGATGGTTTCGTATTCGCCTTCCGGGGCCGAATAGCCCGTCGCCGACGCAACCTCGTCGATGCGAAGCAGCCCCGCGCAGTCCCAGCCGTCGCCCGAACGAGCGACGTCCAGTTCCGGCTCGTCGTGTTCGTCGCGCACGTCGCCGACGATCTCCTCGATCAGATCTTCCATCGTCACCATGCCTGCGGTGCCGCCGTACTCGTCCACCACGAGGGCCACCTGCATTCCGTCGGCTCGCACGCGTTCCATCACAGCGTCGCCGTCCAGGCTCGACGGAACGACCGGAACGTCGCGCGCCAGGGACTCGACAGTGGTGGACCGGCGGTCCGCTCCGGCCACCGTGAACGCATGCTTGATGTGTACGACACCGACGGTGTCGTCCAGGTCGCCGTCGACCACCGGGAACCGAGAGAAGCCCGTTCGCGCAGCGGTTTCGATCAGGTCGGCGACGGTCGCGTCGGTGGCGAGAGTCTCGATCTTGACCCGCGGAGTCATCAGTTCCTCGGCGGTGCGGTCGCCGAACTGCAACGACCGGTCGACCAGACGTGCGGTGTTCTCGTCGATCGAGCCCTGCTGGGCCGACGTCCGGACCAGTGAACCGAGCTCCTGCGGTGATCTCGCCGAACGCAGTTCCTCGGCCGGTTCGATGCCGAGCCGTCGCACGAGCCAGTTGGCCGAGCCGTTGAGTCCGTTGATCGCCCATTTGAAGATCAGGGAGAACCCGGCCATCGCTCCGGCTGTGACCCGCGCGGTCGACATCGGTTTCGCGATGGCGATGTTCTTGGGGACCAGTTCACCGAAGATCATCGAGAACGACGTGGCCAAGATCAGAGCCACCGCGAGGGAGATTCCCGACGCGAGAGAGTCCGAGGCACCGAGCGCGGTGGTCACCGGCCGAATGAATCCTGCCAGCACCGGCTCCGCGAGATAACCGGTGATGAGGGTGGTGATCGTGATGCCCAGCTGCGCGCCCGACAACTGAAAAGACAGCGTCTTGTGAGCATGCAGAACTTGGCGCGAGCGTAGGTCGCCGTTCTCGGCCTGAGACTCGACCGCACTGCGTTCGAGAGCAGTGAGGGAGAACTCTGCCGCGACGAAGAGGGCAGTACCTGCCGTCAGCGCCACGAAGCCGATCAGGCTGACGATGGTGACGAGAGTGGCCACAGGTCAACGCCGCCGAAGTTGAGAGAGCAGTACCGCTCCGCTCGTCTGCGGAAACCTGTCGAAATCGGTGTCGCCGGGTTTCTCTCCCGGCTCGATAGAGGATCCCTCCGATGTGGAACCGTCGTCGTGCTGCTCCGCAGTTGCCGAACCGGCAACCGAAATAGTGGGTGCCTCGGGCACCTGATTCCCTTCTGTCTGGTTCGCGTTGCGGCACACCGGTGGTGGCCGACGCGTCGTCGCACCGCGCCGAGTCGACGTTGTCGTCTCGGCGCGGGCAACGACAGCGAACGTCGTCGAACTCGTAGTAGGTGAGTCTAACCGTGTCGGTGCGTTACCACCCGGACGGCAGGGGGCGCCCTTCGGCAAATCCTGCGGCCGACTGGACCCCGAGGACGGCTCGTTCGGCCAATTCGGGAAGGGAACGTGCCCCGGCATAAGTGCATGTGCTGCGCACACCTGCGCAGATGTGATCGATGAGGTCTTCGACGCCGGGACGATCCGGATCCAGTCGCATCCGGGAACTGGAGATCCCTTCCTCGAACAACGCCTTGCGGGCGCGGTCGAAGGCCCCGTCGGTGGCAGTGCGCGCCGCGACGGCACGCTTGGACGCCATGCCGAAGCTTTCCTTGTATCGGTTGCCCGCCGCGTCGACGCGAAGGTCTCCGGGAGATTCGTAGGTGCCCGCGAACCAGGATCCGATCATGACGTTGGCGGCACCGGCCGCGAGCGCGAGCGCGACGTCGCGAGGATGGCGAACACCGCCGTCGGCCCAGACCGACGCACCGAGTTCGGCTGCGGCAGCCGAACAGTCGGCCACGGCGGAGAACTGCGGCCGACCCACGCCGGTCATCATGCGAGTGGTGCACATGGCCCCGGGGCCGACACCGACCTTGACGATGTCCGCACCCGCCGCCACCAGGTCACGGGTGCCCTGAGCGGAGACGACGTTGCCGGCGGCGAGCGGTACGCCGAGATCGAGCGAACGCACTTCGGCCAACGCTTCGAGCATCTTCTGTTGGTGCCCGTGGGCGGTATCCATCACCAGGACGTCGGCACCGGCCTCGACCAGTGCCGTCGCCTTCTTCGCCACGTCGCCGTTGATGCCGACCGCGGCAGCGATCCGCAGCCGTCCCGACGCGTCGACGGCAGGGGCGTAGATGCCGGTGCGGACGGCACCGGTGTTCGTCACCACACCGGCCAACGAACCGTCGTCCTCGACGACGATCGCGAGCTGGGCGTGGGCGGCCTCCATCATCTCGAAGACCTCTTTGGGTGAGGCGTTGCGGGCCACCCGCACGAAGTCGGTCGCGGCCACCGAGCTGAGCCGAGCGAAGCGATCGACGTCCGCGCAGGCGCTCTCGGTGACGACACCGACGGGCTTGCCGTGCTCGACGATCACGACGGATCCATGAGCGCGCTTGTGCACCAGGGCGAGCGCATCGGAGACCGAGGCGTTGGGGCCGAGAACGACCGGTGTGTCGGCAACGAGATCTCTGCTCTTGACGAATGCGACCGTTTCGGCCACGGCCTCGGTGGGCAGGTCCTGCGGAATGACGGCAATGGCACCGCGTCGTGCGACGGTCTCGGCCATCCGCCGACCCGATACTGCGGTCATGTTCGACACCACGATCGGAATGGTCGTTCCCGACCCGTCGACCGTGCTGAGGTCCACGTCGAAACGAGAAGTGACATCGGTCCGGTTCGGGACGAGGAAGACGTCGTCGTAGGTGAGATCGTAGGGCGGCTGGTGACCATCGAGGAACTGCACGTTGATCGAGACTACCGGTCGGATGGACTTCCTGGGTTCGACGCCCCGTCCCGAGCGGTCGGTTCGGACGCGTTCGCGGCCTGCGTACGCGACAGCAGGACCGTCGTGACGATCATGACGGCCACGGCTACGACGATGACCGTCAGGGCTGCGCCCTCGGTTCTGATTCGCTCGTTCAGGACAGTGACTCCGACGAACGCCGCGCCGAGTGGTTCACAGATCGTCACTGCCGGCATCGACGCCGACAGCGGACCCACCTGGAATGCACGCTGCTGCAGGTAGAAACCGACGACGCCGGATCCGATCAGCGTGTAGGTCTGCCAGGCCGTCAGCGCCTCGACCGGGTTACCGTCGACGAGGTCGGTGACGTTCTTGGTCAGCGCAGCCGCCAGGCCGAACAACAAACCTCCCGCTGCACCGAGCAGTAGTGCCCGAACTCCCGGCGAGGTGAGCAGCAATCCGCCCGCGGCGGCGCAGCCGACAACGACGGCCACCACGATCAATGGAACGAGCCACTGCACGAAAGGGGCGTCGGTATTGCCCTCGCTCGGATCGCCCACCACGATGAAGACGGCAAGTGCCGCGGCCATCGCCACGGCGAGCGCCCAGGTGGTGGCAGGCAGTGTTCTGCCGACCAGCTTTGCCGACATCGGGAGAGCGAACAGCAGTGCTGTCACCAGCAGAGGTTGAACGACCAGCACCGAGCCGACCCACAGCGCCGCGATCTGAACCGCATAGCCACCGCCGTCTCCGAGGACGCCCACCCACCACCGCGGGCTACGCACCAGTGCCGAAACTAGGGATTCACCTTCGGGGACGGACGCGGCCGCGCTCTGTTGCGCGACCGACGCGCAAGCGAACAGGAACGCCGAAATCAGTGCGAGTACGACCGCCGGCCAGGACGCGGTCACCCGCGTCGTCCTCTGCTGCCGCCACCCCGCCGGCTCCCGGTGCCATCGCTCCGCCCACGCCTGCCCGGCGTACCCGTCCGGCCCGCACCGCGCGCAGTTCGGGTGTCGGCCGCAGCACCGCTCGTCGTCGGTACCGGGGCAGGTAGCGGTCGACCGATCGGGGTGCGTGCGCCCGTCGGTCGACGCCACGCGGACTGGTCCAGATCGGTATCGATGACCGTGGCGGCAACGCCGGCCTCGTCGGCCATCGATCGGACGCGATCCAACTGGTCGTCCGTTGCCAGCGTCACGACGGTTCCGCGGGCACCGGCACGTGCAGTGCGTCCGGCGCGGTGCAGGTAATCCTTGAAATCGACCGGGGGATCGACGTGAACGACGAGAGTCACGTCGTCGACATGAACACCGCGGGCTGCCACGTCGGTTGCGATGAGAGCCACGGACGTGCCCTCGCCGAAGGCCGCGAGCGATCGGGTGCGATGCGCCTGAGTCTTGTTGCCGTGCAACGACGATACCGGCACACCCAGTGCGAGGCACTCGTCGGTGAGTCGATCGACGGCATGGGTGGTCCGTAGGAACAGAAGTGTCTTACCGTCGCGGTTGGCAAGTGCGGCAGCGACTTCGGTCTTTCGGGCCGCGTCGATTCGGAAGACGAAATGGGTCATGTCGGGTTCGCTGACGGCTGCCGCAGTGGAGTGCACAGCGGGGTCTTTCAGAAACTTCTCGACCAGCCCGTCGACCTCCCCGTCCAGCGTCGCGGAGAACAGCATCCTCTGACCGTGTTCCGGGGTGACAGCGAGCAGTGAATCGACCTGAGGCAGGAAACCCATGTCCACCATGCGATCTGCCTCGTCGATGACGGTGACCTCGACATGCTCGAGTGTGATCGAGCGTCGCTGGAGGAGATCGATGAGCCGGCCGGGAGTCGCGACCACGATGTCGACTCCGCGCTGAATATCTCGGACGTTGCGTTCGAGCGGAACACCTCCGACGACGCCGACGGTACGAAGTCCGAAGGTGGCACCGTGGATGTCGAGTACTTCACGAATCTGCAGTGCCAGTTCCCGCGTGGGGGCGAGAATCAACCCGCGCGGTGCCGCAGGTGCGCTTCGCTTGCCGGCGAGGTGGACGAGAATCGGCAGTGAGAACGCCAGGGTTTTACCCGAGCCCGTGGGTGCGCGCCCGAGGACGTCCCGTCCGGCAAGGGCATCGGGGATCGCCGCGACCTGAATGGGAAACGGGTCGCGAGCACCTGCATTCCTGAGGGAGTGCACCAGAACGACGGGGAGACCGAGGTCTGCGAACGATCGAGTGGATTGACCCGGCATGGAGCTGACCTTACCGCCGGATCGACGACGCGTTCGACCGTTCTTGTCGGTACCGCACGCAATACTTGCCCTAGAACGTGAGTTCGAATGGCGTTCGAGACGCAATCTCCGCAGGGGCGGTTGCACGGCGAAGGTGGGGGAGTCATGTGCAAGATGTGCCGAGGGTTCGGTGTCGACAATTACATCGATGATGTGAGGGCAACGATCGAGACATTCGGGTGGGCGCTGCAGTACGTGGAATCGGAGGTCGATCGAGACGGCATTCATCCCGCGTTCTGCTACACGGTCGGTCTCACCGACCTGGGCAGTCCCGAAATCGTCGTGACGGGACGCGGGCCACGTGAATCCTCGATGATCCTGAACGCGCTGGGGACTTCGGTGGCGTCGGGGATGTTGGACATCGAATCCGGAATCGGTTGTGCAGCAGCAGGATTCGATCTTCTGGCCATCGACGTACCGGATTGTGCGGACATCCTGTACGTCGCCTCCGACGTGTACGGCACGGGACGCTTCAGCGCCGTACAAGCCGTCTGGAGGGACCTCGAAGGTGCACTGCCGTGGGAGGGAATTCCGTCGACGGTGGTGCAGCCGATACTCGGGCCGGTGCCCTTCTGAGCGAGCGGATACCGATCACACCGGCGGCACCGCACGAAAGTACGCGCGGTGCCACCGGCGAGGGACCGATGTCAGGCTTCGATCTCGGAGCGATCTCCACTCCACAGAGTGTGGAACTTGCCCTCGGAATCGGTGCGCTCGTAGGTGTGCGCACCGAAGAAGTCGCGCTGTCCCTGTGTCAAGGCCGCAGGCAGACGCTCGGCGCGCAGCGCGTCGTAGTACGAGAGCGAGGATGCGAACGCAGGCACCGGGATGCCGAGCGACGCAGCCGTGATGACGACGCGCCGCCAACTGTCGATCGCGTTCTCGATGGCGTCACGGAAGTACGGCGCCAGGATGAGGCTCGGTAGTTCGGCGTTGTCGTCGTACGCGTCCTTGATGCGGTTCAGGAATCGCGCCCGAATGATGCAGCCACCACGCCAGATCGTGGCGAGATCGCCCGGATGCAGATTCCAATCGTATTCGGCGCTACCCGCCGCGATCTGATCGAAGCCCTGTGCGTAGGCGACGATCTTCGACGCGTACAGCGCCCGGCTGATGTCGTGGGTGAACTGCTCGGCATCGGTCGGCTTGTCGGCCAGTGATCCCGATGCGAGGCCGACAGCGGCCTTGCGCTGGGCCCGCGATCCCGACAGAGCCCGTGCGAACACTGCCTCGGCGATCCCGGTCACGGGCACTCCGAGATCGAGTGCCGCCTTGACGGTCCATCGACCGGTGCCCTTCTGCTCGGCAGCATCGACGATCACATCGACCAGTGGCTGCCCGGTCTTCGCGTCGACCTGGCGAAGGACCTCCGCAGTGATCTCGACGAGGTAGCTCTCCAGATCGCCCTTGTTCCACTCGGTGAAGACGTCTGCAACCTGCGCAGGCGAGTACCCGAGCGCGTCGCGAAAGAGGTTGTACGCCTCGCCGATGAGCTGCATATCGGCGTATTCGATGCCGTTGTGCACCATCTTGACGAAGTGGCCGGAGCCGTCGGGCCCGATGTGCGTGCAGCACGGCGTGCCGTCCACCTGCGCAGCGATGGACTCGAGCAACGGTCCCAGTGCCTTGTAGGACTCGGCCGGACCACCCGGCATGATCGACGGGCCGTTGAGCGCGCCCTCTTCGCCGCCGGAAATACCGGCACCGACGAAGAGCAGACCGCGGTCCTTCATGGCCGCCTCGCGGCGGATCGTGTCGGTGTAGAGCGCGTTGCCGCCGTCGATGATGATGTCGCCTTCCTCCATCACACCGGCGAGTTCCTCGATCACCGCATCTGTCGGGTCGCCTGCCTTCACCATGATGAGCACGCGCCGCGGCTTCGCCAACGCGGCCACGAACTCCTCGATGGTCTCGGTACGGATGAAGTTGCCCTCGGTACCGTGCTCGGCGATCAACGCGTCGGTTTTAGCGATACTGCGGTTGTGCAACGCGACAGTGTGCCCGTGGTGGGCGAAGTTACGCGCGATGTTGGAGCCCATGACGGCGAGTCCGGTGACTCCGATCTGAGCCAGTTCTGTCTCTTTTGCTGCTGAGGTCATACAGACAGCTTTCCTTGCCGCGCGATTTCGCGCGAGCCAACCCCCTGGGTCGGGTGCGACGCAGGCCGACACGACGAAAAAGGTGCCGCATTCGCGAAGAATGCGGCACCTCGGGGTTCGAGCGACGAAGCCCGTCGAATCAGGGCTTCGCCTCGAACGATCGATCAGTGGCTGCGTGCAGGCCCGTCGAAACCGTCGTACGAACGACGCTCGGTGCGGCTACGGAACCCACCCGACCGGTTCTCGTCCTGGCGCGGGGCGGATGCGGGACGACGGTTGTCCGAGCCACGGTTGTCCGACCCGCGACCTTCGTAACCGCGACCCTCTGAGCCGCGGTACGAGCTCGAGTCGGAGCGACGCGGGCGGTCACCTTGGTAGCCGCCTTCGCTGCGCGGGTTGGATCCCTGGTAGCCGCCGGTGCGAGGGCTCGATCCCTGGTAGCCGGTGCGGGGACGGTCACCCTGGTAGCCGCCTTCGCTGCGCGGGTTGGATCCCTGGTAGCCGCCGGTGCGAGGGCTCGATCCCTGGTATCCCGTGCGGGGACGGTCACCCTGGTAGCCGCCTTCGCTGCGCGGGTTGGAACCCTGGTAGCCACCGCTGCGGGGGTTGGATCCCTGGTAGCCACCGGTGCGCGGGCGGCTGTTGCGATCACGCGGGGTGGATTCGGCACGCAACGGCTCACCGGTCGGCTTCTTGGCTCCGGTGATGCTGTTGAGTTCGGCCGAACCGGGGGAGACGTTGACCGCGGTGGCCTTGACGCCGGCCATCCCGGTCAAACGCAGAACCTGACGACGCTGATTGGGGAGCACGATCGCGACGACGGTGCCCTTTTCTCCGGCGCGTGCCGTGCGGCCGGCGCGGTGCAGGTAGTCCTTGTGGTCAGCGGGCGGATCGACGTGTACGACCAGGTCGATTCCGTCGACGTGAATTCCGCGGGCCGCGACGTCGGTGGCCACGAGCACAGGGGTACGACCGTTCTTGAATCGCTCGAGCACTCGGGTGCGCTGGTTCTGTGCCTTGCCGCCGTGCAGCGACTCTGCAGCGATGCCGAGGGCGCGCAGGCGATCGGTGATGCCGTCGCAGCCCAGCTTGGTGCGTGCGAACATGATGGTGCGGCCGCCTTCACGGGCACCGATCTCCGAGAGCACCAGATCCTTCTGGCCGCGGTCGACCATGAGGACGTAGTGGTCCATGGTTCGGACGCTGGCCTTGCCGTCCTGGGTGGAGTGCTCGACGTGGTCGGGCAGGAACTGGCGAACCAGTGACTGGACCTCGCGGTCGAGGGTGGCCGAGAACAGCATCCGCTGGCCGTCTGCGGGTGTATCGGCGAGTACGGCGCGCACCTCGGGCAGGAAGCCCATGTCGGCCATCTGATCGGCCTCGTCGAGTGCGGTGATCTCGATGGAGTCGAGGATGCAGGTGCCCTGACGCAGGTGATCTGCCAGTCGTCCCGGAGTGGCGACCAGTACGTCGACTCCGCGGCGAAGCTGCTCGACCTGCTTGTTGAACGGGGTTCCGCCGACAGCAGGCATGACCCGGAGGCCCTGTGCGTTGGCGTAGGGAGCGAGCGACTCGACAACCTGGAACGCGAGTTCGCGGGTGGGAACCAGTACGAGCGAACGCGGGCGCTTGGCGGCCGGTCGATCGGTGTGCAGCGACAGGCGCTGCAGGATCGGCAGGCCGAAGGCGAGGGTCTTGCCCGAACCTGTCTGCGCGCGACCGAGGACGTTCTTGCCGGCGATGGCGTCGGGAAGCGCCTTTTCCTGGATGGGGGACGGCACGGTGATCGAGTTACGAGCGAGAGCCGCGACGACTGCCTCGGGCAGACCGAGCTCGGCGAATGTGAACGCCGGTGCCGCTGCGGGCGTCGGTACGGCCGTCGAGTCGGACTCGGGGGAAACGGTGGTATTGGAAACAGCGTTGGTCACGCAGTAAAGCCTCTCCGGATTGCGGGCACGCCAATAAGCCCGAAGCTGAGAGACCCGACGAGAAGGGAAACACGAAAAACAGCCAGAACACATTGATACGAGCCAGGGCACTGTCACCTGGCCATCGGTACGCAGGTCGAACCTGCATAAAGTGGGGCTGTTTGTGCCATTTCGATTGCTTGGTCGCGATGGCGACCGAGTTCTACTGTACGGGACGTACCGCCATTTGTTCACCCGGATGGGTGTGACCTGCGTGACCCCCCTGACGTGGCGGCGCTCGATCAGCCGAGGAGTTTGCTCAGCTCTTCGAGCCACGGCATCGCGACGTAGATGGTCGGCAGCACGAGTATGACGACGGCGGCCAGATATGCCACAGCGGCGACCCGGACGTCGCTGCCCGGCCCGCTCAACCGCTGGACGCGAATGAGTGTGTGCGGTCCGCCGGCTGCCATGGCACCCCGCGGTGCGGTGGATCCGGCACACGTCACGAGTGCGCGCGCGAGAGGGGTGGGTCCGGTGACCTTGACCGCCGTGTCATCGGCCAGCAGTTCGACCAACAACTGAACGCTGCTCAGGGCGGACTTGCTACGAACAATTCTGGGGAACGCCTCGTTGACCGCGGTGAACGCTTCCAGCACGAGGTCGTGCCGGGATCGTAGGTGTGATCGCTCGTGGCTGAGGATCGCGGTCACTTCCGCTTCGGAGAGGCTGGCAAGCGTTCCGCGGCTCAGCACCACCCGCTGCCGTAGTCCGGGCAGGCAATACGCAATCGGTTCCGCCGCGTCCAGAACCCGGATGTCTGCATCACGCAGGCCCCTGAACGGATTGTCGCTCTTGTCGGTCCGGTCGAGCAGATCGACCAACATGCGATGACGGGAGCGGCGACGGCGGGTACGCACCGCCACCTGAGCCACCGAGAACATCAGTTTCGCTCCGATGCCCAGAGTGATCGCGAGCACCACCACGTACAAGGTCCACAGAGGCAGGCCCAAGGCGTCGATCTCGTCGGTCGGAGCCGTGGTCGGACGGCCGTCGGGGCCCGGCACGAGCAGCAATCCGCCGATTGCGAGGCCGGAACTGAAGGCCGACAACACGGCCGCGAGGGCGATGGCCTGCCACAGCACCAGAGCAGCGCGAGGCGACCGGTACGGCCAGCTCGCGCGGGCGAGCATCGCCGGCACAGGTCCAGCCAGGATCAGCGCGAGTATCGCGAATACCAGCGCAGTGGTGGAGTTCATGTCCTCACTTACTACGAGGAGCCTCAGTCCGTCGGACGGCCTTCTGCAGCAGAAGGTGACTCTGTCGTCGATTGTGCCACTTCCAGCGCCGCGAGTGCTTCACGGAGGGCGGCGGCCTCATCTGCTCCGACCTGCCCGACGAAGTGCACGAGGGCAGCTGCACGACCGCCGGAGGCGGGGGCCTGGGACAACGCGTCGACCATCAGGCTCGCGACCAACTCGTCGCGACCATGGACCGGGGCGTAGCGGTGAGCTCGGTCGTCGCGCTGCTGGACGACCAAACTTTTCTTCGCCAGACGCTGCAGGACCGTCATCACGGTCGTGTACGCGAGTTCACGATGAGTCGCAAGGGCCTCGTGGACCTGACGAACGGTCTGCGGCTCCGTCGATTCCCACAGATGGTCCATTACTGCGCGTTCCAATTCACCAAGGCCAGCCATTCCTCCGAGTCTACGGCCAGTCCGACGCGGATGCGTACTACTCGTAGTAGTAACTACCGTCCGAGTGCTGTGGTCTCGGTCATAGCCGCGGTCGAGTGGCGTCGGCGGGTCGTGACTGTGAGCGGGTCCGTGGGCATACTCTGTCGTGAGTTGGTGCCGCTGGGCCGAGTCGGAAAGATGAGTGGAGACCTCGCGTGAAGTGGTTCGATTCACTGTCGTTGCTCGATGGGCCACTGCCGGTGATCGTGTCCGTGCTCGGCGCCGCCGGCGGACTGTGGTTGCTGGTCTCGAGGTCGCGTCGGTACGCCAGGCGTGCGCTGCCGATCGCTGCCACCGCGGCGATCGTCGTCACGGCCATCGGTTACGTAGTGGTCGAAAAAGTATGGCGTCCGTTCCCCGATCCGATCGACATGTCGATCTACGTGTGGATCGGGGTGGGTGTGGCTGCCCTGTTCGCACTCGTACCACGGTCGATCGCTGCCCGCGGCGTGGTCGGCACAGTGGTGTCGGTGCTGGCGGCGGTACTCGTGGTGGCAACGTCTGCTCTGCACGTCAACCTCGAATTCGATGCGTATCCGACCGTGGGAAATGCGCTCGGTGTCGAGTCGGCCGAGCGCATAGCGTTCTCGGACGTGCCGCCTCCGGTCTCCGACACCGTCACCGGCACGCCCCTGGAAGCTGCCTGGTCCGCACCTGCCGACCTGCCTTCCGCCGGCCGCGTCACCTCCGCCACCATTCCTGCCACCGCGTCGAACTTCACGGCGCGAGACGCCCAGATCTACCTACCGCCGGCCTACTTCGCCGATCCCCGTCCGCTCCTTCCTGTCCTCGTACTGCTCGCCGGCCAGCCCGGCGCACCCGAAGACTGGTTCAACGGGGGCAAGCTCGCCGAGACCATGGACAACTTCGCGCGTGATCATGCCGGTCTGGCACCGGTGGTGGTCGTGGCCGACGGCACCGGCTCGTCGATCGCCAATCCGCTCTGCGTGGATTCGACACTCGGCAACGCGGCCACGTACCTCGCACGTGACGTTCCCGATTGGATCGACAACTCCCTGCAGGTGGATCGCAACCGTGCTCATTGGGCGATCGGCGGATTGTCCTACGGCGGAACGTGCTCGATACAGATGGCCACCAATCATCCCGAGGTCTATCCCACGTTTCTCGACCTGTCGGGTCAGCGCGAGCCGACCCTCGGCGATCGAGATCGAACCGTGCAGCAGGCGTTCGGCGGCAACGCCGCAGCGTTCACCGCGATCAACCCTCTCGACCTGCTGAAATCGCGTCGATACCCGGACTCTGCCGGTATTTTCGTCGTGGGGTCCGAGGACAAGGATTACCAACCGGGCCAGCAGGAGATGTACGACGCGGCGAAGGCCGCTGGAATGGATGTGCAGTACGTGGAGGTACCAGGGGGACACAGCTTCGCGGTGTGGTCCGAAGGCTTACGTCGAGAACTGCCGTGGCTGGCTACGAGAACAGGACTGACGGCGTGAACACCGACGAGTCGGGGAGTTCGACGGAAGCGATCGATGCTGCGGCACCGACGTGGATGTCCGAGAAGGTGGCCGTCGTGAGATCCGCCGCCTCGGCGACGATGCGGCAGTCGCGGCGATTGTGGTCGCTGATCCTGTTCGGTGCCGTGGGTGCCCCGGTCAGCTTCACCCTGCTCGCCGTGGTCTGGCTTTCGGGGATGTATGCCGTCGTGTCGGACGGCCATGGTCAGGTCGACAGGTACTTCGCGGTAGGCATCGTCCCGTTCGAGCACTGGCATCTCTGGACGCCGCTGACATCTGGTCTGGCAGCGCCGAATATTGCGGGCTGCGTGGTGGCGACCGTTGCGGTGCTCCTCGCTGCTGCCCCGATCGAACGTCGTATCGGTTCCCGTCGGTTCGCGGTAGCCGCATTCGTGACGCAGGTTGCGGGGTCGTTGTTCGGGCTGGGCCTGGCCGTGCTGGCGAAGACCGTCGACGAGGATTGGGGTTTCCGCCTCCACGTAGGTACGGCCGTGGGCCCGACGACATGGGTCTGTGGCGTTGTGCTGGTTGCCACGTCGCGGATGGACACGCTGTGGCGCAGGCGGATTCGCGTCGGACTGCTGACCCTTCTGGTGACCCTGGCCTTGTTCGGCGGTCATCTGCAGGACGTCGTTCGGTTGGCGGCAGCGGTGATCGGTCTGATCGTGGGCCCGTGGATCGTCGGCCGGTCGGCGCGCGGTCCGAGATTGGCGGGAACGCAGCGTGAAGGACGTGTCCTGGTCGCGCTGATCGTCGCCGCCAGTGCCCTGGGTCCGGTGCTGGCGGCCTTGAGCCCCAATGCTGTGGGGCCGTTCGCGGTGCTTCGCGACGTGGTTCGCGGTGTGCCGTACACAGCTGCCGAGGTTCGTGAGATCTGCGCCGATGCCACGACCGATCCGGTGGAATGCCGCCGCGGGCTGCTCGACCTCAGGCTGGGCGGAGTCGGACCGACGATCCTGAGTATCATGCCGTCGCTGTTCCTGTTGGTGGTCAGTGACGGTTTGCGCCGCGGTCGACGGTTCGCGTGGGCGATGGCAGTGATCTCGCAGGTGGTTCTGCTCGCGCTGTCGGTGGCGAACTACGCCATCCGATTCCTCGAAGCCGGTGACGACGAATCGTTGTTCTACGGGCTGGAATCTCCCACGGCCTACCGCACTGCCGTGCCCTTCCTTCTGCCCCTGATCGTCCTGCTGGTCCTGATCGTCACTCGGAAGTTCTTCGACGTGTCGGCACCGGCTGGCACGTACCGACGCTGGGCCGCGTCCGTCGTGGCCGCCGTAGTAGGACTCGGCCTGATCTACTCGATCGGTGGCTATCTCGGTCGCGGCGGTTTCGCCGACTCGCCGTCCTTCGGCGGATTGCTGGTCGATTTCCCGCAGAGGCTGGTTCCGCCGGTCTATCTGCAGTGGCTCGAGCCCGCCCTTCTACCCCAGAGCACCCCGACCACCTTGCTGTTCGAGTGGACCGGCGTCGTGTTCTGGGTCGTGGTGTGTGCGCTCACGATCAGCACCTTCCTCACACCGGTGTACGGCCCGGAGACCGATGCCACCGAACGGGCTCGCAGCGTGCTGATGTCGAGCAGCGGCTCGGCGCTGTCGTGGATGACGACCTGGCGCGGGAACAAGTACTGGTTCAGCGCCGACGGCCGCAGCTACGTGGCGTATCGCGTCATTTCCGGCGTGGCTTTGACCACCGGTGACCCTGTCGGGCCGCGAGCATCGTTGCGAGACAACGTCGTCGAGTTTGCCGAGTTCGCGTCGAAGAACGGGTGGATTCCGTGTTTCTACTCCGTCACCCCGGCCGTCCGGCGTATCACCGATTCTCTGGGATGGGGCGGTATCCAGGTCGGTGAGGAGACCGTGCTCGATCTGGACGGGATCGCGTTCACCGGCAAGCGGTTCCAGGATGTTCGTACTGCGCTCAATCGAGCGAAGAAGGCAGGCGTCGTCGCGGAGTGGATTCGGTTTCCCACCGCTCCACTGGCCATCACCGATCAGATCACCGCGATATCCGAGGAGTGGGTGGCAGACAAGGGGATGCCGGAGATGGGCTTCACCCTCGGCGGTCTCGAGGAGGTCGACGACGAGAACGTGCGATGCCTGATTGCCGTCGACGAACATCGAACCGTGCACGGGGTCACGTCGTGGATGCCCGTCTACGAGGACGGCGTCATCGTCGGTTGGACGCTCGATTTCATGCGGAGACGGTCGGAAGGTTTTCGGCCGACAATGGAGTTTCTCATCGCCTCTGCCGCCCTGCTCCTCGAGCAGGAGGGGGCCAGGTTCCTGAGCCTGTCCGGTGCACCTCTGGCCAAAGTCGACGAGAAGCAGCCCGAGCACGTGTCCAGCGTCGAGCAGTCGACGCTGTCCGGCTTGCTCGAACGGTTGCTCGATGTACTCGGGCGCACACTCGAACCTGTCTACGGGTTCCGGTCTCTGCTGGCATTCAAATCCAAATTCCAGCCGCGCTACGAGCCGATGCACATGACGTTCGCCGATCCTGCCGCCCTGCCCAGTATCGGCAACGCAATCGGCCGGGCCTACCTGCCCGACGTGTCCATCGGTCAGGGCTTCAAGCTCGTCCGAACGATGATCGAGCGGTGACGGTCTGCGCTAGACGGCCCGCGAGTCCGGAGTCCCGGAACGCCTGTCCGATTTCACCGGACCACCGACCGACCCGTACACGTGGCGAGTTCCGATCGGAACGATCAGCGGGCGATCCGACATGGGATCGTCGATCACGGCTGCCTCGAGTCCGAACACGTCGAGCAGTAGTTCCTCCGAGATGACGTCCTGAGGGCGACCGGACGTGACGATGGTTCCTTGCTTCATGACGATCAACTGGTCGCTGTATCGCAGTGCGAGGTTGAGATCGTGCAACACCATGACGATGGTGCGGCCGAGCTCCTCGTGCAGGCGATCGACGAGGTCGAGTACCTCGATGGAGTGGGCGAGGTCGAGGTAGGTGGTCGGCTCGTCCAACAGCAGGATGTCGGTGCCTTGCGCCAGTGCCATCGAGATCCAGGCGCGTTGCCGTTGACCACCGGACAGCTCGTCGACGGGACGGTCGGCGAGGTCGCCGACGCCGGTGAGTTCGAGTGCGTTGGCCACTTCTGCCTCGTCGTCCGAGCTCCACTGCCTGATCCACGACTGATGGGGGTGACGACCGCGCGAGACCAGATCGGCGACGGTCAGTCCTTCCGGAGCAGTAGGTGCCTGCGGCAGCATGCCCAGGGTTCGGGCAACCTCTTTGGTCTTCATCGAGGAGATCGCCCGGCCGTCGAGCATCACGCTTCCGGCCTTGGGCTTGAGCAGGCGTCCGAGCGATCGCAACAGGGTCGACTTGCCGCAGCCGTTCGGGCCGATGACGGTGGTGATCACTCCGGTGTGAATCGCGAGGTCGAGGTGCTCGATGATGGTCCGGTCGCCGTAACCGAGGCTGAGATCGTCTGCGACCAAACGCGAGGCGTGGCTGATTGTCATACGGAAGCCTTTCGATTACTGCGCACGAGAAGGTACAGAAGGAACGGTCCACCGAGTGCCGAGGTGACGATGCCGACCGGCAGTTCCACCGGCAGGATCGTCCGCGCGATGAGATCACTCGCCACTACCAGCAGTCCGCCCAGTAGTGCCGAGGCGATGATCGGCGGTCCCGGGGTTCGAAGGAGCCGTACCGCGATCTGCGGGGCTGCCAGTGCGACGAACGCGATCGGTCCGGCTGCAGCCGTGGCAACGGCAGCGAGTGCGACGGCGGCGAGCAACATCACGGCTTGGCTGTGCTGCAACCGCACTCCGAGCGATCGTGCATTGTCGTCACCCAGACGCAGTGCTCCCAGCGTGAACGTCGACACGATGGTTGCGCCCCCGACGATGACGACGGCGACTGCGACCGGCCACACCGTCGACCAGTTGGCTCCGTTGAGAGAACCGTTGAGCCAGACCTGCGCGCGCGACACGTCGTTGATGTCGGCGCTGATCAGCAACCACCCGATGACGGCCGTGAGCATGGCGTTGACGGCGATTCCCACCAGAATGAAGCGAAAGCCGTCGACGCCTTTCCGCCAGGCGAGTGAGTAGATCGCTATTGCGGTGAGTACTCCGCCGATCAGCGCTGCCAGTGGCAGCCCGAGGGTGGCGAGCAGACCGCTGAAGGTACCGCCGCCGCCCAGGACGATCAGCGCGACGGCTGCAGCACTGGCACCGGCGGTGATGCCGAGAATATCGGGACTGGCGAGTGCGTTTCGAGAGATGGATTGCGTGATCGCACCGGAAATTCCCAGGGCCGCTCCGACGAGCAAGCCCGTCAACGATCGGGGCAGGCGCAGGTCCATGACGATGAACCGTTCGATCCGCGTTCCGCCGCCGAGCAGGACGTCGAGCACCTGGGGGATCGACAGCGGAAAGTCGCCGCGGCCGATGTTGACACACATGACCAGCATCAAGGCGGCAGCCACGAGGAGGGTGGTGACGACCATCAGTGGACGGCGGACGAGGGACACCCGCCCCAGGCGAACGGCGGGCCGTGCGGGCACGGTGCCGGGACCGGCCGTGGAGGGTTCGGGGGACCGGATCTCGGCGGTCACAGACTCGCCAACTTTCTACGGCGTACCAGTGCGATGAAGAACGGCGCGCCGAAGAGTGCGAGGACGATGCCCACCTGCAACTCGCCCGGGCGCACCACAACGCGTCCGATGACGTCGGCGATCATCAGCATCACGCCGCCCATGAGGCCCGCGTAGGGCACGAGCCAGCGGTAGTCGGGTCCGGTCACCGCTCGGGCGATGTGCGGAACGACGAGGCCGACGAAGGCAATGGGCCCGCAAGCGGCCGTTGCCGCTCCGGTCAGCAGAGTGATGGCCAGGATTCCGACGGTTCGGGTGACCGCGATGTTGGTTCCGAGGGATCGCGCTACGTCCTCGCCCAGGCTCATGACGTTCAGGCCCGGGGTGCTGGCGAGTGCGATCAGCACACCGAGAATCAGGAAGGGGAGAACCTGCCACAGCACGTCGAGCCCCCGACCGGCGACCGATCCGACCACCCAGAAGCGGTAGCCGTCGAGGCTCGTCTGGTCGAGCAACACGACGGCATTCGTCATCGCGGAGAGGAAGAACGCGACACCCGCGCCCGCCAGGGCGAGGTTGATCGGACTCGATCTGCCCGACCCGATGGACGACAGACCGAACACCACGACGCTCGCCACTGCCGAACCCGCGAACGCGAACCACAGGTACTGGCTCGGAGAGGTGAACCGGAACAGGTAGATGGCCATGACGACGAAGAACGCAGCCCCGGAATTGAGGCCGAGCAAGCTGGCATCGGCCAGCGGGTTGCGCGTATGTCCCTGGATGAGGGCACCTGCGATACCGAGCGCGACGCCGACCACCAACGCCAGCACCGTTCGGGGGACACGCAAGGTCCGCACGATGATGTCGGTGTCCGTGCCGTTCGAATCGATCAATGCATGGGCGATCTCGGCGAACGTCAGTGGTCGGGCACCGATGGCGATGCTCGCAAAGATGCCGGCGGCCAGAGCGACGACCAGCACTGCCAGGCCGAGCAATCTGCGTCGGCGAATGGCGGCAACCGAACCATCCTTGGGAATGGGCTCGAAATCATCCGCTGCAGCGGTCTTCTCGCGCACGACCTCCGAACTGGACCGGCCGAGACCGAACTGGCGACGGAGAGCTCGACGGACACCGACCGGGCCGGTGGTGTCGGTGTCGCGGAGCGTCAGACTCATCCACCGTCTACCTGTGCTCTGCCCCTCGTTGCCATCGCGGTAGCCGCGGTTCCAGACGAACAAGGCGACGGCCACCGAAACAGAAATGGCTCCGAACACGACACGGTCGGCCTGGCCACCGCCGTTGTCGTCGCGAAGGGCGTCGACGATCGACCACCCGATGAACAACGGCACGAGCACGATCAGCGCGTCGATCCCCGCGGCTGCGATGCGTGTACTCCGCGGTGCGGGCCCGGTGGGCACGTCCTCGGTCCCGTATCGCTCGTCGGGCGAGCGACGCGAGCCGTGGGGGCCGAGTAGCGGAGCTGTGGTCACTGGGGTCGTGACTCCTCGCTGGATCGAAGGGACACGGTTTAGGTTACGGAACCCTTGCTCGGCGTGCGACACGAGGTAAGGGTAGCGGTGCCTGACTCGGCAGCCGGATCTGGTTAGGCTAACCTACATTCATTGGTCGACGGTGGGGCGAGTTCACCGGTCACGAACAGAAGGAGCGTTCAGGTGTCAGTTGCAACTGCGGCATTCACGGGCTGGGCCGATGTGCACCGATTCTCGGACCGATCCGGTGGGCACGCTCTGTTGGCCGAGTCGTGTTCCACTCTGCGCGCGCTCAATCCCGACTATCCGAGGATGTACGCGGTGGCCGCCATGGCCGACGAGGGCAAGCGGCGTTGGTGGCAGCTGTCGGTCGGTCTCGACGACGGTCGCGTCGAGCAGATGTACCGCCGTTCGCTCGAGGATCTCGAAGTGCCGCGCGCTGCGGCGGTGCAGGTGGCGACTGCGCTGATTCATGCGGTGGTCGGGCGGGTTGCAGCACTGCTCGTGCTCGAAGCGCGTGCCTGGGATCCGGGCATCGAGAACTTGTGGATCCATATGGACAGCGACGGGGGAATCGATTGGGCGGGTGTTGCGTCGCCCATCTTGCGAGTGCTGCCGGAGGATCCGGCAGCCGGCGAGCCCGGAACCGTGACGTTGCCCTGTGAACAGGCTCTTCTCGTCTGGACCGCGCATCGGTGCCTGACGTCTCTCGGGTCTGTCTATCGCGCGATCAGTGAGCGGGCTCCTCTGGATGCTCGCGTCTTCTGGGCGCTGGTGGGTGACGCGATCCTCGGTGCGTCGACGTACGTCCCGATCTTGGCCGGGGCCGGCCCCTCCGCCGGAACGCGGCGAGGCCAGTTATTGCTCGACGCGATGGTCGCTGCCGGCGCGCCCGTGCGATCGCGAGTCGGAGTCCCGGGCCGGCAGCGCCTACGCGCCTCCTGAAGGCCTTGCGTCCGAACTGAGGTATGCCTATGCTAATTTCATACCAACGGACCGCGCCGGAGACCTGAGGGCTGCAGTGTCTCCCGGTCCTTGCCACGGTGGGCCTCTCGTTCGACTCGAACGAGAGGCCCACCGATTTTCTCGGGCGGAGTGTCGTGTATTTCTGGTCATGGGTCGACTGCAGTCGGCGAACATTCTCAGTACGCGACCGGAAGCGGAGCAATGACCGATTCGAACGGCACCACCGAAGCGAGCCCCTTCGAGACCCTCACCCCGGAACAGTTGACCGAACTCTGCGGACGCGGATTCGACGGCGTGGTCGGACTGACCTACCGAGAAGTGACCGGCGACGTCGTTCGCGCAGAGTGGGATGTCACCCCGCAACTGCACCAGCCGGCCGGGATCATGCACGGTGGTGTTCTGTGCGCCGTGGTGGAATCGGTTGCCAGCATCGGTGGATCGGCCTGGTTCGGTTCGCGCGGTCATGTCGTCGGGGTGAACAACAGCACGGACTTCCTGCGAGCAACGCGCTCGGGCTCTCTTGCCGCGCACGGACATCCGATCCATCGAGGCCGCACCCAGCAACTCTGGCAGGTCGACATCTCCGACGAGGGCGGTCGCCTGGTGGCACAGGGCAAAGTGCGGCTGGCGAATATCGAAAACACAGCACGTCTGGGACAGTGAAGCCCATGACCGGACACGACGATGTCGTTCCCCCTTCCGCCGGCGGAGCGCTGACCGACGACGCGTTCGCCCGCATCGAAGCACTCTTCGAGCCCATCGATGCCGATCTGGCGCAGCACTATCCGGGAGACCGAATAGGCGGGCAGCCCTCCCACACTGTCTACGTCCCGGCCTCCGAGGCGTCCGAGAACATCCCGGCCGCATGGGGAACCGCAGCCCTCGGCCTGCTCGATGCGCATCCCGAGGCCTTCGCCGGCCTCGGCACCACCGATGCTCTACCGGTGGTACGGGACCGGCTGAACGCAGCACCGATCCAGGACCTCAGGTTCGATTTCGAGGACGGCTACGGGTGGCGCTCCGACGCCGTCGAGGATCGTCACGCCGCGGCAGCAGGTGCAGCGTTGGCTGCGCTGGCACGCGACACGGCGGGCCCGTCGTGGCTGGGCATCCGTGCGAAAGGCCTTGCCGCTCATGAGCGTCGGCGTGGCATTCGAACCCTGGAACTCGTCCTGGACGGGGCCGGGGGAGTGCCCGACGGTTTCGTGTTCACAGTGCCCAAACTCCGCGCGGTCGAGCAGGTTTCGGCCGTGGTCGCGTTGTGCGGAGAACTCGAGCGGGCTCACGGTCTTCCCGATCGGGCACTCCGTTTCGAGTTGCAGATCGAAAGCCCGCAGGCCGTGATCGGTGCCGACGGTACGACGACGTTGGCGCGTGCGATAGCCCGCGCGGATGGTCGCTGCACGTCGCTCCACTACGGCACCTACGACTACAGCGCGGCGTGTGGAATCACATCGGCGCAGCAATCTCTGGCTCATCCGGTGGCAGACCATGCCAAGAACGTCATGTTGGTTGCGGCAGCACAGACAGGCGTGTGGGTGTGCGACGGGTCGACCCAGGTGGTTCCGACCGGTAGCTCCGAACAAGTGGCAGCGTCGGCGCGGCGCCACTTCGATCTGGTGACCAGATCCCTCGAGCGGGGCTTCTACCAGGGGTGGGACATGCACCCCGGTCATCTCGTGACGCGGTGGTTGGCCACGTTCGAATTCTTTCGTCACGCGATGCCCGTCGCCGCAGCTCGACTGGGCAACTACCTCGATCGTCGCGGCGGAGATGTGATGGACGAGCCGGCGACGGCGCAGGCTCTCGCGGGCGTCTTGGTACGCGGCCTGGACGCGGGCGCGTTCGGGGTCACCGAACTGCAGGACGTGGCCCCTTCTGTCGACCGAAATGTCCTGCGGGGTCTGCTCGATCGGTCGGTCACCGTGCCTCTGGGCTGACTGCGTGTCAGAATTGCCGAGCATCATCACCGATCGGACGGAGAACCTACATGCGGTTGTCTCCGCACGAGCAGGATCGACTGCTCGTCAGCTACGCCGCCGCACTCGCGCGGCGGCGCCGTGCTCGCGGCCTGAAACTCAATCACCCCGAGGCGATCGCGGTCATCACCGATCACCTCCTCGAGGGTGCTCGTGACGGAAAGTCCGTGGCCGAGCTGATGGCGTCGGGCCGGGAAGTGCTCACGGCCGACGACGTACTGAGTGGTGTGCCCGAACTGCTTCCCGAGGTGATGGTGGAAGCGACGTTTCCCGACGGAACGAAACTGATCACGGTGCACGAGCCGATCTCGCCCGAGCGCGGAGACGGCCATCTGGTTCCGGGTGAGATCTTCACCGTCGCAGGAGATATCGAGATCAACGACGGCGCCGAATCGATCACGTTGACGGTGGTGAACGGCGGCGATCGACCGGTGCAGGTGGGAAGTCACGTGCATCTTCCTCAAGCGAACGCCGCCCTGCAGTTCGATCGCGATCGCGCCTACGGGTGTCGGCTCGACATTCCGGCCGGCACTGCCGTGCGCTTCGAGCCGGGCATCGAGCAGACGGTGCAACTCGTGCCCCTCGGTGGGACCCGCGAGGTATACGGCTTGAGCATGACACCTCCAGGAAAGTTGGACAGCTGATGGCGCGTATGAGTCGCAGTCGATACGCCCAGTTGTTCGGCCCCACGACGGGTGATCGGATTCGGTTGGCCGACACCGACCTTCTGATCGAGATCACCGAGGACCGAAGTGGTGGTCCGGGCAAGGCCGGCGAGGAAGCGGTGTTCGGCGGCGGCAAAGTGATCCGTGAGTCGATGGGCCAGTCACGCGCCACCCGGGCAGACGGTGCCCCGGATACCGTCATCACCGGAGTCGTCGTCGTCGATTACTGGGGAATCATCAAGGCAGACCTCGGTATTCGCGACGGTCGGATCGTTGCGCTCGGAAAGGCCGGCAATCCCGACACCATGACCGGCGTTCATCCGGATCTCGTGATCGGACCGTCGACCGAGATCATCGCGGGCAACGGAAAGATCGTCACGGCCGGCGGCATCGATTGCCATGTGCACCTCATCTGCCCGCAGATCAAGGAAGAAGCCCTCGGCGGCGGCATCACCACGGTGATCGCGGGTGGTACCGGCCCCGCCGAAGGGAGCAAGGCAACCACCGTCACCCCGGGTGCCTGGCATCTGTCCAGGATGCTCGAATCGCTCGACGACTGGCCGATGAACATCGTGCTGCTCGGCAAAGGCAACACGGTCAATCCCGATTCGATGTGGGAGCAGTTGCGCGGCGGCGCTTCGGGATTCAAGTTGCACGAGGATTGGGGGTCGACTCCCGCCGCGATCGACGCGTGCCTGCGAGTGTGCGACGAGGCGGGAGTTCAAGCGGCTCTTCACTCCGACACCCTCAACGAGGCCGGATTCGTCGAGACCACCCTCGCTGCGATCAACGGCCGTGGAATACACGCTTATCACACCGAAGGTGCAGGCGGCGGACACGCTCCCGACATCATCACCGTTGCCGCGCAAGCACACGTACTGCCCAGCTCGACCAACCCGACGCGTCCGCACACCGTGAACACGTTGGACGAGCATCTCGACATGTTGATGGTGTGCCATCACCTCAGTCCGAGCATTCCGGAGGATCTGGCGTTCGCCGAGAGCCGCATTCGGCCGTCGACCATCGCGGCCGAGGACTTGCTGCACGACATGGGAGCGATCTCGATGATCGGCAGCGACGCCCAGGCCATGGGACGTATCGGTGAGGTGGTGCTGCGAACCTGGCAGACAGCTCACGTCATGAAGGCGCGGCGCGGATACCTGCCCGGGGACAACGGTGCCGACAACAATCGGGTCAGGCGATACGTCGCGAAGTACACGATCTGTCCGGCCGTGGCCCACGGTCTCGATGCGGAGATCGGGTCGATCGAAACGGGCAAGCTCGCCGATCTGGTGTTGTGGGATCCGGCCTTCTTCGGTGTGCGTCCGCACATGGTCATCAAGGGCGGCATGATCGCGTGGGCCGCGATGGGCGATGCCAATGCATCCATTCCTACGCCGCAACCCGAGCTGCCGCGGCCGATGTTCGGAGCGTCACCCAAGGCAGCCGCTGCGACGTCGCTGCATTTCGTTGCGCCACAAGCGATCGAGGACGGTCTGGCCGATCGCCTCGCGTGCGATCGCCGTCTCGTTCCGGTTGCGAACGTGCGCGGGATCAGGAAAGCCGATATGCCGCTCAACGATTCGCTTCCGGAGATCGAAGTCGATCCGGACACCTTCACCGTGCGTATCGACGGCGAGGTGTGGAAGGAACAACCGGCGTCCGAATTGCCGATGGCGCAACGGTATTTCCTCTTCTGATGGCGCTTGGATCCCTCTCGTCGACTGCGTCGTCGTACGCTGCACGTCGACAGGTCACAACCCTTCTCTCGCTTGCAGATTCGCGACTTCCCACCGGTGGGCACGTCCATTCCGGGGGAGTCGAAGAAGCGATCGCGTCGGGTTTCGTGCGCGACATCGATACCCTCGAAGCATTTCTGCGTCGGCGAATTCGGACGTCGGGAGCCACGGCGGCGTCCATCGCGGGTGCGGTTGTTCTCGGCTCGTTGGACACGGATGCGGCCGACGCCGAGTGCGATGCCCGGACGCCGTCGCCGGCAGTGCGAGCTGCGTCGCGAGCTCAGGGTCGGGGGCTGCTCAGATTGGCCAAATCGGCATGGCCGCATCACGATTGGCAGTCCATCGGCCGCCGGCCGCATCTGGCCGTCGCGGCCGGGCACGTGGGACTCGCAGCAGATCTGTCCGTCGCCGACACCGCGGCTGTGCAGGTGTACATCACCATGACCGGCTCGGCGATCGCGGCGCAACGTCTGCTTGCGCTCGACCCCGCCGAGGTTGCCTCGTGCACCATTCGGTTGGGGGACTTCTGCGATGAAGTGGCCGACGCCGCGTGTGCGTCGCTCCCGGTTCTGATGGAGCTGTCCGATCCGCTGCTGGATATGTTCGCGGAAGCCCACGCGGTCCGCGATCGCCCATTGTTCGTATCCTGAATTCACGACCGCCGACACGGTTCTCGACCGCAGTACCGTTTTCTCGACCGAAGGAGATGTCATGCCCCCGCACCTGATCGACGGTGAGCCCCACGACCACGGGTTGGACCGACCCAAGCGCACACGGGTCGCAGGCGATGCTTTGCGTGTGGGAATCGGCGGACCCGTCGGTTCGGGTAAGACCGCCTTGGTGGCCGCCTTGTGCCGCCAGCTCCGCGACGAGCTGTCTCTGGCCGTGCTCACCAACGACATCTACACCACCGAGGATGCCGACTTCTTGCGGCGGCACGCAGTGTTGCCGGACGAGCGCATCACGGCCGTGCAGACCGGCGGCTGTCCGCATACCGCGATACGCGACGACATCACCGCCAATCTCGACGCGATCGACGACCTGATCGAGAACAACCCCCCTCTCGACCTGATTCTGGTGGAGTCCGGCGGCGACAATCTCACCGCCACGTTTTCGTCCGGTTTGATCGACGTCCAAATTTTTGTCGTCGACGTCGCGGGAGGAGACAAGGTGCCTCGTAAGGGTGGTCCCGGCGTGACGTTCTCCGACCTGCTCGTCGTCAACAAGACCGATCTCGCGCCGTACGTCGGTGCGGATCTGGGTGTCATGGAGCGCGACGCCGCGCAGGTGCGCGAGGGTCGTCCCACGGCCCTGATCTCTCTCACGGACGATCCCGCCGCAACGACGGTGCTCGGCTGGGTGCGTGAGCAATTGAAGGTCATCGCCGACGCCGACGCACACGACCACGCGCACTGAACGATGCACACCGAGCTCCGCATCGACGCGAGTCGTCGACGCAGTCCCCGCATCACATCGGTCGGCGGACTCGCAGGTAGGCAAACGGGGCCCGACACCGTCCACCTGATCGGCACCGCGGCCACGCCTCTCGGCGGAGACACCATCAGCGTCAGGATCTCGGTGGCTGCCGGCGCTCGTCTGGATGTGCGCAGTGTGGCAGCGTCCTTGGCGATGCCCGGTGCAGCACAACGTCATTCGTCGGCGCAATGGCATGTCGAGCTGGGGGCGGGGGCGTCACTCGTCTTCGACCCCGAGCCGATGGTCGTCGTCTCCGATGCCTCTCACACGGTGCTCAATGTCATCGAACTGGAACAAGACTCGGATCTGTGGCTGCGTGAGCGCGTACAGATCGGCAGGCTCGACGAGGTGGCGGGACAGTGGGCGAGTTCGATGCACTGCGATGTGGGAGGCCGGCCGCTGTTGCGCCACCGGGTGGAACTGGGGGAGGGGACGGTGGCGCACGACGGCTTGTCGGCACCGATGTCGATGTCCAGCACGCTTCGCTATCCGGACAGTCGGGATTCCGAGGTCGATCTGGCGGGCGGCACCGTGCGCTTGGCCTTGGCCGGGGGTGGCTCGCTGAGTACCTCCGTCGGTCATCGCCTTCAGCCGACCCGATAGATCGGGCGGGGCAGAAAGAAAGGGCTCCGTCCGACGATGCGCGTCGGACGGAGCCCTTTCTGCTTCACTTACCTTGAGGGTGCTGCGTGGATCAACCCGCTGCTTTTTCGCGTTCCTCTTCGACCTCGGCCGTCCGCTTGTTCACGTCGCCCGCTTTCTCGAGAGAGTTCAGTTGTTCGATGGCAAGCCGCGCGAACACCTGCTGCTCCGTCGATGCCATCTGAGCACGGCCTCTACCGAGGAACGTGACGAACCAGGAAATGACCGTGGTGATACGGCTGCGGTACCCCACCAGGTAGTACAGGTGGAGGGCGAGCCACATGAGCCATGCGATGAAGCCACCGAACTCCAGCTTGCCGACCTTGGCCACCGCATTGAATCGCGACACCGTGGCCATGGAGCCCTTGTCGAAGTACTTGAAGGGTGCTCGCTGGGTGGGGTCGTCCTGCCCCTTGACCGATGCCTTGATCAGCTTGGCTGCGTAGGTGGCACCCTGGATCGCACCCTGTGCCATGCCGGGAACGTCCTTGACCGACATCAAGTCGCCGATGACGAAGACGTTCGGATGACCCTTGACAGTCAGATCCGGTTCCACCAGAACTCGGCCGGCGCGGTCCGTCTCCGAACCCGACTGGTCGGCCAGCTGCTTGCCGAGCGGGCTGCCCTGCACGCCCGCGGACCAGACCTTGCACTGAGCCTCGATACGACGCGTCGTTCCGTCTTTTTCCTTGACGGTCAGGCCGTCGTTGTCGACGTCGGTGACCATCGCGTTGAGCTGGATCTCGACACCGAGCTTCTCGAGCCGTTCGGCTGCCTTGCGGCCGAGTTTCTCGCCCATCGGGGGAAGGACGGCCGGTGCGGCGTCCAGCAGGATGACGCGCGCGTCGCGGGGATCGATGTTGCGGAACGCTCCGTCGAGGGTGCGGTCGGCGAGTTCTGCGATCTGCCCTGCGAGTTCGACACCCGTCGGACCTGCTCCGACGACGACGAACGTCATCAGGCGGTCCTTCTCCTCCTGGTCGTCGGAGAGTTCCGCCTGCTCGAAGGCTCCGAGGATGCGTCCGCGCAGTTCGAGTGCATCGTCGATTGTCTTCATGCCGGGCGCGAACTCGGCGAAATGGTCGTTACCGAAGTACGACTGCTGGGCACCGGCGGCCACGATCAGGCTGTCGAACGGGGTGACGGTGACGCGCTCGAGTAACTTGGACGTGACCGTCTTGGCCTCGAGGTCGATGTTCAGCACGTCGCCCAGCAACACCTCGGCGTTCTTCTGCTTGCGCAGAATGACGCGGGTAGTGGGAGCGATCTCACCGACGGACAGAATGCCTGTGGCCACCTGGTAGAGCAGCGGCTGGAATAGGTGGTGGGTCGTCTTTGCGACGAGGGTGATGTCGACGTCGGCCTTCTTGAGCGCCTTGACGCCGAACAGACCTCCGAACCCGGAACCGATGACGACGACACGGTGGCGCTTCGATTCGACCGGTTGGATGCTCATTACCTGCTCCCTAGACGTTGCGATGTAGCCACAACGGTAGTCGCCCCGGGGCGGAGCGTCTCGCCAAGGGCCCAGCTACCGGTCGAGGTGCAGCTCTCACTGTCACGAAGAACTACGGGGCAGTAGCCGACCTCCTGGCCAGTTCCACCGTTGCAGCGCGCAGCTGGTCCGCGGAATCGATGGGCTCGGAGTAACCGACTCTGGTGTAGGCCACACCGCGGGGTGTGTGCACGTTCAGATCGAGGCCGTAGCGATCTGCGGCGGTACACGTCGCCGAGGTCGCGTCCGGGTAGCCACCGAGCTTCCGCGCCATCGCCAACAGAGACGCCGCATGGTCCGCGTTGAGGTGCTCGACGGCGTAGGCCGAGGACGGAGACACGGGATCCGGGGACGCCGCGGAGTACGCGTCGGCCGTCGCCGAATCCATTCGGCCGTACCCGCCGACCCATCGCACCCGATGCACTCGCATGACCCAGAGCGTGAAGTCGCTGTAATCCACGTAGTACTTGGCGGCCGGCACCGCGTCGAGATGCGCTTGTCGTGCGGCAGTGAGCTCGGCTCCTGCCGGTCGCTCGACCACCCCGGCCAGCGTGATGCGGCCCGAGGCCAGCGGGTCCGTCTGTGACTGGGGTGCAACGATCGACAGACTCGCTCGTGGATCACCGTCGAGATTTCGACCATGCTCCGCCATCCGCGACACGCACAGCACGGGTGCTCCGTCGAGCAAGCCGTATGTCACGAACGACGCCCATGGATCGCCGTCGGCGGTCAGGCTGGCCAGCGTCGCAATATTGGTGGACGCAGCGATCGTGCGCGCCTCCTCGGCCGCCGACGGACGACGGTCCGCGACCACCGGAGACAGGGGAGGGGGAACGGACGGGGCGTCGCCGGGATCGCCGTGATCGAGTGCCATGGGCGGCAGTCTACGTTCGTCCCGGAACGAGATGGTGTGCGTGCGTGACCGGGTTGCCGTCAGCACGAGTCGAACAGAGCAACAATAGGAGCGTCAGGCTAGCGGCCGACGAACGCGACGTCCTCGGTGGCGACGGCCGATGCGGTTCGACCGGGTGCGGTCTGGTTGTCCCAGTACATGTTCGTGTGCGCGATGACCTGCTGCGCTGTAGGCAGGGCGGGGTCCGGCAGGTTCTCCGTCGTGTGGGCGTCGCTGACCAAGGTCACGTCGTACCCACGAATCAGAGCTCCGTGCAGAGTCGATCGCACACAGAAGTCCGTTTGCGCGCCGGCAACCACCACACGACCGACGCTGGCACCGGCGAGCACCTCCTCCAAGGACGTGTCCTCGAAGGCGTCTCCATGCTTCTTGTGCACCAATGCGTCTCCGGCGTCGATCGGAAGTTCCTCCACGAGTTGCCAGCCCGGGCTGCCGGACACGAGCTCGTGGTCCGAGGAATGCTGCACCCAGATCACCGGTGTGTCGGTCTTTCGCGCTCGTGAGACCAGTCGCACCATGTTGTCGACGACGCGAGTGCGATCGTGGGCGGCGGCCATGACGTCGTTCTGGACGTCGACGATCAACAGTGCAGTTGCAGGGCGGTCGGGCAGGGTGGTCACGTCGTCTCCATCGAGTGTTCGGTTCTGGTCAGCTATCCGACGTACGCGGCCAGGTGCTTCGCGGTCAGGGTGGATCCGTCCGCCACCAGATCTGCGGGGGTGCCCTCGAACACCACGAGGCCGCCGTCGTGCCCGGCTCCTGGGCCGAGGTCGATGATCCAGTCGGCGTGGGCCATGACGGCCTGATGGTGCTCGATGACGATCACCGACTTACCCGAATCGACCAGGCGGTCGAGCAACCCGAGCAGTTTGTCCACATCGGCGAGGTGTAGCCCGGTGGTCGGCTCGTCGAGTACGTACACCCCACCCTTCTCGGCCATGTGTGTCGCGAGCTTGAGTCGTTGCCGTTCGCCGCCCGAGAGAGTCGTCAGCGGCTGGCCGATCTTCAGGTAGCCGAGTCCGACGTCATTCAGCCGTTGCAGAATCTTTTGTGCTGCAAGCAGTTTCGCCGGTCCGTCGGAGAAGAAATCCTCGGCCTCGGCCACCGACATGGACAGCACCTCGTCGATGTTTCGGCCGCCGAAATGGTACTCGAGTACCGAAGCTTGAAACCGTTTGCCCTCGCACACCTCACACGTCGTAGCAACGCCGGCCATCATGGCGAGGTCGCTGTAGATGACTCCCGCCCCATTGCACGTCGGGCAGGCACCCTCCGAATTGGAGCTGAACAGAGCGGGTTTGACCGCATTCTCCTTCGCGAAGGCTTTGCGGATGGGTTCGAGCAGACCCGTGTAGGTCGCGGGGTTGCTTCGCCTCGATCCGCGGATGGCACCTTGATCGACCGAGACCACATCGTCGGTGCCCGAAAGCGACCCGTGAATCAGCGAGCTCTTACCGGAGCCCGCCACTCCGGTGACAACGACCAGCACGCCGAGTGGAACGTCGACGTCCACGTCTCGCAGATTGTGCGAATCCGCCCCTCGAATCTCGAGCACCTCCGAGAACTCGCGAACCGAATCCTTGAGACTCGCGCGGTCGTCGAAATGGCGGCCGGTGACCGTATCGCTCTGCCTCAGTTGGTCGACGGTGCCCTCGAAGCAGACGTGCCCACCCGCACTGCCGGCACCGGGCCCCAGGTCGACGACATGGTCGGCGATGGCGATCGTTTCCGGCTTGTGCTCCACGACGAGAACGGTGTTTCCCTTGTCCCGCAACTGCAGAAGAAGGTCGTTCATCCGTTCGATGTCGTGGGGGTGAAGACCCGTCGTCGGCTCGTCGAACACGTAGGTGACGTCGGTCAACGACGAGCCGAGATGTCGAATCATCTTCGTGCGCTGCGCTTCTCCGCCCGACAGTGTGCCCGACGGCCGATTCAGGCTCAGGTAGCCGAGGCCGATCTCCACGAACGAGTCCAGGGTCTCGCTCAGCGTCGTCAGCAGCGGTGCGACCGACGGTTCCTTCAGGCCTGCGACCCACGTGGCCAGATCGCTGATCTGCATCGAGCAGGCGTCGGCGATGTTGATGCCCTTGATCTTCGACGATCGTGCACCCTCGTTGAGCCGCGTTCCGTCGCATTCGGGACACGTGGTGAACGTGATCGCACGCTCCACGAACGCCCGGATATGCGGCTGCATCGCGTCGACGTCCTTAGAGAGGAACGACTTCTGGATCTGAGGGATCAGGCCCGAATAGGTCAGATTGATGCCCTCGACCTTGATCTTCGTGGGCTCTCGATACAGCAGATCGTCGAGCTCTTTCTTCGTGTATTTCGCGATGGGTTTGTCGGGGTCGAAGTAACCGCAGCCGCGAAAGATTCTGCCGTACCAGCCTTCCATGCTGTAGCCGGGAATCGTGATGGCGCTCTCGTTGAGGGACTTGCTCGCGTCGTACAGGGCATTCAAGTCGAAGTCGCTGATCGAGCCGCGTCCCTCGCAGCGCGGGCACATTCCACCGGTGACGGAGAAGGACTTCTTTTCGGTGGTCTGACGACCTCCCTTGTCCACCTTGTAAGCACCTGCACCGGAGACCGATGCCACGTTGAACGAAAAAGCCTGTGCAGAGCCGATATACGGCTTCCCCACTCTGCTGAATAGAATGCGAAGCATGGCATAGGCGTCGGTGGCGGTTCCGACGGTGGAGTGGGGATTGGCACCCATTCGCTGTTGATCGACGATGATGGCCGTCGTGAGCCCGTCCATCACATCGACGTCGGGCCGCGCGAGAGTCGGCATGAAGCCCTGAACGAAGGCGCTGTAGGTCTCGTTGATCATGCGCTGGGATTCGGCCGCGATGGTGCTGAAGACGAGGGAGCTCTTTCCGGACCCGGAGACACCGGTGAACACCGTGAGGCGTCGCTTGGGAAGTTCGACGCTGATGTCGGCGAGATTGTTCTGCCGCGCGCCCTGTACTCGAATCAGATCGTGACTGTCGGCGGCGTGCGCTGCCGATTTCTGCGTGACCTTGGTCGTCGCCATGCTCGCGGTGTCTCCTGATCGTCACGGCAACCGAAACCGAGAAGGTCGATTGCACCGAGGTATGTGTGCGATCACGGTAGTCGTATCGGAACGCGCATGCTTCTCGATTCCTGATCGATTCCTGTCACCGCCAACGCGTGGGTCAGACGCTGCAGATCTGCGGCGGACGATTCGAGCAACGGTCGCCGCACCGTGGCGTCGACCAGCACACCGATGGCGACCAAGGCCGCCTTGGCCATGATCGCTCCCTGGGTGGTGCGCATGACGGCCTCGACGAGAGGTAGCAGCGATCGCTGTACCGCGTTCGCGCGAGTCAGATCTCCGGCACGGACCGCGTCGAAGAGGTCGGCGTAGCGGTCGGCGACGACATTGCCGACCACACTCACCGAACCCGTTGCACCGCAGCACAGATAGGGCAGGGTCAATTCGTCGATACCGCAGTAATAGGCCAGGTCGGTTTCAGCCATGACGTTCATCGCCTCGTACAGGTCGCCTTTCGCGTCCTTGACCGCCGTGATCGAGGTATGCCGCGAGAGGTCGACCAGGGTCGACGCGTCGATCGGCACACCGGTCCGAGCCGGCACGTCGTACACCATGACCGGAAGGGCTCCGGCATCGGCGATGGCGACGATGTGATCGGCGACGCCGGCCTGCGTGGGGCGCGAATAGTAGGGGGCGGTGACGAGCAATGCGTCGGCCCCCGCATCGGCGGCACGTCGCGCCGACTCGATCCCGGCGGAGGTGTCGTTGGTGCCGACACCCGCGATCACACGCAGGGCGTGGCCCGAGAATTCGCGCGTCGCCGTGATCAGATCGGCCTGCTCACGCGGCGTGAGAGTCGGTGCCTCCCCGGTGGTGCCGGCGACGACGACGCCGTCGCAACCGGTCGCGAGCAAGTGGGCCAGCAAGGCGTCGGTGCCGGTGCGGCTCACCTGCCCATCGGCGTTCATCGGTGTGCACATGGCAACCAGGTTGGTGCCGAACGTCGACGTGGCCGAAGGAGTGGACATGTTCATCGTCCGAGTGTGAGCCCACATGATCGTCTCGGTCCAGCGATGTAATTTCGGCAGTATTGCGTACCTTTGCTTCATGATCGATATCAATGCACTCCACGCGCTGCGTGCAGTTGCCGCCCTGGGCACGCTGACGAAAGCGGCCGACGAGCTCGGCTACACCGCGTCGGCCGTCTCTCAGCAGATCAAACGGCTCGAACGCCAGGTCGGAACGCCGGTACTTGCGCAGGCGGGCAGAGGTGTTGTGCTCACGCCGGCCGGACGGGCAGTGGTCGAATCCGCGGACGAGGTGTTCCACGCCCTCGAGCGGTGTCTGGAGTCGGCGAGATCGGCAGACGAGGGTGCCGCGCGCGGGGTGGTACGAGTGGTTGGATTCTCCACTGCGATCCGCGGTCTGCTCGCACCTGCACTCGCGACCTCGAGCGCTCACTATTCCGACCTCACCGTGCAGATCGGGGAGGAGGACCCGGATGAGGCGCTGCACAGTGTGCATTCGGGAGCAGCAGACCTGGCGCTGGTGCACGACGCCGACGGAGTTCCCGCAGTGGCTCCTCGCTCGATCGTTCGGCGATCCATTCACACCGACCACGGCGATGTCGTCATGAATCGAACCCACCCCCTCGCCGCAGGGGAGTCTCCACTGACACCGGTAGGCCTCGCGAAGTACCCGTGGGTGACGAGTCCGGCGGGCACCGTGTGCCACCAGTGGTTTCGTCGATTGTTCGCGGACACGTCGAGCGAGATCGACGTTCGGCACCTCGTCGACGACTTCTCCACTCAGCTTTCCCTGGTGGAGGCAGACAATGTGCTGGCACTGATTCCCCGTCTCGCGCGACCGCCTCTGGGCCCGACGCTCGTGGCGGTCCCGCTGGCGCGCGCCCCCAAGCGAGAAGTGCATGCCGCGTGGAGGCGCAGCGCCGATGCGAGTCCGGCGATCCACGCCGTGCTGGATCTACTCGATTCGCTCGCGCTGCGACGTGGTCAAGACGACGAGTAGACCTGTGGCTCGTGTCATCGCCACATACGTGTCGACAGCACCTGCGACGCCGGAGCCGAACAAATCCGGGTCGATCAGAACGACCAGATCGAATTCCAGACCTTTGGCGAGCTGCGGTGTCAGCGAGCTGATTCGATCGGACTGCGGAAAAGTAGGATCACCGATCACGCATGCGGTTCCGCCGGTCGTCGAACCGAGCCAATCGGCGAGAACCGTCGAAAGCGATGCGACGTCACCGTATTCGACCGGCACGCCGGTACTGCGTATCGACGTGGGAACGTTGGCGTCGGGCAGCGCCGCCCGGATCACCGGCTCGGCCACGTCCATAATTTCTTGCGGCGTCCGGTAATTCACGCCGAGAGCGGCGACGGTCACCTCGTCGATACCTACTCGTTCGAGCCGATCCGGCCACGTCTCGGTAAAGCCCCGACGAGACTGCGCTCGGTCTCCGACGATGGTGAAACTCCCAGCAGGGCATCGCCGAATCACCATCTGCCACTGCGCATCGGTCAACTCCTGAGCCTCGTCGATCACGATGTGCGCGAAGGGACCCGCCAGCGGATCCGTCGGATGGTCCTCGAAGCCGGACGAATCGACGAGTGCATCCCGAATTATCTCCTGACGGAATTGCGCGGCCATCATCTCGTCGTCGTCGACCGCCATCAACTCGTCGACGACACTGTCCATTCGCGAGCGTTCGATCGCAGCAGATAGCGATCGACGTCGTTGTCGTAGAGCATGTTTCGGATCGCCGAGTCGCGCCCGTGCCGCGTCGAGCAGCGGTAGGTCGGCCACAGTCCAGCGTGTCGCATCAGCGCGTCGAAGTGCTCGAATGTCGTCCGCGTCGAGCCAGGGTGCGCATGTGCGCAGGTATGCGGGAACGGTCCACAGGTCCGCCACGAGGTCTGCGGCATCGACGATCGTCCACGAGCGTTCCAGGACGTCACGCAGATCCTCGTTCAGCTGCAGCGACTGCCGGAACTCTTCGTGCGATCCTTGTGCGGCACAGCGATCGGTCACGATGGTCGTCAGTAGATCCCAGATCGGCTCGCGAGCCTCGTTGTGCGGCGTACCGGGATCTGGCGCACCGAATGCCTCCACCCAGTCGTTCGGCGTCAATATGAATGTGCCCCAATCTGTCTCGACTGTGACGTCGTGGTTCGGTGGTTGTTCGTAGAAGGCAACAGCCGCCTCGATCACCGCGTCGACGTCGAGGTCTTCCTTGAGCCGCGCCGCAACAGGATCGGTGTCGTCGAGAGCATGTGTCCCCTCTGCGACGAGGTCTCGCAGGGTGCATGTTTGTACTCCCTCCTCGCCGAGACTGGGGAGTACGCCCGAGACGTACGCGAGGTAGGGCTGATGCGGACCGATGAACAGTACTCTGCCGCGGTTGTGTCCTATCCGTGAGTCTGCGTACAGCAGGTACGCGGTGCGGTGAAGGGCAACAACAGTTTTCCCGGTTCCCGGTCCGCCGTCGACCACCAGTGCCCCGTGCGCATCGGCTCGAATGACCGCATCTTGATCCGCCTGGATCGTGCCCAGTACGTCACGCATCCGAGGTGAGCGCTCGGCACCCAGACTGGCGATGAACGCGGACTGATCGTCCAGCGCGGCGTTGTCGTCCAGAGACGTGGGATCGAACACTTCGTCCCAGTAGTCGGTGATGCTGCCGTTCGTCCACCGATAGCGGCGACGGCTTTTCAGCCCCATCGGGTTGGCATGGGTTGCACCGAAGAACGGCTCGGCAGCGGGGGAGCGCCAGTCGACGAGCAGTTGCTCGCCCGCATCGCCGAGCAAGCCGGTACGCCCCACGTACACCGGTTGGTCCGAGTCGATGGGGACGAACCTCCCCAGACACAGATCGGCACCGTAACGACGCAGTTGGCGCAGTCGCCCGTTCAATCGGTGAATCTCGAAATCACGTTCCATCACCTCCTGCCCCATCCGCCCGGATGACTTCTGGATGGCGTTCAATCGAGCGATCGTGTCGGAACGTGACTTCTCGATGCTGGCGGTGATTGCCGAAAAGTGCTGTCGGTCATGACCGATGAGCGTGGGTTGGCGCTTCGGTGCGAGTCTGTCTGGAAGGTCGAAGGCATGGGGCGGCACTGATTTCACGGGACTCCGATCCGATGGTGCGGGTGTGCAGCGAGCCATTCTGAACCCTCGACGGGGTCTTGCCGCAAGACCCCGGGTGAGCTATACATTGAAAGTGGAAAGAGGGCGGATCTTCTTCTCCGCATCACGCCGCAGACGCCCGTTGCGTGTTCTGCGTGGATTACTTCCCTTGATCGGCACGGGCGTATTGGCCGGCGGAGCCGTTCAGCTCGGTTTTGTGACCGGCGTACGGGTCGACGGTCACGGCGGTGAGGTCGGCGCTGCTGTCGCTCTGATCGGCCTGACATGTTGCGTAGCGCTTCTCGCGTGGGGTTGGACCGGATTGTGTGCGTCCCCGAAGGCGCTCGCGGCGGCCATCTAGACCGGGGTCCTGGCGTTCCTCACCACGGCGCTGACCATTTCCTTCGTGGCAACCCCCTACGACGCGATCGTGTGCGGACACTCATCGGACTTCTGCGGACTGGGAGTGCTTCAGGTGGTTCCGACTGTCGGGGCGGTAGTGCCATGGACCGTCGCCGGAATTCCCGGCCTACTTCTCGTACTCACGGATCGGCGTGCACGACGCGTAACAAACGATCAGACGGTCAGCCCACCACCGCGGTGGAGGTCGAGTCGGTAGATGACGCCGCCGAACAGGGTTCGTTGTACTGCTTCGTCGGCGAAGTAGCTGTCGATGTGCAGGGGTTCGAGATTGGGGTGCGCGTCGAGGTGTTCACGAATGACCGGTACGACAACATCGGGCGTGAGCACGAATCGCTCACCACCGAGGTCGGTGATGCTCGCTCGGCCGCAGCCGTCCCAATCGTGGACGTTGGACCAGTGGCGGATTCCGCAGCCCTCGATCGCTTCGATCAACAGTCGCTGCGCGTAGGGCAGCACGATGGTGCAGTTCGCGCGCACCGCCGCAAGGCCCTGCCGATACGTGACTCCGTGAGCCGCGGCGTAAGCCCGAGCTGCGTGCTTTTCGACGTGGTTCCTGGTCATGAGAGTTCCAATCGCATTGTGCACCAGCCCCGCGCGCCGTTGCACCGGTCGGAAATCATGAACACGGCGTGACGTAACTGAACATTCTTCATCGCAGATCCGGGCGGACCTTGCCCCTGAAGCGCTGTCGGAGGCGGCGCGGGTGCCTTCTGCAGCTGGGGTGGCTATGCGAGTAGCTCTGATTCGGCACGCTATCACGAAGCGAAGTGACGGGGGTTCACTCAGAAGAGAGCAGCAGATCGGTGATTGCTGCGGCGCTCATCGGACGTCCGAGCAGGAATCCCTGAGCTACGTCGCATCCTGTTGCGGCGAGTGCTTCGAGTTGTTCTTCGGTTTCGACGCCTTCGCCGACGACTGTGACGTCGAACGCGCGGGCGAGTGCAACGATCGCCGAGATTATTGCCCTGGCGCGGACGGCGGGCAACCGGGCCACGTATGACTTGTCGATCTTGAAGCTCTCGAACATCGGGTACCGGTCCAGATACGACATGGAACTGTGCCCTTTGCCCATATCGTCGAGGAGCAAGGACACGCCCATTGCGTGCAGCGCCGCAACGGTATTCGCCACTCGTTCGGTGTCTGCGACCCACACTGTTTCGGTCACTTCCAGACCCAATGCGTTCGGTGGTAGGCCGGTGTCAGCCAGGACAGTGGCGACCTGCGCCGGAAACTCGTGGTCTCGCAGTTGGAGCGCACTGACATTGACGCGCACCACGACGTCGGAGAATGCGCGCCACCGCACTGCGTCGCTGCACGCGACGCGGAGCGCCCATGCGCCCAATGGTGTTGCGAGACCTGTTCTTTCGGCGACTGCGACGAATTCGGTAGGCTCGACAGGCCCTAGATCATGATGATTCCAGCGGGCGAGCGCCTCGACTGCAACGACCTCACGCGTCGAGATGTCCACCAGAGGTTGGTATGCCATGGTGAGTTCGTTCGAGCTCAACGCCGCGCGCAGGTCGACCGACAGCGATCTGATCCGGTCGGCGTCGTACAGGTCTCCCGGGTCGAAAACTGCATGGCCACCGGTTCCGCTGTCCTTGGCGCGGTACATTGCCAGATCTGCCCGGTGAATCAGCTCATGCCTTGTCGAATTCGAGTCGGAGACAGCGACACCGATGCTGGCACTGAGGGGGATGGGGACGTCCTCGGCAGCGAATGGTTTCGCGATGGTGCGGGCGATGTGTCGCGCGATCTCCTCCGCTCGTTCCACAGTGCGCACCCCTTCGCAGATGATCAGGAATTCGTCCCCGCCGAGACGAGCAATGGTGTCGGTCGCGCTCGTTGCGGACACCAGTCGCTCCACGAATTTCACCAGCGCCCTGTCTCCGGCGTCGTGGCCCAGGCTGTCGTTGATGATTTTGAAGTCGTCGATATCCAGCAGAAGGAGGGCCAAAGTATCGGACTGAAAGCGTGCCCGAGCCAGAGCGGTGTCGAGGACGTCGTAGGCGAAAGTGCGATTGGGCAACCCGGTGAGTGCGTCGTGGGTGCTGCGCCGTCGGAGTTGGCTTTCCAGTTCCATTCGTCGAAGTGCCGCGGAGACGATACCCGCGACGGAGCTGAGGAACGAGACTTCCTGTTCGCGATACAGCCGTGCTTCCACACTGTGGATCGAGAGGACTCCCCAGGCGTCTCCAACCGCAGTCATGATCGGTACTGCCACACCGCTGCGCAGTCCGAGCTCCGCCATCGTGTCTGTACGAAACCGGCTTTCGTCGCCGCGGTTGCTGCAAATCACTGGCTGTTCGTGAGCGAGTGCGTACCCGGTCATGGAGCCGTCGCCGGAAGGAACGTCCCGACGAATACCGAGCGAACCGCTCGCGGCATCCATGGTCAAGTAAGGATCGGTGGAATTCTCGAGGTGCGCGATGGCGGAATTTCCCACACCCATCAACGTGGCGGCAGTGTCGGTGGCTGCAGTCAACAGCTCCGACAGCTCGGCGACGACTGCGAACCGACTGAGGTCGGCCAGGGCTTTTTGCTCCTGTGCGTGTCGGCTGGCGGTTACGGCATCGGCCGCCATCCGGGCACTACGTTGTTCGACGGTGTGCCGATGCCGGATGATCGAGGCGACGACGTCAGGTCGGCCGTCCGGGGTGTGAACGACGTATGCCGAGACCACGACCGGAATACCTGCACCGGTCCCGTGATGGCGTAGTTCGCAGTAGCCGTCCCACCTTCCCTCGGAACGCAGCGCCGTACCGATCTCCTCGGCGCGCTCACGGCCGTCCGCAGTGAGAAAATCCAAAGCCGGCAGTGTCGATGCCTCGGCCCAGTCGGACACGCCGATGAGTTCCAAGCCTGCTGGGTTGATGTGGAGAACTGTGCCCGTCAGGTCGGCGAGTGCAACGAAGTCCGGCGATCGCTCCAGAAATTGCCGAAGCGACATCACATCGTCGGCAGCATCGAACATCGGCCCTCCGATCTGCGTCGCTCGGTGTTCGAGCGGCTCGGGCCAATGTTATTCGGCCACCGAGTTCGATGGGTTCGAACACGAGCGGGCAGTAACCCAATTGTCAGAAGCACGCCGCCTTCGGACAGTCGACAACGGTTGCGGTCAGAGACTTCTCCGCCACGGAGAACGCGAGCTTCGATGGGGCCGAAAAACAACTGGGCCAGCAATACATTTTCCGACTCGGACCCTCCCCGAGAATCACGTGCAGGCGAGTCGGATGTCTTCACCAATTGTCTCGGCAATTTTGCAGAAATTCGGAACGTAGAGAATGCCCGATGACCCGTCCGCACACAGCGCCGAAAAGGTCGGTTTCATTGCTAGCCTCGCCTTCATGGTCATGGACGAGTGGCTGCTCGATTCGGATCCAGCGATTCGATGGCAGGTACTGCGCGATCTGCACGACGCGCCCCCTGCTGATGTGGCGAGTGAGCGCAATCGAATTGTGTACGAAGGCTGGGGCGCGCGTTTGCTTGCCGCGCGCGACCCGAACGGCCTGTGGGCCGGAGGTGCTTGCTTCCCATCGGGTTTCGACGGCGATTTCTCAGGAGGGCAGCCATGGACTTCGACGCTTCATTCGTTGACGTTGATGCGCGAGATGGGTGTCGACCCGTACGCCGGTGAAGTACGGACCGCCATCGAGGCGGTGCGCCGGAATTGCCGGTGGGAACACGCAGGCCAACGGTTCTTCGACGGTGAAGTCGAGCCCTGCATCAACGGGAGGACTGTCGCCGTGGGTGCATATTTCGGAGTCGACGTCGACGCGATCGTGACCAGATTGGTGAAAGATCAGCTCGCCGACGGTGGCTGGAACTGCGAGGCGGAGTACGGATCGACTCGCGGGTCTTTTCACTCGACGATCTGTGTGCTCGAAGGGTTGCTCGAGCACGAACGAGCCACGGGCGGCACTCCCGCGTCGAGTGCCGCACGCCACCGAGGCGAGGAGTACCTTCTGGAACGCCGGCTGGCCAGGAGGGTGAGCACGGGGGAGCTCGTCGAACCGAACTGGTTGCTTTTCTCCTTTCCGACCTGGTGGCATTACGACCTGCTTCGTGGAGTCGACTACTTCCGAACCGCTGGATCTTTCGTCGACCCGAGATTGACGGCGGCAATCGAACACATCCGGTCGAGACAGTGTGACGACGGCACTTGGCTGCTGGACAGAACTCACGCCGGTGCGGTCCACTTTCCGATCGAGAATGGCGATGGGCGTCCGAATAGGTGGAATACCCTGCGCGCCCTGCGAATCATGAGATGGTCCGGAGTGGAGACATCGTGACAATCCGCGCGTGAGCCGTCGACCGAGTGAGCAGCGAAAACCTCTGTGCGGACATCGGTTTGGTGAACCGATGCCGAATTCGCCGAGCCTCAGGAATTCTCGAGCCAGAGGGTTCCCGGATCGGACCTGACTGGTTAGAATAATGCGGTGTCGGGGATCGACCACAACCAGGTGGATCGAGCGGGTTCCGCAGGCGAACCGGCTTCGGTGTTATTGATCGCTGATCCCGGCAAACCCACTGCGCTCGCACACCGGGTGGCTGCGCACCTACCGCAACACTTACGAAGCAGAGACCACCGCGAACGCAGATGGACGTCGCGAGTACGCAGTAAGCCGTACCTCTCTGGAGAGCAAGCGGACTTGGCGGACGTTATCGACGCTGTCGATCCGTCTTCTGAGGACGCAGAAATCGTCGTGTACCTCACTGATCTGCCACGGCGAGAAGACACCATGCCGGTGGTGGCCGACGTCAGCGCCGAACGATTATTCGCACTCATCTCCGTTGCAGCGGTGGGTGGTGTGCGTATCGAGGACCGCGTCCGCACGGTGACCGAACTGGCAATCGCCTGTGCCGTGGGTGAACCGGAACTAGCCCCACCCGGCGCACCATCGCGGTTTCCCAGCGAGAACATCGAGGGCGGAACACGCTTCTTCGCACCGTCGGGACTTCGACGGTTGCGGCTGTTGTCGGGGATGGTGCGGGCGAACCGGCCGTGGCGGCTCGTGACAGGGCTGTCGAAAGTGCTGGTCGGAGCTTTTGCCACCGGAGCGTTCGCGCTGGCTACCAGCACGATTTGGTTGTTCGCCGACACAATGGGCCCATGGCGAATGTGCGCGGCGACGATTCTCTCCATTGCGGCGATGGTTCTGTGGCTGATTCTCGATCACGAATTGTGGGAGCGGCCGAAATCACCCGAAGAGCGAGACAGATCTGTGCTGTACAACGCAGCGACAGCCGTGACGTTGGTGATCGGCGTTGTCGTCCTCCACATAGCCCTGTTCTGAATGCTGCTGGGGACCGCGTGTCTCACACTTCATCCGGGACTGCTGTCCAGCACCCTCGGACACGCGGTCGGCTTTTCCGATTACCTCAGTCTCGCTTGGCTACTCGCGTCCATTGCGACCATCGGTGGGGCGCTCGGTTCGGGCCTCGAAGACGATCGCGCAGTCACCGAAGCCGCATACGGTGTGCGGCAGAGGCAACGCATCGAAGAGACGCAGGCACGCTCGAACGACCCGGAATGACACTGCGACCGATAGAACCGTGGCCCTCTTCGGCGGCGGCACGGATTTCGTCGGCCGACCATCGAGGACTGCCCGGGTTCGCAACGCGCAGAGTCTTTTCGATACCGGGCGAAAGCATCAATGGCACCGAAGATGGTTCGGGTGGTGCGCGTCGGGTTGCTCCATGGGATGAAGCGGTCACGGTTGTTCCGGTACCGATGGTCCGTAGTTTCGGTCTACCCTGTGGTCGGGCCGTGACTGGCGCTGGGGATGGATCACCATCGGGAAGCGGCCTCGTCTGTTGACGTCTGCCGCGCGCCTGGGCTCCCACCGAGCCGAGGAGAACCATGAGCCACACCCCACCGCGTGATACCGCCGATTCTGATACACGTAAGACGGGTGGACTGGTGCCACCGATCACGGCAGGCGTGGTCTCGGCCTTGGTCGGGTTCACCAGTTCGTTCGTTGTAGTCCTCAGCGGCCTGACAGCGGTAGGAGCAAACTACGAGCAGGCCGCCAGCGGCCTGCTCGCTGTCAGCGTCGTCATGGGTCTGGCCTGCATCGTCCTGTCCTGGCAGACTCGGCTGCCGATCACCGCCGCCTGGTCCACCCCCGGCGCGGCCCTGCTCGCGACCACTGGCACCGTCGATGGCGGTTGGCCCGCCGCGGTGGGGGCGTTCCTTGTCACGGGGGTGCTGATCGTCCTCACCGGTTTGGTACCCCAGCTCGCGGCGCTGGTCACCCGCATCCCCACCTCGCTTGCCCAAGCCATGCTCGCCGGGGTCCTCCTGCAGCTCTGTCTCGGCCCGGTCACCGGGTTGGCTGTGAACCCGATCGCGGTCGCCCCGGTTGTCCTGACTTGGCTTGTTGCACTTCGGTTCTCGCCCCGTTGGGCCGCGCCCCTCGCCTTTCTTGCCGCCGCAGTCGTCATCGGGATCACGGTGGCAGCCGGCGAAACCACGGTGGGCCCGGCGGACCTGCTACCTCGGGTCCATTTCACGTCGCCGACGTTCACTGTCGCGGGTGTCGTCGGGATCGCACTTCCGCTGTACCTCGTGACCATGGCTTCACAGAACGTCCCGGGTGTAGCGGTCATGGCCGGTCTCGGCTACCAGGTTCCGTGGCGGCGATCGATGCTTGTGACCGGCGCAGGCACCCTGCTCGGCGCTACCGCCGGCGGGCATGCGATCAACCTGGCGGCAATCAGCGCCGCCCTGGCTGCCGGGCCGGACGCGGGTGTGGACCGCACTCGCCGATGGATTGCAAGTCTGACTGCGGGAATCGTCTTGATGTTGCTCGGCGTGGCGTCGGCGTCGTTCGGCACACTCGTTGCACTTGCCCCCGTCGGTGTCATTGCCGCGGTCGCCGGACTCGCCCTACTCGGGACACTCGCCGCGTCGTTGACCGCCGCGTTCGCTGATCCGGTAGAGCGAATCCCTGTCGTCATCACTTTTGTGACCGCCGCGTCCGGCACAGTCATCGTCGGTGTCAGCGCTGCCTTCTGGGCGCTCGTGGCCGGGCTGGCTGCACGCTTGCTGCTGGGCAAGCCACGGTCCGCCGCTTGACGTCCTCGGTAACAGCGTGAGTCGACGGGGCGCCGGGGCGAGTGTCGGTCAGGGACACCAGTGTGCCGATCCGGTATTGACCTTCCCCCTGGGGGAGGCATCACCGTGGTGTCATGACCACAGAATGGGATGCACTCCCGGACAACGTGAAGAAGTTCATGACCGCCCTCGACGCCCGACAGGGCGCTCGCGCGATCACCGTGTTCACCGCAGATGCCGTCGTGACCGATGAGGGTCATGATCACTCTGGCCGCGACGAGATCGAGGCCTGGCTGACCGCCTCGGTCAATGAGAGTGAGTACACCTACACATCGGAGTTCACGGGAGCGACCGCGACCGGCACGACCGCCGACGTCACGCAGCACCTGGAAGGCAATTTTCCCGGGGGAGTCGTCGACCTGCACTACCGTTTCACTCTGGACGGCGCGCTGATCAACCGGTTGGTGATCGAGCCATGAGCAAGCGATGGTTCATCACCGGTGGCACACCAGGCGGCTTCGGCATGGCGTACGCCGAGGTGGCTTTGGGCGCGGGGGACCGCGTGGTACTCACGGTGCGGCGTCCAGGGGAACTGGCGTCGTGGGCCGATCAGTACGGTGACCGCGTTCTCGTCGTGCCCATGGATGTCACGGACGCGGCACAGGTACTGCAGGCGGTACGAACGGCCGAAGAGCATTTCGGCGGTATCGACGTGCTGGTCAACAACGCCGGTCGCGGCTGGTACGGATCGATCGAGGGAATGGACGAAGCCTCGATCCGGGCAATGTTCGAGCTGAATTTCTTTGCAGTAATGTCCGTTACGCGAGCCGTGCTACCAGGAATGCGCACCCGCAGAAGTGGGTGGATCGTCAACGTATCCTCAGTGGCCGGACTTCTGGCGGCGGTCGGATTCGGCTACTACAGCGCTACGAAATACGCGATCGAAGCCGTCACCGACGCTCTGCGCCAGGAGGTTGCCGAGCACGGCATCTCCGTGTTGGCGGTCGAACCAGGGGCTTTCCGCACCAACGCCTACGCTGGATTCGCCGACGAGCCTGTCGCGGAAGCGATTCCGGATTACCACGACATGCTGGAACAGGTTCGTGCCGATTTCGTCGACATGAACGGGGTGCAGCCGGGCGATCCGTATCGTGGTGCCCGTGCGGTGATCGAAGCGATGGCTCAGGACCCGCCGCCACGCCGACTGATCCTGGGCAACAGCGGGTACGATGCCGTGATCGGTGCGCTGGAACAAAACTTGGGCGACATCCGGTCGAACGAAAGGCTTTCTCGGAGCGCGGATTTTCCGGAGTAACCGAGTTGGTGGAGCTCGCTGATTCTGCCGCGGCTGCACGAGGGGACCGGTGAGATCCGGCGGTTGATCGTCGAAGGCGGACTGATGAGAGCCGAACAGAAGCGCAATTCGTGAAACATGCCAGGCGTAGGCTCCTGGCATGTCGTTCAGAATCCTTCGCTCCGACCACGTCGGCTTCGCCGTCGGTTCCCTCGATGACGCCCTTCGGTTCTGGATCGATGGTCTCGGCGCGGTCCTCGAACGCACCGGCGAGATGGGTGGAGAGTTTCTGGGAGAGGTCACCGGAGCGCACGGGGCTACAGTCCGGATGGCGGTGGTATCCGTTGCGGGTCAGACGATCGAACTGCTGGAATATCGCAACGTCCAGGGAGAGCAGGGATCCTCTCGACCCCACGATCCTGGTTTCGCGCATCTTGCCTTCGAGGTCGACAACATCGACGCGGTCCTGACGCGAATCACGGACTTCGGGTGGACGGCGCAGGGAACTCCTCAACCTATTGCCGGCGGGGCAAAGGTGGGCACCCGCGTGATGTACGCGGTGGGTCCACACGGAGAGACGATCGAATTCATGGAGCCGCCGCAGTGACCACCGATTACCCAGGTCGATCGAACGTTCAGAACATTACCTGACATAATGTTGATTATCGGCAAACTGTCGACCTGCAGTTCGCTGGGATCGACTGTAGTTCGCTGCAGCCCAACAACTTTGCTCGACGCAGTCGATTCGGCTGAAGCTCTTCGTTGTCCGAAGTCTGCGTCGACGCGACGCGTCCCGGTGGTATCGAAATGCCTGCGGGAAATGTGACGGGCATCCGGTGAACAGTTGTCGCAGCCGGCCCGCTGACTGCCCGCTGTCATGGGATCGGCGCACTGCGGACCGGACGACACCCTCTCCTTCTCTGCTCTTCCCTCACCGTTGTTTCGTCACTGTGACGAAACAACGGTGAGGGAGACCAGTCTGGATATCGACTGCCGCGTCGGCCGAATGTGCTGGCTACCGGATACGAACTCTGGTTAAAGTTCGTTCGATGGACGCCTTTCTCGAGACATCCCGTCGCCGGAACTTCCACCGCCGAGTTGCTGCAGCCGTACTGATGGCCCTCATTGCATCGTTCGGCCTCGTTGGCTGCTCCGACGATCCGTCCGGCGGAGACGCCGGCTTCGAGGGTTTGACCTCGGGTCAGCGTGTCTACGACCGAACGGGTTTTTCCCTGAATCCGGCGCAGACCGCGGACATCCAACGTCAGTTGGAGAACTTGAAGTCCGACACCGGTGCGGACGTGATCGCGTACGTGCGTGAGCTCGACGCGGACCCCGACGACACGTTGGATCAGGTCGAAGACCTGCAACAGGGATGGGTGTCCCTGACGGGCGTCGACCAGGACTCTGCAGGCGCAATACTGATCAACCGGGAGCCGGGAAAGGTCGACGAGGCTCGCGCGGGCATCTTCGTCGGCTCCACGTACGACGACGGTAACGTTCCGCGGGACGAACAAGAGGCCATCATCGAGGACGCACTGATTCCGCCGCTGCGAGATGGTGACGTCGCAGGAAGCCTGACCGCGGGCATAGATCGCCTGGCGTCCGACATTCGCACCGGTCCGCCGGTGACTGCCTTGGACAGATTCGCCGACGGTCCAGGCTCGACCTGGCTGCCGTGGGCCGGTTCGGTGATCGCGCTTCTCGGGCTGCTTCTGGTGGGAACGGTGTTTCGCGGCCGTGCGAAACCGACTGTCTCCCAAGAATATCCGACGACGGTTCGACCGGACCAGACCACTGATGCAGCGTACGCGACCGCCCTGGTGCACCGCAGCGCGCAGCCCAGCGGCGTACCGGGGACCGTACTGGCGCTTGCCTGCGCCGATGCGCTCACCTTCGAGCAGGACAAGAAGCCGGGAAAGGTTGACAAAGGGACAGTCAAGATCAGGCTTGTCGACCGAACCCGTGCCCGCGGCGAGGTTCAACAGGCGGTCTGGTCGATGCTCGCCGAACGAGCCGAGGACGATGTCGTACCCGGCGACGAGTTGAAGAAGATCGCTCGAGGCCCCGGTGCTACCAGAGAACTCGTGGAGAAAACACTGCGGGACAGCGGATTCGTTGCCGACGGCTCAGGTCGACGCCGGACAGCGTTGGCCGGTCTGGGCGTACTCGGCGGGGCTCTCGCGATCGGAGGAATTACCGTCGCGACGTCGGGTGCACCGACGATGTGGCTCGCGGTGGTGTTGTCAGGGCTTCTCTTCGTTGCAGGACTGTGGACGGCGATCGCCTACTCACGCTTCTCGGTCGCGGGCCTGGACGCCTCTCGCCCCTGGGAGGCGTACCGCGACGGACTGAAGCAGGCCGCCAAGGACAACGACGAGTCGGTCGATCTGAACGTAGCTCTGCCGGACATCGTTGCGTTCGGCTTGGCCCCGTTCTTTCGGAAACGACTCGAGGCCGCAACCGACCCCGGGAGTGACACGCCGCTACGAGCCTTCACATCACCCGCGGATGCCGACTATGCGGCGGGTGTTCCGGTGGTCCTCCCCTGGTCTGCGTTCTCCGGTGTGTTCGTCTCCAGCAATAGCGGATCCGTTGCGTCCGGTGGAGGTGCAGGTGGAGGAGGCGGAGCGGCAGGCAGTACCTGACGACTCCCCCATTCGTTTCCGGCGAGCGCCTCCATCACTCGCACCGCCGACCTATCCGGTGTTGTCCGGTGTACGCGGCTCGTCGGTCTCGGAGTCGGTGCGATCATCGATGTATTCCGGGGTCGAATGCCCCACTTGGTCGGCCAGTTCCAATCCCGCGCCGGCGTAGACGTTGAAGGCGATATCGACGCCCTGGTCTTTTGCCCACTGCACCTCGTCGTCGTACCGTGCGACCGCCGCCACTGTTCCGCCGAAGCCGGACTCTCGCAGACACGCCAGTGCAGTGACGTTCGCACCGTGCCGCGGCATGGCGAGCACCGCGATCCGGACGGAATCCGATCTGCGTAGTCGGTGCCAGAAGTCGAGGTCGGTGGCATCGCCCTCGATGACACGCAGTCCCTGCTCGGCCAGTCGACGGATGCGCGGGCCGTCGTAGTCGACTCCGACGACGTCCAATCGGTAGTGCTCGTTCAGTCGCTGGTAGGCCGCGAACCCCACACGCCCCATGCCGATGACGACGATTTCGGCGTCGCCGGCATCACCGGGGCGTTCCTCGGGGTGGAGGCTCTGCTCGTCCTGGACGGGCAGCCGGCTCGCCATCTTCTCGACCATCAGGTGGCCGCGGCCGTTGACAAGCGCGGACACCACAAAACTCAGAGCCACCGCGATCGACATCTCGACCAGCCACGTGGGTTCCAGCAGCCCGGTCGTCACTCCGACGGAGACGACGATCAGACCGAACTCCGAGTAGTTCATCAGACTCAGTCCTGCGAGCAGGGCCGTTCGATACCGAAGTTTCATCGCGGCGAACAGCGCTACGTAGAGCACGGATTTGAGCGGCAGAACGAGCATCATCAGCAGAGCGACAACGAGACTGGGCACATCGGGTAATCCGGACAGACCTATCGAGACGAAGAAGCCCACCAACAGAAGTTCCTTGAGGTGGAACAGAGACCGTGCGAGTTCGGACGACGCGGAATGCGACGCCAACAGGACACCGATGATCAAGGCACCGAGGTCACCTTTGAGGCCGAGCGTGGAGAACAGTGCGTACCCCGGAACCAGAGCCATCACGATGCCGAACAACGACTGCATCTCGCCGTGCCCCAGCCCGCTCCAGATTCTCCGAAGAATTCGCGTGAGCGGCCACAGCAGGACGAGGGTGAAGGCCCATGGGCTGGGCAGAGTGCCGCTCGTGACCGTCAGGAAGACGACGGCAACGATGTCCTGCATGACGAGGACGCCGATGGCGACGCGGCCGTAGAGCGCATGCGACTCTCCCCGCTCCTCGAGTACCTTGACGACGAACACGGTGCTCGAGAACGACATGGCGAAGGCCAGGAGTGCGATGGTCGTCAGGCTTTGCCCGGACAGCATGGCCAGGCCGGCCACGGCGGCCAACCACAACACCGTGGTTCCGAGCGCGACGCTGATCGCGAGATGGACCGACGTGGTGAGCCAGACCTCGCGGCGCAACAGAATGCGGAGATCGAGCTTGAGGCCGATGGCGAACAACAGCAGCGTCACCCCCAAGTCGGCGAGCAGGTCCAGCTGCGGCACCTCACCGACATCGAGAGCGTTGATGACGAACCCAGCCGCCAGAAAGCCGACCAACGGAGGAAGTCGCACCGCCATCGCGAGTCCGCCGAGCCCGAATGCGATGACGAGATAAATCGCGGCAACAGTCATGCTCGGTCTCCTCGGTCACGGATCGATCGGTCCGCTGCCGCGTCGACGACGTCTGTGCACCCAGCCGGAACGAGCAAAGTAACCCGCGGAGTAGGAAATTGCAGGACAGATGGAATCCAGGGACGACAACGGCGACCGACGCCGTCGAAGCGTCGTCGGCCGCCGCAGACCTTATCCGGTCTCGATGCCCACGTCGGAGCGGGTCAGAGCTCGAACTCGGCCGGGTCGATTCCCACTGCGAAGCATGCGTTGCGAACGGCGGCCTTTTCGTGGTCGTCGAAATGCCCGTCGGCACCGCCGATGATGATGCCGATCTGGATCACGGCACGGGCCTGGTCCGGCTTGGACTTCAACTTGCCGATCGTCGCGGTGGCCTCGACCTTTCCGAAGTCGAAGTCACCCTGCAGCTTGTCGCAGTACCAGTCGAACTTCTGGCGGAGCTCATCGGACTCGAAGACGCGGAGGGCTTCGTTTCCGGCGATCAGCGCTGCCGTCTTCTGCCGCTCGGCCGGATCGATCGTGCCGTCCGCGGCGGCGATGAGAGCGCACATCGCCATGCTGCCGTTGGCGAACTCCTTGTTCTTGAACTGGCTGGTCTTGGTTTGCAGCTGCCCGTTCAATTCCTGTGCTTTGGACTTGAGTTGATCCCAGAACGCCATGGAGCTCCTCTGTGTGTCTTTGCGTCCGCGCAAGACGCGCGTGCGTCGCCCATTGTCCACGGAGTCGGTGAACAACGACGGGAGCGATGTCGTCGACCGTCGCGCCGCACGAAGGACGACCAGCGAGGAGCCTCGGAAATACTCAGCGCAGTCGCTCTGCATCGTGTGCTTTAGCCACGAGCTCGATGCACAGGCGCTGCAGTTCGTCGGCGGCGGCACCTTCTGCCACTGCGGTGCTGACGTCCTCGGCCGCGCAGCGCAGTTCGAATGCGCGATCCGCAACGGCCGATGCTTCTTCGGCGGTCAGCACGACGGCGTCGACGGGAATGGACGTCCCCTTGACGGCACTGCGCTGCTCGTACGCGCGTTGTCTGCACGATTGTCGGCAGTACCGTCGTTTGCGGCCGGTGCCGACATCGTCGATGGGACGTCCGCACCACTCGCACGTCTGGTTGCGACGGGTTTTCACGGACATGGTCGCTCAGCCTACTTTGCCGGCGAGGTAAGATGCCTTGATCTGCGCGGGCGAGCCGGGAACGAACGGACGCTCGACGACGTTGTAGATCAGTGGGTGGACGACGAAGCTCGGCCGCGCCGAAACCGGCCGGTGGAATCGGCGCACATACCTACTATCGATGGAGAGGACTTCACTATGGCAGATCGTGTACTTCGAGGTAGTCGACTGGGAGCCGTCAGCTACGAGACCGATCGTGATCACGATTTGGCACCCCGCCGCGTGGCTCGCTATCGCTGCGACAACGGTGAGGAATTCGACGTCCCGTTCGCCGACGACGCCGAGATTCCCGGTACGTGGGCGTGCCGCAACGGGCTCGAGGGTTCTCTGATCGAGGGCACCGCGCCCGAGGCGAAGAAGGTCAAGCCTCCCCGTACCCACTGGGACATGCTCCTCGAGCGCCGTTCGGTGGATGAACTGGAAGAGTTGTTGAAGGAGCGCCTCGATCTGCTGAAGGTCAAGCGACGCGGAGCCTGATCCCCTGACCGATGCACCGCCCGATTGGAAACAATCCGGCGGTGCATTTTTTCGATGGGTTGGAAACTCAAAGATTTTTTTCGGGCGAGTCGTGTGATTATTGTCGTTCAGCGCCCGTTTTCTTCGAGTTTGAGTGGCGCGAAATCGGCTCGAGATGACACCATCGAACATCGCATGTAGTCGGTTACCGAGTCTGCGATGATCGCGGTAACAAATGTCGGCTGCGACCGATAATCATCAGCACCGTAGTCGTCGAAAACAGGGGGCATCAACTCGTGAGCCAGGGTTCCGATCAGTGTCTGCACGACGATCCGCGGACGGCGGCGTCCGAATCGGACGGACGCGTTGCGGTCGGCGAACAGAAGTTGGCGGAATTGCGCCGCGAATTGGACGGTATCGACGAGGTCTTGCGCGCAGCCGTACGCGACCGTATCGATGTGTGCGTACGGGTGGCCCACGTCAAACGCGAATTCGGTATTCCCATGATGCAGCCGGGCCGGGTGGGCGTGGTGACCGAACGGGCTCGTGAGTTCGCGTCCGCGAACGGATTGTCGCCCGACTTTCTCGGAGAGTTGTACAAGTCGATGATTGCCGAGGCGTGTCGCGTCGAGGATCTCATCATCGATTCTCCGGGGCCAGAATCTGGCTTCGAGGGCGAACGATAGAGGTACGTCGATGACGATCAGAACTCTCCTGGTGGACAATTACGACTCGTTCACCTACAACCTGTACAGCCTCCTCGCCGAGGTCAACGGCCGGCCACCCACCGTGGTCAAGAACGACGTCGCGTGGTCTTCGCTCGACTTCGCCGCGTTCGACAACGTCGTCATCTCGCCCGGTCCCGGCCGCCCGGACGTCGAGCAGGACTTCGGTATCAGTGGTCGAGTGATAAGCGAATCCGGTCTCCCGATTCTGGGTGTCTGCCTCGGCCATCAGGGGATGTGCCACCTCTTCGGCGGTGAGGTCGATCTGGCCCCCGCACCGATGCACGGCCGCATCACCGACATCACGCACACCGGGGTTGATCTGTTCGAGGGGATTCCTTCGCCGTATTCCGTGGTGCGCTACCACTCTCTGGTCGTCACCCGGACTCCCGCCGACTTCGAGGAAGTCGCCTGGACCCCGGACGGTCTGGTGATGGCGGTTCGTCATCACAGCAAGCCGTTGTGGGGAGTGCAGTTCCACCCCGAGTCGATCAGCACCGAATACGGGCGTGAGCTGCTGGCGAATTTCCGCGATCTGACGCTAGCGCGGTCGAGCGCAGCGAACGCAGCGGGGACCCACGATTCGATGTTCACCATCGAAACCCGCACTATCGACAGCGATTTCGACTCCGAGCGCGTGTTCCAGACGCTGTTCGCGCACGACACCAAGAGTTTCTGGCTGGACGGAAGCGCCGCACTCGAGCCCGAGTGCCGATTCACCGTCATGGGCGATTGCTCCGGGCCGCACGCCGAATACGTGACGTACTCGGTAGCCGAGACGATGGTGACCGTCGAGGGCTCCGACGGCACGAGAGAACATATCCACTCGACGTTTTTCGACTATATCGACGCCCAACTACGTCGCCGAGCTACTCCCCCGCGGCACGATCTTCCCTTTGCATTCGGACTGGGCTACGTCGGCTACCTCGGGTACGAACTCAAGGCCGATACGGGCGGGCAGCTGGTGCACACCTCGGCGACCCCCGACGCCTCGATGGTGTTCTCCGATCGGGCGTTGGTGTTCGACCACGAGGCCGGCACCCTGTACTTGATGGGGTTGGCCGATACCCCCGGGGATCCGGTCCTCGCGCAGTGGTTCGACTCGGTCACCGCAACGCTGAGTGGACTGTCCGAGAAGGCGCAGACCGTGAGCGCGCCCAGTGGGATACCTGCCTCCGGTGCTCCGTTGCTCGGCGCAGAGCTGTCCCTCGAGCCACGGCTGAGGCACGATCGCACGCATTACCTCGACCTCATCTCTCAGTGCCTCGCCGAAATCCGTTCCGGTGAAACCTACGAGGTCTGCCTGACGAACACTGCCACCGTGGCCGGTTCCATCGACCCCGCGGCGACGTACTCCTACATGCGGGAAATCAATCCCACCCCGTACAGTGCCTTCTTGAATTTTCCCGACGTCTCGGTCCTGAGCGCCTCCCCCGAGCGATTCCTGCGTATCGACGCCGACCGCATCGTGGAGTCCAAGCCCATCAAGGGAACTCGGCCGCGCGGGGCCACCCCCGAAGAGGACAACGCACTCAAGGCCGACCTCGTCGCGAACGAGAAGGACAAGGCCGAGAATCTGATGATCGTCGATTTGGTGCGTAACGACCTGGCTCAGGTGTGCGTTCCTGGTTCGGTACACGTGCCGAAGCTGTTCGACGTCGAAACCTATGCTCCCGTGCACCAATTGGTCTCCACGGTTCGTGGCCGGCTGCGTGACGACGCGTCGGCTGCCGACTGCATCAGAGCGGCGTTCCCCGGCGGCTCGATGACCGGCGCTCCGAAGATTCGCACGATGGCAATCATCGACAAGCTCGAAGATGGGCCGCGCGGAGTGTATTCCGGTGCCATCGGCTACTTCTCGATCACGGGTACGGCAGATTTCTCGATCGTCATTCGCACGATCGTGGCGACCGAGCACGAGGTCACGTACGGCGTTGGAGGCGCGATCGTCGCGCTCTCGGACCCCGACGAGGAGTTCGAGGAGACGATGGTCAAAGCGGTGTCGATGCGTCGAGCCCTCACTGGCCGGACAGCGAACAGCGGGTAGAGCGCACGCGCTCTACCCGCTGTTCCACATCCCTCGGCCAGTGGCCGTCGTGCTCTACGCAGTGGTGAAGTACTCGAACACCGCAGGCTGAGCTTCGGGGTTGGCGTTGTTGATTCCGATGACCGTGCCGGCGACCGTACCGATCACGGTTCCGATGATGCAGCCCGAGATGAAGTTCGGGAAGATCGAGACGCAGCCGATGGCGAAGCCGAGGCCTGCACCGATGGCCGTGCCGACGCCGCCGCCGTTGTTCCAACCGATGGCGAGCTGGTTGACCATGTTGTCGAAGGCCTGCTGCTTGGTCTTCGCGCCTGCGACCTCAGCGACAGGAACGGTCTGCGGGGTGAGAGTGAGTTCCCGACCTTCGGCACCGATCAGGGGCGCAATGGAGTAGACGGTTCCATTGATGGAGTACTCCAGCGGGATCGACGCCACCGTGGAGCCGGCCTGGTCGACGATCGACACCGTCTCGCTCGTCGCATCGACGCGGAAGAGACCGGCGTCGAGGATGGTCTTGACGGTTCCATCCGGGTTGACCGACGTCTGGTAGTTCATCGACTCCGACGTCGGATCCGCTACGGCCTGGCCTGCGCCGGTGGCTACGGCTGCGGTCAACGCCACCGCGACCGTTGCTGTTCTGATCAGTTTCACTGTGTCCCCTGGTAGTAGTGATTCGCATTCGACCACTCGAGTATCGAAAGCCGATGGTATTCGAGCGAGTGCTCTTTCACGGAAGAACACTCGCAAACGTTATGGATATGTATTGCCCAGATGTGCGTCGACAACCGGACCGATCACCGAGACAGCATCGGGATTGGTCATTTCGTTGTGGAAAACGTCCACACCGTGGATGACGATATCTCCTGACACGTACGGTCGCCATTCCTGTGGTGACCGAACAATTCCGTCACTCGCGCCTTTCGTTGCAGAAAAGAACAAAACATTTCCGTCGAACACGTCCGGGATGAACTCGGCCATGATTCGCGTCGAGTTCTCGAATCCTGCATTGATTCTGCGCAAATGATCCGCCGTGACACCGGTGGTCTGCCCCAGGGATTCGTCGAGCAGTTCGACACCACGTTCGTAGGTCAACGGCTCGGACGACGCCTGAGCAGTCAGATCCAGCCCCAGACCCGCGAGCAGGTTCTCGACGCTCAGCTCACCGTCGGCCGTCTCGTCATGGCCGTCGACGTAGCTGTCCAGCAACGCGAGAGTCTGCACTTCGCTGCCGGTGCTGCGTAGTTCCACGGCGATCGCATGGGCGAGCGAACCACCGAGCGACCACCCGAGCAGGTGGTACGGACCGACCGGCTGGACAGCCCGAATCTCGTCGGCGTACCGGTGCGCGAGGTCTCGAATCGAGCCGAACGGCGTGCCTTCCACGATGCTGGGCAACTGCAGGCCGTACACGGGACGGTCGTCACCGATCTGGGACACCAGGCCCGCATAGCCCCACGACAACCCGATTCCGGGATGGACGCAGAACAGCGGTTCCTTGGAGCCTGTGCTGCGCAGTGGGATGACCACTCCGAACACCGAATCCAGTTGCGCACCGGACGAATCGACGTCCGACGCGACCCGAGCCGCGAGCCCTGCCGGGGTCGGATCGACGAACAACGCCTGCAGCGGGACGCGAACTCCGACCGCGTTCTCGATGGCCGGGCCGATCTTGGTTGCCACCAGCGACGTGCCACCGAGCTCGAAGAAGTTGTCGTCCATGCCGACTCGTTCGACACCCAACACCTCGGCGAACGCGTCGGCGATGGCTGCTTCGAGATCGGTACTCGGTGCCCGATACGGCGTCGTCGACACCGTCAGTTCCGGCACCGGGAGCGCGCGTCGATCCAGCTTGCCCACCGGAGTGAGTGGGATGTCGGCGAGTTCGATGATGGTCGACGGGACCATGTGGCGCGGAAGAACGGTCGCGACACTGTCGCGCAATGCCTCGACGTCCACCGATGCACCCTCGGCCGGCAGGACGTAGGACACGAGAACCGTGTCTCCCGACGCCGCATTGTGACCGATGGTCGCCGCGAAGCCGACCTCGTCGTGATCGGTGAGCGCGGAGTCGATCTCGCCGAGCTCGATACGGAATCCGCGGACCTTGACCTGGAAGTCGCTGCGTCCGACGAACTCGAGCACACCGGTACTCCCCCAGCGCACGACGTCACCGGTTCGGTACATCCGCTCACCGGCGGTACCGAACGGGTCTGCGACGAAGCGTTCGGACGTGAGCCCGAACCGTCGCAGGTAACCGCGTGCCGTACCGGGGCCTGCGATGTACAGCTCGCCCGACACCCCGGCCGGGACCGGCCGCAGACGTGCGTCGAGCACGAGGAACCGGAATCCGGTACCCGGCCGGCCGACGTCCACCGTGCCGCCTGGCATCAACGGACCGCCGACACTCGCCTGAATGGTCGTCTCGGTCGGACCGTAGCCGTTGAACATCTTGCGGCCCGGTGCCCACTTCGCCACCAGTTCCGGAGTGCAGGCCTCGCCGCCGACGGCGAGGACGCGGACCGTGCCCAAACGTGTTTCGTCGATCGAGGACAACGCCGCCGGAGTCAGGAATGCGTGTGTGACATGTTCCGATTCGAGCAGGTCGGCCAGTTCGCTGCCGCCGAACGTTCCCGGCGGCACGATCACCACGGTGGCACCGACGCCGAACGCCATCGTGAGCTCGTACACCGAGGCATCGAAACTCGGCGAGGCGATGTGCGACACCCGCGAATCCCGGGTGGGACGGAATCGATCGATCACCTCGGCCTGCAGGTTGGCCAGGCCCCGGTGCCGCACTGCAACGCCCTTCGGGCGACCGGTCGAACCCGAGGTGTAGATCAGGTACGCCGGGTGGTCGAGGTGCAGGGTCGCGGTGCGCTCGGCATCGGTGACTGCGGCCACGGGATAGCGAGAGAGCTCCGATGACGTCTCGGGATCGTCCAGGACGAGCCACGGCACGGTGTCGGGCAGCGACTGCCGACTGTCGACGTCGGTCAATCCCATTGCCGCACGCGAATCTTCGAGCATGTGCGCAATGCGGTCGGCCGGGTAGTTCGGGTCGACCGGCAGGAATGCCGCACCGGTCTTGGCGACCGCCCACACCGACAGAACCGACTCGATGGACCGAGGCAGTGCCAAGGCGACGAACGTTTCCGGTCCGACGCCGTAGTCGATGAGCATTCGCGCGATTCGGTTCGACCAACTGTCGAGGTCGGCGTAGGACAGACTCACGCCCCGATACGTGACAGCGACTGCGTACGGGTCGAGCGCCACCGAGGCGGCGAGCATTTCCGGCCACGTTCGCAACGCGACGTCGGCCGACCCGCGAGCCGGTGCCAGAGCCTGCTTCTCGTCGGCACCGAGAATGTCGATATCCCCCACCGCGGTGAGTCGATCGGTACCGACGGCGTCGAGTACGCGAACCAGTCGCGCCGCGATCGCATCGACGGTGGACGCGTCGAACAGCGAGGTGGCGTAATCGAACGCTGCCTCGAATCCGGTCGGTCGCCCGTCGTCGTCGAAGGTCTCGGACACCAGGAGTTGCAGATCCTGCTTGGCCACGGGGACGTCGAAGTCGAAGCCCTCCACGCGCAGATCCGGTAGCTCGAGTGACGCCTTCTCGTTGTTCTGGAACGACAACGCCACCTGCGACAGCGGTGCATACGCCGTCGATCGCGTGGGATTGAGCACCTCGACGATGCGCTCGAACGGCATCTCGGTGTGATCGAAGGCGTCGAGGTCGTGTGCTTTCACCTGCGTGAGCAGATCCACGAACGAGGCGGAGTCGTCGATCCGGCTGCGCAACACCAAGGTGTTGACGAACATGCCGACGAGATCGTCCAGTGCCGCGTCGCCGCGCCCTGCCACCGGAGTGGTGATCGCGATGTCGTCGGTACCGCTCAGGCGCGCCAGCACCACCGCGAACGCGGCGTGCAACACCATGAACATACTGACGTTCTGCTCGCGGGTGATCTCGACGAGTGCCCGATGGATCTCGGCGTCGACGGTGAAGCGAACCCGGCCACCCCGGAAATCCTGCGTGGTGGGCCGCGGGCGATCGGTGGGCAACGGCAGCAGATCGGGTAGACCTGCGAGCGCTGTCGACCAGTACTCGAGCTGGGCCGCGGCCACGCTCGACTCGTCCTTCTCGTCACCGAGCAACGAACGCTGCCACAGCGTGTAGTCGGCGTACTGCACCGGCAGGGGCTCCCAGCCCGGCGCTCCTCCCGCGGTGCGCGCCGAGTACGCGAGCACCACGTCTCGTGCCAGCGGTGCCATCGAGGCTCCGTCGGCCGCGATGTGATGCACCACCATCGCCAGTACGAAGACGGGCTCGGCATCGGTATCGGCACCGACGACGTGGAACAGCTCGACGTGCACCGGAATCTCGGTGGTCACGTCGAATCCACGACCCGCCAGGTGCGCCACCCGGTCGGTCAGCACACCGGCATCGATCGATTCCGGCTCGACCACCGGAGCTACCTCCACGGCCGGATGTACGAGCTGGACCGGGAAGTCCGGTCCGTCCGGGAACGTCGTCCGCAGCGATTCGTGCCGCTCGAGGACGTCGACGACTGCCGCGGCGAGGGCCGCAGTATCGAGCTGCCCGGTCAACTTGACGACCAGTGGCACGTTGTACGCCGCCGAGGTGGTGTCGAACTGGTTGATGAACCACATGCGTTGCTGTGCGAGAGACAGCGGGATGTGATCAGGACGCTGTGTCGCAACGAGATTCGGACGCTGCGTCCGTGTGGACGTTGCGCCGACCGCGCTCGCCAATCCGGCGACAGTCGGCATCTCGAAGATCGTGCGCACGCCGATCGTGGTGCCGAGTTCGGCGTTGACGCGAGCGATGACACGGGTGGCGCTGAGCGAGTCTCCACCGAGCTCGAAGAAGCTGTCGTCGGCACCGACCCGATCGACGTCGAGAATCTCGGCGAACACGGCGGCCACGGTGAGCTCGGCCGGCGTGCTCGGCTCGCGGTACGACGTTGCCGACCCGAACTCGGGCACCGGCAACGCGGACCGATCGAGTTTTCCGACCGGTGTGAGCGGAATGGCGTCGAGCACGACGATGGCTGCGGGAACCATGTGCGACGGCAACATGCCGGCCAGGTGGTCACGCAGGACACCGGTATCGAACGCGTCCGCCGCGCCCTCGGTGGTTCGTACGTACGACACCAGGACGGTCGCTCCCGACGGGCCCGGAGTGCCGAAGGTCGCGGCGAAGTCCACGGACGGATGCGATGCGAGCGCCGCGTCGATCTCGCCGAGTTCGATGCGGAAGCCGCGAACCTTGACCTGCGAATCACTTCGACCGACGTATTCGATCGTCAGATCCGGCGACCACCGCACCACGTCTCCGGTGCGGTACATCCGCGCGCCGGGTGCGCCGAACGGGTCGGCGACGAATCGCTCCGCCGTCAGGCCCAATCGATCGTGGTAACCGCGGGCGAGTCCGACACCCGCGAGATAGAGCTCACCTGCGACGCCGACAGGAACGGGCTGCAGCCGTGAATCGAGCACCACCTCGTACACGCCGCGAACAGGACCACCGATCGAGACGGTGTCACCTGCAGTCATCGGCGTGCTGATGTTGGACATGATCGTGGCCTCGGTCGGACCGTAACCGTTGTAGAGATTCCGGCCCGGTGCCCACTTCGCGACCAACTCGGCCGGTACGGCCTCGCCACCGACGACGACGTCGGCGAACGTGTCGAGCCCGCTCGGGTCGACCGACGCCAGAGCCGACGGGGTGATGAAGCCGTGGGTGACCGACTCCGCTGCCAACAGTGCCGCGAGTTCGTCGCCGCCGTACACGGTGGGCGGCACGATGATCATCGTCGCGCCGACGCCGAAGGCGAGTAGGTACTCGAGCACGGATGCATCGAAACTCGGGGACGAGACGTGCAGTGTGCGTGAGTCTTTGGTGATTCGGTATCGCTCGCGCTGCTCGGTTGCGAAGTTGTCGAGACCGGAGTGCGTGACGACGACACCCTTGGGCACACCCGTCGAACCCGAGGTGTAGATGGTGTACGCCGCGCTTTCGAAGGCGATGCGTCCGTTCCGCTCGGTGGCGCCGATCGGCTCGTCGCTGACTGCGTTCGGGCCGTCCGTCGCCAGATCGTCGAGGACGATCCAGGGGACGGTCGACGGCAGGTCGTCGAGATGGGCGCGGGTGGTGACGCCGAACGTTGCTCCGGAGTCGGCCAACATGTGCTCGATGCGATCGGCCGGGTAGTTGGGATCCACCGGTACGAATGCCGCGCCGGATTTTGCGACGGCCCAGACCGTCAGCACCGATTCGATCGATCGTGCGATGCCGAGTGCCACGAAGGTCTCGGTGCGCACGCCGTGGCCCAGCAGAATTCGAGCGAGTCGGTTGGACCGACGGTCCAACTCCCGGTACGTCATTTCGCCGTCGGTGCTGCGCAGTGCGATAGCGTCCGGGTTCACCGCGGCAGCGTCGGAGAAGATCTCCGGCAGCAGCCGGGCCGAGCGTCCATCGGGTCCGAACACCGGTGCCAGCGAGGCGAACTCGGCGTCACCGAGGAGTCGCAGCCGTCCCAGTGGCTGCTGTTCGTCCTCGAGCACGGCGTCGAGGACACGCTCGACGCGATCGACGATGGCGTGCACGGCATCGACGTCGAACAGTTCCGGCAGGTACTTAGCCTTCAGGTTCAGGCGTTCGTCGACCGACGAGACCAGAGTCAGCGGGTAGTGCGCTGCATCGGTTCCGAGAATGTCGGTGACCTGCATACCGGCGAAATCGGTTGCCGCAGAAGCGCCGGCCCGGTCGACGGGGTACGACTCGAACACCGTCAAGGTGTCGAAAGCCACGCCTGCACCCGCTGCGCGTTGGATATCGGTCAGGCCGAGGTAGTGGTGATCCAACAGCGATGCCTGCTCGGCCTGAACCCGATCGACCAGTGCACCCAGCGTTTCGCTCCGGTCGAGCGTGACACGGACGGGCAGGGTGTTGATGAACAGCCCGATCATGCCCTCGATACCCGGAACCTCCGGCGGACGACCCGACACCGTCGCACCGAACACGACGTCCTCGCGTCCGGTGAGGGTGGCCAGCACTACGCCCCATGCGGTCTGGACGAGGGTGTTGAGGGTCGATCCACGGCGAGCAGCGAAGTCACGCAGTGCCGCGGTGGTCTCGACCGACAACGACCGCTCGGTCTCCTGCGACACGGTGGACAGTTGCCGGCCACGATCGTCGGTGACCAACAGCGTGGGTTCTTCCACGCCGGCCATGGCACTGACCCATTGCGCGGTGGAGATCGCCACGTCGCGTTGGCGCATCCAGGCCAGGTAGTCCCGGTAGGCAGGAATGCGCGGCAGCATCGAGTCGTCGGACTCGGTGACGTAGAGCGTGATGAGTTCCTTGACGACCAGCGGCGTCGACCATCCGTCCAACAGGATGTGGTGGTTGGTCAGCAGCAGACGCCAGTGATCGTCGGCCAGGGTGATGAGCGTGAACCGCAGCAGCGGTGCCCGGTCCATCTCGAAGCGCACCGCACGGTCGGCCTCGAGAACTGCCTCGAGGGCCACCTCGACATCGGGCTCCCCCCGAAGGTCGATCTCGGACCACGGAACAGTGACCGAACTCTGCACGATCTGCAGTGACTCGCCGTTGCTGTTGTGTACGAACGCTGCTCGCAGGTTGGGATGGCGAGAGACCAGTTTGTCGACGGCAGCATGCATCCGCGTCGCATCGACAGTCCCCCGGAGCTCGAGCCCCAGCTGAACCATGTACGCGTCGACACCCGAACCGGCACTGCCGATCTCGCCGGCCAGGCGAGCGTGGAACAGCAAGCCGGCCTGCAGAGGCGACAACGACCACACGTCGTCGAGATTCGGGAACTGCTCTTCCAGAGCATCGATGGATGTCTGATCGATGTCGACCAGCTCGAGATCCGACGGCGTGAAGCCGCCCGCACCGTCGGCCGAGGCGTGCTCGGTGATCGAGGTGAGGGCCTGCGTCCACAGTTCGATCAACCTGCCGACCTCGTCGGCGTCGAGAACGCCCGCGGGGAAGGCGAACGTCGCGTCGAGCTGCGGGCCGTCGGGGGTCGAGGTGGTGACAGCGTTGATGTCCAGCGCCGCAGGCACCGGCATATCCGGATTCTGCGCGTCGCCGAGCTCTGCGTCGGCCACCGGGATCCAACCCACGTCGTCCATGCCTTCGGTGGATCCGGTGGAGAACCGGCCGAGGTAGTTGAAGCTGACCTGTGGTGCGGCGAAGCCGGACAGTGCCTCGGCAGCAGCGGAATCGAGGTACCGCAGCATGCCGTAGCCGATGCCGTGATCGGGGATCTCGAGCAGCTGTTCCTTGATGGTCTTGACCAGGGCACCGGCCGACGCGCCGCCCGCCAGAGCGTCGGCGACGTCGAGCGACCCGAGATCGAGACGTACGGGGAAGATGGTGGTGAACCAGCCGACGGTCCGACCGAGATCGGCACCGGGCACCACCGCGTCCTCGCGGCCGTGGCCCTCGAGAGTCACGAGAGCGTCCCGCACCGCATCGCCGCGTTCGCGACGCCACGCCGTCAGGGCCAGAGCCAAACCGGCCAGCAGGCCGTCGTTGACGCTGCCGCGGAACACGTCCGGGACAGTGGTCAACAGGCGCTCGGTGACCTCGACCGGCAGGGACGTGCGGACACGCTGCACGGTGGCGTCGACGTCGATTCTCTTGTCGAGCGGGCGAGAACCGATTGTCGGGTCGGCTCCGTCGAGGATCCGACGCCACAGTCCGAGCTCGTCGGTTCGGGCGGCCGTGACCTCGGTGAGTCCGGTGGACCACCGACGCATCGAGGTACCGATCGGAGCCAGTTCAGGCTCCTGGCCGGCGACGATCCGACTCCATGCCGTGGCGAGGTCGGGAACCAGAATGCGCCAGGACACGCCGTCGATCACGAGGTGGTGGGCGACCACGAGCAGTCGACCCGAGCCATTGGGGCTCTGGAACCACACCATCTGCACCATGACGCCGTCGGCCGGAACCAGACGATCGGCAGCGGCGTCGAGCTCGGCCGCGGCAACGACGGAGAATTCGGGGCCGTCGACGGATTCGACCGAGACCGCGTGAAGGACGCTCGCAGCCGAGACTGTTCCGACCGGAGACACTTCCTCGTGCCACTCCCCGTCCGCGTCCTGGTAGAGGCGCGCACGCAGCATGTCGTGACGATCGAGCACCGCTGCCACCGTGCGTTCGAGCGTCTCGCGCTCGATGCCGACCGGAAGCTGAAGCAGCGCTGTTTGTGTGTAACGGCCGAATTCGGTGCTGCGGTCCAACATCCACCGCACGACCGGGGTGAGCGGCATCGGGCCGACTCCCCCACCGTCGAGTTCTTCGAGCACCACGGCGTCGCCGCCGAGAACAGCGACCTCCGCGAGAGCGGCCACGGTCTTGCGCTCGAAGATGTCGCGGGGAGCCAGCACCAGCCCGGCGGCCTTGGCGCGCGAGACCAACTGGATCGACATGATGCTGTCGCCGCCGAGTGCGAAGAACGAATCGTCGACGCCGACGGTATCGAGCCCGAGAACGTCCGCGAACAGACCAGCCAGGATCGACTCGACTTCGGTTGCGGGCAAACGACTTTCGGTGACGTTTGCCGAGAAGTCCGGTGCCGGGAGTGCACGGCGATCGAGTTTGCCGTTGGCGGTCAGCGGCAGCTCGTCCAGGACGATCAACGCTGCGGGCACCATGTACGAGGTCAACGAGTTGCCCACGAAGTCGAGAACGGCCGCATGGTCGAGTGCGCGACCGGCCTCGGCCACGACGTAGCCGATCAGGCGATCACCGAAACCGTCGTCGCGGACGGCGACCACGGAAGCCGCTACCCCGTCGAATGCCAGTAGCGCGCTTTCGATTTCGCCCAGTTCGATACGGAAGCCGTGCAACTGGACCTGCATGTCGCTTCGCCCCAGGTATTCGAGAGCCCCATCGCGATTCCACCTGGCGGTGTCACCGGTGCGGTACATACGCGCACCCGCATCGCCGGAGGGGTCGGCAACGAAACGTGTTGCGGACAGCCCTGCTCGGCCGAGGTATCCGCGAGAGAGCTGTGCCCCGGACACGTACATCTCCCCGACCACGCCGGGCGGAACAGGATTGAGGCGGGTGTCGAGTACGGCGACACGCAGCGCCGGGATCGCCTGGCCGATGACGCTGGCCGAAGCGGACGCCGCGAACTGCTCGGTCAGAGCCAGGTGGCTCACGTGGACCGTCGTCTCGGTGATGCCGTACATGTTGACCAGGGTCGGAGAGGTCTCCTCGTGCCGTGCGTACCAGCGACCGAGCTGCCCGAGATCGAGTGCTTCTCCACCGAAGATGACGTACCGCAGCGACAGTGCGTCCGATCCGTCGGCGGATCCACCGGCGGCGGTTGCCACACGATCGGCTTCGGCGAACTGGTAGAACGCCGTCGGCGTCTGGTTGAGGACCGTGACCTTCTCACGAATCAGCAACTCGCGGAACAGTTCCGGCGAGCGTGCGGTGTAGTAGTCGACGACCACGAGAGTGCCGCCGTGCAGCAGTGGTCCCCACAGTTCCCACACCGAGAAGTCGAACGCGTAGGAGTGGAACATGGTCCACACGTCGCGGTCGTCGAAGTGGAACAGATCCGTGGTGTTCGCGAACAGCGTCGCGACGTTACGGTGCGCGATCTGCACACCCTTGGGACGTCCGGTACTGCCGGAGGTGTAGATGACGTAGGCGATCGAATCGGCATCGGTGGTGCCGATGCGGTCGGTGTCGGTCAGTGGGGCTCCGGACGCGCTTGCCATCTCGTCGACCGCTTCGGGTGCATCGAGCAGCAGCATCTCGACATCGGAAGCAGGCACCGATGCACTGTCGGCGACGGTGGAGATCACACAGACCGGTGACGCGTCGTCGAGCATGAAGGCGAGCCGGTCGGCCGGGTAGCCGACATCGATCGGGAGGTAGCCGCCGCCGGATTTGACGACCGCCAGCAGAGCAACGATCAGCTCCTCGGTGCGCGGCATCGCAACCGCCACCAGGGACTCCGCCGTCACGCCCCGCGACACGAGGACTCGTGCGAGTCGGTTCGAGCGGTCGTCCAGCTCGGCGTAGGTCAGCGAGCGATCGCCGAACACGACTGCCTGTGCTTCGGGGAACTGCGCAGCGGCAGCGGCGAAGCGGTCGGCCAGTGTCGCATCGGTCGCCGTGTGTCCGTCGTGGTTCCACTGCCGGGCCATGGCGTCGAGTTCACCCGGCAACAGGATGTCGATGTCGCCGACAGCACGATCGGGATCGGTGGTCACGCCGGCGAGGACGGCACCGAATCGAGTCGAGAACTCGTCCACGGAGATCTCGTCGAACAGGTCGACCGCATAGGTGATCGCAGCGGTCATACCTGCCGGAGCACCGGAGTCGTCGAACCGTTCCGCGACGGTCAGCTGGAGGTCGAACTTCGCGACGTGGGCGTCGATGTCGACTGCCTCGACGGTGAGTTCGGGTAGCTCCAGTGCCGCCGAGGTGTTGTTCTGGAATTCGAGCAGTACCTGGAACAACGGCGAGTGATCGGTGGAACGGGCCGGATCGAGGACGTCGACGAGACGCTCGAACGGCACGTCGGTGTTGTCGAACGCCGCCAGGTCCGCGGTACGGGTCCGGCGGAGCAGCTCGGTGAACGAGAGATCGGGCGCTACCTCGGTGCGCAGAACCAGAGTCCCGACGAACATGCCGACCAAATCGTCGAGCGCCGCGTCGCCACGCCCGGCGATGGGCGTGCCGACTGCGATGTCCTCGGTCCCGCTGAGACGAGCCATGAGGATCGACCATGCTGCATGCATGGCCATGAAGACGGTCGCGTCGTTCGCGCGGGCGAGGTCCACCAGGCCGGCGTGGACGTCTGGCTCGATCTCGAACCGAACACTGTTGCCGCGCATCGACTGCCGTGCCGGGCGAGGATGGTCGAGCGGAAGCGGCAGCAGCTCGGGTAGATCCGCGAGAGTGGACTTCCAGAACTCCAGCTGCTGTGCTGCCACCGAGCTCGGGTCGGACTCGTCGCCGAGGACCGAGCGTTGCCACATCGCGAAATCGGCGTACTGAACGTCGAGCGGCGCCCACATCGGGGCTACTCCCGACACGCGAGATCCGTACGCCACCATGACGTCTCGGGCCAGCGGTGCCATGGACGCGCCGTCGGCGGCAATGTGATGCACGATGATCGACAGCACGAAATCCTCGGGTGCCGTCCGGTACAGAACGGCCCGGAAGGGCAGGTCCTTCGACACGTCGAATCCGCGGGCGGCAGCGGACGAGATCGCGGTGACGATCTCGTTGGCATCGACGTCGACGACGTGCAGATCGGTCGTTGCCGCGTCGGTGCCGAGAATGTGCTGCTCGGGGCGATCGCCGTGCGAGGGGAACACGGTGCGCAGCGACTCGTGCCGCGCCAGCACGTCACCGATCGCAGCGTTCATTGCCTCGATGTCGAGACGGCCTGTCAATCGAACCGCGAGCGGGATGTTGTAGGCGGCCGAGTCGACGTCGAACTGGTTGATGAACCACATTCTCTGCTGAGCCATCGACAATGGAATCGAGCTCGGGCGAGGCTTCGCAGTGAGCGCCGGACGGCGCGCGGCACCGGCCGGGTTGCTGTGCACTCGCACCGCCAACGACTCGACCGTGGGTGCCTCGAACAACGCACGAACGCTGACAGCGGTGTCGAGGGCTGCATTCACCCGAGCGGTGAGGCGGGTGGCGCTCAGCGAGTCTCCACCGAGATCGAAGAAGCTCGAGTCGATGCCGACGCTGCCTACGCCGAGAACCTCGCCGAAGATGTCGGCGATGATTCGCTCGGTCTCGTTGCGAGGAGCGCGCGAGTCGCTGCCGAGGTGCAGATCCGGGGCGGGCAGCGCCTGTCGATCGAGCTTGCCCGCGGGCGTGAGCGGGATCGACTCCAGGGCAACGAACGCCGTCGGAATCATGTGTGTCGGAAGCGAACTCGACGCCCGAGTGCGCAGCGTCGTCACATCGATTTCGTGGCCGGGCCGCGGAAGAACGTAGGCGACCAGGATCGTGTTTCCGGCAGGTCCGTCGACACCGATCGTCGTAGCGAATTCGACTGTCGGATCATCGGTCAGCACCGCGTCGATCTCGCCGAGCTCGATACGGAAACCGCGCACCTTGACCTGGAAGTCGCTGCGTCCGACGTACTCGAGGGTGCCCGACTCGGTCCACCGCACGACGTCACCGGTTCGGTACATACGCTCGCCGGGCTCGCCGAACGGATTCGCGACGAACCGCTCCGCCGTCAGACCGAATCGCGAATGGTAGCCACGCGCCAGGGCGGGGCCGGCGAGGTAGAGCTCTCCTGCGACACCGACCGGTACCGGATGCAGACGCGAATCCAGCACTACTTCGCCGAAACCGATTGTCGGCGCGCCGATATCGATGGGCGAGCCCACGTGCAGCTGGTCACTGACGGAGGAGAAGATGGTGGCCTCCGTGGGGCCGTACGCATTGAACATGCGCCGGCCCGGTGCCCACCGTGCGACGAGCTCGGGCGGACACACGTCGCCACCGGTTGCAACGACGCTCAGTTCGGTCAGACCGTCGGGGTCCACCGAGGCGAGGGCCGCGGGAGTCACGAACGCATGCGTGACGTGCTGCTGCGCCAGGAGCTCGCCGAGCTCCACGCCGCCGTAGACGGAGGTGGGTGCGATCACCATCGTGGCGGCACCCGAGATCACCATGGCCAGCTCGAGAATGGATGCATCGAAGCTCGGTGACGCGAACGCGAGAACCCGAGCGTTCGGAGTCACCTCGAAACGAGACCGTTCTTCCTCGGCCAGGTTGGCCAGGCCGCGATGAGTGACGGTGACGCCCTTGGGAACTCCGGTGGAGCCGGAGGTGTAGATCAAGTACGCGACCTGGTCGATGTGTACCGGTCGAGTACGGTCGGAGTCGAGAACCGGTGCGGTCGAACGGTTTCCGAGATCGCGGCGAGTGTCGTCGCGGTCGAGGACGGACCACGTAGCCGAGCCCAGACCCTCGACGGCACCGACGTGTTCGGTCGACGTGACGCCGATGGACGCGCCGGAGTCGACCAGCATGTGCTCGACTCGATCACGGGGGTAACTCGGATCGATCGGCAGGAAGGCCGCACCGGTCTTGGCCACGGCCCAGATTGCGAGAACCGATTCGATGGAGCGCGGCAAAGCAAGTGCCACAACGGTTTCCGGACCTGCTCCGCGGGCGATCAACGCACGCGCCAGCGCAGACGACCGAGTGTCCAATTCGGTGTAGGTCAGTGTCCGACCTGCGCTCCACACTGCCGTGCCACCGGGGTTGCGGGCAGCAGCATCGGTGAGGATGTCCGGCAGGAGGCGCTCGGTCGTGGAAGCGGGACCACGTACCGGGGCCAGCCTGTTCGATTCCTCCGAGGACAGCAGCGACAGCGATGCGACCCGTTGGTCGGTGTCGGTCGCGATCGCCTCGAGAACACGCACGATTCGATCGACGGTGGCGACGACGACACTGTGCTCGAACAGCTCGGGCAGGTACTTGGCTTCGATGTGCAATCGGTCGTCGACCATCGCGACCAGGGTCAGCGGATATTGTGCGGTGTCGCTGCCGTCGTGCACGTCGTGCACCCGCATGCCGGCGAGATCGGTCTCGGCCGACAGACCCGCTCGGTCCATCGGATACGACTCGAACACGGTGAGCGTGTCGAACGCGACCGCGGGACCGACGGCACGCTGGATATCGGTCAGGCCCAGGTAGTGGTGATCGAGCAGCGAAGCCTGTTCGGCCTGCACCCGATCGAGGTACTGGCCGAGTGTTTCGGCTGGATCCAGCACGATGCGCACCGGCAGCGTGTTGATGAACAGACCGACCATGGACTCGATATCCGAGACCTCCGGCGGACGTCCCGAGACGGTGGCACCGAACACTACGTCCGTGCGACCGGTCAACGTGCCCAGCACCATCGCCCACGAAGCCTGCACCATCGAGTTCATCGTGATGCCGCGTGCCCGGGCGAGACTGCGCAGTCGTTCGGTCTGCTCGGTGTCCAGGGAAACCAACGCGCGGCCGGCCAAGGTCGACTCCTGGCGACGGCTCTCGACCGGCGTCAGCAGGGTGGGTTCGGCGAGACCCGCGAGCGCTTCCGTCCATGCCGCACGAGCTGCCGAGTGATCACGCCGCGACAACCACGACAGGTAGTCGCGGTACGCAGGTACGCGCGGAAGAACGGCGTCGTCGCCGTCCACGACGTAGAGCGTGAGCAGGTCCTTGAGGAGCAGCGGCGTCGACCATCCGTCGAGCAGGATGTGGTGGTTGGTCATCACCAGACGCCACTCGCCCGGGGCCAGCGTCACGAGCATGAAGCGCAACAACGGCGCCTGTGCCATGTTGAATCGCGTTGCGCGGTCGTCGTGTTCGATCCGCTCGAGCTCGGCTGCGCGATCGTCGACGCTCAGCGACGACAGATCGACCGAGGTCCACGGCACATCGACGTCGTGATGGACGATCTGGATGGATTCGCCGTCGTTGTTGTGCACGAACGCCGTGCGCAGGTTCGCGTGGCGCCGCAGTAGAGCCTGGGCAGCGCGGCGGAAGCGAGCCTCGTCGACGTCCCCGCGGAGGTCGAGCACCAGCTGCACGATGTAGGCGTCGACGGCCTGGTCCGACAGTTCGGCATGGAAGAGCAAACCGGCCTGCAGAGGCGTCATCGACCAGATGTCGTCGAGAGTCGGGTACACCCGCTCGAGATCGTCGATGGACTTCTGGTCGAGGCTCACCAGATCGAGATCGGACGGGGTGAACCCGCCGGTGCCCGGTCGCTGAGCGAGCTGCGTCAGCGCGGTGAGAGCCTGCTTCCACAACTGGGCGAGTTCGGTGACCTCGTCGGCGTCGAGCACGCCCGTCGGGAATGCGAAGGTCGCCTCCAACCGCGGTCCGGTCGGTGTGGCCGTGGTGACCGCGTTGATGTCGAGTGCAGCGGCGACCGGCAGGTCCTCGTCCTGGGAATCACCGACGCCGGAGTCGTCGACCGGCAGCCACCCGTGTCCGCGGAGCTCGTCCGGAACGTCGGTGCTGTATCGACCGAGGTAGTTGAAACTGACCTGGGGTGCCGGGAAGTCACGCAGTGTCGCACCGGCCTCCTCGTCCAGGTAGCGGAGCATGCCGTACCCGATGCCGTGATCGGCAACGGCGAGCAGCTGCTCCTTGACGGACTTGACCAGCGCTGCTGCCGCGTCCCCGCCGGCGAGAGCGTCGTCGAGGTCGATCCCGTCGAGCGTCAGTCGAAGTGGGTAGATGGTGGTGAACCAACCGATGGTGCGGCTGAGATCGGCTCCCGGAACCACATGGTCCTCACGGCCGTGGCCCTCCAGGGAGATCAGTGCGTCGGACACGACGACACCGCGGTTTCGTCGCCACACGGCTGTAGCCAGGGCCAGAGCGGCCAGTAGACCGTCGTTGACGCTGCCGTGGAACGCCTCGGGCAGAGCCGTCAACAGGCCCTCGGTGACATCGGTCGACAGAGTGACCTCGACCTTGTCCACCGTTCGATAGACGTCGATCTCGCGGTCGAGTGCGCGTGAACCGATGAGCGGATCGGGATCGGCGAGCGCGTCGCGCCATACTGCGAGCTCGTCCGAACGCGTTGCGGTGACCTCACGCAGGCCGTGCGCCCAACGACGCATCGAGGTACCGACCGGGGCCAGTTCCGGTGTGCTGCCGCCGATGATCTGAGCCCACGCCGACGCGAGGTCGGGCACGAGAATTCGCCACGAGACGCCGTCGATCACGAGGTGGTGCGCGACGACGAGCAGTCGGCTTCCTTCGGAGCCGGCGTCGAACCAGACCATCTGAATCATGACACCGGCATCGGGTGCCAGACGATCCACTGCTGCAGCGGCTTCCGACCTGGCCTGATCCGAGAACTCCGGTCCCCGAACACTGTTCGACTCCACCCGGCGGACGACGGACTGCGCCGTCACGGAACCGATCGGGAGCACCTCCATCGACGGCTCTCCGGCGCGGTGCAGAACTGCACGGAGCATGTCGTGGTGATCGAGGACGGTCTGAACGGTTGCTTCGAGAACGTCGAGCTCGATATCGGACGGCAGTGTCAGCACGGCAGTCTGTGTGTGCTTGTCGAGTACCGACGTGCGGTCGAGCATCCAGTGCACGATCGGGGTGAGCGGGACGTCTCCGACGCCGCCGCCGGGCAGCTCGTCCAGCACGAGCGGAACGGTCCCGTCGCCGGCGGCGACGACCTCGGCCAGTGCGGCAACTGTCTTGTGCTCGAACACATCTCGCGGCGACAGAGCCAGCCCTGCCGCTTTCGCGCGGGAGACGAGCTGAATCGACATGATGCTGTCTCCGCCGAGCGCGAAGAAGGAGTCGTCGACTCCGACGCGGTCGAGGCGGAGGACCTCGGCGAACAAACCGGCGAGCGTCTTCTCGACGGCATTGTCTGCGTCGCGTCCCGAGGTGACCTGAGCGGACCAGTCGGGTTCGGGGAGGGCGTTGCGGTCGAGTTTGCCGGCCGGAGTCAACGGGATCGACTCCAACATCACGAACGCCGAGGGCACCATGTGCGCAGGCAGCACCGACGCCGCATGATCCCGCAGCACACCGGCATCGAACGACGCACCGGCCACCGGCAACACATACGACACCAACACCGTCGACCCCGCCGCGGACTCACGCCCGACAGTGACCACGAAATCGACACCCGACACCGCCGCCAACACCGAATCGATCTCACCCAACTCGATGCGGAAACCACGCACCTTCACCTGAAAATCGCTGCGCCCCACATACTCCAACGCACCCGAGGCATTCCACCGCACCACATCACCGGTGCGATACATCCGCGAACCCGCACCACCGAACGGATTGGCCACGAACCGCTCCGCCGACAACCCCGACCGCGCGTGATACCCACGAGCCAACGCCGGACCCGCCAGATACAACTCACCCACCACACCCACGGGCACCGGATTCAACCGCGCATCCAACACCACCTCCGCGAAACCGATCGTCGGCGAACCGATATCGACCGACTCCCCCACCACCAACGCCGACGAAATCGACGAGAAAATCGTCGCCTCCGTCGGACCGTACGCATTGAACATCCGCCGACCCGGCGCCCACCGCGCCACCAACTCCGGCGCACACACATCACCACCGGTGACCACGACCTCCACCGAATCCAACCCCACCGGATCCACCGACGCCAACGCCGCCGGAGTCACGAACGCATGCGTGACCCGCTCCTCGGCGAGCAACGACGCCAACTCCACCCCACCGAACACCATCGCCGGCGCAATCACCATCGTCGCCCCACCCGAGAACGCCAACACGAACTCGAGAATCGACGCATCGAAACTCGGCGACGCGAACGCCAACACCCGAGACGACGGCCCCACACCGAACCGAACCCGCTCCTCGGCAGCCAAGTTCCCCACACCACGATGAGTGACCACCACCCCCTTGGGCACACCCGTGGACCCCGAGGTATAGATCAGATACGCCGCATCATCGAGACGCAACACACCCGAACGCTCGGCATCCAACACCGGAGCAGGCGAAGCGAACGCCAGATCCGCCACCACATCGGCATCGTCGAGCACCACCCACGACACCCCACCCACACCCGCAACCGCATCCAGATGCGCACCCAACGTCACACCCACCACAGCACCGGAATCGACCAACATGTGCTCGATCCGATCCACCGGATAATTCGGATCCACCGGCAAGAACGCACCACCGGCCTTCGCCACCGCCCACACCGCCACCACAGACTCCACCGACCGCGACAACGCCAACGCCACGAACGACCCCGGACCCACACCACACGACATCAACACCCGCGCCACACGCGACGACGCCGCATCCAACTCCCCATACGAGAGCACCCGCGAACCCGACACCACCGCAACACCACCGACACCAGCAACACCGACCGCACCAGCCAACAACTCCGGCAACACCACACCCGCAACAGAACGCGGACCACGAACCGGAGCCAACGCCGAGTACTCGTCGCTCGAGAGGATGTCGATGTCGCCGACGCGAACGGACGGCGTGGCCGTCACAGCGTCGAGGATCCGCACCAGACGATCGGACATGACACGCACGGTGTCGGCATCGAACAGTTCTGTGGCGTAACGGAAGCTGGCTTCGATGCCGACCGGGTTCCCGGAAGCGTCGAACTCCTCGGAGACCGTGAGCTGCAGGTCGAAGTTGGAGATGTCGTTGGGCAGTTCGATGCCCTCGATCGACAGCCCGGGCAAGGTCACCGTCGGTCGATCGGTGTGCTGGAACTCGAGCATCACCTGGAACAACGGGGCGTGAGCGGTGGACCTGGCGGGGTCGACTGCGTCGACGACCCGCTCGAACGGCACGTCCGCGTGGGTGAAGGCCGCCAGGTCGACGGTGCGCACATCCGCCAACAGATCCTCGAACGGAGTCGACCCGGGCACCTGGGTGCGGAGGACGAGCGTGTTGACGAACATGCCGACGAGCTCGTCGAGTGCGGCATCGCCTCGACCGGAGATCGGTGTGCCGACCGAAATGTCCTCGGTACCGGACAGCCGTGCCAGCAGCACGGCCAGAGCGGCGTGCACGATCATGAACGAGCTCGAATTGTGCTGCGCAGCAACGGCGACGAGCCGAGCATGCACTGCGGGATCGATCGCGAACGAGACGGTGTCGCCGCGCAAGGACGCCACTGCCGGACGCGGACGATCGGTCGGCAACGGCAGCACCTCCGGGCTACCCGCCAACGCGTCGACCCAGTACGTCACCTGCTTCGCCATCAGGGAGTCGGGATCGGATTCCTCGCCGAGGAATCGGCGCTGCCACAGCGCGTAGTCGGCGTACTGCACCGGCAACGGTTCCTGGCTCGGCGCATGACCTGCAGCTCGGGCGCTGTACGCCACCATCAGGTCGCGGGCGAGCGGCGCGCCGGAGAAGCCGTCGGACGAGATGTGATGGACCACCATGACGAGTACGTGTTCGTTCTCGTCCTGACGGATCAGGCGGACGCGCAACGGAACATCGGCCACGACGTCGAAGCCGGCACCGGCGACGGCGCCGATGAGCTCGGCGACCTGCCGGTCGTTCTCTGCGGGAACCGGAGTCAGGTCCGGAACGGCCGATGCCACGTCGAGGACGGACTGCACGGGGCCGTCGTCGGTGAGCGGGAACATCGTTCGAAGAGACTCGTGGCGTGTGAGCACGTCGGCTATGGCCGAGCGCATCGCGTCGACGTCGAGGATGCCGCTCAGGCGCATCGCGAACGCGACGTTGTAGGCAGCCGACTCGGTGTCGTACTGATTGATGAACCACATCCGCTGCTGTGCCAGCGACAGCGGCACCACCGCGGGTCGTTCCTGAGGCACCAACCGAGGCGTCGGTGCGGAGTCCTGTGTGCTGACGTCGATGCCCGCGGACAGCGATCGGACAGTCGGTGAATCGAACAGATCTCGGATGCCGATGTCGGTTCCGAGGGCGGCATTGACGCGTGCGACGAGGCGCATCGCGATCAGCGAGTTGCCGCCGATCTCGAAGAAGCTCGAGGTCGCGCTGACCTGTGCGACGCCGAGCAGATCCGCGAAGACGCCCGCGACGATCTCTTCGACCGGATTCTCCGGTCCGACGAATTCGGACGCAGCAACGGTGAACTCGGGGGCCGGCAGTGCCTTTCGGTCGAGCTTGCCGCTGGCATTGAGAGGAAGTGAGTCGAGTACGACCACATGCGAGGGCACCATGTACCCCGGCAGCCGGCGTCCGGCTTCGGCGATCACCTCGGCCGAGTCGACCGCGTGACCGGACGCGGAGACCACGTAGGCCACCAACGTCTCGCCGGTGTTCGGATCCTTGTGCACCAGAGCGATTGCCTGGGCGACGGACTCCGAGCGCAGCAGCACCGCTTCGATCTCGGGAAGCTCGATACGCAGACCACGCAGCTTCACCTGGAAGTCGGTACGGCCGATGTACTCGAGTTCGCCGTCGGCGCGCCAACGAACCAGGTCGCCGGTGCGATAGAGACGTTCACCCGGCTCGCCGAACGGATCGGCGACGAAACGATCGGCGGTGAGATCGCCGCGGCCGACATAGCCGCGAGCGAGCTGAACTCCGGCCAGGTACAGCTCGCCGGGAGCACCGATCGGGGCCGGTCGAAGCGACGCGTCGAGCACGTACAGACGGGTGTTCCAGACCGGCGAACCGATGGGAATGGACACGCCGTCGTGGCCGGTGACGTGGTAGTAGCTGACGTCGACGGCGGCCTCGGTAGGACCGTAGAGGTTGTGCAGCTCGGCCTGGGAGAACTGCGCGAACTGCGCGGCGGTGGCGGGCGGAAGTGCTTCGCCACTGCAGAAGACGAGCCGTAGTGACACACAGTCCGCAGCCCGAGCTCCGGCTGCGAACACCGCGAGCATCGACGGCACGAAGTGCGCGGTGGTGATGTGTTCGGCCGCGATGATCTTCGACAGGTACACCGGGTCGCGATGGCCGTCGGGCTCCGCCACGACGAGCTTGGCACCGACCTGCAGGGGCCAGAAGAACTCCCACACCGATACGTCGAACGTGGCCGGGGTCTTCTGCAACACCGTGTCGGCGGGCGCGAGGTGGTACTCGTCCTGCATCCACAGCAGTCGGTTCACGATGGCCGAGTGCGTGACGGCGACGCCCTTGGGTCGGCCGGTGGAGCCGGAGGTGTAGATCACGTAGGCGGTGTTGGCTCCGTGCAGGCTTCCGAGGCGGTCCTGGTCGGTGATCGAGGAGCGGTCGCGATCGGAGACGTCGAGGAGATCCACCGCGAGAACGGGAGTGGCGACCGCGATGTCGATCCAATCGCGGCTCGTGGTGAGAATGCACACCGGCTGAGCGCTCGACAGCACGTAGGACGACCGCTCGACCGGGTGATCGGGGTCGATCGGTACATAGGCACCGCCGGCCTTGACGATCGCGTACATACCCACGAGCAGATCGATCGAACGTCGGATCGCGAGCCCGACGTGGGACTCGGGCCCTACACCCAGTGAAATGAGATGCCGTGCAAGCTGATTGGCGCGCTCGTCCAGCTCCAGGTAGGTGATGTGCTCGTCCTCGAAGACGAGGGCGGTCGAGTACGGACTACGCAGCACCTGACGGTCGAACAGACTGCTGAGAGTCATGTCGACGGCCCCGGTGTGGAGCTGCCGGTGGACCGGATCCTCGATGAGACGTGCGGTGTCGTTCCACTCGAACAGTACGAGTTCTCGTTCGGTCGGGGACAGAATGTCGATGTCGCCGGTACGAACGTCCGTCGAGCTGCCGATGGTCGCGACGATCCTCAGGAACCGGTCGACGAAACGGTCGATGGTCTCGGGATCGAACAGATCCGTTGCGTACGTGAACGACGCCGACAGGGCACCGGACTCGTCGACCGGTTCCTGGTCGACGCGAAGCTGCAGATCGAATTTCGCAGTGTCGGTACCGATCTCCTCGAATTCGACGACGAGTTCGGGTAGCTCGAGCACGGCGGTGGCGTTGTTCTGGAATTCGAGGAGCACCTGGAACAGGGGTGAATGATCGGTCGACCTGGCGGGATCGAGTACGTCCACGAGCCGTTCGAACGGAATGTCGGTGTTGTCGAAGGCCGCGAGGTCGGAGCTACGAGCGCCGGCGAGCAGTTCGGCGAAGCTGGCCTGTGGCTCGACCTGCGTGCGGAGAACGAGGGTTCCGACGAACATTCCGACGAGATCGTCGAGTGCTGCGTCCCCTCGGCCGGCGATCGGGGTGCCGATGGCGATGTCCTGGGTGCCGCTCAGGCGCGCGAGGAGCACGGCCAGAGCGGAGTGCACCACCATGAACAGAGTGGACTCGTGTTCGGCAGCAACCGAAGACAGGCGAGCTGCGACATCGGCCGGAATGGTGAACGGTGTGACGCTGCCGCGCATCGACTGACGGGTGGGGCGTGGTCGGTCGAGCGGCATCGGTAGTACGTCGGGAAGGTCGGTCAGCGCGGACTTCCAGAATTCGATCTGGCGTGCTGCCACGGACGTGGGATCGTTCTCGTCGCCGAGCACGTCGTGCTGCCACAGCGCGAAGTCTGCATACTGCACCGGCAGTGGCGTCCACGCCGGGCGCGAACCCGCGGATCGAGCACTGTAGGCGACCATGACGTCGCGGGCGAGCGGTGCCATCGAGGCGCCGTCGGCAGCGATGTGATGGACCACGATCGAGAGCACGAAGCTCTCCGGGCCGGTGCGGTACAGAACCGCCCGGAAAGGCAGATCGACGGTGACGTCGAATCCCGTTGTGGCGGAGCTACGTACGAGCGCGTCGACGGCATCGGCAGCCACGTCGACGACGCGGAGCGGAAGGTTCGGTCCGGTGACGTTCTCGGGCGGAAGTATCACCTGATTCGGCAGGTCGCCCACTGTGGGGAACACCGTGCGCAGCGACTCGTGTCGAGTCAGCACGTCGCCGACGGCAGCGGACATCGCATCGACGTCCAGCCGGCCCGACAGACGAACGAGGAGAGGAATGTTGTACGCAGGCGAGGATGCATCGAACTGATTGATGAACCACATGCGTTGTTGCGCCAGCGACAGCGGAACGGACTCCGGCCGATCGGCGGGAACCAGTGCCGGGCGACGGTGCAGCGATGCGCCCGTCGACTCCGCACGGTCGGCGAGGGTGCGGACCGTCGATGCCTCGAACAGATCGAGAACCCGCAGATCCGTACCCAGAGCTGCGTTGACGCGGGCGATCAAACGTGTTGCGACAAGGGAGTTTCCGCCGAGATCGAAGAAGCTGTCGGTGACGCCGACACGATCGAGCTCCAGTACGTCGCAGAACACGGCAGCCACAGCCGCCTCGTACTCGGTTTCCGGCGACTCCGTGGTGCTCTGCGAACCGAGCTCGGGTTCGGGGAGGGCTTTGCGGTCGAGTTTGCCGGCCGGAGTCAACGGGATCGACTCCAACATCACGAACGCCGAGGGCACCATGTGCGCAGGCAGCACCGACGCCGCATGATCCCGCAGCACACCGGCATCGAACGACGCACCGGCCACCGGCAACACATACGACACCAACACCGTCGACCCCGCCGCGGACTCACGCCCCACAGTGACCACGAAATCGACACCCGACACCGCCGCCAACACCGAATCGATCTCACCCAACTCGATGCGGAAACCACGCACCTTCACCTGAAAATCGCTGCGCCCCACATACTCCAACGCACCCGAGGCATTCCACCGCACCACATCACCGGTGCGATACATCCGCGAACCCGCACCACCGAACGGATTGGCCACGAACCGCTCCGCCGACAACCCCGACCGCGCGTGATACCCACGAGCCAACGCCGGACCCGCCAGATACAACTCACCCACCACACCCACGGGCACCGGATTCAACCGCGCATCCAACACCACCTCCGCGAAACCGATCGTCGGCGAACCGATATCGACCGACTCCCCCACCACCAACGCCGACGAAATCGACGAGAAAATCGTCGCCTCCGTCGGACCGTACGCATTGAACATCCGCCGACCCGGCGCCCACCGCGCCACCAACTCCGGCGCACACACATCACCACCGGTGACCACGACCTCCACCGAATCCAACCCCACCGGATCCACCGACGCCAACGCCGCCGGAGTCACGAACGCATGCGTGACCCGCTCCTCGGCGAGCAACGACGCCAACTCCACCCCACCGAACACCATCGCCGGCGCAATCACCATCGTCGCCCCACCCGAGAACGCCAACACGAACTCGAGAATCGACGCATCGAAACTCGGCGACGCGAACGCCAACACCCGAGACGACGGCCCCACACCGAACCGAACCCGCTCCTCGGCAGCCAAGTTCCCCACACCACGATGAGTGACCACCACCCCCTTGGGCACACCCGTGGACCCCGAGGTATAGATCAGATACGCCGCATCATCGAGACGCAACACACCCGAACGCTCGGCATCCAACACCGGAGCAGGCGAAGCGAACGCCAGATCCGCCACCACATCGGCATCGTCGAGCACCACCCACGACACCCCACCCACACCCGCAACCGCATCCAGATGCGCACCCAACGTCACACCCACCACAGCACCGGAATCGACCAACATGTGCTCGATCCGATCCACCGGATAATTCGGATCCACCGGCAAGAACGCACCACCGGCCTTCGCCACCGCCCACACCGCCACCACAGACTCCACCGACCGCGACAACGCCAACGCCACGAACGACCCCGGACCCACACCACACGACATCAACACCCGCGCCACACGCGACGACGCCGCATCCAACTCCCCATACGAGAGCACCCGCGAACCCGACACCACCGCAACACCACCGACACCAGCAACACCGACCGCACCAGCCAACAACTCCGGCAACACCACACCCGCAACAGAACGCGGACCACGAACCGGAGCCAGGCGCGCACGTTCGGCGGTGGAGAGCAACTCCACGTCACCGACGGCACGCTGTGGGTCACTCGTCAGTGCGTCGACGATGCGCACCAGACGACGACCGATCTGAGCGACACTGCCGGCATCGAACAGTTCTGTGGCGTAATCGATGACGACATGCGGAGATTCGGACTCGTGAACCGTGACGACGAGATCGAAATCTATTCCGTCGCGCGGAAGCGGAGACTCCCCGAAGCGGAGCGCGACCTGGGCGAGGGGGTTGTGCGAGCCGGTTTCGGCCGAGCCGAGTGCTCGGGCTATCTCGGCGAAGGTGGCATCGGCGTGGGCCGACGCATCTACGAACTCTGCCGCGGTGGTGCCGACGAAGTCCGAGAACGACTGACGGCCGTCGGGGCGGGTGCGCAGAACAACCGTCTCGCCACGGCCGGAGGGTACTGCGATCGAGACGTCGTCGGTGGATGCGAGACGCGAAAGAAGAACGGCCACAGCGGATTCGAGCACGACGAACGGGGTGGTCGAGCTGTCGTCGGCGAGTCGGCTCACGGCATCCCACGCTGCGGACCCGAGGGCAACCTCGTGCGATGCGCGAACATGCCCGATGCGCGAAGGCCGGGGGCGGTCGGTCGGCAGCGCGAGCAGGTCCGGTGCATCGGCCAGTCGATCGACCCAGTGGGCTACGTGCGCCGCAGCGCGGCGGCGGCGGCGACCTTCGAGGGCGCTGTCCGGATGAACTTGCAGGACGGGCACGTCCGGGCCGGACGCGATGAATTCGGTGACCATGTCGACGAAACTGGAGTGATGCGTCGTCAGGTCGTTGTCGTCGTAGCGGTTGGGGTTTGCCCGGAAATCGACGAATGTTCGTGCGGGAGTACCACTCTGGTATACGTTGACGAGGAGGTCCTCGACCGGGCCGGACGTGACGATGTTGAATTCGCCGACGATCGAGCCGAGCTGAATCTGCTGATGGAACAGCATCATGTTGACCATCGGGCCGGCGAGTTGTTTGTCGCTTCCCGTGGCTGCCAACTCGCGCCGGATGTCTTCGATGCTGAACCTCTGGTGCCGCAACGCACCCATCAGCTCGAGCTGTACCTGCTGTACGAGTTCACCGACGGTGGCCTTCTCGGAGACGCGCATCGGAATGGGTGCGACGTTGACCAACATTCCGCCGGATCGACGGAGGAGGGCCGTGGTGCGCGCGGACACGGGGATATTGACCAGGACGTCTTCTCGCCCGGTCATGCGCGAGAGGTAACAGCCGAATGCAGCGATGAACACCGCGGCGGCCGTCCCGCCCTTCGTCGAGTCCGACGCTTCGAGTTCGGTGACGACGTCATCGGGCAGTGCGACACTGCGCAGCTTGCTGGCCGCGATGGTACGACCGGGTGTGTTGGACAGCGTGGCACCGTCGTGGATGCCCGCGGCCCTCGATGTCCAGTACTCCTTGTCCGTCTCGAAACGAGTGGACGTCCGGTACTCCTGATCGAGGTCGTACAGTCGCCGAAGTTCGGCTGCCTTGTTCGGCTCGGGTTCGACATTCTCGACCGCTGCGGTGTAGAGCGCGGCGGTGCGCTGGACCAGTGTCATGGCACCGTAGCCGTCCAGGGCGACGTGGTGGATCTTGCTGTACCAGAGGTTGCGTTCGTCCTCGACCTGAAGGATCCAACTGTCGACGAGCGGATCGTTCTCCATGTCGACCGGCTTGACGTAGTTCTCGTCTATCCACGCCAGCGCGGACGCCATCGGATCGTCTTCGCCGCGAAGATCCAGGTAATGCACCGATTGATCTATGCCGTGGTCGACCGTCTGAACCGGCTCCCCGTCGACCTGGGCCAGGCGCAGGTAGGCCGACTGGAACTCGTGCCCGGCGCGGGCCGACGCCTCCTGGAGAACCGCTATGTCGAGTGGTCCGCGCAGATCGACGTATTGGGCGATACAGACAGCGACGTCAGGCGCGAGTTGTTGCGCAAACCACATTCCGCGCTGCGCCGAGGACAGCGGGAAGGAATTGTCGAACCCTGTTCCGGTCGGCGGGACCTGAGAGCCACCGGTGGTCACTGCGCGCATTCACTTGCCTTTCGGCGGGACGGAGGCATCGGCAAAAGCCGACGTCGAACCCGTGGAATCGGAGCCTTCGGCCTGGTGAGAGATCTCCGGCCACGGCGGCGTCTGCGCGCGATTGAGCAATTCTGGCGTCCGTTCTGGTCTGCGTTCGTATCGGTCCACACACACTCGATGGCGGTTGTGGGGCTGTTTGGATTCGTCGCCTGGAGCTTGTCGGATTGAAACAGGGAAGAACCCCGTTTTCACCGGGCGGGCTGCATCGCGGGAACCTCACGCGAAGTAGAGCCGATCGACGGTGTCCGTGAACTCAGGAACACGGTTCCCCCTCCCTGTCAGGCGCTCGATCCGGACGCGGCATCGATGCCGATTGTTCGCTCCCCTGACATCGTGACCGAGGCGGCGTTCGGGGGTACGACGGCGGCCGCATCCTGGACCTCCAACACCTCCAGCGGCTTACAAAGATACAACATCGGCGAAGTTCTTTTGTGCGGTAGTCCTAGTGGGCATCGATTGTTCGGAGAAGCTTGTTACAGGATCGCTTGTGTGCGCCACCCGACCGCCGTCTTTACATCGAACGAATGATAGTGATTCGGACCGTCGATGCGCTGAATACCGACCCGAACGAACTTGACGACTGTTTCATTCCCGAAGCCGTCGACGTCGGACGTCGACGAGCGTCGCGATCAACCCCACTGCCGCGGCCAGAATCAGCGCCAGCTCCGCGCCGAAACCGATGCGCGTTGCCGGTGTGAGCGAGCTCCGCAGTTCGACCGTCGATACCAGTACATCCGGCTCGAACAGCGGGGTTTGTTGCAGGACGTTCCCCTCGGGTCCGACTATGGCACTGACGCCGCTCGTCGCCGCAACCACGACGGTGCGTCCGTGTTCGACGGCTCGCACCCGCGACATCGCCAGCTGTTGATACGTCATTTCCGTATCGCCGAACGTGGCGTTGTTGGTGGGGATCGCGATGAATTGCGCACCCGAACGAACGGACTCGTCGAGGGCTCGATCGAATGCGACTTCGTAGCACGTGGCTATTCCGGCCGCTATTCCTGCAGCGTGTACGACACCGTTTCCATTTCCAGGAACGAAATAACCCGCTCGATCGGCGTATTCCGAAAACAGCCGAAAGAAACTCCGGTACGGCAAGTATTCGCCGAAGGGCTGAATGATCTTCTTGTCGTGCCGCTCCCCTGGTCCGTCGGCACCGTTCCACGCGATGACGGAATTGGTGTTCGTGTTGTTCGCGTTGACCAGGACGGTGCCCACGAGAATCGGGGCACCGACGGCAACCGACGCCTGCGTGATGAGCGTCGCAGCGTCGGAGTTGCGCAGCGGGTCGATATCCGACGCGTTCTCCGGCCACACGACGAGATCCGGCGCGGGTTGTCTGCCCGCGTCGACATCGGCGGCCAACGCCATCGTTTCGCGCACATGGTTGTCCAGTACCGCGCGGCGCTGCGCGTTGAAGTCCAGCCCCAGGCGAGGAACACTGCCCTGAATGGCAGCGATCGTCGCCGTGCGATCGCCGTCCCCGGTGTCGTTCGTGTGCAGAGTCGGGATCAGCGACACCGCAGTGATCGATGCGATCGCCGTGGTCACGACCGGTCCGACGAGCGATCGGGCGGTGACGCGACGCGTGAGTGTCAGCACCAGCGCGGCCAGTCCGGTACCGGTGAGCGCGACCCCGAAACTGAGCAGCGGTGCGCCTCCGATGCTCGCCAACGGAAGCAACCAGCCCTCGGGTTGTCCGAACGCCAGCCGGCCCCATGGAAACCCTCCGAAAGGAACGCTCGACCGAAGCCACTCGGCGGCGCTCCACATCAGGGCCATCGACAGCGGCCACCACGCGCTCCGCGCAACCAGCACGGCCGTCAAACCGAACAGACCGAGGAACACCGATTCGGCTGCGGCCAGCGCGAGCCACGGCACCGGGCCGACGTAGACGCCGATCCACGGGAGCAGAGGAACGAAGAAGGCGAGGCCGGCCACGTAGCCGTATCCGAATCCGCCTTTCAGCGACACCGATCGGCGACCGCCGAACCCCGTCAGAACCAGTGCCAGTACTGCGATGCCGATGGGTGCCAGAAACCAGAGCGTTCGCGGCGGAAAACTGGCGAAGACGAGCGCGCCGGCAACGGCAGCCAGGACGGTCGACAGCGCGGGTCCGTACAGCCGGGTCAGTCGCGCGGTCGAGGGGTTCTCACTGCTCATGAACGACCCGTCCACGGTGCACCGTCATCGAGCAGCGGGGACCGACGGACGACGCCTCGAGGCTGGGCAGCGGTGCCACGCCCGCACGGGGGTCGGTCGACCACCGTTGAACGCTGTCCTTCGGTGCTCGCACGACGAGCTCGTCCACGTCCCACACCGCAAAGGACGCGGGGGCGCCCGGCACCAGTGTTCCGGCCAAACCGTCGCGCACTCCCCCCGCCCGCCATGCACCGCGCGTCGCAGCCGAGAATGCCGCACGGGGCGACACCGAGCTCCCCGGAGTGCGGTGGTTCGCCGCAGCGCGGACCGTCGCCCACGGATCGAGGGACGTCACCGGCGCATCGGAGCCGAACGCCAGCGAGACTCCCGCAGACGCCAGGCGTGCGAACGGGTGGAGTTCGGCAGCGCGCTCGGCACCCAGACGCGCGGCGTAGAGGCCGTCGGCTCCGCCCCACGCCGCGTCGAACGCCGGCTGCATGCTGGCGATGACGCCCCACGACGCCAACAGGTCGGCTTGCTGCGCGGACACCATCGCCACGTGCTCGAGCCGGTGTCCGCAGGACGCGACGGCGGGCGTACCCAGATCGGCGACCACCCGGCCGAATGCAGTGACGGCGGCCGATACAGCGGCGTCGCCGATGACGTGGAAGCCGGCCTGAATTCCGGCCGTCGTGCAGGCGGCGATGTGTGCAGCTATCGCGTCGACATCTGCGTAAGACACCCCGGTTCCGGGACCATCGGCGTACGGCGAGCTCAACCATGCGGTGTGCGACCCGAGGGATCCGTCGACGAAGATATCGCCTGCCAATCCGTGGGCACCGGTCTCTTCGAGCAATTCACGGGCGCGTTCGGCGGTATCTGCCAGCTCGCCCCAGTAGCCGCGTACTTCGACGCCGTGCTCGATGTTCATGAGTTCTCGGAAATCGACGATGCCCGACACCACCGGTCCTGCACATTCGTGGACCGCGACGATTCCGTGCGCCGCGGCGTCGTCCAGCGCAGCAGCCCTCGCCCGGCGTCGGGTATCGGCGGTGAGCAGCGAGCGAGCGGTCTGCCGAGCACGATGGTGCGCGTCTGCGGTCAGTGGAGACTGTTCGGAGTAGCCGGAGGTGGCGTCGGCAGCGGACGCGGCGAACCGCAAGCGGGTGGATACGGCGGCAGAATGCGAGTCGACACGGGTGAGGTACACCGCTCGTCCGGGAGCAGCCGCATCGAGTTCGGCGGTGGTGGGAGGACGTTGTTCGGACCAGGTGGACTCGTCCCAACCGTGACCCCAGATCAGGTCGTCTTCCGAGGATGCCGCATGTTCTCGCACCATGCGTACGCAGTCCTCGACCGACGTGGACCGGCTCAGGTCCAGGCCGATCAACGACAGTCCGAGGTCGGTCACGTGAACGTGCGTGTCCACGAAGGCCGGAGCGACGAAAGTACCGGCCAGATCGGTGACGGGAACGCCGGGATGCAAGGCTCGTCCGGTGCGATCCTCACCGATCCAGCTGATGATTCCGTCGGTCACGGCCATGGCGGTGGCATCGGGAGCCGAAGGACTGTAGATCCGTCCGCCGCAGAACAATTCGGTGGTCACGAGCGACCAGTCTGCCCCTACCGGTGGGACTTGGGGAAATCCCCGGCAGCGGGATCGACGCGGCCCGGGTCGATCACCTCACCCTCGAGAACGAGCGACGGTCCGGTGGTTCGTGGTCCGCGATTCTCGCCGGCCGTACGGTCGTCGAGTACCTCACCGTCGATGACCGTGGGGCGCATGCGCCGAGTGGACGCCGCGACTCGGGGCAGCCACCGCGCGGCCGCCCACAGCACGGCAGGCCGGAGCAGCCAGCGAGTCGGTGGGATCAACAGCAACAGACCTACCACCGTGGTCACTAGGCCGGGCACGAACATGGCCACCGACCCTGCGGCGAAGAGTGCGCCGTCGGCCACGGCTCCCTCGGCCGAGCGTTCACCCTGCGATGCGCGTCGCAGGCCGTCCAGTACCCGCCGGCCTTGCGAACGGACCAGCAACGAACCGACCAACGATCCGGCGATGAGCAACACCACGGTCCACAGCACACCGAGTGCACTGCCCACAGCGACCAGGGCTGCAACCTCGACCACGACGTAGAGCACGAACAGAGCGAGCATGACGGTCCTTTCTTCGCTTGGTCCGTACAACGTCCGGCACAGTCGTTTTTCTCCCGATGAGTCCTGTTTGCCGGGAGATTCTCAGGATCCAGGTCTGACTAGGCCGGATTCGTAGGCGAGTACGACGGCTTGCACTCGGTCACGTACTCCCAGTTTGGTCAGTATTCGGCCGATGTGGGTCTTGATGGTCGCCTCGGACAGGTGCAACACCGTCGCGATCTCGGCATTGGACAGCCCGGTTGCCAGGTGCGCCATGACCTCTCGCTCACGCCCGGTCAGGCCGTCCAGTACCGATGGGTCGACGGCCGGCTCGGTGCGCTCGACGAACCGCGACAACAGCCTCTTCGTGACTTTCGGTGATACGACGGCGTCACCCGCAGCCACGCTCCGAATCGCGGATACCAGATCCTCGGGCGGCGTGTCCTTGAGCAGAAATCCACTGGCTCCTGCCCTGAGCGCACCGAGTACGTGCTCGTCGAGATCGAACGTCGTCATGACCAGAACCCTGGTGTCCGATCCTGATTCGGTGATCGCTCGAGTGGCGGAGACCCCGTCGATCCCGGGCATGCGGACGTCCATCAAGACCACGGCGGGCGCCAGCCGTGCCACGGCTTCGATAGCACCGGAGCCGTCGGACGCTTCACCGATCACCTCGATGTCGTCCTGGACTTCGAGCACCATGTTCAGGCCCATTCGCATCAGTTCCTGGTCGTCCACGACGACAACGGTGATCGGCACCGACACAACCTAACGCCTACTCGATCGGCAGTCTCGCCCGCACGAGCCATGAGCCCTGGGGTGTACGACCGACCTGCAACGTGCCCTGCAACACCGCGACTCGCTCCCGCATCCCCACGAGTCCGTGTCCTCCGCCACCGGTCGGTGGTGCCGCACTGCCGGTGCCGTTGTCGGAGATTTCGACGGTGACGGTGTCTGCTTCGCGTGCGACCCGCACGACGGCTCGCGGGGCATGGCCGGCGTGCCGAAGAACGTTCGTCAGCGATTCCTGGACGAGTCGGTGGACGCCGAGACTGATCGCCGGGCTGATGTCGTCGAGATTGCCCGTCTGTTCCAACTCGACGTTCAGGCCGGCTCGACTCATCATTTCCACGACGCGGGCCAGACCGGCCGTGCCGTACTCGGGCATGTCGTCCGCGTCGGGGGTCGTCCGCAGCAGCGCGACCGTCCTACGCAGTTCGGCCAGCGCCTGTCGGCCCGTCGCCGAGATGTTGGCCACCGCCTGCTCGGCACGTTCGGGGTTGCGCCGGATGGCATACGACGCCCCGTCGGCCTGGACCACCATCACGCTCACCCCGTGGGCGACGACATCGTGCAGCTCGCGCGCGATACGTGTTCTTTCCATGAGCACGGCCTCCTCGGCGCGGCGATCCCGGTCGTACTCGGCCACGATCAGTCGGGCCTCCATCGCCTCGTCGTATGCGCGTCGGGCACCGAGGAATTCGGCAGCGACCCACGACAGTGCGTACAGCAGAGCGCTGAACAGCAGCGTCGTGAACAACGGCTGGTGGAAGAGCAACAACGACGACACCGAGTAGGCGGCCACACCGGCGGCGTAGACGGCCCCCTGTGCGCGGCCGACGTAGGCCACCAGGGTGTAGAGCATGATCGGCAACGCCAGTGCGGCCGGATGGCCGTTGGAGGTATCCCCGACCATGGCTCCCCACACGTCGGCGACGAACGTCGACACGAGCGCCACGGCCGCCACGGACCTGGGGAACCGACGCCGCCACGCGACGGGAACGGTCAGGACCACCGAGAATGCCAGAAACAACGGTCCGTTCGGGCCGTCGGCCGAACTCACGAAAACGAGAATCTCGATGACGAAAAGCCCACCGGCGAGCAGTGCGTCGGCCACGAACGGTTGGCCACGGAGCCACAGGCTGAATCGACGCATGTGATTGAGTTTGCCGTATGACTGTCGCGGACTGGGGATTGTTGATGGCCGCCGCGACAGCAGCAGGATGGGTCGACGCCGTGGTCGGCGGAGGCGGTCTCATTCTGTTGCCGGCGATCTTGCTCGTGGCACCGCAACTGACACAGCAGGCAGCCCTCGCGACCAACAAGGCGACCGCAGTCTTCGGAACAGTCGCCGCCGTCGTCACGTTCGCCCGCAAGGTCTCGCTCGACTGGAAGGTGCTCGTTCCTGCCGGCGCGATCGCGGCGACGACCTCGGCGGCGGGCGCTGCCGCGGTGTCGTTGATCGACCGCGACCTCTTCGTGCCGATCATCATGGTCGTGCTGGTCGGTGTTGCGGTACTGGTGACCTGCCGACCGACCATCGGTCGTACCGCGGCACCGTCGCCCCCGACCCATCGCAAAGTTCTGATCGTGATCGGCCTCGCCGCAGCCGGCATCGGGTTCTACGACGGCATCCTCGGACCCGGCACCGGCACCTTCCTCATCATCGTCTTCGCGACGATGCTGGGCACCGAATTCGTCCGCAGCGCCGCGATGGCAAAGGTGATCAACGTCGGCTCCAATGTCGGTGCGCTGACCTACTTCGCATTCACCGGCAGTGTGTACTGGCAACTCGGTGCTGCGATGGCCGCCTGCAATGTCGTCGGTGCGGTACTCGGTTCGAGGACGGCGGTCGCCAGGGGCGCAGGCTTCGTCAGGATCGTGTTGCTCGTCGTCGTGATCGGCATGGTCCTACGCCTCGGCTGGCAACAATTCGGCTAGCGTCACAGTCGTGACGACACCATCGGACCGGTCGGTCGACGCCGATTTCCTCGCCCTCCCCCTGCGAGAACTTGCCGACGCGGCCCTGAGCGCGGCGCGCACGGCCGGAGCCTCGCATGCGGACTTCCGGGTGCAGCGGCTGACGACCCAGTCGATTTCACTGCGCGACGGCTCGGTGCAATCCGCCGTCGACGCCGGGGAAATCGGGTTGGCGGTGCGGGTGGTCGTCGACGGCACCTGGGGTTTCGCCTCTCACGCCGAGCTGAGTACCGACGCGGCTGCCACCACGGCGCTCCGTGCGGCCGAGGTGGCGACGGCGTTACGCGTGCTCAACCGCGAACGGGTCGAACTCGCGCCCGAACCGGTGTACTCGGACGCGGTCTGGGTCTCGCAGTACGAGATCGACCCGTTCGACGTTCCCACCACCGACAAAGTGGCGCTGCTGGCCGAGTACTCGGCCAGGTTGTCCGCCTCCGACGGCGTCGACCACGTCACGGCCTCGGTGCTGCAGTTCAAGGAACAGTCGTTCTATGCCGATTCGGCGGGCAGCTCGATCACTCAGCAACGGGTACGACTACACCCGCAGTTCGAGGCCACTGCCGTGGACCGAGCGGCCGGTGCGTTCGATTCGATGCGGACATTGGCACCGCCCGTCGGACGTGGCTGGGAATACCTCGGTGAACACAGCACGTGGGACTGGGCGGACGAACTCGCGCGCATCCCGGAGTGGCTGGCCGAGAAGGTCAAGGCCCCGTCGGTGGTGGCAGGTCCGACGGATCTCGTCATCGATCCCACCAACCTGTGGCTCACCATCCACGAATCCATCGGACACGCAACGGAATACGACCGAGCGATCGGGTACGAGGCCGCCTACGCCGGGACGTCCTTCGCCACACCCGATCAGCTCGGAACCTTGCGTTACGGCTCACCCATCATGCACGTCACCGCAGACCGGACCGAGGTGAACGGTCTCGCCAGTATCGGCTACGACGACGACGGCGTGGCCGCGCAGAAGTGGGATCTGGTTCGCGACGGAACACTCGTCGGCTACCAACTCGATCGGGTCTTCGCCCTGAGGCTCGGACTGGAACGGTCCAACGGATGCTCCTACGCCGACTCCGCACATCACGTTCCGATCCAACGCATGGCGAACGTGTCGTTGCAGCCCGATCCCGACACCGACCGGTCGACCGAGGAGGTCATCGCCGCGGTCGAGGACGGTATCTACGTGGTCGGCGACAAATCGTGGTCGATCGATATGCAGCGGTACAACTTCCAGTTCACCGGACAACGCTTCTACCGGATTCGAAACGGTGTGCTCGACGGCCAGGTGCGCGACGTCGCCTATCAGGCGACGACGACGGATTTCTGGGGTTCGATGGAACTGCTCGGAGGTCGCTCCACCTGGAAACTCGGTGGGGCGTTCAACTGCGGCAAGGCCCAACCCGGTCAGGTCGCCGCGGTCAGTCACGGTTGCCCGGTCGCACTGTTCCGCGGGGTCAACGTCCTCAACACCCGATCGGAGGCAGGTCGATGATCGAGCCGCAGCAGGTGATCGAACGTGCGTTGGCGTGTGCGAGCGTCGACGACACCGTCGTCCTCGTCACCGACTCCAGCGACGCGACGCTTCGGTGGGCGGGCAATTCGATGACCACGAACGGCGTCTCCACTTCGAGGCAGTGGGTGGTGGTATCCATCGTCCGGAACGGGGACGTGGCGCGGGTGGGTTCGGTGTCGTCCACCAGTGTCGATCCGAACGAGATCGCGGACGTCGTGCGTGCCAGTGAAGCAGCGGCCCGCGCCGCCGAGCCTGCGGACGACGCGATGCCGCTGCTGACCCCCGATTCCGAGCCGGACGGCTGGGATCGACACGCGCAGGCCACGTCCATCGACGTGTTCGGTTCGCTGGCAACGGAACTGAACGTCGGATTCGACGGCCGAGACACGTTGTACGGATTCGCCGAGCATCGCGTCGACAACGTGTGGCTCGGAACCTCGACCGGTGTGCGACGCACGTTCACACAGCCGACCGGGTCGATCGAGATCAACGGAAAGCGGTCCGGTGCGAGTGCCTGGGTGGGGAAAGGTACAGCCGATTTCCGCGACGTGTCGGCGGCATCGATGCTCGACGAATTGTCCACCAGGCTGGGCTGGGCGCAGAACACCGTGGAGCGTCCCGCCGGTCGGTACGACACGGTATTGCCGCCCTCCGCCGTGGCCGATCTGATGATCTACTTGATGTGGACCATGGAGGGGCGCGGGGCCCAGGAGGGTCGCACCGCACTCTCGCGGGCCGGTGGCACCCGAGTCGGCGAGAAGCTCACCGAGCTGCCGCTGACGCTGCACTCCGACCCTCGCGAGCCCGGTCTCGGGTACGCGCCGTTCGTTGCGGCGGGCTCCTCCAGTGATGCGGTGTCGGTGTTCGACAACGGTCTCGGCATCGACCGGGTCGATTGGATCCGGGACGGCGCGATCGCAACACTGGCCTATACCCGCGCCGGAGCCCGGAAGTTCGAGGTACCCGTTGCCGTCCCCGGGGAGAATCTGATCCTCACCGGCGGCAGCGACACCGGGGTCGACGCGATGGTCGCGTCGACCGAGCGCGGGCTGTTACTGACGACACTGTGGTACATCCGAGAGGTCGATCCCACCTCGTTGCTGCTCACGGGTCTCACCCGCGACGGTGTCTACGCCATCGAGGACGGCCGGATCATCGGAGCCGTCAACAACTTCCGGTTCAACGAGAGTCCTCTGGATCTGTTGCGACGTGTCACCGAGGCCGGACGGACCGAGGCGACACTGCCGCGCGAGTGGAAGGACTGGTTCACTCGCACGGCAATGCCGCCGCTGCGCATTCCGGACTTTCACATGTCCTCGGTCAGCGCCGCGCAATAGGGTCTGCGGGGTCGTTCCCGCAGGCCCTGCGTCCGACCGTTACTTGTCGGGTCCGGACAACTCGAGAGCGATGTTGTCGGGGTCGCGGAACTCCACGATGGACAGTCCGGGCCCTGCGTCCTTGATGCCCTCGTGCGCGATGCCGAGCTCATCGAGCGTCTCGACTGCATCCTCGAGCGCGGCACGGGTATCGACGGTGAAGCTGAGGTGGTCCAGCCCACAACGATCTTCGGCGAAGGTGTCGTCGCTCGGCGCGACCGGGCGCAGACCGAGCAAACCCCCGCCGAACTTGTAGATCACGCCGCCGAAGAGGAACCACAGGGCTTGTTTGGTCTCCTCGTCCGCGTCGGGATCCCAGGCGTAGGCCACCTCGAAGCCGAACACCGAGTCGTAGAACGATCGGGATCGGTCGATGTCACTGACGGTGAGTCGGACATGGTTGTAATCGGTCACTGCAATAGGCACGTGGTGCTCCGTTCCGGCAGCAGGGGAAGCCGCCTCATGAAGCATTCGGAACTGCGCATACCAACGATGGTGTCGTCGTGCAGACCGGTTACGCGGGAGTGATCGCGAGCCCGACCGAGCCGCTCTTGCCCCTTCGAAGAACGCTGCCCTTCACGGTGAGCCAGCCCAGGATGCCGTACTTCGACACTATCGCCGCGCGCGCTTTCTCGGTGCCGGCTGCATCGAGGATCTCGGCTGTCGCGTCGACTGCGTCGCCCTGGGGTTTGCCGCGCATGTCGCACGGTGCGAGCAGAACCTTCGAGTTACGGCGAATGCGCTTGACCTTCCACGAATCCGACACCGTCCACACGAGCAGACGATCACCGTCGAGCGCACCCCAGAGCGGGGTCGGTACGGCGGTGCCGTCCTTCTTGAACGTCGTCAGCAGTACGTACTTGCCCTTGGCAATGTCCTCGAAGGTGGCAGTCATACCGAGAAGGGTACGTCGCTACTCCCCCTCGAGCTCACCTTCGGTTTCCAGGTACACCTGGCGCAAGCCGTCGAGAACCTGCTTGTCCGGCTCGGCCCACATCTTGCGCTCCGCGGCCTCGAGCAGTCGTTCGGCAATACCGTGCAGTGCCCAGGGATTGGACTGTTGCATGAACTTCTGGTTCTGCTCGTCGAGCACATAGGTCTCGGCCAACTTCTCGTACATCCAGTCCTGCACCACATCGGTGGTGGCGTCGTAACCGAACAGGTAGTCCACGGTCGCCGCCATCTCGAACGCACCCTTGTAGCCGTGCCTGCGCATGGCTTCGAGCCACCGAGGGTTGACGACCCGAGCGCGGAAGACGCGGGCGGTTTCTTCCGAGAGTGTGCGCGTGCGAACCGATTCCGGCCGCGTGCTGTCACCGATGTATGCCTCGGGCGACTTTCCGGTCAGCGCGCGCACCGTCGCGACCATGCCTCCGTGGTACTGGAAGTAGTCGTCGGAATCGGCGATGTCGTGCTCACGTGTATCGGTGTTCTTGGCGGCCACGGCAATACGCTTGTACGCAGTGCGCATGTCGTCCGACGCGGGTACTCCGTCGAGTCCGCGGCCGTAGGCGAAGCCGCCCCAGGTGGTGTACACCTGAGCGAGGTCGTCGTCGCTGCGCCACGTCTTGCTGTCGATCAGCTGAAGCAACCCGGCACCGTACGTTCCTGGCTTCGACCCGAAAATGCGTGTCGTAGAACGTCGTTCGTCACCGTGTTCGGCCAGATCGGCCTGCGCGTGTGCACGGACGTAGTTCTGCTCGGGCTCCTCGTCCAACGCAGCCACCATCCGAACCGCGTCGTCGAGAAGGGCGAGCACGTGCGGAAACGCGTCACGGAAGAATCCACTGATCCGAACCGTCACATCGATGCGAGGGCGGCCGAGCTCGTCGAGGTCGATCACCTCGAGGCGCGTCACCCGGCGCGAGGCCTCGTCCCACACCGGGGAGACTCCGAGCAGAGCGAACACCTCGGCGATGTCGTCGCCCGAGGTGCGCATGGCCGAGGTGCCCCACACCGAGAGACCGACGGATTTCGGCCACTCGCCGTGATCCTGGCGGTAGCGTGCGAGCAAGGATTCTGCCATCGCCTGACCGGTCTCCCACGCCAGTTTCGACGGCACGGCCTTCGGGTCGACCGAGTAGAAATTGCGGCCGGTAGGAAGCACGTTGATCAGGCCGCGCAGCGGTGAACCGCTCGGACCCGCCGCGATGAACCCGCCGTCGAGAGCGTGCAACACCTGCTCGATCTCGCGGGAAGTTCCGCGTAGACGCGGTACCACCTCGGCGGCGGCGAACCTCAGAATCTCTGCGACCACGTCACCGTGTTCGCCCGCAACCCGCTCGGCCTCGGCCGGATTCCACTGCGTCGCTTGCATTGCCGCGACCAGTCCGTGCGCGACGGCCTCGATGCTGTCGACGCGCGTGCGTTCCTCGTCGCCGTCCTCGCTGAGCCCGAGAGCTTCGCGCAGACCGGGCACCGTCTGCTCGCCGCCCCACATCTGCCGAGCGCGCAGCATCGCCAGCACCAACTCGACCTCGGCATCGCCGACGGGCTCCTGGCCCAGGATGTGCAGCCCGTCGCGGATCTGCACGTCCTTGATCTCGCACAGCCATCCGTCGACGTGCAGCAGCATGTCGTCGAACACTTCCTCGTCGGGACGCTCATCGAGTCCGAGGTCCTTGTGCATCTGTGCCGCGGTCATCAGTGTCCAGATCTGCTGGCGAATGGCCGGCAGCTTGGCCGGATCGAGAGCCGAGATGTTCGCGTGTTCGTCCAGCAGCTGTTCGAGCCGAGAGATGTCACCGTAGCTCTCCGCTCGCGCCATCGGCGGGATGAGGTGATCGACGAGAGTGGCGTGGGCTCGCCGCTTGGCCTGTGTGCCCTCCCCCGGATCGTTGACCAGGAAGGGATAGATCAGCGGCAAGTCGCCCAGTGCAGCGTCGGTGCCGCAGGAGGCGGACATGCCGAGGGTCTTGCCGGGGAGCCATTCCAGGTTTCCGTGCTTACCGAGATGAACCATCGCGTCGGCCCCGAAGCCGCCGTCCTCGCGGGCTGCAGAGATCCACCGGTAGGCGGCCAAATAGTGATGGCTCGGCGGCAGATCCGGGTCGTGGTAGATCGCAACCGGCTTCTCACCGAATCCGCGCGGCGGCTGAACCATGATGACCACATTGCCGAATTGCATTGCTGCGATGACGATCTCACCGTCGGGATCAGCGGAACGATCGACGTAGAGATCACCCGGTGCCGGTCCCCAATGTTCGATCACTCCCTCGCGAAGGTCGTCGGGAAGCTGCTCGAACCAGGTTCGGTACCGGGCCGCCGAAATGCGAATGGGATTGCCCTCGAGCTGGGCGTCGGTGAGCCAGTTGGGGTCCTGACCGCCACGGGCGATCAAGGCGTGGATCAGTGCGTCGCCGTCTCGGGCCGCCAGACCGGGCACCGAATCCGGGCCCTCGAGCGGTCCGAGGTCGTAGCCGGCCTCACGCATGTCCGACATCAACGCGATCGCGCTGGCGGGAGTGTCGAGGCCGACGGCATTGCCGATGCGGGCATGTTTGGTGGGATACGCCGAGAACATCAGGGCGATTCGGCGGTCGGCGGCCGGGATGTGTCGGAGCCGCGCATGGCGGACGGCGATGCCGGCAACGCGTGCTGCTCGCTCGTGGTCCGGAACGTACGTGGTCAGGCCGTCGTCGTCGATCTCCTTGAACGAGAACGGAACCGTGATGAGGCGGCCGTCGAATTCCGGGACCGCGACCTGCGTGGCCACGTCCAATGGCGACAGTCCGTCGTCGTTCTCGGACCACGTCGCGCGGGAACTCGTCAGGCACAGACCCTGCAGGATCGGAACGTCGAGGGCGGCGAGCTCGGCGACATCCCAGGCTTCGTCGTCGCCGCCTGCCGAAGCACCGGCGGGTTTGGTGCCGCCCGCAGCCAGCACGGTCACGATCAAGGCATCCGCCGACTTCAGCGTCTCCAGCAGGTCGGCTTCCGCCGTACGCAGTGACGCACAGTAGATCGGCAGTGCGTTCGCCCCGGCGTTCTCGACTGCGGCGGCGAGGGCATCGATGTAGGTGGTATTTCCGGCGAGATGCTGAGCGCGGTAGTACAGAATCGCCACGGTCGGGCCGTCCGAGTGCTGGGCGGAGTTCCGCTCGAGGTGGCCCCACGTCGGCAGGTGTCGAGGTGCGTCGAAACCGTGACCGGTGAGCAGCACTGTGTCGGACAGGAAGTTGTACAACTGCCGCAGATTGCCCGAGCCGCCCTCGGCCAGATAGTTGTGCGCTTGGGCGGCGACGTTGGCGGGCACCGTGGAGATCTCCATCAGATCCGCATCCGGGGCCTGTTCGCCGCCCAGCACGACCACGGGCAAACCGGTGGCCAGGACGGCCTCGATGCCCGACTCCCACGAGCGACGCGATCCGAGAATGCGGACGATGATCAGCTCGGCCGATTCGGCCATCGACGGGATGTCTTCCGCCAGCAGGCGGGACGGGTTGCCCCACGTGAAATCGGCCCCACTGGCGCGGGCACTGAGCAGATCGGTGTCCGATGTGGACAGCAACAGAAACACGGGTAACGCCCTCCTCGGGGTTTCGCGCCCCTGGATCGGTGAATCGTCCTAGCTCGTCGGTGAGAGGGTCCGACTCCCGCCCCGTCCCGAAGGCACGATCCTCGAGAACAGGTCCCATGAACCATTCCCGACGAGCTGCTCTCGACGAACTACAGGGCGGTCACGGTGGCGCGACCGTACCGGAATTTCACCGGTTTCCTCTCGGCCGGAGCCGTGAACATCGAATGCTACCGGTGCCGGGACGAGATCGGGCCACCCGTCGCACTTGTAGCCTGGTGAACATGAGTTCGCCCAGTAGGTCCGTGCCCGACGGCTGCCCCGGAGCTCTGTCGACGCACCACGCGGCGGACGGTCCGTTGGCCAGAATCCGGCTCCCGGGCGGCCTCGTGCTGCCGGAGCAGATGCAGGTCCTGGCCGAGGCCGCGGCCGAGCTCGGTGACGGCTCGCTCGAACTCACGTCGAGGGGCAACATCCAGGTTCGTGCGGTCTCGGACCCGGACGAGCTCGCGAACAGGTTGGCCGCGGCCGGGTTGCTGCCGTCTCCGACGCACGAGCGCGTGCGCAACATCCTCGCCTCGCCGCTGTCGGGCCGGGTCGGCGGACTCACCGACGTCCGCGGTCTCGTCGGCGAGCTCGACGCTGCCGTGTGCGCTCGCCCCGAGCTCGCCGAACTACCCGGCCGAACATTGTTCGCCCTGGACGACGGCCGTGGGGATCTGTGCGGACTCGAACCCGACTTCGGGGTGTACGCCCAGGCCGACGGGTCGTTCGCAGTGCTGTTGGCAGGACGCGACAGCGGTGTACGCGTCGACCGCGAGCACGTGGTCTCGACTCTGCTCGACTGCGCGGATGCCTTCGTCCGGTTGCGAAACAAGGAATGGCGACTGGCCGAACTGGACGGCGGTGCCGAGCGCATCGTCGACGTGCTCGGGTTCCAGGCCGGACCGGTACTGGCCATGCCCGCGCCGGTCGAGGTGCCACCGATCGGCTGGCTCGATCAGGACGACGGCCACGTTGCGCTCGGCGCCGGCCTGGCCAACGGCGTCCTCGGCGCGCGGTTGGCCGAATTCCTCGCGGCCGTCGATCGTCCGCTGATCGTGACGCCGTGGCGATCGCTGATCGTGGGTGATCTGGACGAGGAACCGGCCGAACAGGTCGTTCGAGTTCTCGCACCCATGGGCCTGATCTTCGACGCCGCGTCACCGTGGATCCGAGTCAGTGCCTGCACCGGATCTCCCGGTTGCGAGAAGTCCCTCGCCGACGTCCGAGCCGACCTCGCGGCCGCGGTCGACGCGCGGATGACGCCACGGGACGAGCGGCAGCATTGGTCCGGTTGCGAGCGTCGATGCGGCCGACCCAAAGGCGAGGTGACCGACGTCATCGCGACGGGAATCGGCTACCAGGTGTCCTGAGCACCTGGAGACCGGCTTCCGGCTGAGGGGTCCCTCTCCCCTATCGTGACACGCATGCACGACTACATCCGTGACGGCGCGGAGATCTACCGCCAGTCTTTCGCAACCATCCGTGCCGAAGCGGATCTGTCTCGGTTCACCCCGGACGTCGCCCAGGTCGTCGTGCGCATGATTCACGCTGTCGGTGAGATCGACCTGACCGAGACGATCGGCTTCACGCCCGACGTGGTGGAGTCCGCCCGAACTGCTCTGCGCGCAGGGGCACCCGTGTTATGCGACGCCAACATGGTTGCCGCCGGTATCACTCGTCGCCGTCTGCCGGCCGACAACGAGGTGCTGTGCACCCTGTCCGATCCTCGGGTGCCGGATTTGGCTCGGAGTATGGGCACCACGAGAACCGCTGCCGCGCTGGAGTTGTGGGGTGACAAGCTGGGCGGTGCCGTCGTCGCGATCGGAAACGCGCCGACCGCCCTGTTCCACCTGATGGAAATGCTCGCGGCCGGAGCTCCGAAGCCCGCAGCCATCGTCGGCGGCCCGGTCGGATTCATCGGCGCGGCGGAGTCGAAGGAAGATCTGATAGCCGCCGACCTCGGCGTGGAATATCTGGTCGTCCGGGGCAGACGCGGTGGCAGCCCCATCACCGTCGCCGCGGTCAATGCCATTGCGAGCGAACAAGAATGAGCTCCAGCGGAAAGTTGTGGGGAGTGGGCGTCGGCCCGGGCGACCCGGAGTTGTTGACCGTCAAGGCCGCTCGCGTGATCGGCGAGGCCGATGTCGTCGCGTTCCACAGTGCTCGGCACGGTCGCAGCATCTCGCGTGCCCTCGCGGCCGGTTACATGCGCGACGGGCAGATCGAAGAACACCTGGTGTATCCGGTGACCACCGAGGCGACGGCTCATCCCGGTGGGTACCAGGGTGCCATCGACGAGTTCTACGAGTCCGCTGCCGCACGGCTCGCCGCTCATCTCGACGCCGGCCGATCGGTTGTGCTTCTGGCCGAGGGCGATCCACTGTTCTACAGCTCGTACATGCACATGCACAAACGCCTGGCACACCGGTTCGAGGTCGAGGTGGTTCCCGGCGTGACCTCGGTGAGTGCTGCATCGGCCGCGCTGGCGACTCCACTGGTGGAGCGCGACGAGGTGTTCACCGTCCTCCCCGGCACCTTGCCGGTGAACGAACTCACTCGCCGACTCCGCGGCACCGACGCCGCGGTCATCATGAAACTCGGTCGAACCTATCCGACCGTGCTCGATGCACTGGAACGATCCGGCAGGCTCGACGAAGCGCGGTACGTCGAGCGGGCCAGTACAGCCGAGCAACGCGTCCTCGATGCCGCCGACGCGGACAACGTGCCGTACTTCTCGATGATCGTCGTGCCGAGTCCGTCGAATCGAACCGAACTTCCCACCAGTACGGGCGAAGTGGTCGTGGTCGGTCTCGGTCCGGGCGACGACGTGTGGACGACGGACGAAGTGCGAGCCGAACTCGCGGCAGCAACCGATCTGGTCGGGTACATCACCTACATCGATCGAGTTCCGCAGCAACCCGGCCAGATTCGGCATGCGAGCGACAACAAGGTCGAATCCGAGCGCGCGGCATTCGCCCTCGACCTCGCCAAACAGGGCCGCCGCGTCGCTGTGGTGTCCTCGGGTGATCCGGGTGTGTTCGCGATGGCGACAGCGGTCATCGAGGTTGCAGCCGAACAGCAGTGGAGTTCGGTACCGGTACGCGTGGTCCCGGGAATGACGGCAGCCAATGCTGTTGCCAGCCGCGTCGGCGCGCCGCTCGGACACGACTACGCCGTCATCTCCCTCTCCGATCGACTCAAGCCCTGGGACGTGGTGGCCCGACGACTCTCGGCAGTGGCCGAAGCCGACATGGCGATCGCGATCTACAACCCGGCGTCGAAGACCCGCACCTGGCAGGTCGCGGCCATGAAAGATGTTCTGCTCGAACATCGTTCATCGGAGACGCCGGTGGTGATCGGGCGGGCGGTAGGCAGTGCGCAGGAATCGGTGCGCACCGTGACCCTCGGCGAACTCGATCCCGAGTCGATCGACATGCGGTGCCTGCTCATCATCGGCTCCTCGATGACGACGGTGGTGGAGACCGGAAGCGGTCCGAAAGTGTTCACGTCGCGGCGCTACCCGTCAGGGAGTGACGCGTAGGCGTTTGATCAACCACCGAGCGGCGGCATCGACCTCCTCGACCGTCGATGCCGAGGTGTCGACGGTGGGTCGCGAGATCATCAGAACGGGAATCGAGGCCGATCGCGCCGCGTCGAGCTTGGCGCGGGTCATCGTGCCGCCGCTGTTCTTGGTGACCAGCAGGTCTATTCGGTTGTCGGCGAGCATTGCCGACTCGTGCGCGAGGTCGAACGGCCCGCGGCCGAGCTCGAGGGTGGCGCGAGGGGGAACGGCACCGGTCGGTGGATCTATCGAACGAATCAGGAACCACGCATCGGCGACTCCGGCGAAATGGTGAACGCCTTGCCTGCCGATGGTGAGGAACACCCGACTACCCGGTTCTATCGATGCGGCCGCCTCGGGTAGGGATGCCACGGTGGTCCACTGGTCGTCCGTCGACGCGCTCCACGGCGGCCGGGTCAGCACGAGATAAGCGACACCGGTTGTCCGAGCAGCGTAGTCGGCATGCGCGGTGATGGTGGCGGCAAACGGATGCGTTGCGTCGACCAGTGCGTCGACGGCGTTGTCTCGAATCCACTGTGCCAATGCGTCGGCACCGCCGAAACCGCCGACCCTGGTATGGCCCGACACCGGCGCCGGCTCGGCGACGCGCCCGGCCAGCGAGGTGATCAACTCGATCCCGGGGACGCCGGCCACGGCGGCGGCGAGTTGCCGGGATTCGGACGTGCCGCCCAGAAGCAGGACCTTCACTGCTCGTCCGCATCCGCCCCGTCGGGCGCACCCCAGGGTTTCGTCACGCACCACTGGGTGACCGGCAGTTGTGGTCGCCAGGTGGTGAAGGAGCCCAACGGCTCACCCCGGTAGATCTGGAACCGGCGCAGCCTGCCGCCGTATCGTGCAGCTGCCGAGAGCAGCAATGAATCCGATTCTGCGGTCACCGAATTGGCGACCAATCGACCACCCGGACGCACGGCCGCCCAGCACCGCTCGATCATGCCCGGCTCGGTCGCCCCGCCGCCGACGAACACCGCGTCCGGAACGCCTGCACTGCCGGGGACCTCGTCGAAAGCTCCGGGCGCAGTGCCGAGCACGGCCAACCCGGGCACCCCCAGCCGTTGTGCGTTGGTCGTGATCTGGTGTCGACGATCCCCGGACGACTCGAATGTCACTGCACGACAGGATGGATCGGTGCGCATCCATTCGATGGCGATCGTCCCCGAGCCCCCGCCGACGTCCCACAGGACTTCGCCGGGTCCGGGCGCCAACGCGCACAGCGTCAGTGCGCGCACTTCGTGCTTGGTCATCTGACCGTCGCCGGTGTACTGCGAATCGGGCAGGCCCGGAACGCGAGTGAGTCTGATGGCGCTGCGATCTCGAACGCATTCGAGCGCGACGACGTTCAGCGGGTCGGCGTCGGCGAACGTCGAGTCCGATGCCGTCCCCCGGGCGACGCGTTCGGCCGGGCCGCCGAGTTGTTCGAGCACGATCACCGTGCTGGCACCGAAACCGTTGTCACGCAGGAGCGCACACACGTCACTCGGTGTCGAGCTGCCTCGGCTCAGTACGAGAAGTCGACGACCGTGGCCGAGTTCCGGAAGGACGGTCTCGACCGGGCTGTTCACCAACGACACCGTCGTGGTGTGCGCAAGCGACCAGCCCAGACGCGCACAGGCGAGCGAAACCGACGACGGTGCGGGATACACCCTCAGACGTTCGGCGCCGAATTCGCGAGCCAGGCTCACACCGATACCGTGAAACATCGGGTCGCCACTGGCCAGCACACACACGGTCCGGCCGTCACAGGAGTCGATCATCGGCCGCAGGCTCGGCAGCAACGGACTGGGCCACGCGCGGGCGTCGGCGCACCTGTCCCCCACGCCGGCAAGCTGCCTCGCCGACCCGAAGACGACATCTGCCTGCTCGACCACGACACGTGCGACAGCAGACAGTCCGTCCCAACCGTCCGCGCCGATTCCCACCACTGCGATGGGCTGAGGGTTGGGCTCCGCCATCAGCGCGGCATCCTGCGCCACAGCCATTGCGGAAGCAGTCTCATCGCGAAGAACACCGGCCGAAGAGTGCCGGGGATCCACACCGTCGACTTCCGGCTGCGCAGCGCAGCCACCACCGCGGCGGCCACCTGATCGGGTGTGCTGGACATCGGTGCCGGGTCCATGCCCTCGGTCATCGAACCGATGACGAACCCTGGGCGCGCGAGCAACAGATGAACGCCGCTGCCGTGCAGGGAATCGCTCAGTCCGCTGGCGAAGCCGTCCAGACCCGCTTTGGCCGAGCCGTAGACGTAGTTGGCCCGCCTGACCCGGACACCCGCGACGGACGAGAAGACCACCAGATCGCCGCTCTTCTGCGCCCGCAGTACCTTCGCGGCGTGGGTGAGGACGGAAACCTGGGCCAGGAAGTCGGTCGTGATCACCTCCAGCGCATGCCCGGCGTCGTCCTCGGCGCGCGTCTGATCCCCCAGAATCCCGAACGCCAACACCACGATTCCGATGGGCCCGTGCCGTTCCACGACGGAGCGCAGGATTTCCTCGTGGGTGTCCATGGCGTTCGCGTCGAACTCGACCGCATCGACGGTCGTCGCGCCTGCCTGCAGCACACGTGACCGTTGCGTCGCCAGGTCGGAACTGCGCCGAGCGGCCAGTACGACGGTTCGTCCCGGTGCCAGCCGAGTGGCGACCTCGAGACCGATCTCGCTTCGGCCGCCGAGCAACAACAACGTTCCCGAGGCGGGTTCAGATCGTCTGCTCACGCCGAACAGTCTCTCCGATCGAGCCCCGCTCGTGGCAGTCGGGGCACGTCACTACAGTCGAGTCATGGCCGCTACCCCCGCTGACGCGACTGCCCTCACCGACGAGGCGATCGAATTCCTCACCGAACGGCACCTCGCCACGCTGACGACGTTGCGTCCGGACGGCACGCCCCATGTCGTCGCCGTCGGGTTCACCTACGACGCGGACGCCCACGTCGCCCGTGTCATCACCAACAACGTGTCGCAGAAGGCGATCAACGCCGGCCGCGGTGCCTACGCGGCCGTCACCCAGATCGACGGTGCCCGCTGGCTGACGTTGGAGGGTCCGGCCACCGTTCGTGACGACCACGAGTCGGTCGCCGATGCGGAGAACCGCTATGCCCGACGCTATCGAGTGCCGCGGGAGAATCCGACCCGCGTCGTCGTCGAGATAGCGGTGCGGCGGGTACTGGGCAGCCGCTCGCTGCTGCGACGCTAGTCGTCCGTCGGCCAGGGTAGAACGGTCAGGTTCGGCCACTCGGTGGTCCACCGCGCGGCCTTCGCCTCGTAGACGTGCCGCATCGGTAATCGCGGATTCGGCCGGACGATCCCGGCGAATAGGTCTTCGAAGCCGTGTGGGGCATAGACGCGGTCCGTACCGTGGGAGTCCACGGTGATCCCGAAACAGCACGTGGTCGACACGAAGTGGTCGATGGCATCCTCGGAGCTTCGGTACGGAGCCAACGTCGCTCCGAAATGCTGCTCGTACCACAGGTGTACACGCGCTTGATTACGCACTTCGACGTCGACCCCGAGGTCGGCGAACACGTCGGCCGCGGTCTCGATCACGTCGTTCTCGGCGGCGTACGACAGATCCGTGTCGTCGAAGTAGAAGAAGTCGTAGTCGCGAATTCCGGCCCCGAGATCTCGGTCGGCGAGGTGATTCCACACGGTTTGGAACAGACCGCCCGCCGTCAGGTACCAACCCGAAAGCCCGAGCTGCGGCGCACGCCGAAGTACCTCGGCCACAATCGGATTCGTCCTGACGACGGAGACGAACTCGGCTCGGCGGCCGTCGGTCACACCGGCAGCACGGCGAGACCGTGGGGGCGGAGGTTGACCGATTCGCACCCGTCCGCCGTCACGACGACGATGTCCTCGATCCTGGCACCCCACTGCCCACGGAAATAGATGCCCGGTTCGATGCTGAACGCCATTCCCTCGGTGAGAGTGATGTCGTTGCCCGCCACGATGTACGGCTCCTCGTGCACCGACAGGCCGATACCGTGTCCGGTGCGGTGCAGGAACGCCTCTCCCAGACCGGCTTCGACCAACACCTCGCGTGCGGCTGCGTCGATGGACTCCGCGCTGACTCCCGGCGACACGGCGTCGACTGCGGCCTGCTGAGCTCGCTCCAGTACCGCGTACCGGGTAGCGACCTCGGCCGAAGGCTCGCCGAGACTGTAGGTGCGAGTGGAGTCCGAGTTGTATCCCGGCGCAACGGGTCCACCGATGTCGACGACGACCACGTCGCCGGCCTCGACGACACGATCGGAGACCTCGTGGTGCGGATCGGCACCGTGCGGACCGGAGCCGACGATGATGAATTCCGGTGCGGTATGGCCTTCCTCGACGATCGCCGTCGCGATGTCTGCCGCGATCTGGGCTTCGGTTCGGCCCACTCGGAGCCACTCGCCCATCCGGGCGTGAACCCGGTCGATGGCATGACCGGCTCGACGCAGAGCATCGATCTCGGCGTCGTCCTTGATCATCCGCAGCTGGCGCAGAACGTCTGTCGCCAGCACCGGCACGGTCCCGAAAATCGTTGCCAGCGGCACGAAGTGCAGGGCGGGCATTGCGTCGGCGACAGCGGTCTTGCTGCCGGCCGGCACGGCCGCAGCCACGAGCGCGTACGGATCGACGCCGTCCACCCAATCGACGAGAGTCAGTGACAGGTCCTCGGCGGCGGAGTCACCCAGCGCGGCGAGTTCGAGCCGCGGCACGACGATGCTGGGAGTGCTGCCGTCGGCCGGCACCACCAACGCGATGAGACGCTCGAACGAGCTGGCCGTGGACCCGATCAGATACTGCAGATCCGGGCCCGGAGTGATCAGCAGGGCGTCCAAGCCTGCGTCCGACGTCAGGCGGGCCGCGCGCGCGAGCCTGGAGGCGTAGACATCGCTGGGAAAACGAGAAGAATCGACACTCATACCTCCAGGCTAGTGCCGTACGGCAAGATGAGCCCCATGACCACCCCCGGAAAGTCGCCGTTGCTGCTCCTCGACGGCGCGAGCCTGTGGTTCAGGGCTTACTACGCTCTGCCCGAGTCGATTACGGCGCCCGATGGCCGTCCCGTCAATGCCGTGCGAGGTTTCCTCGACATGATCTCGGCCCTGATCACGCGAACCGAACCGAGCCGATTGGCTGTATGCCTCGACCTCGACTGGCGTCCACAGTTCCGAGTGGACCTCGTTCCCTCGTACAAGGCTCACCGGGTTGCCGACGCCGCGCCGGATGTGGCCGAGAGCGAAGAGGTTCCCGAGACCCTGACGCCACAGGTGGACATGATCATGGACGTTCTGGCGGCGTTGGGAATTGCCACCGCGGGGGCCGACGGCCTCGAGGCCGACGACGTGCTCGGAACCTTGGCTGCACAGGAACGACGCGATCCCGTCGTCGTGGTCAGCGGCGACCGAGATCTGTTGCAGGTGGCGGCGGACGAACCGAACGAGGTACGGGTGCTGTACGTGGGTCGAGGCTTGGCCAAGGCCGAACTCTTCGGCCCGGTCGAAGTGGCCGAGCGGTACGGCGTCCCGTTGCACCGCGCGGGAGCGGCCTACGCGGAATTGGCGCTTCTGCGCGGTGACGCGTCGGACGGGCTACCGGGTGTCAAGGGTGTCGGCGAGAAGACGGCCTCCACACTCATGCTGCAGTACGAGTCCGTCGCGGCCCTGCGTGCAGCGGCACTAGATCCGGAGTCGGACATGGCCAAGGGAATTCGGGCGAAGCTGGCCAACGCCAGCGACTACCTCGATGCGGCACTGCCGGTGGTGCGGGTCGTCACCGATGCCGACGTCGTTCTGTCGAGGTCGGACGAGATTCCGGCGGAACCGGCAGATCTCGAGGCACTCGACAAGCTCGCGGAGACCCTGGGAATCAGAAACGCCGTGGACCGCCTCGTCTCGGCGATGGCGGCCACGGCGTCCCGGAATTGACCGGGGCTATTTCGGGAGTGAGACCTCGTAGTCGGCGTCGTCGTTGAGGAACGTCAACGTCACCTTCTTGAACGCCCCGTCGACCGTCAGCGTGCAATCGACGCTGGTGCCGGCCTTGACTTCGATGTTCTGCGGGCACGACACCCCCGAGACGTTCGTGGCACCGTAGGACTCGGTCAACACCGTGCGAATACCGTCCTGAGCGGCCGTCGTATCGAGGGTGGTCGTGCGCCCGAACGCGAAGTACAGCACTGCCGCGACCACGGCCACGACGGCGATGACGGAGCCCGCGATGATCAGCGGCTTCTTGGACTGCGCGCCACTGCGGCCGGGGCCTGGCTGCTGGCCCGGGTACTGCCCGGGGTACTGGCCCGGATACTGCTGTCCGGGATAGTGCTGACCGGGATACTGCTGATTCGGATTCTGTCCGCCCGCGAAGGGAGGCTGCTGACCGTACTGGCCGGCACCGTACTGCCCACTGCCACCGAATTGTTGTGGTGCGTAGGGGTTTTGGTAGGCGGCGTCACCGGCAGGCTGTTGTCCGGTCCCCGGATACGGTGCCCCGTACGGCTGTCCCGCCGGGTATTGCGCGGTCGGATTCTGTGCGGTGGGATTCTGTGCGGTCGGATTCTGCGGGTTGTAGCCCTGCGGGTACTGCCCCTGCGGACCCTGAACCTGAGGATTCTGACCCTGCTGCGGGTAGGGCCCGGCCGGATACGCGCCCTGGGGGTAGGGCCCGGCCGGATACGCGCCCTGGGGGTATTGCCCCTGGGGAGACTGGCCGTACGCGCCTCCGGAAGGTTCGCCGTACTGCGTGGTCGGGGTGCCGGTGGGCGGCGCGTACTGTCCCCACGCGGACGGACTCGGAGTCTGCGATTCGGACGTCGCCGCAGCTTCGCCGGTGGATGCTTCCTGCCCGTCCTTTGCGGCACCGTCCTGGTCCGGCGTTCGTGACCAACTGTTGTCGGGGTCGGTCGGACCGTATGGGCCGCTCATCTCGCCTCCACTGAAATCTCGAATCCGTCGGGGGTACAGTATCCCGCTTGTCGCTGCGTCCGCTGTACCGACCCGGCAGTCCGGTTTCGGCCCGTCACGCAGCGCCAATCACGCAGCATCTGTCACGCAGCATCGGTCACGCGGCATCGACGGCCACCACTCCTTGTCGCAGCGCGGCGACGGCACGGGCGGCGGTTCGCGACAGCTCGGGTTCGGGAGCGGCGAGCCGGACCTGGTCGAGCAGGTCGATGACCTGCCGACACCAACGGACGAAGTCGCCACCGGACAGCGCCTTGCCGTTGTCGCCTGCCGCGACCAGTGCGTCGACGAGCGAATGGTCGGAAGCCCACTTGTAGATCGCTTTGACGAAGCCCATGTCCGGCTCTCTGGTCGGTGGCAGTTTGTGCCGAACCTCGTCGGCCCGCAGCTCGTGCCACACCCGCACGGTCTCGGTCAACGCGTGCCTGATGGGTCCGGTCGGGCCGTGTGGGGTGATGTCTCCCTCGGAGCGGGACTCGTAGACCACGGCCGAGACCACTGCGGCCAACTCTGCGGCCGACAATCCCTGCCACAGTCCGCCTCGCAGGCATTCCGCGACCAGAAGATCGGATTCGGAATAGATCCGGCTCAATCGAGCACCGTCGTCGGTCACCTTGGGATCCTTGCCCGGGGTCACGTAGCCGCGGTCCGCCAGCAAGGCCAGAATGCGGTCGAACGTTCGGGCCAACGAGTTCGTCGTGGCCGACACCTTCTGCCGCATCGACTCGGTTTCCCGGGCCAGCCGGTTGTAGCGTTCGCCGGTTCGAGTGAGTTCCTCACGATCCGGCCGGCTGTGCACCGGATGTGAGCGGATGGCCCGACGCAGGGTTGCCAACTCCTTGTCGTCGGCAGCGGTCGACTTTCGTCCCACTCGATCCGAGGGCTGGGATATGCCGCGGGTGACCAACGCCGCCGCCAGATCCCGACGGGTCTTGGCGGTGCGGTGATCGACGAACCGTGGCAATCGCATGGAGCCGAGAGGTGTTGCCGGCGTAGGGAAATCGGCAGCGGACAGACGGCCTGCCCATTTGTCCTCGGTCAGCACGAGCGGCCGCGGATCGCCGCGATCGTCGTCCGGTTCGAGTACCACTGCCAGTCCGCTGCGCCGTCCGGACGGCACCGAGATCACGTCGCCGCGGCGCAACGCACGCAACGAGTCGACGGCTTTGTCCCGCCGATCGGACCTGTTCTGACGCTCGAGGGTCTTCTCTCGATCCTTCAGACGCTCGCGCAGTCGCGCGTACTCGAAGTACTCCCCGTCGGGGCCACCGAGCGTTGCGCCGAGCGTCTCCAACGTCTTCATGTTCTTCTCGATACCGCGGACCATGCCGACGACGGACCGGTCGGCCTGGAACTGAGCGAAGGACCGTTCGAGCAACTGCCGTGAATCCGCTGCCCCGAACTGTTCGATCAGATTGATCGACATGTTGTAGGCGGGCGCGAAGGAACTCCGGAGGGGAAACGTTCGCGTCGACGCGAGTCCGGCCACCTCGGTCGGTTCGGTACCGGGCTGCCACAGCACCACCGCGTGACCCTCGACGTCGATGCCGCGTCGCCCGGCCCGGCCGGTCAGCTGGGTGTACTCCCCCGGTGTCAGCTCCGCGTGCGTCTCACCGTTGAACTTGACCAGCTTTTCGAGCACCACGGTTCGGGCAGGCATATTGATTCCGAGAGCCAGAGTTTCGGTGGCGAACACCGCTCTGACCAATCCCTTGACGAACAGCTCCTCGACGGTGTGGCGGAAGACCGGCAGCATTCCGGCGTGGTGCGCGGCGAACCCGCGTTCGAGCGCATCTCGCCATTCCCAGAAGCCGAGCACTTCCAGATCCTCGCGTGGGAGTTCGGAGGTGTGCTTCTCGACGATGTACCTGATCTCTTCGGCCTGCTCAGGCGTCGTCAGAACCAGCCGCGAACGCATGCACTGAGTCAGGGCCCCGTCGCAGCCTGCACGACTGAAGATGAACGTGATGGCCGGGAGCAGACCTTCCTCGTCCAGCTTGGCGATCACATCGGGACGAGCCAGCGGACGGTTGGCACCTCCGCCTCCCTGCTGGCCGCCGCGTCCGCCGCCCCCGCTTCGACCTCCGCGTCCTCGACTGTGCGGTGCGTGCCACCGATCCATGGAGTCCAGCGACTGACGCTGCTTGACGTGCCGCACCAGGTCTCGGTCCACGACGACCTTCTGGTGGCCGTCCGGTGATTGTGCTCGGGTGTCGAAGAGATCGAACAACCGACGGCCCACCATGATGTGCTGCGAGAGCGGAACGGGACGGTTCTCGTCCACGACCACCGAGGTGTCGCCGCGAACGGTACTCATCCACGCGCCGAACTCCTCGGCGTTGCTTACCGTTGCGGACAGGCTCACCAGACGCACGTCGTCGGACAGGTGCAGGATCACTTCTTCCCAGACCGCACCTCGGAACCGATCCGCCAGGTAGTGCACCTCGTCCATCACCACGTGCGAGAGCCCGCGCAGTGCGTCGGAGGATGCGTAGAGCATGTTGCGCAGCACCTCGGTCGTCATGATGACGATGGGTGCATCCGGATTGATGGACGAATCACCGGTCAACAGGCCGACCGTCTCGCGTCCGTATCGCGCGGTCAACTCGGCGAACTTCTGGTTGCTGAGCGCCTTGATGGGGGTGGTGTAGAAGCATTTGCGACCGGCAGCGAGGGCCAGGTGCACCGCGAACTCGCCGATCACGGTCTTGCCCGCGCCGGTCGGGGCGCAGACCAACACCCCGTGACCGTTCTCCAATGCAGTGCACGCATCCACTTGGAAGCGGTCCAACGGAAAACTCAACTCCGCGGAAAACCGTTGCAGTTCAGTGGGTTCTGGCCTGGACCGGGTGTCGACAACAGCCTCGCTCATGGTCGCGCCCCGTCGCTGGGACTCACATCAGATCGTGTCGTCGTACTGTGCCTGTGTTCGGGTCGCAGTGCCGATACCGCCCACCGGCGGTGTCGGTGCGACAGCGGGTGGGGCCTGGATAGAACTTGCGCCTTCGATGCGTGTTGCTTCGTCATCTGACACATCACCCCATTCGTCTCTTCTCTTGCGCAACTTACGCTTGTCGTGAATCCGCGCAATCTGCACTGCCATCTCGAAGAGCACCGTCAGAGCCAACGCCAAGGCCAGCATCGAGAAGGGATCCTGTCCGGGCGTTGCGATCGCCGCGAACACGAACAGTCCGAAGATCAACCCGCGACGCCACGCCTTCAGGCGTTCGTAGGTGAGAACACCGACGAAGTTCAACCCGACGACCAGCAGCGGTATTTCGAAGCTGACACCGAAAATGATCAGAAGATTGATCAGAAAACCGAAGTACTGATCGCCGCTCAGTGCCGTGATCTGGACGTTGTCACCGATCGACAGCAGAAAGTGCAAGCCCTTGGCGACGACGAAGTACGCCAGAATCGCTCCGGTCACGAACAGCGCAGCGGCACCGGTGACGAAGGAGACTGCGTAACGGCGTTCGTTGGCGTACAGGCCGGGAGTGATGAACGCCCAGATCTGGTACAGCCAGATGGGGCAGGCGAGCACGACGCCTGCGGTGAACGCCACCTTGAACCGCAGCAGGAACTGGTCGAACGGGCCGGTGGCGAGCAGGCGGCACTGATCGTCGTTGCTCAAATCCGCACGCAGGCTCGGGTCCAGGGTGCAGTACGGGCCTCGAAGCAGATCGCCGAGGCTTTCGACGCCGAAGATCGTGTGTGAGTACCAGAAGAATCCGAATGCAGTGGTCACCGCGATGGCCAGCAGCGACCAGAGCAGCCGGGTTCGCAGCTCGTACAGGTGATCGACCAACGACATCGTGCCGTCGGGATTGACTCGACGCTTACTGCGCCGTGGATCGAACGGAATGCGCATGGTGTTCTACGGTCAGCCTTCTTCGGTCGGCAGGCGGCACGAGGCCGTCACCGACAGCAGTGAACCTTCGGTGCCGACGCGGCACCGAAGGTGTGCTGAGCGGCGTCGCTCAGGCAGACTTCGCGTCGTGCTGGGGTGTGGTCTCGGTCTGCGCCACGGGTGCCGGCGAGGGCAGCTGAGCGGGTGCGGCCGGCTGCTGTGCAGTCGCGGTATCGGTGTCGGATTTGCCGTCGTTCTGCATCTCCTTGACCTCGCTCTTGAAGATGCGCAACGAGCGTCCGAGTCCACGCGCAGCCTCGGGCAGCTTCTTGGAACCGAACAGAATGATGACGACCACCGCAACGATGGCCCAGTGCCAGGGACTGGTGAATCCCATGTGAACCTCCTGAGATCAGATGAATCGAGCGTACCCGACGGCGGGCGGTGCGCTCGGCAACGGAGCGCACCGCTTCACCTCACGTTCATGTTGTGAGGCCGCCGCCGGTGTCGGTGGCGTCGAGCTCCGCGTAGGCATTCAGGGCGGACCGCGCACGATCGCGGACGGAATTCACCAAGGATTCAGGTCCCAGTACGGTGACGCCACCGCCGAACCCGAGGGTCAGCCGGGTCATCCACTGCAGCGTCGCGAAACGCATGGTCACCTCGATGGACCCGTCCGAATCGGCGGCTACCTGCGTCATCGGGTAGTAGTCCAGAATCCAGGTGAACGCAGGTGAGACGCGTAACCGCGCTTGGGACAGAGAGGGGTCGTCGTTGAAGATCTCGAACGCGTCCTCGTCCTGCACCGACTCCGGCGGAGACGACGGTTCGTCGAGTTCGGTGGCCGAATCGATGCGATCGAATCTGAACAGCCGAACGCCCTCGGCGCCGCGACACCATGCCTGCAGATAGCTGTTGTCGTCGACCACCACGGTCCTGATCGGATCGACGATGCGCTCGGTGAGCACGTCTCGCGACGCCGAGTAGTAGGTGAGTTCGAGTGCGTGCCGGGCTCGGAGCGCAGACCGTACGGTGCTCGACACCGGACCCTCCTCCGCGTCGGCCGTGTCGTGGTCGGACGAGAGCGGCACATTCGCCGCCGCCGACCCGGCCGCGGTCTCGATCTTCGCGATCGCTCGCTGAGCGGCCGACGGATCGACCATCCCCGGCATCGAGGTCAACGACCGAAGTGCGACCAACAGTGCGGTGGCCTCGGTGGACGTCAACCGCAGCGGCCGGTCGATCCCGGCGGAGAAGGTGACGTCGATGCTCTCCTCGGAGAACGACAGATCGATGAGGTCACCCGGTCCGTATCCGGGCAGACCGCACATCCAGAGCTGATTGAGATCGGCCATCAGCGTCGCGGTGGTCACGCCCAGTTCCCGAGCGGCCTCCTCGGCGCTCAACCCCGGATTGGCCATGAAGAAGGGCACCATGTTGAGCAGGCGGGCCAACCGCACCGACAGACGCGCGCTCATCGTTCGTTCTCCAGTTCGGCTGCAGTCTGCAAGGTCGAGATGACATCGGCCCGCAGCTCTGCCGGGGCCAACACCATCGCGTCGGGACCGTGACCGGCGATGAGCCGCGAAATCCAATCCCAGGACCGTACCGGAACCTCGACGACCGTTCCGGTACGCGAGCCCACCGTCTGCTCCCCCACCACGGTGCCCATCCTCCGCAGCTCCGTCGCCCGACCGTCCTGAAGCCACACTCGGGCGGTACCCGACACCGAGGACGTGCCCGCGACGCGGCGGACGATGTCCTGAAGATCGATACCGTCGGGCTTGCGGACACTCTGAGGTGATCCGAAGGCTTTGACGTCGTCGCCGATCCGGGACAGTCGGAAGGTTCGGGTGTCGTCTCGGTCCACGTCGTGTCCAACGAGGTACCACCGTCCCCGGAACGTCACAACGCCCCACGGCTGGACGGTTCGGGTGACGAACGGCTCGGTCAACGAGGGTCGATGCTCGAACCGCACCGACTTACCCTCGTCGATCGCCGCGAGCAGGGCGCCCAGTGCGGGCTCGGACCCGCGGGTTCGGGCCGGAACGGCCGTGACGGCAGCGGCCGACTCGTTCTGGTCGACCTGAATACCTGCGGCGCGCAGCTTCAGCAGCGCACTCTGGGCCGCAGACGTCAGTTCCGGTGATTCCCACAGTTTGACGGCCACCGCGACCGCAGCCGATTCCTCGCTGGTGAGATCGATGTCCGGCAGCTCGTAGGCATCTCGGTTGATGCGATAACCCTCGACACCACCGAACCGCGTGGCGATGCCGGTCTCGAGGGGCACCCCGAGATCGCGCAGTTCGTTCTTGTCACGCTCGAACATCCTGCTGAACGCTTCGAGGCTCGTCGAGTCGTCGTACCCGGCAACGCTCTCGCGGATCCACTCCGCGGTCAGGAACTGACGCGTCGACAACAGACAGATGACCAGGTTCATCAGGCGTTCGACTTTGGTGGTGGCCACGACAGTCGAGCCTAGTTGTTCACCGCCCGCCGGAGCTGTAGCGACCCGAGTTGCCTGGATCGCTACCCGACCTCCAGCCGAGTCGCGTCCGGACTACATCGATGCGATGAGTCGCTCGACGCGCTCGTCGACCGAACGGAACGGGTCCTTGCACAACACCGTTCGCTGCGCCTGATCGTTGAGTTTCAGGTGTACCCAGTCGACGGTGAAGTCGCGTCCGGCTTCCTGGGCCGCGGTGATGAACTCACCGCGCAGCTTCGCGCGTGTCGTCTGCGGCGGCAGATTCACCGCTTCGTCGATCTGCTCGTCCTCGGTGACTCGCTTGACCAGACCCTTGCGCTGCAGCACGTCGAACACTCCCCGTCCACGCTTGATGTCGTGGTACGCAAGATCGAGCTGAGCGATCTTGGGATCGGAAAGTTCCATCGAGTAGCGGTCCTGATACCGCTCGAACAGCTTGCGTTTGATGACCCAGTCGATTTCGGTGTCGACCTTGGCGAAGTCCTGCGACTCGATGGCATCGAGTGTGCGTCCCCACAGGTCGACCACCTGAGTCACCTGAGCATTCGGCTCCCGCGTCTGGAGATGCTCGACGGCCCGGGAGTAGTACTCACGCTGGATTTCGAGTGCACTGGCCTGGCGACCACCGGCGAGGCGGACCGGCCTGCGACCGGTCAGATCGTGGCTGACCTCGCGAATGGCCCGAATCGGATTGTCCAGCGCGAAGTCTCGGAACGAGACGCCTGCCTCGATCATCTCGAGTACGAGTGCGGCCGTCCCCACCTTGAGCATGGTCGAGGTCTCGGCCATGTTGGAATCGCCGACGATGACGTGGAGCCGGCGATACTTCTCGGCATCGGCGTGCGGTTCGTCGCGGGTGTTGATGATCGGCCGCGAACGAGTGGTGGCCGACGACACGCCTTCCCAGATGTGCTCGGCGCGCTGCGAGAGGCAGAACGTCGCGGCCTTGGGTGTCTGCAGCACCTTGCCTGCGCCACAGATCAATTGGCGGGTGACCAGGAAAGGTAGCAGTACATCCGAGATGCGCGAGAATTCGCCCGCTCGCTGGACGAGGAAATTCTCGTGGCAACCGTAGGAGTTGCCCGCCGAATCGGTGTTGTTCTTGAACAGGTAGATGTCTCCGCCGATGCCCTCCTCGGCGAGACGCTGTTCGGCGTCGATCAGCAGATCCTCGAGTACTCGCTCGCCTGCGCGATCATGGGTGACCAATTGCAGCAGGCTGTCGCATTCGGCAGTGGCGTACTCGGGATGCGAACCGACGTCGAGATACAGGCGAGCGCCGTTGCGGAGGAACACATTCGAGCTGCGGCCCCACGAGACCACGCGACGGAAGAGGTAGCGGGCCACCTCGTCCGGACTCAGGCGTCGGTGTCCGTGAAAGGTACATGTGACACCGAACTCGGTCTCGATGCCCATAATTCGTCGCTGCACACTTCGACACTACAACGCAAGCCACCGATGGATGTGTCGGAGCGCCTCGATGGCGTCCATGCCTAGGCTGGGCCCTATGACTTCCACGCCAACGTCTGTTGCGGCCTCGGTTCACGCGTGGGACCTGTCCCTGGTTTCACGAAGCGCGGCATTGCGCTCGAGCAGGGCGGATGCAGGGCTCCGCGCGTTGAGCACGGCCGCCGATCACAGTCGCCTGTGGCTCGGAGCTGCCGCACTTCTCGGCGCGGCCGGTGGCTCGGCCCGACGCGGCGGCGTGCGGGGGCTGATCGCCGTGGCGGGTGCGAGCGCCGTGGCGAACGGTCTGCTCAAGCCGGTGTTCCCGAGGTCGAGGCCTGATACCGAGCTGGTTCCCGTACTGCGCCGGGTGCTCGCCCCGCCGGTGTCCTCGTCGTTTCCCTCCGGTCACTCGGCGTCCGCGGCCGCCTTCGTCACCGCGGTCGCCATCGAATCACCGAAGGCAGGATTGCTGCTGGCTCCGGTCGCCGCAGCAGTCTGCTATTCCCGGGTTCACGTCGGCGTCCACTGGCCCACCGATGTCGTCGCCGGAGCGGCGCTCGGTTCGGCGGTCGCGCTGTCGACCCGCCGCTGGTGGGCCGTGCGTTCGGCGAAGCCCGCCGATCTCGGCTCGCCGGTCGAGGTCGAGGCACTGCCGGGCGGACGGGGACTGTTGGTGCTGGTCAATCCCGGATCCGGTGACGGTTCGGAGGCGGTACCGGACGCCATCCGTCGCGAGCTCCCCGACGCCGACCTCTTCGTACCCGATCCCGAAAGGGACTTCAACGAGCAACTGGAAGAGAGAATTCGGAACACGACGCCGCGTGCTCTCGGAGTGTGTGGAGGCGACGGCACGGTCGTCAGCGTCGCCGCCTCGGCCGCCCGTAACGGCCTGCCACTCGCCGCGTTTCCGGGTGGCACTCTCAACCACTTCGCTCGCGACACCGGTCTGACCGCAGTCGAGGACACCGCCGCCGCCGTCGAGGCGGGCACCGCCGAACTGGTCGACATCGCCGAGGTGGACGTCGACGGCCGCAGTGTGTCGTTCGTCAACACCGCGACGTTCGGGGGTTACCCCGACTCGGTGCGGTTACGGCAGAAGCTGCAGAAGCGAATCGGTAAGTGGCCGGCCGCTGCGGTTGCGATGACACGAGTGCTCGCGGCTGCAGAGCCACTGAACATTCGACTCGACGGAGTGCCGCACTCGGTGTGGATGCTCTTCGTCGGCAACGGTACCTACGATCCGATCGATCAAGTTCCCATGTCGCGCAGCAGCATTCATACCGGCACCCTCGATGTTCGCTTTCTCCCGTCGGAGCCCAAGGCATCGAGAACACGACTGCTGTGGGCGACGATCACCGGAACGCTCGGCTCGTCGCCTGCCTACGTGCGCAGTGTGGCGAAACGACTGACCGTCGAGGTGGACGGTGCCCCGGTTGCCCTCGCGGCCGACGGCGAGGTCGTCGGAGACGGCACGACATTCCAGTTCAGCAGCGACAAGAACGGCCTCGTGCTCTACCGGAAGCGATAGAGCACGAGGCCGTCGACCTCGATCCGAAGTGTGGGGACTACTGCGGAGTCTCCGGCTCCGAGGAGCCGTCGCCGGTCGCGGACGGTGCCGATGCGGGCAACATGTCCGCCAGAGCAGCTCCAGCGATACGCCGGAACGCTCGACGCGGTCGCCCCTGATCCAGGACGGCTACCTCCAGGGCCGACACCTCGAGAACCTTCTTCTCGGGCTCGGCACCGGCAGTCGCAGGCGACGTCGGACCGGCGGTGAGCGCGTCGACGGCGATACGAACTGCGTCCGCCAACCCGAGGCCGAACCGGTACGTATCCTTCAGCGCGGCCACGATGGGCTCGGTGGTGCCGCCCATGACGACGAAATCCTGTTCGTCGACGATGGAGCCGTCGTACGTGATGCGGTAGAGCTGCGTGGCCATCGGCTCGTCCTGATGGGACACCTCGGCGACGCAGATCTCGACCTCGTACGGTTTGAGCTGCTCGGTGAAGATGGTGCCCAGTGCCTGGGCGTAGGTCTTCGCCAACGACCGGCCGGTGACATCGCGTCGATCGTAGGTGTATCCCTTGATGTCTGCGTGCTGGATGCCGGCCTTGCGTAGGTTCTCGAACTCGTTGTACTTGCCGACGGCAGCGAAACCGATGCGGTCGTAGAGCTCACTGACCTTGTGCAGCGCGGTCGAGCGATTCTCGGCGACGAACAGGACCCCGTCGGCATACGCCAGCACGATGACGCTGCGGCCGCGGCCGATTCCCTTGCGCGCCAATTCCGAACGATCGCGCATGATCTGTTCGGCAGATGCGTAATACGGCATCGTCATAGCGCGCTACCCCCTTCGCTGACTTCCTGGCCGGCTCGGGTGTGGTGGTCCGTGCCGCCGGTGTGTGCTGCGCTCTCGGTTCGTTCTGCCAGAACCGATCTGGCCGCAGCCGATATGCGATCGTGCGCGACGTCGTCCGCACCGACGCTCGTGATAGCAACCGCCGTCGGGTAGATGCCGCGGGTGACATCGGGACCACCGGTGGCCGAGTCGTCGTCGGCGGCGTCGTACAGCGACTCGACTGCAGCCCGAAGCGCCTCGTCCTCGGACATTCCGGGGCGATACAACTTCTTGAGCGCGGATTTGGCGAACAACGAGCCCGAACCCACCGCGTGATAGCCCGACCGCTCCTCGTAACGCCCGCCGACCACGTCGTACGACACGATGCGTCCGGCTCTCTCGGGATCGGAGATGTCGATGTCGAATCCGACCAGCAACGGCACCGCAGCCAGTCCCTGCATCGCCGCACCCAGATTGCTCCGAACCATCGACGACAACTTGTTGGCCTTGCCGTTGAAGGTGAGCGGCACGCCCTCGATCTTCTCGTAGTGCTCGAGTTCGACAGCGAACAGACGAACCAATTCGATTGCGATACCCGCAGTTCCGGCAATGCCCGCAGCGGAGTACTCGTCGGTGACGTAGACCTTCTGCATGTCCCGGTTGGCGATCAGATTGCCCTGAGTGGCGCGCCGATCACCGGCGATCAGCACCCCGCCCGCGTAGGTGAGGGCGACGATCGTCGTCCCGTGCGGAGCGATGCCGGACTTGTCGGTGGTGCCGTTGGCGGCGTGGGACGCCAGGTCCGCGGCGAGGCCGCTCTCCGGCAGCAGGTGCGGGGCGTGCTGCCGGAGGTAGTCGGAGAAGGACGAGCTACTGGACCCCAGCGGAATCGCCGGTCCGTCGCCTGCCGACCGTGGGTCCGAACGATCCACCGTCACTGGCCGCCCTTCTGAACGTAGGCGCGGACGAAGTCCTCGGCATTCTCCTCGAGTACGTCGTCGATCTCGTCGAGAAGATCGTCGGTCTCCTCGGCCAACTTCTCGCGCCGTTCCTGGCCACCGGCCCCCGTGTCGCCTGGGACCTCGTCGTCGCCGCCGCCGCCCGAGCGCCGTGTCTGCTCCTGAGCCATAGTCGCCGACCTCCTCCGTGTATCGAGAAAACAGATCTACTGCACGGTCGCCGGGTCATCCGAGGCGCACCGGCGTGGATGTGCAAGTGCTACCGAACGTTCCGCCGAAAGTGCACGGACCTTTACCCTACCGACAGTCCGACCTCGCCGGTTGGCAAGACACCGCCGAACGACCCATTCGAATGCCATGGACGATCAGGTGGTGAGCTGGTCGACCAGTTCCGCTGCACTGTCCACGGACTCCAGCAGGGCACCGACGTGGGATTTCGTTCCCCGCAACGGCTCGAGCGTCGGAATCCGTACCAACGAATCGCCACCGAGATCGAAGATGACCGAGTCCCAGCTCGCTGCGGCGATGTCGGCACCGAATTTGCGCAGGCATTCGCCGCGGAAGTAGGCCCTCGTGTCGTCGGGTGGTGTGCCGACCGCATCGAGAACCTGCTGCTCGGTCACGAGACGATCCATCGAACCGCGGGCGACCAACCTGTTGTAGAGCCCCTTGTCGAGGCGGACATCGGAATACTGCAGGTCCACCAGGTGCAGTCGCGGAGCGGACCAGCCGAGGCCCTCACGCTGTCGGAACCCTTCGAGCAGTCGCAATTTCGCCGGCCAGTCCAGCAGATGCGCGCACTCCATGGGATCGCGCTCGAGCAGGTCCAGCACCATCGCCCACTTGTCGAGCACGTCCAGTGCTCGTGCGTCGTCGCTGCCCTCGGCGGCCACGAACTTCGCCGCCCGCTGGTGGTAGATCCGCTGCAGCGCAAGGCCCGTCAGTTCGCGGCCGTCGGCGAGTGCCACGGCCTTGCGCAGGGTGGGATCGTGGCTGATCTGATGGACAGCCGTGACCGGTCTGGCCAGCTGCAGATCCGACAGGTCGACGCCCGCTTCGATGAGGTCGAGCACGAGGGCCGTGGTTCCCACCTTGAGGTAGGTCGACATCTCCGCCAGGTTGGCGTCGCCGATGATGCAGTGCAGACGTCGGTACTTGTCTGCGTCTGCGTGCGGTTCGTCCCTGGTGTTGATGATGCCTCGCTTGAGGGTGGTCTCCAGTCCGACCTCCACCTCGATGTAGTCCGCTCGCTGCGAGAGCTGAAAGCCGGCCTCGTCGCCCGACTGGCCGATACCGACTCGACCGGAGCCGGTGATGACCTGCCTGGAGGCGAAGAACGGCGAGAGCCCCGCGATCACCGCCGAGAACGGCGTCTCACGCGACATCAGGTAGTTCTCGTGCGTGCCGTACGACGCGCCCTTGCCGTCGACGTTGTTCTTGTACAGCTGCAGGCGCGGAGCCCCCGGGACGCTCGACGCGTGCCGTGCGGCCGCTTCCATGACGCGTTCGCCTGCCTTGTCCCAGATCACCGCATCCAGTGGGTCCCGCACCTCCGGGGCCGAGTACTCGGGGTGCGCGTGATCGACGTACAGGCGGGCACCGTTGGTGAGAATCATGTTCGCCGCACCGATCTCGTCGGCATCGATGACCGGAGCCGGTCCGCTGAACCGTCCGAGATCGAAGCCTCGGGCATCGCGCAGCGGTGATTCCACCTCGTAGTCCCAGCGGGTGCGCTTGGCGCGGGGCACTCCTGCGGCTGCCGCGTACGCCAACACCGCCTGGGTGGACGTCAGGATCGGGTTGGCGGTGGGTTCGGTCGGTGAAGAAATGCCGTACTCGACCTCGATACCGATGATGCGCTGCATAAGTCGAGCCTAGACGGCCGACGGATGCAGTTCGGGGCGCGCCCGGTGCGGACGCGCCCCGAATACTGCCCAGCGGTGGATCTACAGGTACTGACCGGTATTGGCCTCGGTGTCGATCGCCCGGCTCGCGCTGGCGTTCTTGCCGGTGACCAACGTGCGAATGTAGACGATTCGCTCGCCCTTCTTGCCCGAGATCCGAGCCCAGTCGTCCGGATTCGTGGTGTTCGGCAGATCTTCGTTCTCCGCGAACTCGTCGACGATGGAATCGAAAAGGTGCTGAATCCGCAGTCCGGCGTTTCCGGTTTCGAGAACCGACTTGATGGCGTACTTCTTCGCCCGGTCGACGATGTTCTGGATCATGGCCCCGGAGTTGAAGTCCTTGAAGTACAGAACTTCCTTGTCCCCGTTGGCGTAGGTGACCTCGAGGAACCGATTGTCGTCACTCTCGGCGTACATGCGCTCGACGACGCGATCGATCATGCCCCGGATGCACGCCGCGCGATCGCCGCCGAACTCGGCGACGTCGTCGGCGTTGACCGGAAGCGAATCGGTCAGGTACTTCGAGAAGATGTCCTGTGCCGATTCGGCGTCGGGACGCTCGATCTTGATCTTCACGTCGAGTCGGCCGGGTCGCAGGATCGCCGGGTCGATCATGTCCTCGCGATTGGACGCACCGATCACGATGACGTTCTCGAGGCCCTCGACACCGTCGATCTCGGCGAGCAACTGCGGAACGACCGTCGTCTCCACGTCGGACGAGACGCCGGAGCCGCGGGTACGGAAGATCGAGTCCATCTCGTCGAAGAACACGATGACCGGCGTGCCCTCGGACGCCTTCTCTCGTGCCCGCTGGAAGATCATGCGGATGTGACGCTCGGTCTCACCGACGAACTTGTTGAGCAGCTCGGGGCCCTTGATGTTGAGGAAGAACGACTTCGCCTCCCGCGCATCCTGGCCACGTGCCTCGGCGATCTTCTTGGCCAACGAGTTGGCAACGGCCTTGGCGATCAACGTCTTTCCACACCCGGGAGGGCCGTACAGCAGCACGCCCTTCGGTGGACGCAGTGAGTACTCACGGAACAGATCCTTGTGCAGGAACGGCAGCTCTACGGCGTCCCGAATCTGCTCGATCTGTCGCCCGAGACCGCCGATGTCCTCGTATCCGACGTCCGGAACCTCCTCGAGAACGAGATCCTCCACCTCGGCCTTGGGAACTCGCTCGAACGCGTAGCCGGCCTTGGTGTCGACCAGCAGCGAATCCCCGGGACGGAGCTTCCGTGACGGCTCGTCCGGGTCGACCGGTCCGTCGTCGTTGACCATGTCGATCAACGGTTTGGCCAGCCAGACCACCCGTTCCTCGTCGGCATGTCCGACGACGAGAGCGCGCGATCCATCCCCCAGAAGCTCTCGGAGAGTGCTGATCTCGCCGACCTGATCGAAGGTGCACGCCTCGACGATGGTCAACGCCTCGTTCAACCGCACGGTCTGTCCCGGAGCGAGCGTGTCGGCCTCGATGTTGGGTGAGCACGTCAGTCGCATCTTCCGACCGGACGTGAACACGTCGACTGTGCCGTCCTCGAACACGCTCAGCAGGACGCCGTATCCGCTCGGCGGTTGGCCGAGACGGTCCACCTCCTCGCGCAGCGCAATGAGCTGTTGTCGGGCCTCCTTGAGAGTGTCGAGCAACTTCGTGTTGCGCAGCGACAAGGAATCGACCCGGCCCTCGAGCTCGCGTACCTGCTCGGGGGACTCCCCCAGTTGGCGCCGTAGCGACGCGACTTCGGCTCGCACGGCGTCCAGTTCGGCTCTGGCCGCGGCCACATCCGGATTGTCTGTTGAGCTCATGAGCGACTCCTCCCAGTGACGATCTATCAACGCTACCGGCAGCGGCGCGGAGATGCGGACCGACACCTCGAACGGGGTCGGCATCCACTCTGCTCGGCGGCCCCGAAAGGCCATCCCAGTTCATGTTAGCCTCACCTGACCAAACGATCGACAGACGACGGAATCAGGGGCCTCACCAGTGAAAATGCGTATTCTCTCGGCAAGCGTCGCAGTAGCCGCGGTGGCTCTGGTGGGTGCAGGATGCAGTTCGAGCGATGAATCCGATCACGCCGATCACAATTCCGCGTCGACCAGCGACTCCATGCCGGCGACCACCGCTGGGCCGGCTGTCACAGCACCTACCGTCGCCGAGCTGCAGACCTCGCTGCAGCAGTTGGTTGCTCCGGACGTGGACGCCGCGACCAAGGCGGCGGCGGTGGAGAACGGTCAGGCGCGCCTGGCGAACCTGGAGACGATGACCGCCGCACTGGCGAACTACGGAGCGATCACCTTCGAGGTGTCGGAACCGACCGTCGCAGGCGAGACGTCCACCGCGGACGTCGCCATCGCCACCCCACGCGGGACCGCGGCTCCGGCACCGCAGACCTGGGTGCTGATCGATGGCACCTGGAAGCTGTCGGACGCCAGCACGTGCCAGATCCTGGCCATGGGCCAGGCACCCTGCGTCTGAGTCGACAGCCGAGCCTGCAGCGTCAGCCCTTACCGGAACGACGCTGCGGTTTCGGGGTCACGGTGCCCTCGGCGAGGCGTCGAACGCTGACGAGGAATGCCGTGTGACCCTGCATGCGGTGCTCGGGGCGAACTGCGAGACCCACCACGTGCCAGCCGCGAACCATCGACTCCCACGATCGAGGTTCGGTCCAGCACTCCTGTGCGCGCAGCGCCTCGACGACCTTGGACAGCTGCGTCACCGTGGCCACGTAGACCAGCAGCACCCCACCGGGGACGAGGGCCTTGGACACCGCGGGCAACGCGTCCCACGGCGCGAGCATGTCCAGGACCACCCGATCGACCTGCTCACCCGGACGATCGACACCGAACTGGTCGACGTCTGCCACGGTCAGGTGCCAGTTCGACGGGCGCTCGCCGAAGAACGTCTCGACGTTCTTCACGGCATAGTCGGCGTGGTCCTGCCGGATCTCGTAGGAGATGACCGTTCCTTCTGTACCGACTGCACGCAGCAGTGAGCACGTCAGAGCGCCGGATCCTGCACCGGCTTCGAGCACCCGTGCGCCGGGGAACATGTCACCCTCGTGCACGATCTGCGCCGCGTCCTTGGGGTAGATCACCTGGGCGCCGCGGGGCATCGAGAGCACGTAGTCGGTCAGCAGCGGCCGCAGCGCGAGGTAGGGGGTGCCGTTGACGGAGGTGACGACGCTGCCCTCGTCGGCACCGAGCAGTTTGTCGTGAGTGATGCCGCCGCGGTGAGTATGGAACTCCTTACCGGCTTCCAGTACCACCGTGTAGTGACGACCCTTGCCGTCCGTGAGCTGAACTCGATCGCCCACTCGAAACGGCCCGCTGCGGGCGGGACCGGTCTCCGCCGGTGCGTCGGCAGCTGTGGCGTCGGCAGCTGGACTGACCTCCGCGCCGGACGTGACATTCGGGTCGAGTTCGATCTCGTCGGTCGTGGCAGTGACCACGTCGTCCGCACTGGGCAGCGATGCGTCGACAGTGGCGTCGAACGCGGCGTCGGCCTCGAATCCGTCGGTCGACGCGGATGTGGAATCACCGGAGGACACAGCGGACCTGCTTTCGTTGCGATGTGACGCTCGGCCTCGATCGGCGGGCGTCGGGGGACGACTCGACGTGCCAGACTACGGCCTTCACCGAAGATGTCGGACCAGCGGCATAGTCTCGCAGTCGTGAGTATTTCCGTGTCGAGCCCCATCGACTTACCTCTTCTCGATGTCGGTGACAGCGCCGACGTACCGCGTTCGAGGTCCGGCAACCGCAGTACCCCGGCTCTGTCTCCTTCTCGCGCAGGTGATTTCAAGCAGTGCCCACTGTTGTATCGCTTCCGTGCCGTGGACCGGCTTCCCGAGGTCTCCACCGAGGCACAGGTGAAGGGAACTGTGGTGCATGCCGCACTCGAGGCCCTGTACGCACTCCCTGCCCGCGATCGAGTGCCCACCACAGCCCGCGATTTGGTGGACCCGGCCTGGGATCGGGTCGTGGCCGAGTCACCCGACATCGCGTCGCTGGTTCCGGCGGACGACCGTCCGGCGTTTCTCGACCGGGCTCGTGCCCTGGTGGACGGGTACTACGAACTCGAAGATCCCACGCACTTCGATCCCGAGTCCTGCGAACAGCGCGTCGAGATCGCGTTGGACGACGGAACGCCGCTGCGCGGATTCATCGACCGGATCGACGTCGCACCCAACGGAATGATTCGCGTCGTCGATTACAAGACCGGACGTGCGCCGCGCGAGTTCACCGAATCCAAAGCTCTGTTCCAGATGAAGTTCTATGCGCTGATGATCATGCGCATGCGCGGAGTCGTTCCCGCGCAACTGAAGTTGATGTACCTCGCCGACAAGCAGGAGCTGACGTACGCCCCGGACGAGGGTGAGCTGCTGCGCTTCGAGCGCATGCTCTCGGCCATCTGGAAGGCGATTCTGGCGGCCGGTGAGACCGGTGACTTCCGCGCCAAGAAAGGCGCACTGTGCAAGTGGTGCGATCACCGGGCACTGTGCCCCGAGTTCGGCGGCACTCCCCCGCCGTACCCCGGTTGGCCGCAGGCGGCCGCGGAGCAGGAGGAGACCGAGCTGTGACGAGTCCGGACGCCTTCTTCGTTCCTGCCGGTGTCGACGACGACGGTTACGAGATAGTCACCGCCACCGAGCACACCGTCAGCCTGTGGGCACCGACGATGCAGCACGGCGCTCCGCCGTCCGCGTTGTTGGTCCGCGCACTCGAGCGGGTCGACGCCAGACCCGATACTCGAATCAGCCGGGTGGTCGTCGACATTCTCGGACCTGTTCCGGTGTCGGACATCACGATTCGCGCATGGACGGCGCGGCCGGGCGCAAATGTCGAACTCGTCGTCGCCGAACTCTGGGCTCGAGGATCAGCGGGGCAGGCGCGAGCGGTGGCGCGGGGCAGCGCATGGCGTATGCGTACCGAGCCCACCGACGACGTCGTGCACGTGGGCGATCCGGTGATGCGACCGGTGAGCGCCGGCGTCGACAGCACCTTCGGCGGACTCTGGACCTCCGGATACCTCGACGCGGTCGAGTTCAAGTTCCTCACCGAGCTCGGCGCAGCGGGGCCCGGTGAAGTGTGGGCGAAGCCGACTCCCGTTCTGGTGCAGGGTGAGTCGATGACGCCACTCGAACGGCTGTTCTCGATTGCCGACATCGCCAACGGTGTGGGTGCGAAATTGCCGATCGAGCAGTGGACGTTCCTGAACACCGATCTGACGGTGCACGTCTTCCGCGAACCCCAGGGTGACTGGATCGGAGTGTCGGCCGAGACGTCGACGGGTCTGGACGGCATCGCCATGTGCGCAGGCACCCTCAGTGACGAACTGGGGCCGGTCGGGCGCATCGCCCAAACTGTGCTGGTTCGCCGACGCGCGTGATCGTGGCGGAACGACGGGCGTTCCGCCACGCACTCAGAACGCTCGGCAGGACCTGATGTCGGAGGCGAGAATGGCTTTCGCGCCCAGTTCCGCGAGCTCGTCCATCACGTTGTTGTGGACCTTGCGAGAGACCATGGCGCGCACGGCAACCCAGTTGTCGTCGACCATCGGTGCGAGCGTAGGTGATTCGATGCCGGGGGTGATCTTGACGGCTTCGTCGAGGATCGACTTGGGGCAGTCGTAATCGAGCATCAGGTACTGCTGGGCGAAGACGACGCCCTGTACGCGGGCGATGAGTTGCTTGCGTGCGGAGTCGGTGCCCGGCGTGCCGGCGCGCTCGATGAGAACACCCTCGGAATCGCACAATGATTCGCCGAACGCGACGAGATTGTTCTGACGCAGTGAGCGACCCGACTCGACCACGTCCGCGATGGCGTCGGCGACACCGAGTTGAATGGAAATTTCCACGGCCCCGTCGAGACGGATCACCGTGGCCTCCAAGCCGCGCTCGGCCAGGTCCTTACGCACGAGATTGGGGTACGAGGTGGCGATGCGCAGTCCGCCCAGGTCCTCGGGTGCCCATTCCTTGCCCGCGGGTGCCGCGTAACGGAACGTCGACCGGCCGAATCCGAGCGCCAGGCGCTCTTCGACCGCTGCCCCGGAATCGAGAGCCAGGTCTCGTCCGGTGATGCCCAGATCGAGCTGGCCCGACCCGACGTAGATGGCAATGTCCTTGGGACGGAGAAAGAAGAATTCGACCCCGTTGGCCGGGTCGAGGACGGTCAGATCCTTGGAGTCGCTCCGACGCCGGTAGCCGGCCTCGCTGAGGATCTCGGCGGCGGATTCGGACAACGCGCCCTTGTTGGGTACGGCTACACGCAGCATGGAGTTTTCCTTCATCGGTGAGTTCACAGGAGACGTTCGGGCCTTGCCTCACAGATGTCGGTAGACGTCCTCGAGCTCGATTCCCCTACCCACCATCATGACCTGAACCCAGTACAGCAGCTGCGAAATTTCTTCGGCGAGTGCAGCGTCGCTCTCGTGTTCGGCGGCGATCCACACCTCGCCGGCCTCTTCGAGGACCTTCTTTCCCTGGAAATGAACACCTGCGTCCAACGCAGCGACGGTGCCCGAGCCCTCGGGGCGGGTCTTCGCGCGGTCGGTGAGCTCGGCGAACAGGGAATCGAAAGTCTTCACGGATTCGTATTCTTTCACGTCGGTATCCAGCGGAATCAATTCGGTCGAGATTCGAGGAGTCAGGCCGCCCAGGCCCGCCGGACGTCGTCGGCGGTCAGTCCGACCAGACCGTCGCGGATGGTGTATCCCTGCGCTGCCGGAACAGCCACCTCAGACGGGACGACCAGTACCGGGCAGCCTGCAGTATGTGCGGACAGGGAGCCTGTCGGAGAATCCTCCACTGCAAGGCAGGCACCGACGTCGACGCCGAGCAGCGCGGCACCCCGCAGGTACGGCGCCGGGTGCGGTTTCCCGAACTCGACCTCGTCGCCGCTGACGGTGATGTCGAAGTAGTCGCGCCCGAGTGTCTCCAGTGCACGCTCGACGAGCCCACGTTCGGTGTTGGTGACCAATCCGGTCGCCAGGCCCATGTCGCGTACGAGTGCAAGAGCATCCTTGGCACCGGGCCGCCACGGAATGCCTTCGGCGAACATGTCGCCGACGCGCGTGGTCAACCACTCGCGGCCCTCGGCCAGGTTGTCGTCGGTGACCGCAACCGATGCATTGGCGAGCACTTTGCGCAAGGCGTCTCGCATCGAATTGCCGAGGGTGCTCTCGCGTACTTCCGCGCTGAGTTCGGTTCCCAGTGTGCGGGAGTACTCACCGATGGCCACGTCCCAGATCTTCTCCGAGTCGAGCAGGGTGCCGTCCATGTCCCACAGGACACCGTGCAGGTGGGTTCTAGACATTGAAGTACTTGGCCTCCGGGTGGTGAAGTACGAACGCATCGGTCGACTGTTCGGGGTGCAGCTGCAGTTCCTCGGAGAGCTTGACGCCGATTCGCTCGGGTTCGAGGAGTGCGGCGAGCTTGATCCGGTCCTCGAGATCGGGGCATGCCCCGTAGCCGAACGAGTAACGAGCTCCGCGGTATTCGAGTTTGAAGTACCCCTCGGCCTCGGTGGGATCCTCCGCGGCGACCGATTTGCCGTCGGACAGTTTCAGTTCCTCGCGCACTCGACGATGCCAGTATTCGGCGAGAGCCTCGGTCAGCTGAACTCCGATCCCGTGTACCTCGAGGTAGTCGCGGTACGCGTCGGCTGCGAACAATTCGTTCGCGAAGTCCGCGATTGGCTGCCCCATGGTGACCAGGTTCATCGGCAGCACGTCGACTTGCCCGGATTCCCTTGCCGCAGTGCGTGATCGGACGAAGTCCGCGATGCAGAGGAAGCGGTCGCGGTGCTGACGCGGGAACGTGAACCGAAAGCGTTCGGGCGCATCGGGTTCGGGCTCGGTGAGCACGACGACGTCGTCGCCCTCCGAAACGGCCGGGAAGTATCCGTACACCAATGCGGCGTGCGCGAGAATGCCGTCCGTACTGAGCCGATCCAGCCAATACCGAAGGCGCGGTTTGCCTTCCGACTCCACCAGATCCTCGTAGGTCGCGCCCTCGCCCTTGCGGGCTCCTCGCAGCCCCCACTGCCCCAGGAACAGGGCACGTTCGTCGAGCAGGCCCGAGTAGTCGGCGAGGGACACGCCTCGGACGATGCGGGTGCCCCAGAACGGCGGTACCGGAATGTCGATGTCCGCGGCGACGTCGGATCGCTCGGGTACCACGACCGGAGCCTCGGCGGCCTTGCGCTTCTCCGCGATGCGCTTCGACCGTTCGTGGCGCTCTTTGCGTTCGGCAGCCTTGGCTTTCGCGGCGAGCGCCTCGGGGCTGTCGGGGGCCGGACCGCCGCCGCGCTTGGTGGTCATGATGGTGTCCATCAAACGCAGGCCTTCGAACGCGTCCCGCGCATAGTGCACGTCGCCTTCGTACACGTCCTGCAGATCGTTCTCGACGTACGACCGCGTCAAAGCAGCGCCGCCGAGGAGCACCGGAAATTGCTCCGCCACGCCGCGGGAGTTGAGCTCGATCAGGTTGTCCTTCATGACCACCGTCGACTTCACCAGCAACCCGGACATGCCGATCACGTCTGCGCGTTTGTCCAACGCGGCTTCGAGAATGGTCGAAATCGGCTGCTTGATACCGAGATTGACCACCTCGTAGCCGTTGTTGCTCAGGATGATGTCGACGAGGTTCTTGCCGATGTCGTGCACATCGCCCTTGACGGTACCGAGCACGATTCGACCCTTGCCGTCGTCGTCGGTGGCCTCCATGTGTGGCTCCAAGTACGCCACGGCAGCCTTCATCACCTCGGCGGACGCGAGCACGAACGGCAACTGCATCTGGCCGGAACCGAACAGCTCGCCGACGGTCTTCATGCCCGACAGCAACGTCTCGTTGATGATCTCGAGAGGCGGCTTCTCGGCCATCGCGGCGTCCAGATCTGTGTCGAGGCCGTTGCGTTCGCCGTCGACGATGCGGCGTTCGAGCCGCTCGAACAACGGCAGCCGACCCAGTTCCTCGGCGCGCGATTCCCGGGCCGATGCTGCCGAGACGCCCTCGAACAGCTGCATGAGCTTCTGCAACGGGTCGTAGCCTTCACGGCGGCGGTCGTACACCAGATCCAGAGCGGTCTCGCGTTGCTCGTCGGGAATCTTGTTCATCGGCAGGATCTTCGACGCGTGCACGATGGCGGTGTCGAGGCCGGCCTGGGTGCACTCGTGCAGAAAGACCGAGTTGAGCACCTGCCGGGCAGCAGGATTGAGGCCGAACGAGATGTTCGACAACCCGAGGGTGGTGTGCACCTTCGGATACTTCTCCTTGAGCTGCCGGATCGCCTCGATGGTCTCGATGCCGTCGCGTCGAACCTCTTCCTGGCCGGTGGAGATCGGGAAGGTGAGGGTGTCGACGATGATGTCCTCGTGGCGCAGGCCCCAGTTCTCGGTGATGTCGGTGATCAGGCGATCGGCGACACGCACCTTCCATTCGGCAGTACGCGCCTGCCCCTCCTCGTCGATGGTCAGAGCGACGACGGCGGCACCGTGTTCCTTGACCAGACGCATGATCTTCTGGAACCGCGAGTCGGGCCCGTCGCCGTCCTCGTAGTTGACCGAGTTGACGGCGCTACGTCCGCCGAGGTGCTCGAGGCCGGCCTCGAGCACGGCCGGTTCGGTGGAGTCGAGCATGATCGGCAGCGTCGACGCAGTCGCCAATCTGCTGGCGAGTGCGGCCATGTCGGCGGCACCGTCGCGGCCGACGTAGTCGACGTTGAGGTCCAACATGTGCGCGCCGTCGCGGGTCTGATCCTTGGCGATGTCGAGGCACTTCTCGTAGTCCTCGGCGAGCATCGCGTCACGAAATGCCTTGGAGCCGTTGGAGTTGGTGCGCTCACCGATCATCAGGATGCTGGCGTCCTGCTCGAACGGCACGGCGGTGTAGAGCGAGGAGACGCCTGGCTCCGGGGCCGGCTGCCGTTCCAGCTTCGTCGCCCCGTGCACCATGTCGGCAACCTGACGAATGTGCTCGGGGGTGGTGCCGCAGCATCCGCCGACGAGTGCCAGCCCGTACTCGCGGACGAAACCGCTCAGAGCGTCGGCCAATTCGGGGGCGGTCAGTGGGTATTCGGCACCCTTCGCGCCCAACGTCGGCAGTCCGGCATTGGGCATCACCGATACCGGAAGACGGGAATGCTTGGACAGGTGGCGCAGGTGTTCGCTCATCTCGGCGGGGCCGGTGGCGCAGTTCAGTCCGATCATGTCGATGCCCAGCGGTTCGAGCGCGGTGAGGGCTGCACCGATCTCGCTGCCGACCAGCATTGCGCCCGTCGTCTCGACCGTCACATGGGTGATGATCGGGATTCGGACGCCGAGCTTGTCCATGGCGTGCTGGCTACCGATGATCGCGGCCTTGACCTGCAGTAGGTCCTGGCACGTCTCGACCAGAATGGCGTCGGCACCGCCGTCGATCATTCCGAGCGCAGCCTCGGTATACGCATCGCGCAGCCGTGCGAACGGGGCGTGGCCGAGTGTGGGGAGCTTGGTTCCGGGGCCCATGGAACCCAGGACGTACCGATCCATCCCGTCGCGGCCGGGTCCCATTTCGTCCGCAGTCTCGCGGGCGAGCCGGGTGCCTTTCTCGGCCAACTCGCGGATTCGATCCTCGATGTCGTAATCGGCCAGGTTGGGCAGGTTGCATCCGAACGTGTTCGTTTCCACGGCGTCTGCGCCGGCCGCGAAGTACTCGCGATGAATCTCGCGCAGCACGTCGGGCCTGGTGTGGTTCAGAATCTCGTTGCATCCCTCGAGGCCGAGAAAGTCGTCGAGAGTGAGGTCGGCGTCCTGGAGCATCGTGCCCATTGCTCCGTCGCCGATGACAACGCGACGTGAAATCGCATCGAGCAGACCGGGCTTGTGTTGATCGGGCATCACTACAGAGTAGTGGGCACCACGGTTACCTCGAGTCGTAGGCTGTCGTGGTGAGTCCCCGAAACCTCGATGATCAGTCCCCGCCCGACGACGGTACCGACAAAATGGACAAATCAGGTGCCGACGCGGACATCCCCTTGGACGCCGCGCTGATCGAGGCCGTGCAGGATGCTGTGGCGAACGCCACAGACGCCGACGCCGACTACGACGAGGACGATCTGAACGACGACATTCCCGAGCTGCGCTCCCCCATACTGGTCGCCGCTTTCGAGGGCTGGAACGACGCAGGCGATGCGGCGAGCGGCGCGGTCGAACATCTGGAGCTGACCTGGGACGCCAGCCCACTGGCCGAGCTGGACTCCGAGGACTACTACGACTACCAGGTCAATCGGCCGACCGTTCGTCAGGTCGACGGGGTCACCCGCGAGATCGAGTGGCCGTCGACTCGATTGTCGGTGTGTTCACCGCCCGGCAGCGACCGTGACGTGGTCCTGTTGCGCGGTATCGAGCCCAACATGCGGTGGCGCAGCTTCTGCGACGACCTGCTCGAATTCGTCGAACAGCTCGGCGTGGAGACCGTGGTCATTCTGGGTGCGCTGCTGGCGGACACCCCGCACACCAGGCCGGTTCCGGTGACCGGCACCGCCTACAGCACCGAGTCGGCCGAACAGTTCAACCTCGAGCAGACCCGCTACGAAGGGCCCACCGGTATCACCGGCGTTCTGCAGGACGAATGTGTCAAGGCAGGGGTGCCGGCCGTGTCGTTCTGGGCTGCTGTCCCCCATTACGTCTCACAGCCACCGAATCCGAAGGCCACCGTGGCGTTGCTGCAGCGGGTCGAAGACGTACTCGACATCGAGGTGCCGCTCGGCGAGCTGCCCACGCAGGCCGAGGAGTGGGAGGAGGCGGTCAACGAGATGACCAAAGAGGACGAGGAGATCAGCGAATACGTGCGCAGCCTCGAGGAGCGTGGTGACGCCGAGGTGGACATGTCCGATGCGATCGCCAAGATCGACGGCGACGCCATCGCCGCCGAGTTCGAGAAGTACCTCCGGCGGCGCGGCCCGGGCAACTTCGGGCTCTGACCCGAACGCACACGAGGAGCCGGGAGCCGGTGAGGTCTTTCTGATGCCGACGTAACGTCACCGCAGCGGTGGCGTCACCCCGACACCGGAGCCTCGTGGGTATGGCCAGCACACCGCGATTTCTGCAAGGCGTCTTCTCCTTCACCGGCAACGGTCTGGACAAGCCCGAGTTGATCGATCCCAGCCTGAGTTTCGTCGTCCCCGAGGGGGTGACGGCCCAACCGCTGTACTTCCGGGGCGGTAATTCGAGCGATGAGCTGGTGGTCGTGACCTTGCTGCGCGACGGCAGCCCGATGCGTATGTTCCCGATGGGGGCCAAGAGCGGCGTCAACATTCCGTTGCGGGTCGTCGAGGACGTCGATCCCGATACCGTGCTCGAGCTGGTGATCGCGGCCCCTGCCGGAACCAGCGGAGAGGTCGTCGTCGACTTCGGTCTGGTGCTGGTCTGATGCCTTCGGGAAAACAGCGATTGCTCGTGATCGGCAACGGAATGGCCGGTGCCCGGACGGTCGAGCAGATCCTCGAGCGAGACGGCAGCTCGCTGTTCGACATCACGATGATCGGCGACGAACCGTACGGCAATTACAACCGCATCATGCTCTCCCACGTGCTGTCCGGTGAGGCCACCGTCGACGACGAGGATCTCGTTCTCAACCCCATGAGTTGGTACAGCGAGAACGGCGTGACGTTGCACGTGGGCGATCGAGCCGTGTCGCTCGACCGGTTCTCCAAAACGGTTGTCTGCGAAAGCGGTCGGTCCGTCGACTACGACATACTGATCATCGCCACCGGTAGCAACACGTTCTTCCCGAACATGGACGGTCTGCGCGAGTCCGACGGCAGACTGGCACGTGGGGTGTTCGGATTCCGCACGATCGCCGACACCAACGGCATGTTGCAGATGGCGCAGTCACGCGACGACGTGTCGGCGGTGGTGATCGGCGGCGGACTGCTCGGTCTCGAAGCAGCGTACGGACTGCGGACGCAGGGGCTGGACGTGAACGTGGTGCACTCCCCCGGGCACCTGATGAACCAGCAGCTCGACGAGCGCGGTGGACGAGTGTTGCGCAACAAGATCGAGTCGCTCGGCGTCGGTGTCCACACCTCGAAGAGAACCACCTCCGTGTTGCGGTCGGACGACGGTACCGTCATCGGCGTCGGTTTCAACGACGGCACCTCGCTGGACGCCGACATGGTCGTCGTGACCGCCGGAATTCGGCCCAGTGTCGATTTTGCCCGCGCCGGCGGCCTGGTCATCGAACGCGGAATCGTGGTCGACGACCAATTGCGCTGCGAGGACGAGGGTTCCATCTATGCCGTCGGCGAATGCTGTCAGCACCGCGGTGAGGTGTACGGCCTCGTCGCGCCCCTCTGGGAGCAGGCCGCTGTCCTGGCCGACGTACTCACCGGTGCCGATCCCGCTGCCGCGTATCACGGTTCGCGTCTGACGACCAAGCTCAAGGTGGCCGGCGTCGACGTCGCGTCGATGGGGATCACCGCGCCCGAGCGCGACGACGACGAATTCGTTCAGTTCTACGAACCACGCAGTGGCACGTACAAATCGGTCATCGTGCGGAACAACAAGCTCGTCGGCGCCACTCTGCTGGGCGACATCTCCAAGGCCAACTTTCTCACCCAGGCGTTCGACGAGAAGGTGCCGCTGCCCGACGAGCGCATCAGCATGCTCTTCGACATGGGAACGCCCTCTGCGGCAACAGGAGCCGCGGAGCTGGCAGACGACGTTCAGGTGTGCAACTGCAACGGCGTCACCAAGGGTGCCATCGTGGCCTGCGTGCACGCCGGTGCCAAGAATCTGAGCGATGTGACTGCACAGACCCGAGCAGGCAAGGGATGTGGGTCCTGCAAGGGGTTGGTGAACGACATCATCGCGTGCGCAGCCGGTGGCGCAGTCGAAGCGGACCCCACCGCAGACCGGTACGTGCCGTGTATCCCGATGACGAAGCCGGAACTGATCGAAGCGATCAGGTCGCGAGACCTGCGGGCAGTCTCGCAGGTGTTCACGGCGCTTGCGACCGAAGGCGTCGAGGACGCCGCCGCCAAGATGCCGCTGGCGTCACTGCTGCGCACCGTCTGGGGTCCGGATTGGGTGGACGAGCGCGGCGCACTGTTCATCAACGACCGGGTGCACGCCAACATTCAGCGGGACGGCACGTTCTCGGTGGTACCGCAGATGAAGGGTGGCGTCACCACCCCGGATCAACTGCGCAAGATCGCCGACGTTGCCGACAAGTACCACGTCCCGCTGGTCAAGGTCACCGGCGGACAGCGCATCGACCTCCTCGGGATCAAGAAGGAAGACCTACCCAAGGTGTGGGGCGATCTGGACATGCCCTCCGGCTTCGCCTACGGCAAGAGCATGCGCACGGTGAAAACCTGTGTGGGCAGCGACTTCTGCCGCTTCGGTCTCGGCGACTCGACGGCTCTCGGCATCGCGCTCGAAGAGCGGTTCCAAGGGTTGGAGACTCCCGCGAAACTCAAACTCGCGGTCGCCGGCTGCCCGCGCAACTGCTCGGAGGCGCTGTGCAAGGACTTCGGCGTGGTCTCGGTCGGCGAGGACAGGTGGGAGATCTACGTCGGCGGCGCGGCCGGGGCTCACATCCGCAAGGGAGATCTGCTGGCCACCGTGACAGGAGCCGAGGAGGTGATCACAGTGGCAGGCAGATTCATCCAGCACTATCGGGAGAACGCGCAGTGGCTCGAACGGACCTACGCCTGGGTTCCGCGCATCGGCTTGGAGGAACTGCAGAGCGTTCTGATCGACGACCGTGACGGCATCGTCGCCGGACTCGACGAGCGACTGCAAACATCGGTCGACGGCTACGTGGACCCATGGCAGGACCGCACGGCACCCAAATCGCCCGCGCAGTTCGCACCCTCGCTGCCACTGCTCCCGCTGCCGCAGGTGCCGGTCCGATGAGCGTGCCGGTGGGAGCGTTGGAAGATCTGACTCCCGGCGAGGGACGGGCCTACGTCGTGGACGGCCAACAGGTCGCGGTGTTCCTGCTAAGTGACGGCTCGGTGCGGGCGATGGACGCCGTCTGCCCGCACCGGGGCGGACCACTGGCCGACGGCCAAATCGACGGGTCCGTAGTCGTCTGCCCACTTCATCAATACGCCTTCTCTCTCGACGACGGCACCTGCCCGAGTGGAATCGACTCGGTCCGCACCTACCCCGCGGCCGTGGTGAACGGAAAAGTGACCGTGGAGCTGTAACCGGCACGGTCGAACAACTGGCACTCCTCCCACCAGGGTCATTCCGCAGGCTCCACTCCTACCCCCAGGGTCATTCCGCAGGCTCCACTCCTCCCACCAGGGTCATTCCGCAGGCTCCACTCCTCCCACCAGGGTCATTCCGCAGGCTCCACTCCTCCCACCAGGGTCATTCCGCAGGCTCCACTCCTACCCCCTACCCTGTTCCAGTGACCGAATCAGGCGAGGACGCACGGCTGGGTGCCGCGAATGCGTTCGTGGAGGAAGACCGTCTCGGTCTCTTCTCGTTCGCCGTCGCCGAGAAAAGATCCGAATACCTGGCAGTACTGCGGGCGTTCGACACCGCTCGCGCGAACTACGTGGTGTTGCTGCACTCGGGCGACGTCGCCGATCTCATCGCTCGTAGCCCCGGGCGTCACGACGCGCTGACCACACTGGACATCGCACCCCTGCTCGATCAACTCCACACCTGGGGTCTGCTCGAACGCAGCTACGACGGCACCCGCGCCGCGACCCTCGCCGAATACCGCAACCGGCACTTCGTCTACCAGTTCGGTCAGGCCGGCTACAAGGCCTACCGCGCGGTCGAGGACGTGCTCGGTGCGCGCCTGGACGACGCCTCGCTGTCCCGGCTGGTGCTCCCCGAGCTGCTGGCCGACATGCACGAGCTGGCCGAGGCGAACCGTCAGGCCGACGGCGACCGCATCTACCGCAAGCTCAGCAGACTCGATTCGACGTTGTCGGAGATGGCGACCCGCGCCGCCCACTTCTATCTGGTGCTGGGCGACCTGGTGCGCACCACCGAGATCACGCCCGAATCGTTCTTGGCGCACAAGGATGCACTGCTCACGCACATGCGTGAGTTCAGCTCCGATCTCACCCGCTATGCCCCCAAGTTGGCGGAAGCGATCGCACTCGTCGAGAGCACCGGCATCGAGGAACTCGTCGACCGTGCCGCGATCAGCGACGAACGAGTCTTTCTCTCCGTCGACGAACGGCGAGCGGACTGGACCGACCGATGGGCCGGGTTGTCGCACTGGTTCGTCGCGGCCGAATCCGAGCTCAGCGAATCCGAGCGCCTCCGCGAGGGCACGATGAGCGCGATCGCTGCTGTGCTGTCACTGCTGCGGCGCGTCACCGAAACTCGGAAGGGCGGTGTGAGTCGCGAGAGCCAACTGCGTCACCTCGCCGGCTGGTTCGCTGCTGCTCCCACCGAGGACAGCGCACATGCTCTGTTTCACGCCGTGTTCGGCCTCGGCCGACCCCGGCACCTGTCGATGGTCCATCCCGACGCCGACATCATCCCCATGTCCCGATCATGGTGGGAGGCACCGCCGGTCGAAATCTCGCGCACGCTGGCCGAGACAGGACGTACTCCGACCCCCGGCGTTCCAGGGCGGGTACAGCGCAACGACGGCGGCATCAGACGACTGCGCGAGCAGCAACTCGAGTCGCAGCGATCACGCAGTGCCGCGGCGCAGTCGCTCGCCTCGGCCGGAATCCACGACCGCATTCTGAACGAGCAGGAAACCGAAGTGTTGCTGAGTCTGCTCAACGCCGCGTTGACTGCCCGGGTACGCGTGAGCGGACGCACCTCGGACTCGTCCGGATCGGACAGTGGCGTGCGCCTGACGCTGAGCGACAGCGACCGTTCGACGATCGTGCGCACCAGCCGTGGCCGATTGCATCTGGACCGCCTCGCCTTCGACGTCAGTGAGGTGGCACGCCGGTGAGAGCACGTGAGATCTCCTCGCTCGCTCTGGATTCCTACCAGCGGGCTGCCCGAGTCGCATTGTCCAATCACCTGGTCACCGCGACGTACCCCGATCGAATCGCGTTACCGCTGCTGCGCAGGTGGGCAACCGAACTGCGCGAGGACCTCCTCGAGCTGTTCGGCTACCGCTTCGAGGTCACCGAGACGACCGCGCGTCTGTTCCCGGTGATCGATCGTCTCGACGACAGTCAACCCGCGCGAACGCCGTCCGAGCGGGTGTTCGACCGCCGCAGGTACGCGTATCTGGCGCTGGCGCTTGCCGCGCTCGGTCGGGCCGGAAACCAGATCACTCTGTCCGAACTCGCCGATCACGTGGCGACGGAGTCGAGTCAGGTGGACGGCGTCGAACTCACGACCGACCGCGCGAGCGACCGAGACGCCTTCGTCGACGCGATCGGATGGCTGGCCACGCGTGGTGCGATCTCGCTGGCCGACGGCGACGCCACGGGCTGGGCGAACAATCCGACGGCCGGTGAGGCCCTGTACGACATCGACCGATCGGTGGTCGTCGCGATGTTTCGGCCGCCGCGTGCCGTGCAGCACCTGCGTTCGATTCGTGGCCTGCTGGCCGGCTCGGATGCCCCGATCGATCCCGAGGATTCCGATCTCGGACACATCGAGTCCGGGCGTGAGGCAGACCCGAAGGAAACGCTGCGTGCGGTCCGCCGAGCGTTGGTCGAACACCCCGTCGTCTATCTCGACGATCTCGACGGCGACGCACGCACCGCCCTGACCGCCTCGCGGACCGTCGCCGACGTCGAGTTGCTCACCGGTCTCGTTGCCGAGCGTCGCGCCGAGGGTGTGGCCCTCATCGACACCTCGGGACGGTTGTCCGACCACCGCTTTCCCAGCACCGGAACGATCGCCCAGGTTGCGTTGCTCATCGCGGGAGAAATCTCCGATCGGGTCGTGGATCCCGACGCTCCGGCACTGTCCACGTATCCGCTGCCTGCGAGCGACTTACTCGTCGAACAGCTGGACGACGCGATCCCCGGCGGCGGAATCTTCGGCGACCTGGCCGATTTCGGATTTCCCGCCGATCCGACGACGGTCGAGAACTCGGCGGAGCGCACACAGTACCCGCTGATCGAGGACAGTTGGCTGGTCTCGGTCGTCGACGATCTCGTGGACCGATTCGGTCGCACGTTCGCGGCGCAGTGGCAGACCGACCGGGACGGTCTACGCATCCGTGCGATTGCGCTGTTGCATCGACTTCGCTTGATACACAGCGTATCCGGCGGCGTGTTGGTGCTACCGGTGATCGCTCGGTACCGAGACGTGATGGTCAGCGTGCGTGACCGAGCCCCGCAGGACTCGCTCTTCGGCACCGAACAAGCCCCCAGTACCGATCCATCCGAAGTAGAGGCCTGAGTAGATGACCGCACACTCGAATCGCTTTAGGCCCACGCGCGCCGGAATCGTCAACCTGTGGGATTACCGGGATCAGGAGTTCTCTTTCGCCGACGGTCGATTGGTGCTGCGTGGTCCCAACGGATCCGGCAAGACCAAAGCGCTCGAAGTGCTGTTTCCCTTCGTCCTCGACGGCCGGATCGAGCCGCGCCGACTCAACCCGTTCGCCGGTGAAGAACGAACGATGAAGTCCAACCTGCTCTACCGAGGGCAGGAAAGCGCACATTCGTACGTGTGGATGGAGTTCGGCCGCGGCTCGCGCGAGGACCCCGAATCGGTGACCGTCGGAATCGGTATGCGGGCGAGCCGCCACAACGACAAGGTGACCCGCTGGTACTTCGTGGCCGACGGCCGAGTGGGCGTCGACTTCTCGTTGTTGGGCTCCGACGACCGGCCGCTGACGAAGAAGCAATTGGCCGAACAACTCGGCAGCGATGCACTGACCGATCGTCCGGTCGACTACCGCGCCGCGATCGATGCCCGGATGTTCGGGCTCGGCGCGCAACGGTACGACCAGTTGATCAATCTGATTCTGACACTTCGCCGTCCGCAGTTGGCCAAGAATCTCGATCCGAAAGGGTTGTCCCAGGCGCTGACCGATGGTCTGCGTCCCCTCGACGAGCAACTGGTGCTCGAGGCAGCACGCTCCTTCAGCGACATGGAGGAAGTCGGACGCGCGCTGGAGGGACTGGCCCAAGCCGATCAGGCGGCCAGGAACTTCGTGTCGGTCTACTCCAAATACCTTCGCGTACAGACCCGTTCGGATGTCGAGCAAGTCTCGCGTCGGCTCGAAGCCGTGACGCACGCGACCACCGCGCACTTCGCCGCCGCCGCCCTGAAGGACCGGCGTCTGCTGGAACGGGCGGCCGCAGAGACTCGATTCGACGAGGCCGAGCGTGCGCTCGATCAGGCCGTCGCGGACCGGGAGACCCTGCAGCGCTCGAGTGCCTACGAGGGTAAGCAGCAACTGGACGATCTCGCCGAATCCGCTGCGAAACTGGAGGTCTCGACGGCGCAGCAGGCGGATCGCGCGCGCAAAGCGCAGGCAGAACTGGAACAGCGCACGGCCGAGGCGGCCCGGGCGGACGCCGCACTCCGAGACTCCGTTGCCGGTGTGACTCGCGCGGAGGACGAGCTGCAGACTGCGGCCGAGGACGCGGGCATCGTGTGGACCTCATTGCCCGGGACGGCGCGCAGTGACCAGATCAGTACCGCGCTTCGTGGGCACGCCGAGGAACGGGACGGCGACGTACGTGCAGTGCGTGAGGCGCTGACTACCGTCGAGAAGGCGTCGACGGAACGCGCTCGCGCGGAGAAGGCCGCAACGAAGGCGCGCGAGTTGCTCGAAGCAGCCGCGGCTGCCGTCACCGAGGCCGAGGCGACGGTGGACCTGGAGAAGGCGCAGTTCGCTTCGGGCCTGCGGGCCTGGTGGTCGAGCAACTCGTCGCTCTACTCCTCCGCGGGCAACACCTCCGCTGTGTTCGAGGCCCTCGACGCAGCCCTGGCAGGCATCGGCGACGACGACGCCCCGAGCCTGGAATCCGTGCTCGCCGAGCAGACCTCGGATGGTATCGACGCGATTCGCGCCCGGCAGGCACAGGCACGCGTCGACGTGGCCGCGCGCGAGGCCGAGGTGAAGGCGCTGCGGGGCGAACTGTCCCTGGTACGAGCCGAACACGACGATGCCCCACCATCGTTCGCAGCGCGCACCGACAGCCGTTCCGATCTCTCGGGCGCACCGCTGTGGCAACTGGTTCGGTTTGCCGATGCGGTCTCCTCTGCCGACGCGGCGGGGATCGAATCCGCACTGCAGGCCGCGAACCTGCTCGACGGGTGGATCCACCCGACCGCAGACTCCCCCGTCGACGCGACGTCGGAGCAATATCTGTCGCCGCTACCGGTGGCCGCGAGGCCGACCGGTTCGACGCTCGCGTCCGTGCTGGAACCCGAGCCCGGTACTGCCGTCCAGGAATCGCGGATCCTCGATGTGCTGAATTCGATTGCATTGCAGCAGGATCGAAAAGACCCCTCGGACGGTTCTGTCTCGATAGGCGTCGACGGTCGATACTGGCAGGGAGTGCAGCAGGGTCGCCACGCAAAACCGGATGCCGAGTACATCGGTGCGACGGCGCGGGCGCGTCGGCGAGAGCAGCGCATCGCCGAGCTCGGTGCTGCGATCGATTCCGCGACAGCCGAACTCGCGACCGCGACCGCCGCCGAGCTGGCGGCACGCGAGCTGGTGCAGGCGTTGAACGCGGCCGCCAAGCAGCTCCCCCGAGTCTCGGCCATCGTCAAGGCGCAACGTGCCGTCACGGCAGCCGCAGGCGCGCTGCGCACCTCCAAAGATGCGTCTGCAGCGGCAGATCGAGAATTCGACCAGGCGATCGCCGACCTGTCCGCGAAAGAGAAACAACTGCGCTCCGTCGCCGTGGCCCATCGCACCCCGCACCTGGGCCGCGATGTCGATGCCCTCGCCGCAGCGATTCGCCATTTCGAGCATCAGGGCGCAGCGGTCATCCGTAAACGCAGCGACCATGCACGCGAGACCGAGCGGGCGCGCGAGGCCACCAACCGCCTCGAGGAGGCCACCGGACTGGCCGAGGAACTCGCCGAGGAAGCCGCGATAGCCGACGAGAGCTATCGGCAACAGCTGCAGCGTCTGGAATTGCTGAGCGAGAAACTCGGTGCCACGGCCGAACAGATCAACACCGATCTCGACAACGCGCGCGATCGCATCGAGAAGTGCCGAGCCGAGCAGCGAGCAGCCCGAAAGGCGGACAAGGAAGCCGGCGAGGCGATCGGCAAGGCCGAGGGTGCATGCAACACGGCGCTCGAGAGCCTGCGCGCTGCCGTGACCGAGACCCTGGGTGATGCCGTCCGACTGGCACCGTACGCCCGCAAGGATCTGCTGCACATCCTCGGCGTGCACGAGACGTATACGTGGCCGGCCAGCGACTCGGCGTGGCTGACGGTCGAACAGATCCTGTATCGGGTTCAGCAGGCCGCCGGCCCCGACGACGACGTCCCGGTACTTCCACCGGTGGTGCTCGCGCTGCATTCGGCACTCGACACGGCGACGGCGTCGGTGAAAGTGACCGACTCGAGCCGGAAGTCGACACGAACGGCACTGACGAGCGCACTGCAGGAGTTCGACTCGCAACTGGCCGCTTCCGGTCAGGACTACCGCCTGCAGTGGGACGCACCGGACGGGTTGACGGTGGTACGCGTGCAGGACGAGCAGGGCTATTCCTCGGTCGGAGACTTCGCCGACCGCATCGGTGCGGCCCGGGCCGACCAGGAACTGCTCTTGACCGAGCAGGAACGCCGAATTCTCGAAGACGCGCTGCTGACCGGGTTGGCGCAGCAGATTCACGAGCGCACCGTCGACGCGCGTGAGCTGATCGCGCAGATGTCCGCCGAGATGAAGCAACGCCGTATGTCCTCGGGCAACACGATCGGCGTGCACTGGGTGCTCGCGGACAACCTCGACGACGGGGCGCGGGCAGTGTCCAAGCTGCTCGACCGCGATGCCTCGGCGCTGAGCCAGGACGATCTGGCCGCGATGCGCGCACACTTCGCATCGGAGATCAGGATCGCTCGTGCGGCACATCCGGAACGGTCGTATCCCGAGATCCTGTCCGCGACACTGGACTATCGTCGCTGGCGGGTGTTCGCGTTCACGCTCATCAGCGGCGACGGCAACGAGGATCGCCTGACCGTCGCTCGTCACAGTGCACTCTCGGGCGGTGAGCAATCGGTGTCGCTGCATTTGCCGCTGTTCGCCGCGGCGCACGTGATGCTCTCGTCCGCCGATCCGCATTCGCCGCGGCTGCTGGCGCTGGACGAGGCGTTCGCCGGTGTCGACGACAACGGTCGTAGCGAATTGCTCGGACTGAGTGTGCAATTCGACCTGGATCTGTTCATGACCGGTTACGACCTGTGGATCACCTACGCGGACGTCCCCGGTTGCGCACACTACGATTTGGCGCACTCGACCGCCGAGAACACCGTCAGCGCAGCACTTCTGGTGTGGGAGAACGGTGAATTGTTCGCCGAACACGACGGCACCGACCTCGCAGCCGCCCTCGGATCACCGTTGACCCGCCGGGTGCCGACCCGAACCGAAGGTGGGCTGGAGTTTGGCCGGTAACAGTGAGTGGCGAGGCAGCGTCGAATTGGCGGCGCTGTTGGACGCTGCGCGAAAGAAGTTGGAGTCCAACTGGCTTCGTGTCGGCGGTAACATCACCGTCGACCTGAGTGATGCGCCGGAACTGTGGCGTCTGTGCAGTGCCATCTCGAAGTCCAACTCCAGCCTGCACTCTCGGGCACGGAGCACCCGGCTCGATCTCGAGCGGTTCGACGCATGGCTGAGCCATCCGCTCAACGGCGGTATCGGTCTGATCGACACCCTCGCCGGTCAGGCCCCGTTGCAGGACAAGAAGCGCATTGCGGCCGACAAGGCTCAGGTGCGCGCCGATGCACTCGACCGGGCGCGTGCGGCGCTCGGCGGTGGTACCGATCGCGAGTGGATCGAGCACTGGATCGCGTCGTTGCTCAATCAGGACGGCACCCTCGGCGGCCGCGTCGCCGTCGACGCACTCGGGGTCGCAACACAGGTCCTGGCGCTGCTTCCGGTGGACGGGATGTCGCTCACCGAGCTGGCGGAACTGGCCACCGGTGATACCAAGGCCCTCACGGGCGGCGGTGCCGCGAAACTCGTCCTCGATGCATTGTCGTTGCGCGAGAACGTGCCTCGACCCGTCGATCCAGTGGGTATCAGAGCGCTGTGGGAAACGGCCGGAGTGTCGGTCGACGCCGTGTCGAGCCGGGTACTGGTTCTCGGCTACCGCGTCGCAGAGACCCACACGGTGGCTCGCTGGCTCAACGAAGCAGCCGACGAGGGCGTGCCCTTTCCCGTCACCGTGGACATGCTCGCGCGCGGCCCTCTCACCAACAGCTCGTCGACCGTGTTCGTGTGCGAGAACGTCGCTGTGCTCGCGGCCGCAGCCCGCTCTCTCGGCTCGAACTGTGCCAGCTTGATCTGCACCGACGGTCAGCCCTCGGCCGCAGTGCATCGGCTGCTGGCTGCGCGCGCCCCCGGCACCACGATCGAATGGCGTGCCGACTTCGACTGGGCCGGAATGCACATGGTTACCCGCGCACTCACCCGGTACGACGCGGTGCCGTGGCGAATGGACGTCGACTCGTACCGCCGCGCACTGGACGCGCGCAACTCGGAACCACTGAAGGGGCATCCCACGGACACTCCGTGGGACCCGGAACTGGCTGCTGCACTGCGAGATTCGGGACGAGCGGTCATGGAAGAACGCCTGATCCCGGATCTGCTGGCGGATCTACGCCTGGGGGCCGCGGACTAACGCAGCGGAACTCCGAGCAGCGCATCGACCGCATCGGCGAAAGTGCCGGGTGCGCTCGCATCCGATCCACCGCGCTCGACTGCGAAACTTGCCCACGCGTCGAGGGCGTCGAGAGCCTTGGGTGTGTCGAGGTCATCGGCCAGATGCTGACGCAGGCGGTTGACGACGTCGTCGGCCGACGCTGCGCACTCGAGCGCCGCTGCTCGACGCCACAGCGCGAGGCGGGTGTGGGCTCGCTCGAGGACCTCGTCGGACCACGGCCGATCCTGCCGGTAGTGGCCCGCGAGCAGGCCCAGCCGCACTGCGGCCGGATCGACGTTCTCTGCGCGGAGCTTCGAGACGAACACCAGGTTGCCGCGGCTCTTGGACATCTTCTCGCCGTCGAGACCGATCATTCCCGTGTGCACGTAGTGCCGGGCGAACCGAGAGTCACCGGTTGCCGCCTCGGCGTGTGCCGCCGAGAACTCGTGGTGCGGGAAGATGAGATCGCTTCCGCCGCCCTGGATGTCGAAACCGGTTCCGATGCGATTGAGTGCAATGGCAGCGCATTCGATGTGCCAGCCCGGTCGGCCGGGGCCCCACGGCGACGGCCACGACGGTTCGCCGGGACGTACCGCGCGCCAGAGCAGCGCATCGAGTGAATCGCGCTTGCCCGCACGATCGGGATCTCCGCCGCGTTCGGCGAAGAACGTGTCCATGGTGGGACGGTCGTAGCCGGATTCGTAGCCGAACTGCTCGGTGGCGTCGGCACGGAAGTACACGTCGGGGTACTCGGCGTCGTCGACGACGTAGGCAGCGCCGGACGCCACCAGCTTCTCCACCAGTTCGACGACTTCCTCCACCGACTCGACGGCACCGATGTAGTCGTGCGGAGGCACGACCCGCAGAGCCTCCATGTCGGCGCGGAACAGCTCGATCTCGCGCGCACCGAGATCGCGCCAATCCTCACCGTCACGATTCGCGCGCTCGAACAGCGGATCGTCGACATCGGTGACGTTCTGCACGTAGTGCACGTCGATACCCGCATCACGCCACAAGCGGTTGATCAGATCGAACGTCAGATACGTTGCCGCATGTCCCAGGTGGGTGGCGTCGTACGGGGTGATTCCGCAGACGTACATGCGAGCGGTCGAACCGGGGGTGACCGGACGGACCTGGCGATCTGCGGTATCGAACAACCGAAGCGCTGGACCCTGTCCTGGGATTGTCGGGATCTCCGGGCTGGACCAAGAATGCATGCAGCCGAGCCTATCCGAGCCCGTTCAGAAGGCGGGCCACGGTATCGGTCTGCTCGATCGAGGTTCCGGCATGACCGGGCGCGCGATCAGCTGCTGGGCCCGATCCAACACCGCAATGGTTTCGGCCAGCGTTATCTTGTCGACCAGCCGTGGAGCGATGACGGTGTCGAAGGTCTCGACGAACCGCACGACGTCGGCCATCAGAGCATCGTCGACCGCCTGGCCTGCCCACCCCCAGAGAACCGTGCGCAGCTTGTTCTCGGCGTGCAGGCAGATGCCGTGATCCACCCCGTAGACATAACCGTCGAGACCTTCGAGGGCATGCCCACCCTTGCGATCTGCATTGTTGAGAATGACGTCGAGAACCGCCATCCGCTGCAGGCGTGGATCGTCGGCATGGATCAGAGCGATCTCTTCGCCATCGCCGTCGTAGGCCTGCAACACCGGAATCCAGCCCGCCGGAACGAGATCGGGACGGCAGATGTCGACCAGGTCCACGCGGCCCTCGACCCGCTCCTCGGGAGTATCTATCCACTTCTGCACCATGCCGGGACCGAACGGCCCGTCGCGCAGCACCGTGGGCGGAATCACGCCCCACCCGAGCGCCTCGGAGATCTCGTACGACGCCACCTCCCGCCCGGCGAGGGTGCCGTCGGGAAAGTCCCAGAGCGGCACCTCTCCGCGCACGGGTTTGTACACGCACCGCACTGCCGAGTCGCCGTCGCCCGCCTCGCACACGAGGGTGGCGTTGGACGCCGAAACCACCCGGCCGACGACAGTCAGCTCGCCGGTCTCCATGGTCTCGCGGCCCTCGAAGGGAGGTAGTTCGACGGTCAAGACTCGTCGACCTCTGTCACCGGACCGAAGGTGGCACCGCGGCGGTAGCCGTTCGTCCTGATGCAGACGTGTCCCTCGGGGGCGAGCGGCAGGCCGCACAGCGGGCACGGCGCTCGGCCGGCTGCCACAACCAGCTCGGACCGCGCTGCGAACTCGCGAGCCTGAACGGGTGTCAGAAACACTCGAACCGCGTCGGGGCCCTCGTCGGTGTCGTCGAGCACGACAGATTCGTCGACCTCGACCTCACTGACGGCCAACAACTCCACCACGACGGCATTGGCGTCGGCGTCCCAACCCAACCCCATCGTGCCGACCCTGAATTCGGTGTCGATCGGGGTCACCAACGGGCTGGTGTCGAGTGTCTCGGCCTCCTCGGTCGGCACATCGGTACCGAAGCGACGCTGCACCTCCTCGAGCAGCAGTCCCATTCGATCGGCCAGCACCTGTACCTGCTGCTTCTCCAACGCGACCGAGACCACTCGGGCATCGTGCACCGCCTGGAGAAAGAACGTTCGGTCACCCGGCTCACCTACGGTCCCGGCGACGAAACGATCAGGGGTGCGAAAAACGTGTATGGCGCGCGGCATTGCACCTCCTAACGACTCGAAAAGCTCCGCGAAACGAATCGCGAACTTTCATTATCGGCCACAGATCGACCGTGGACGGTATTGCTCGCCCTCCAGCCTGCCACCGATCGGGAGATCGGCGGCGAACCGGCATCTCTAGGTGCCCGCGCCGCCGCCCACCACTGCATCGGACGAGTCTGCAACGTCGGGTTTCGCGCCTGCTTCGTCGGACGTCGGCTCTTCCGCCTTCGGCACGAACACGCTCAAGTCGGATCCGGTGTCGTTGGTCCGCAACACGAACGGCCGAGTCGAGGTGTAGCGCACGACGCTGATCGACGCCGGATCGGCAACGATCCGCTGGAAAGAATCGAGATGGGCACCCATCGCATCGGACAGCACCGACTTGATCACATCCCCGTGAGAGCAGGCCACCCACAGCACATCCCGGCCGTGGTGGGCGGCCAGCCGCGCATCGTGCTCCCGTATCGCCTGGACCGCGCGTTGCTGCACCGTAGCCAAGCCTTCGCCTTCGGGGAACACCGCCGCGGACGGATGCTGCTGAACGACCTTCCACAGCGGCTCGGCCAGCAGCTCCTTGATGGTTCGACCGGTCCATTGTCCGTAGTCGACCTCGACGATCCTGTCCTCGACCATCGGAGTCAGCCCCAACCGAGTGGCCAGCGGTTCCACGGTCTGCTCGCACCGCAACAACGGAGAGCGCACGATCTCCACGACCGGGAGGACCCCCAGCCGTTCGGCAACCGCCTGTGCCTGCTCGCGGCCCCGGTCGTCGAGCTCCACCCCTTCGCTCCGACCTGCGAGCGTGCCCGCAGTGTTCGACGTCGAACGTCCATGGCGAAGCAAGATGACTGTCATTGCTCCGAGCCTAACGAGGAACGGTTCACGTAGCCGAGACAACCCCGCCGGCCAGCAGACCCAGCACAACCACACCGAGCACGATGCGGTAACCGACGAACCAGTACAGCGAATGGTTCGCGACGAACTTGAGCAACCAGGCGATCGAGGCATAACCCAGGCCGAACGCGATGATCGTGGCCACCAGCAGCTGTGGTCCCGACGCGGCGAGGCCGGAGCCGACCGGCTCGAAGGCGTCGGGCAGCGAGAACAAGCCGGACGCCGTGACGGCCGGGATGGCAAGCAGGAACGAAAAGCGCACTGCAGCTTCGCGTTCGAGTCCGAGAAACAGGCCGGCGCTGGTGGTGGCTCCGGAGCGGGACACTCCGGGAATCAGCGCCAGGCATTGAGCGAGGCCCATGACGATGCCGTCCCTGGTGGTGAGTTTCTCGATCGGCCGTTCCTTGCGACCCAGCCTCTCCGCGACGGCGATTACCACGGCGAAAGCGATCAGCATGAACGCGATGAGATACAGATTGCGCGCACCGGTGCGGATCTGATCCTTGAACAACAGACCCAGAATGCCGATCGGGATGGTGGCGATGATCACGTACCACCCCATGCGGTAGTCGAGACCCCGTTCTTCTTTCCTGCGCAATCCGACGAACCAGGCCTTGATGATTCTGACGATGTCGCGCCAGAAGAAGAGCAAAACAGCGGCTTCGGTACCCAGCTGCGTCACCGCGGTGAACGACGCGCCGGCGTCCTCGTTCCAGAAGACCCCCGACACGATTCGCAGATGACCGGAAGAGGAAATGGGAAGGAATTCCGTCAGTCCCTGGACTGCGCCGAGGATGATCGCCTGCAGCCACGTCATGTCGATCATGCGGCGCCCCGTCCCAGCGTCGAAGTGGACGATTCGATTGTTGCCGGCGCGTGGGCGAGTGCCCGCCCCCTGGATTCGCGATTCACGGGGACGACCGTACCCGGCGCGGCACTTGCGCACCGAGCGGCGCGGCGCACTACTGTGCACTGGCGGCAGGCCAGTACGAACCCGACGATCACAGGCAAAAGGACATTCGGCACATATGAAGCAGAGATCGGTCGGCACCAGCGGACTTCGGGTGTCGAGGCTCGGCCTCGGCACTCTCGGGTGGGGCAGCGGGACCGATGGGGACGACGCTGCGGCGCAGTTGTCGGCGTTCGCCGAGGCGGGCGGCACCCTGGTCGATACGTCTCCGGCGTACGGCGACGGTCGAGCTCAGCGAGTACTCGCGGAGTTGCTCGACGATGTGGTTCCTCGGCAGGACTTGGTGATCAGCAGTGCCGCGGGGGTCGGTTCGCGGTACGGCCGGTATCACGTCGATTGCTCGAGGCGTGGACTGCTCGGTCAGTTGGACGCAACGCTGCGGGAGCTCGGTACCGACTATCTCGACCTGTGGCAGGTCGCCACGTGGGATCCGATGACCCCGGTCGACGAGGTGGCGGCGACACTCGACTACGCCGTCTCGAGTGGACGGGTTCGCTACACCGGTGCCCGCGGGTATCTTGGCTGGCAATTGGCCACGGCTGCCGGTGCGGCCGGTATCGGACGGATCGTGTCGACGCAGGCAGAGTACTCACTGTTGGCCCGCGGGATCGAGGACGAACTGGTTCCCGCCGCCCTGCACCACGGCATCGGCATCCTCGCGGCGGTTCCCCTGGCGGGTGGTGTCCTGACGGGTAAGTACCGCAACGGGATTCCGGCCGATTCGCGCGGGGCCGACGAGCTTCACGCCGACGCGGTGAATGCGTACCTGACCGACTCGGCGGTAGGTGTCGTCGATGCGGCGGTTACGGCCGCCGATGGTCTTGCCACCTCTCCCCTGGTCGTCGCCCTTGCGTGGGCCCGTGATCGTCCCGGGGTGAGCAGTGCGATCGTCGGTGCCCGCGATCTGGCCCAGTTGATGGGTGCTCTGATGGCCGAGGAGCTCGAACTGCCGGCGGCCATCACGTCGGCCCTGGACGACGTCAGCGGTTGATCGCAGGTGCTGCTCGGCCTGGGTGAGGTCACCTGAAGGTCGGGCAGGCTAACCTATGGTCGTGATCGTCAAACGCCTCGCCGCCGCGCTGCTGACGGCCGGACTGCTGGTGTCGTGTTCGGTGAACAACTCCGCGGTCCCGGACTCCGGCACGATCGGCCCCCGCACCGCCGTCGTCGACGACCCTGATCCGGAGCCCATCGCGGTCGATCCGGCTGCCGAACTACCGGTCACCGTCACCGGTTTCGACGGCGTGCCCGTCACGATTTCGGACAACAGCAGGATCGTGGCGGCCGACCAGTACGGCACCCTCGCCGAAACGGTGTTCGCGCTCGGACTCGGCGACAATCTCGTCGGGCGCGACACCTCGGCGTCGTTTCCCGCGGCAGCAGACGTACCCGACGTCACCCCTACCGGCCACTCGCTCAGTGCCGAAGGCATTCTCGCGCTGTCGCCGACGGTCGTCCTGACCGACACCAGTATCGGCCCGCGCGCTGTCCAGGATCAGATTCGGGCCGCGGGAATTCCGGTCGTCTACTTCGACCCCGCTCGAACTCTGGCCGGGGTAGCAGGACAGATCGACGCTGTTGCGACGGCTCTCGGGGTTCCCGACGCCGGTTCCGCACTGGCGCAACGGGCAACCGAAGAGATTGCCGCCGCGACACAGAACGCGCCTCGATCCGACGCGCCGCTGAAGGTTGCGTTCTTGTACATGCGTGGTCCGGCAATCAAGATGCTCGCCGGTCCGGGTTCCGGAGCGGACGCTCTCATCGAGGCGATCGGTGCTCGGGATGCAGGGGTCGAATCGGGTCTGACCGAACAGTTCGTCCCGGTGACCAGTGAGGCACTCATCGCTGCGGCACCCGACGTGATTCTCATGATGACGAAGGGGCTGCAATCGATCGGCGGGATCGACGGGCTCGAGCAGATACCCGGTATCGCGCAGACGCCCGCCGGCCAGCAGCGTCGGGTGGTCGACATGGACGACGGCACCGTTCTCAGTTTCGGTCCGAACACCGGAAAGGTGCTGGCTGCATTGTCGAAGGCCGTCTACGAACCTGCCTCATGAGCGGCGTGTCGTCTGCACGGTTGCGGTCGGGTACGACGCGAGTGGTCTCGACGTTCGTCGTGCTGGCGGTCGCGCTGTTGGTCCTGGCCTTGGTGTCGGCTGTCGTAGGGCAGGTACCGACGACTCCGGCGGAAGTTCTGGGGAGTCTGACGCATCGGGTGGGCCTCGACATCGGCCCGATGCCCGCTCACCCCAGCGGCGAGGTGACCCTCTGGCAGGTCCGGTTTCCTCGGCTGACCCTCGCGATGCTCGTCGGCGCCTGTCTGGGATGCGCGGGCGCACTGCTCCAAGGTGTGTTCGCCAACCCTCTCGCCGAACCCGGTGTCGTCGGCGCGTCGTCGGGCGCGGCTGTCGGTGCGAGCTCGGTCTTCGTCCTGGGCGGCAGCTTTGCCGGGGTCTGGACCGTTGCGCTCGCAGCCTTCGTGGGCGGACTCGTCACCACGATTGCGGTCTACTTCCTGGCTCGCAATGCCGGCCGAACCGAGGTGGTGACCCTCATCCTCACCGGAGTCGCCGTCAATGCGTTCGCCGGCGGCGTGATCGCGTTCTTCACGTTCATCGCCAGCCCGGCCGCTCGCGACCAGATCGTCTTCTGGCAGTTGGGATCCCTTGCCGGTGCCACGTGGCAGTCGGTCGCGGTGGTCGGTCCGCTGGCCTTGGTCGGGATCGGAGCGTCGTCGATGATCGCCCGCCGACTGGACCTGCTCGCACTCGGTGAGAACGTGGCGCGCCATCTCGGCGTGAACGTCGAGCGCCTGCGTCAGTTCGCCATCGTGGTCGTCGCAGTGCTCGTCGCGTCCGGAGTGGCGTTCACCGGGATCATCCTGTTCGTGGGTCTGGTGGTACCCCACGCCATGCGCATGGTGCTCGGTCCGGCGCACCGGGTACTCATCCCTGCCAGCGCACTCGCGGGAGGCGTGGTCCTCCTCGGGGCCGATCTCGTCACGCGGACGCTCGTGGCGAACGTCGACCTTCCGCTCGGGATGGTGACCTCGTTGGCGGGCGCACCGTTCTTCTTCTGGCTGCTGCGCCGCACCCGGTCTCGTCAGGGCGGCTGGGCATGATCGGGAAGTTCGGTGGACACCGTTCCGACATTCCTGCCGACCCGACAGCGGGTTCACGCACCCTGGTCGCCGTGGGGGTCGGCGCACACCGCGGTGACCGGGCCGTTCTGAACGACGTGCATCTCGAGGTCGTCGTCGGAGAGATTCTGGCTCTCGTGGGCCCGAACGGGGCGGGTAAGTCCACGTTGCTGTCGGTCCTGTCCGGAGACACCGAGCCCAGTTCCGGATCGGTACTGCTCGGCGAGAGACCACTGTCCCGCTTCCGGCCGGTCGACCTCGCGCGACGACGCGCCGTGCTCCCGCAACAGCACGCGATCGGGTTCGCATTCACCGTCGAGCAGATCGTGCGGATGGGCCGAGCTCCGTGGACCGGAACGTCGGCGGTACGCGAGGACGACGCGCAGGTGGCCGCCGCCATGGCCGCCTGCGACGTGTCCGAATTCGCCGGACGTCCGTTCGGTTCCCTGTCCGGCGGTGAGCAGTCCCGAGTCGCGTTGGCCCGTGTCATGGCACAGCGCACCGCCACGATCATGCTCGACGAACCCACCGCGGCGCTCGATGTGGGACACCAGGAGTCGGTGATGGCCGTGGTGCGTTCACTGGCCGCGTCCGGTCGTGCCGTGGTTGTCGTACTGCACGATCTGGGTCTTACTGCGGCCTACGCCGATCGGGTCGCGATTCTCGACGCAGGCGAGCTGGTGGCTACGGGACCGCCCCGGGAGGTTCTCACCGCCGAGCGACTCGGCCGGATCTACCGACACCCGGTCGATGTCTTCGACCACCCCGTCACCGGTGAGCAACTGGTGATCCCGAAGCGGGGGGCAGGAGTGAAGCCTGCGGAACGACCAGGGTTCAGAAACCCTCGAGCGCAGAGTTGACGCGATTGAAGAAGGCCCGGACTGCCGTGTCTCGCAGTGACACATCCGACAGCTGCTGAGCGTGAGCGACTGCGTCACGAACCACCCCGATGATGCTGCGTTCGTCGGTCAGATCGATCTCGGTGACCGAGTGGTCGGCGACGGCGTCCACTTCGGTTCGATCCGGCACGGCCGACACGACATCGGCCCGATAGATCTTCACGTAGAGCGTGCTGCGCTGCACTCTGAATGCGAACGCGCGCCCGTCGTCTGTTCTGCCGAAGCCGTTGGCGTGCGTACCCGCATTCACTTCCTCGACCACGAAGTGCGTTCCTTCGGATCCCACATCCGCTCCCATGTCGTGCTCGTTCACGAATTCGATGCCGATCGAACACGCTACCGTCTCCGCGCCCCCGACGGACGGCACCGAGTCCCGGGCTGTCGATTTCGCCGAGGTCGACGCGCGCTGGTACAGATGTGGCAGCGCCTTACCAGGGACAGTCACCACAGGAAGTAGGTTCGGTTCCATGCGAACACCGTCGGCACGTACGGCCAGGACGGCAGTGGCGTCCGCGCTCGCCGTCGTCACACTCGTCGGTTTGGGTGGTTGCTCGAGCGAGGACGAGAACGCCGACGAGATCTCCGTCGAGCCGCAGCCGCCGGCCTTGTCCCCCGCGACTGCAGTGGCTCCGGCCGGAGTCGTCCGCGCCTTCGCTCCCGTGGACGCACTGACTTTCGATTCTGCAACGCGCACTCTGGTTGCCCTGACCGACGCGTCGACCACCGTGAGCCTGGTGGACGGGGAGGCGTCGAGCGAGCCCCGCGTGGTGGATCTGGGCGGATCCGCTGCAGAGCTGGTCGCCGGACGCGACTCGAGTGTCTTGGTTCCGATGGACGGAGTTCTCTCGAGGATCACCGTGGCAGACGCTCAGCGCACCGATACTCCGGTCGAAGGCCGGACTCTGTCGGCTGCCGATCTACCCGACGGCACCACGGCGGTGGGTGACGCCACCGGGCGTATCCGCATTCTCGACGCCGCCGGACAGGTGACGAGCACGGTCTCAGGACCGGGCGTGACCTCGGCCGACGCGTTGGCCAGCACACCGGACGGTGTCTCGGTACTCGATCGCCGCCAGACCTCGATCACCGATCTGAACCTCGACGACGACACCCTCGGTGTGGCCCTGCGAGCGGGCGAAGGCGCCGCCGAGATGACCAGCGACGAGTACGGACGACTTCTGGTCACCGACTCGACCGGCACCGAGCTGCTGGTCTTCACCTCGCACGATCTGCTGATGCGGCAACGGTTTCCGGTCGGGTCCGCGCCCTGGGCGATCGCCTACGATGAACAATCCGGTATTGCATGGGTCACCTTGCCGGCTCGCAACGAGGTGGTCGGGTACACACTCGACACCGGAATTCCGGTCGAGGCGCAACGGTTGCCCACTGTGCGACAGCCGAACTCGGTTGCCGTCGACGCGGATACCGGCGATCTGTACGTGGGATCGGCGACCGGGGACGGGCTGCAGCGCATCCCCGGCGCGGGCCGTTGACCTGCTGAATCGGCAGGAGACGGTACCCGCAGGAACGACCCTCGAGAATGGTGGAGGCACGTGAACGCACACGAGAATTCGATGCCGGGCCGAGCGAAGATGCCCGTCGGGTGGGAGGTGTCCCCGTCCGACGACTGGGAGTACGTCCCTCTCCGGTTGCCACCGGACGTCACTCGCGTGACCGCATCGATGCGGCTCGCGATTCAGGCCGAATTCGGCGGCTGGGAGCTGTCTCGCGTACGTCTGTACACCGACGGAAGTCGCCGCGTGTTGCTCAAGCGCAAGAAAACCGCACATCATGTGCCGGAGCCCGGAATCTGACCGGCTCGACGGCAGCACCGATCGACTCCGAACAACGACCCTGAAGTACCGACCCTGAAGTACCGACCTGAAAGAAGACCGTGGGAGACCGTCTGTACCGCGTCCTGTTGCGCCTGATGTTCCTCGTATCACCGGAGAGGATTCATCACCTCGCGTTCGGTGTTCTCAGGGCTGTTGCGGCGCTTCCTCCGCTTCGTAAGCTGGCAAGTGCACTGTTCGTCGTCGACGATCCGCGGTTGCGTTCGACGGCATTCGGAATCGAATTTCCGGCACCCCTCGGGCTTGCTGCCGGGTTCGACAAGAACGCCGATGGCATCGATGCGTGGGCCCCGCTGGGGTTCGGGTTTGCCGAGATCGGCACCGTGACTGCGCAGGGTCAACCCGGCAATCCGACGCCTCGGCTGTTCCGGCTGCCTCTCGACCGCGCGATCATCAATCGCATGGGCTTCAACAACCACGGTGCGGAGTACGCGGCCGCAAAACTGCGTTCGCGCAGAACGCGGATTCCCATCGGTGCGAACATCGGCAAGACGAAGATCGTCGAGCCGGCGGACGCCGCCGCCGATTACACCACCAGCGCCCGCTTGCTGGGGCCCCTGGCAGATTTTGTCGTCGTCAACGTCAGCTCCCCCAACACGCCGGGTCTACGGGATCTGCAGGCCGTCGAATCGTTGCGCCCGATTCTGGTTGCCGTGCAGTCGGTGGTGTCGGTGCCGGTTCTAGTCAAGATTGCGCCGGACCTGTCCGACGAGGACATCGACGCCGTCGCTGATCTGGCTGTCGAACTGGGCCTCGACGGCATCGTGGCGACCAACACGACTGTCTCTCGCGAGGGACTCCGTACCGACGCGGAGGCGGTCGCGGCCATCGGTGCAGGCGGGCTGTCCGGTGCTCCGCTGCAGGCTCGCTCGCTGGACGTCATCCGGCGCCTCTACCGCCGGGTCGGGACGGAGCTGACGTTGATCTCGGTGGGAGGAATCGAAACGGAGGAGCAGGCCTGGGAGCGCATCGTTGCCGGTGCGTCCCTGGTGCAGGGATACACCGGGTTCATCTACGGCGGACCGCTGTGGATCAGGAACATCAACCGTGGTCTGCTGTCCCGACTCGAGCAGCACGGATTCGCTCGTCTGGCCGACGCAGTGGGTTCGGAGAACAAAATCTGACAGCGTGCGCGTTGTGCGGAGCTCGCGCTCCGCACAACGCGCACGACGGGATCGCGATCAGGCCTCGTAGGTGCCCGTGATCACGGCACGTCCGATGGCGTGCGAGAACAGGTTGAACCCGAGGTACGCCGGGGTCGCCGTCTCGTCGACTTCGAGCCGATCGACGTCCACGGCGTGCACCGCGATGAAGTAGCGGTGTGGGCCGTGGCCTGCGGGTGGGGCAGCACCGATGTACCGGAACAGGCCCGCGTCGTTCTTCAGCGTCACGGCCGTACTGGGCACCCCGGTTCCACCGTCGTCGCCTGCTCCCGAGACCAGCGACGTCGTCTCGACCGGAATGTTCGCCACGGCCCAATGCCAGAACCCCGAGGCGGTCGGTGCGTCGGGATCGTAGACCGTCACCGCGAAGCTCTTGGTGCCCTCGGGAAATCCGGACCAGGACAGCTGCGGGGAGTTGTCGTGTCCACCGGCTCCCATGATTCCGCTGACCTGCTGGGCCTTCAGGGGCTTGCCGTCCTGCACATCCTCGGACGTCAACTCGAAGGACGGTAGGTCCGGAAGCGAGTCGTATGGGTTGTACGCCACGATGGTTCCTTTCGTATCAGCTGTGCATCAAGAAGTGCTCGAGCACCTGTGTGCCGAACTCCAACGACTCCACGGGTACTCGTTCGTCGATGCCGTGAAACAACGCCGCGAAATCGAGTTCGGGCGGAAGCTTGAGCGGAGCGAACCCGAAGCAACGAATTCCGATGCGCGCGAACGCCTTTGCGTCGGTGCCGCCGGACAACATGTACGGCACGGTGCGGCCGTTGGGGTCGTGCGCGAGGACCGCGTCGTTCATCGCGTCGACGAGATCCCCGTCGAATGTGGTCTCGTACGGTTCGAGCTTGGTGATCCATTCCCGTTCGACATTCGGGCCGATCAGTTCGTCGACCTCCTTCTCGAAGGCGGCCTGGCGGCCGGGCAGCACGCGGCAATCCACCACGGCCGTCGCGGTCTGCGGGATCACGTTGGCCTTGTAGCCGGCCGAGAGCATCGTGGGGTTCGCCGTGTCGCGCAGTGTCGCGCCGACGATGCGGGCGATGCTGCCGAGTTTGAGCAGCGTGCCGTCGATGTCCGGTGACGTCGGATCGAAGTCGAGTCCGGATTCCTCGGAGACCGCCTGCAAGAACTGCGACACGGACTCGGTGAGCACCAGGGGGAATGTGTGATTGCCCAGTTTCGCGACGGCCTCGGCCAGGTAGGTCACGGCGTTGTCGTCGTGCAGGAACGATCCGTGTCCGGCCCGCGCCTTCGCGGTCAGCCGCATCCACGCCAGACTCTTCTCGGCGGTTTCGACCATGTACAGCCGCTTCTCGGTGCCGTCCGGTCGAGCGACCGTCAGAGAGAACCCGCCGACTTCGCCGACTGCCTCCGTCACGCCCTCGAACAGATCCGGTCGGTTGTCGACCAGCCAGTGCGATCCGTACTTGCCGCCTGCCTCCTCGTCGGCGAGGAACGCGAACAGGATGTCGCGGGGCGGAACCGTGCCGTTCGACTTGAACTGGCGGGCCAGCGCCAGTGCCATCCCGACCATGTCCTTCATGTCCACGGCACCTCGACCCCAGACGTAGCCGTCTTCGACGGCTCCGGAGAACGGGTGCACACTCCAGTCGGCCGGCTCGGCCGGGACGACGTCGAGGTGTCCGTGTACGAGCAGAGCTCCACGGGACGAGTCGGCGCCGCGCAGCCAGGCGAAGACGTTGCCGCGTCCGGGGGCACCGGATTCGACGTACTCGGTCTCGTACCCCACCTCTTCGAGCTTGCTCGCCACCCATTCGGCGCATTCCTTCTCGCCGACCGTGGTGTCGAGTTCGCCGGTGTTCGAGGTGTCGAACCTGATCAGAGAGCTGACCAGCTCCACCACTTCGTCGAGAGCGACGGTGGGAGCGCGTTCTCCTCGGCTTCGGGCATTGCTCACTTCGGGATCGTTCGAATCGTTTGCCACATCGTCGTTCCTACCATCACCGAGGGGTCGGGGCACCACCGAAAACCGCTCGACGCATGAACTGACGTGGGGATTTGGGTTATCGGGAACCCGTCGGATAATCTTACGCAGCGCACAGCGACCAGCTGTGAGAGCAACAAGAGAATATGCGGCAACGGTCGCACATGTCCGAGTGGCGGAATGGCAGACGCGCTAGCTTGAGGTGCTAGTGTCCTATTAACGGACGTGGGGGTTCAAGTCCCCCCTCGGACACCGTCTGAATGTTGTTCACAGACAAAGATTTCAAAAGATCTGAGTTGAGACAGACGAAACTGACCCTGATTCTTCGGAATCGGGGTCTTTTTCGTTGTTCTCACGTCGACGGCTCGACCGGGCCGATGCTAGGAGACTGAAGATGGACTCGATCGACCCCACCGATCTCGACACGTGTCTGCGGGTGCTCGCACAAGCCGCCGAGCTGGACAAGAATCATCCGGATTCCATCGCCGTCCAGCGGGCGTCCGGTGCCATGTTCAAAGATCTCAAGCGTGCTCGACGCGTTGCCGCACGCAACGCCGTCAACGCAGCCGACCGGGCAGTCGTGGCGGCCACGGCGACCGGATCCCCGGATCGTATCGACGACGAGACCGCAGGTCTGTCCCTCACCTCGCGCGCCGAGGGTGAGATCGCGGGCACCTTGATCAGGGCGCGCCCGTGCTACATCTGCAAGCAGCGCTACACCGGTGTCGATTCGTTCTACCACCAGCTGTGTCCCGAGTGCGCGGCGCTCAACCGCGGCAAACGCAACGCACGAACCGACCTGTCCGGCCGGCGAGCACTGCTGACCGGAGGTCGGGCGAAGATCGGCATGTACATCGCCCTCCGGCTGCTCCGCGACGGCGCACACACGACGATCACCACGCGTTTTCCCAACGATGCCGTGCGCCGGTTCGCTGCGATGGACGACAGCGATCAGTGGTTGCACCGCCTGCGCGTCGTCGGTATCGATCTACGAGACCCCGCTCAGGTTGTGGCACTTGCCGATTCGGTCGCCGCCGAGGGACCGCTCGACATCCTGATCAACAACGCTGCGCAGACGGTCAAGCGCTCCCCCGGCTCGTACAGCGCGCTGGCCGACGCCGAAGCGGAACCGTTGCCCGCGGCACTGACCGACGGTGCTGGGCCGGAACGGATCACGTTCGGCAAGACCAGCGACGCCCACCCTGCGTCGTTGGCCAGCTCGTTGCCGGCCACGGCGATCGGCGGTCAGCAGGTCTCGGCGACTCTGAGCGCAGACGACGTCGCGTCTCTGGCGATGGTGGCGGGTTCGGTGACAGCGGAGCGCATCGAGAACAGACTGGCGATCGACGCGGGCGGCCTGGTGCCCGACCTCGCCGAGACCAACAGCTGGATTCACACCGTCGAGCAGGTCGATCCGGTCGAGTTGCTCGAAGTGCAGCTGTGCAATTCCGTGGCACCGTTCATTCTCGTCTCACGCCTGCGCGCGTCGATGGAGGCGTCGCAGGCTCGACGCAAGTACGTGGTCAACGTTTCTGCCATGGAGGGTCAGTTCGGTCGGGCATACAAGGGCCCGGGGCATCCGCACACCAACATGGCCAAGGCGGCTCTGAACATGCTGACTCGAACCAGTGCCAAGGAGATGGTGGAGAGCGGCATCCTGATGACCGCCGTCGACACCGGATGGATCACCGACGAGCGCCCGCACCCCACCAAGATGCGGCTGGCCGACGAGGGCTTCCACGCGCCGCTGGATCTGGTCGACGGTGCTGCGCGGGTGTACGACCCCATCGTCCAGGGCGAACTCGGAGTCGATCTGTACGGCTCGTTCCTCAAGGATTACCAGCCCTCGCCCTGGTGACGATCGGCCCCGGGTTCGTTCCTCCGGGCGATTCTGCACGTGGATGCCCCGGAGCAACCCCGGGCTGCGATACTCGGAAACGACGCCGTCTCGCGTGAGCGAACGGCACCGAGACACAGCGTTAGGCGGTCACCATGGGCGAGGATGTCGAACGCCGAAAGTTCACCAGACAGGACCGACACCAGTTTCGACAGAAGGTTCAGGACTGTCTCGACGCGTTGGCCATCATGTTGGCTGACGAGACGTTCCAGGTCGGCGAACCCCAGATCGGCATGGAGATCGAGCTCAACCTCGTAGACGAGGACATGGCACCGTCGATGGCCAATGCCGAGGTACTCGACGCCATTGCCGATCCTGATTATCAGACCGAGCTGGGCCAGTTCAACATCGAGATCAACGTCGATCCTCGACCGCTGCGGGGCTCGTCGATCGCCGAGTTGGAGACGGATCTGCGGCGATCGCTGAATGCTGCCGACGAGCGGGCCCGTGGCTCGGGTAGTCGACTTGCCATGATCGGCATGCTCCCGACTCTGACGAAGGAACACTTCGAACACCGCTGGCTGTCGGCGAATCCGCGATACGACCTACTGAACCAGCAGATCTTCGCCGCCCGTGGTGAGGACATCGAACTGAAGATCGCGGGCGTGCGTCTGCCCGGGTCTGCGGCCGCCGAGAACCTCGATATCGTGACCGACACGATTCTGCCCGAAGCGGCCTGCACGTCCGTCCAACTGCATCTGCAAGTCGCCCCTGACGAGTTCGCGTCGTATTGGAATGCCGCACAGGCGTTGTCGGGTGTTCAGGTTGCGCTCGCCGCGAACTCGCCGTTCCTCGCCGGGCGTGCACTGTGGCACGAGACCCGCATACCGTTGTTCGAGCAGGCCACCGATACGAGGCCGCAGGAACTCAAGAACCAGGGAGTTCGCCCGCGAGTGTGGTTCGGGGAGCGATGGATCACCTCGATCTTCGATCTGTTCGAGGAGAACTCGCGCTACTTCCCCGCCCTGCTCCCGGTGTGCAGCGAAGAGGACCCCAAAGCCGCTCTGGCCCGAGGTGATACGCCGTCGCTGTCGGAACTGCGGATGCACAACGGAACCGTGTACCGGTGGAACCGGCCGATCTACGATCGATCCGGCGACGGGCACCACATCCGGCTCGAGAACCGCGTTCTGCCTGCCGGACCGACAGTCGTCGACACCCTCGCCGATGCCGCGTTCTACTACGGCACCGTACGGGCTCTCGCCGATGCCGATCGGCCCCTGTGGTCGCAGATGTCGTTCGATGCCGCCGAGGAGAACGTGCACTCCGCAGCGCGCGGCGGGTTCGATTCGATGCTCTACTGGCCCGAGGTCGGCTGGGTGAGTCCGCAGGAGCTGGTACTGCGCCGATTGCTTCCGATGGCCGAGGCCGGTCTCGCCGCGTACGGCGTCGACTCTGCCGTACGTGACCGCTATCTCGGCATTATCGAAGCGCGGTGCCTGGCCAAGCAGTCGGGTTCGGGGTGGCAGCGAGCCGCCGTCGTCGCGCGCGAACGGGCCGGCGATACTCGGGGGCAGGCTCTCGCGGGGATGTTGGGAGATTACGTGGACAGGATGGACACGGGAGAACCCGTGCACACCTGGACCCACTAGCCGACGCTGCCGGCGGCGTCCGCGTTAGTGTCGTAACCATGACTACGTCCGACTCGGATTTCACCTCAGGCCCCGACCGCACCCACGACATCGTCGTCTACGGCGTCACCGGATTCGTAGGAAAGCTGACGGCGAAATACCTCGCCGAACACGCGCCTGCCGACACCCGTATCGCGCTGGCAGGCAGGTCCACCGGACGCATCGAGGCAGCGCGAAAAGAACTGGGACCCACCGCCCAGAACTGGCCCGTCATCGAAGCCGACGCCGCCGACACCGCTGCGCTGCGATCCATGGCCGAATCGACCCGAGTCGTCATCACGACGGTCGGCCCGTATGCCAAGTACGGCATGCCACTGGCAACTGCGTGCGCCGAGGCCGGAACCGACTACGTCGACCTCACCGGCGAGGTGCTCTTCGCTCGCGAGAGCATCGACACCAACCACGAGATCGCACAACGTACCGGTGCCAGGATCGTCCACTCGTGCGGGTTCGACTCGGTTCCGTCCGACATCGGTGTCCACGCTCTGTACGAGGCCGTCACGGCCGACAATGCGGGCGAACTCACCGACACCACGCTCGTGGTCACCTCGATGTCGGGCGGGGTCAGTGGCGGTACCGTCGACTCGCTCCGTGGTCAGATCGAGGCCATGAAGAAGGACAAGCGGGCCCGACGCATCGCGGCCCGTCCGTACTCGCTGAGCCCCGATCGAAGCCTCGAGCCTCAGCTCGGCCGCCAACTCGATACCGTGCTCATCGACGGAAAGAAGATCGATCCGAGCCTGCGCGGGTGGAAGGCTCCGTTCGTGATGGCCTCGTACAACACACGAGTCGTGCGGCGTACCAATGCACTTCGAGACTGGGCCTACGGAAAGCAGTTCCGGTACAGCGAGGTGATGAGCGTCGGCTCGTCCGTCGTCAGCCCGGTGCTCGCCGGCGCATTGTCGGCCGGACTGTTCGTCGGAGTATCGGCCATGACGGTACTGCCGGGCAAGGTGCTCGATCGCATCCTGCCCAAGCCCGGTAGCGGCCCCAGTGAAAAGGCCCGAGAGAAGGGCCATTTCACGGTCGATCTATACACCCTGACGACGTCCGGGGCGCGATACCGGGCCCGGGTCAAAGCGTCCGGCGACCCCGGCTACAAGGCGACGGCGGTCATGCTCGCCGAGTCCGCACTCGCGCTGGTTCTCGGTGGAGACGCACTGCCCAAAGCCAGCGGAGTTCTCACTCCCGCGACGGCCATGGGCGACGTTCTGGTGGACCGTCTGAATGCGGCCGGTATGGAGATCTGGGCCAAGCGGAACTGATTGCGGTGCAGGGAACGTCGGGCACGACTGGATATCGCGCATCGACACTTCCGGTCGCGGCGCTCGCCGCCGAGTCGGTCGGTGCCCTCGGCACCGCCGTCGCCCAGTTGCAAAGCGCGCTGGGATCGGTGACGACGGATTCCGAGACGGTGACGCCGACAGCGTCCATGGCGCGTATCACCGCGTCGTTCATGGGCGACACCGTGTTGCGGATCGACGGCGAGCCGGTGCAGGGTTTCGCCGATCTGTCCGGCTTCTTCCCGGTGTCCGACGGTTGGGTGAGAACCCACGCCAACTACCCACACCACCGAGAGGCATTGCTCGGTGTGGTGGGCCTCGGTGGCGCCGGCTCGGCGGAGTCGATCGACGTGTTCGGCGATCGACTCCGTGGAATGTCCGGGTTCGAGCTCGAAGAGCTGTGCGCGGCGTCGGGCGCTCTGGCCGTGCGGGTCCGCACGGAAGAACAATGGTCCGCTCACCCCGCTGGTATTGCCGCGAGCTCCGGTCCGGTCGTTACACGAAGTGCGGCCGATCCGGCTGCCCGAGTGCGCATTCCGTCGTTCCGGCTGCTTTCGTCGCTTCGGCCACACGGTGCCGAATACCCGTTGGCGGGTATCCGGGTGCTCGATCTGACGCGGGTGATTGCCGGTCCTGTCGCTACGCGCGCTCTCGCACTTCTCGGTGCCGACGTGCTCCGTGTCGATTCGCCCCGGCACCCGGAGTTGCCCTGGCAGCATCTGGAGAACGGCCAGGGCAAGCGGTCGGCCCTGCTGGACCTGGACACGGCGGAGGGACTCGATCGGATGCTCGGGCTCCTCGACTCGGCCGACGTGCTCGTCACCGGGTATCGGCCGGGGGCCCTCGATCGTTTCGGCCTCGAACACCGGGCGGACCTCGTCCACGGGCGCATCAGCGCATGGGGCACAGAGGGTCCCTGGTCGCGGCGGCGGGGCTTCGACAGCCTCGTTCAGGCTGCGAGCGGTATCTCTGTTCTGGAAGGCCGTGACGGTCGGCCCGGTCGGCTTCCGGCTCAGGCGCTCGATCATGCGAGCGGTTATCTGCTGGCTGCCGGAATCGTCTCGGAACTGGCGGCGCGCGTAGAAGGGTCGGCACTGCGGCACCGGTCGACGTAGCGCTCGCAGCAACGGCGGCGTGGCTGACCGGTCTTCCCGGGCGCGACCCCGAACACGGCCCCGCCGCGCTACCGCCACCCGAGTGCGTGGTCACGCACGGCTCGGTGACGGCAGCGCGACCGGTGTTCGACTGCTACTCCGACTACGCGTACCCGGCTCACGTCTGGGGTAGCGACGAGGCCGGTTGGTTACCGCGCTGACCGGTCTGCGGAGCTACTCCCGGTCAGCGCAGAAGCCTCGGTGTACAGATCCTTGGCCTCCTCGGTCGAATCCACCTGGGGCGGAGAACCATCGAGCGGCTGAGTAGCCGACTCGCGGAGGAAACCGACGGCGATCAGACCGATGACGCCGCTGATGATCAGGTAGTAGGCCGGGATCATGGTGCTGCCGGTGGAACTGACCAGGGCCGAGGTGACCAGCGGTGTGGTGCCGCCGAAGATCGACACCGACAGGTTGAATCCGATCGACAGTGCGGCGTAGCGCACGCGCGTCGGGAACAGTGCAGGCAAGGTGGAGGCGCTGGGTGCGGCGAAGCACGCCAACACCACTCCCAGCAGCAGGCACGCAATCAGAGGCCCGATCCATCCGCTGCGCTGAATCAGCAGGAAGCACGGGATGGCCAGGACTATCTGTCCGATGGCACCGAACACGAACACCGGCTTGCGGCCGATTCGGTCGGTCAGCCGACCGACGGCCACGATGATGGACACGACCACGACCATCGCGGACAGCACCAACAGATCGGCGCTGAGCTGGCTGCGACCGACGACCTCGGTGAAGTACGTGGGCAGGTACGAGGTCACCATGTAGTTGGTGACGTTGTACAGCAACACGATTCCCATGCAGATGAGCAGTGCTTTCCAATGGACCGTGAAGATCTTTCCGATCGAGCTGCGTCCGGTCTCCTGCGCCTTGACCTTCGAGTCGTGCTCGTCGAGTTGCTTGCGGAACGCGGGGGTGTCCTCGAGCTTGAGGCGCAGGTACAAACCGATGATGCCCATCGGTCCGGCAATGAAGAACGGTATGCGCCAGCCCCATTCGATCATGGTGGCGTCGCCCAGTACCGCATTGAGAATCGTCACCAATCCGGACCCCATCGCGTATCCGACGAAAGTGCCGAAGTCGAGCCAACTGCCGAGAAAACCACGTCTTTTGTCGGGTGAGTATTCGGCGATGAAGGTCGTGGCACCGCCGTATTCACCACCGGTCGAGAATCCCTGAACCAGGCGGGCGACGAGCAGCAGGATGGGAGCCCAGATTCCGATCGAGTCGTAGCTGGGAATCAGGCCGACGGCCAACGTACCGATCGACATCATGATCATGGTGGCGGCCAGGACCTTCTGGCGTCCGATGCGGTCGCCGAGAGGGCCGAAGAACAGTCCACCGAGTGGCCGTACTACGAACGCGGCCGCGAACGTGGCGAAGGTCGACAGCAGCTGGACTGCGGGTGACGCGTCCGGGTAGAACACCTTGCCCAGTGTCGCGGCCAGATAGCCGTACACACCGAAGTCGAACCATTCCATCGTGTTGCCCAGTGCCGCTGCAGACACGGCCCGCTTGAGCATGGGCTGGTCCACGACCGTGATGCTTTCTTCCGACATCGCCGGCTTGCGACGCATACGTTTGAAGAATGCGTCACGCCGCAGACGCTGTACGTGGCGCTGGCCCCATTTCGGGATCTGGGGTGACGACTCGGGCGATTCTGGACCTTGCGCAACCGTCATTGCAGCAACGTTAGCGAGCGCAATGACCAGCAGACAAACGCCGAAACGGACATCGGCACGCACGAGCGTACATTCCCCCAGGTAGAGGACGGTCGATCGAATCTTGGCCACTACCTTGACAATTGGCGCATTGATCGCAATACGGACAGGTCTCCTCGGCGTGCGTGACGACGGTGGACGGCGGCCTGGCACGATGGACCCATGCCCACCCATGACTACGCCCTGGCCGTGAGCTGGACCGGCAATCGCGGACACGGGACGGCGAATGCAGCCGCATACGACCGCGATCATCTCGTCACGGCACCCGGAAAGCCCGATCTCTCGGCCAGTTCCGATCCGAGCTTTCGAGGCAATCCCGAGCGGTGGAATCCAGAGGAGCTACTCGTGGCATCACTGTCGAGCTGCCACATGCTCTGGTACCTCGGGTTGGCCGCCGCGTCGCACGTGACCGTCACCGACTACGTCGACTCCCCCACCGGGGTCATGACCGAGCAATCCGACGGCTCGGGGCAGTTCGTCGAGGTGACCCTGGCTCCGGTAGTGACGGTCGCCGATTCCTCGATGGTGACCCGTGCGGAGGAACTGCACGCCGAGGCCGCAGCCAAGTGCTTCATCGCTCGATCGGTCAACTTCCCGGTCCGCCACAATCCGACGACTCAGGTGAACGCATGACCGTACCGATGATCGTCGACGTCGACACCGGGATCGACGACTCGCTCGCACTGCTCTACCTGTTGGCCACCGACGAGGCCGAGATCCTCGGCATAGCGTCCACCGCCGGTAACGTGCCGGTGAACCAGGTCGCCGCGAACAACCTGGCCTGGCTCGACCTGTGCCGCGCGGCCGATATCGAAGTGTCGCTCGGTGCGCAGGTGCCGTTGGTGGCACCACTGATGACCACCGAGGACACGCACGGACCGCAGGGCATCGGATATGCGGAGCTGCCGGTGTCGAGTCGGGACCTGTCCGCACGCGATGCCACCACGATGTGGATCGAGTTGGTTCGCTCGCGACCGGGTGAGATCACCGGTCTCGTCACCGGTCCGCTGACCAATCTCGCGCTGGCGGTTCGCCGAGACCCCGAGTTGCCTGGGCTGTTGAAGCGATTGGTGTTGATGGGTGGTGCTTTTCAGCATCAGGGCAACACGACGCCGACGAGCGAGTGGAACATCGCGGTGGACCCCGAGGCTGCAGCGGAGGTCTTCGCCGCTTTCTCCGGACTACCCGAGGACCGACGTCCGATCGTGTGCGCACTCGACATCACCGAGACCATCGAGATGACACCCGAGCACATTCGCCTTCTCGGTGAACGCGCCGGAAGCGTTCCGGCCGAGCTGATCTCGTCGACCGATGCGCCGGGGACGCGATCGACGGCCTCGAACCCGATCGTGCGCCATTTCTCGGACGCGGTCCGCTTCTACTTCGAATTCCATCGCGATCAAGAGCAGGGCTTTCTGGCCCACATGCACGATCCGTTCGCCGCTGCAGTGGCGGTGCAACCGGATATCGCCACCTACCGGCACGCGACCGTGGACGTGGAACTGGTCGGAACCCTCACTCGCGGAACGACGGTGGCGGATTGGCGCGGAATGTGGGGCAAGCCTCCGAACGCAGCCATCGCCACCCACGCCGATCCTCAGGCGTTCTTCGATCAGCTCGTCGAACGCGTCGGCGAGCTGGCGGCGACTCTGTACCCCGCCCAGTAGGGACAGCAGACGTCAGGAATCGAAGGCGTCGAGTAGTTCCTGAGCGGCCAATGCGGCCGTGAGCGACCCGTCGCGCACGCGAGATTCCACGTCGTCTCGAATTGCCTTCACCGACGGGCTCTGAGCCAACCGGCGCAGTAGCTGATCGTTGACCATCGTCCACGTCCAGTCCACCTGCTGCTTGCGACGCTTCTCGGCGAACTCGCCTGCGTCACGGAGCACCTGCTGGTGGCGGAGCACCGTGTTCCAGAACTCGTCGAGGCCGGTGCCTTCGATGGCGCTCATCGTCAACACCGGGGGCTTCCAGATCGCATCGTGCGGATAGATCAGCCGCAGCGCACCCGCCAACTCTCGCGCCGCGTTCTTCGCGTCGGTCGCGTGCTTGCCGTCGGCCTTGTTGACGGCCACCAGATCTGCGAGTTCGAGAACGCCCTTCTTGATGCCCTGCAACTGATCCCCGGTACGCGCAAGCGTGAGGAACGTGAAGCAGTCGACCATGTTCGCGACGGTCACCTCGGACTGGCCCACGCCCACGGTCTCGACCAGGATCACGTCGAACCCGGCGGCTTCGAGCAACACGATGGTCTCTCGGGTCGCGCGGGCCACTCCGCCCAACGTTCCCGAGGTCGGCGACGGCCTGATGTACGCGTTCTCCTGCACCGCCAAACGCGACATCCGGGTCTTGTCACCCAGGATGGAACCACCGGTACGCGTCGACGACGGATCGACCGCAAGCACCGCCACCCGATGGCCCTGTTCGATCAACCGCATTCCCAGCGCATCGATGAATGTCGACTTCCCGACCCCCGGAACCCCGGTGATGCCCACCCGGTGAGAACCGCCGGCGTCGGGCAACACCCGAAGGAGCAACTGCTGCGCCAGATCGCGATGATCCGCGCGGGTCGACTCGACCAACGTGATCGCCCGCGCCAGCCCGGATCGTTCGTTCGCTCGGACCGACTCGGCCACCGCATCGATGTCGATGACGCGGCCCTTGTTCGGAGAGTTCATATTCAGGCGTTGGCCTCGCGTGGTGCATGCCCGAGCGCAACGGACAGCTTCTCCACCAGGCCGATCGCCGCGTCGGCGATGACGGTGCCCGGAGGGAAGATCGCCGCGGCACCCGCCGCGTAGAGCTCGTCGAAATCGCCGGGCGGGATGACGCCACCGACGACGATCATGATGTCCTCGCGCCCGACCTCGGCCAAGGCCTGTCGCAAGGCGGGCACCAGCGTCAGATGGCCCGCCGCCAGCGACGACACTCCGACGACATGGACGTCGTTGTCCGCCGCCTGCCGGGCCACCTCCTCGGGCGTCTGGAACAACGGACCGACGTCGACGTCGAAGCCGATGTCGGCGAACGCCGTGGCAATGACCTTCTGGCCTCGGTCGTGTCCGTCCTGCCCCATCTTGCACACCAGAACACGAGGACGACGGCCCTCGTCCTCGGCGAACTGTTCGACCAACGCGGTCGCGCGGGTGATGTTCTCGGATTTACCTGCCTCGTCGCGGTACACACCACTGATTGTCCGGATTTCCGCCTGATGGCGCCCGTAGACCTTCTCCAAGGCGTCGGAAATCTCACCGACGGTGGCCATCTTGCGGGCGGCATCGATGGCGAGAGCCAGCAGATTGTTCTCCATGCCCGGCTGGTCCGACGCTGCGGCCCGAGTCAGGTTCGCCAGGGCGGCCTCGACCTCGGCGGTGTCCCGCTCGGCACGAAGACGCTCGAGCTTCTCGATCTGTTCTTTTCGCACCTTCGAGTTCTCGACCTTGAGTACCTCGATGGTGTCGGGCTCGTCGGGCACGTACTTGTTGACGCCCACCAGCGGTTGGCGCCCGGAGTCGATGCGCGCCTGGGTACGAGCCGCCGCCTCCTCGATGCGCAACTTCGGAATGCCTTCGCCGATGGCCTGCGCCATGCCGCCCGCTTCCTCGACCTCCGCAATGTGTGCGCGAGCCCGATTCGCCAGCTGATGGGTGAGCCACTCGACGTAGTGCGACCCGCCCCACGGATCGATCGGCCGAACGGTGTTGGATTCCTGCGCGATGAGTAGCTGAGTGTTGCGGGCGATACGGGCCGAGAAGTCGGTCGGCAACGCCAGTGCCTCGTCGAGCGCGTTGGTGTGCAGGGACTGCGTATGGCCCTGGGTCGCGGCCATGGCTTCGACACAGGTGCGGGCGACGTTGTTGAACACGTCCTGTGCGGTCAGCGACCAACCCGACGTCTGCGAATGAGTGCGCAGGGAACGGGATTTGGCACTCTTGGGCTCGAATTGTTGGACGAGCTCGGCCCACAGCAACCGCCCGGCGCGGAGCTTGGCAACCTCCATGAAGAAGTTCATTCCGATGGCCCAGAAGAACGACAGTCGCGGCGCGAACGTGTCGATGTCCATGCCGGCGTCCAGGCCGGCACGGATGTACTCGACACCGTCCGCGAGGGTGTAGGCGAGTTCGAGATCGGCTGTGGCACCGGCTTCTTGGATGTGGTATCCGGAGATGGAGATCGAGTTGTACTTCGGCATCTTCTCGCTGGTGTACGCAAAGATATCCGAGATGATGCGCATCGACGGCTTCGGCGGATAGATGTAGGTGTTGCGCACCATGAACTCTTTGAGGATGTCGTTCTGGATGGTGCCGGCGAGTTTCTCCGGCCCGACGCCCTGCTCCTCCGCGGCGGCGACGTACAGCGCCAGAATCGGCAGCACCGCTCCGTTCATGGTCATCGACACCGAGACGCTACCGAGGTCGATGCCGTCGAACAGCTGACGCATGTCGTAAATGGAATCGATTGCCACCCCGGCCATTCCGACATCACCCTGCACTCGCGGGTGATCGGAGTCGTAGCCCCGGTGCGTGGCCAGATCGAACGCCACCGACAGGCCTTTCTGCCCGGCCGCGAGGTTGCGGCGGTAGAAGGCGTTGGACTCGGCTGCGGTGGAGAATCCGGCGTACTGGCGAATGGTCCACGGTTGGTTGACGTACATCGTGGGATACGGCCCGCGGAGGAACGGCGGGGCACCCGGATAGCTGTGCAACGGGTAGCCCTCGGCCTCGGCGGCGTCCCGGTCTGCCTCGGTGTACACCGGCTTGACGTCGATGCCCTCGGGAGTGGACCACACCACCTGCTCAGGCGTGTAGAAGTTGGCCTTGGCACCGTTCTTCACGTGTGTGGCCACGTCCTCCGCGGACGGCGGCGACGGCGTCGGCTCGTCGGGATCGACCAGCGGTACGTCGGCGAAACTGCCGATGGTGTGCGAGATTCGGTTCTCGTCGGTACTCACTTCGAGGCTCCCAGCGTGTCGAGAAGTTCGGTCAGCACGGCGACGGCGTCGACCTTGGCGGTCAGGAATCCATCGGGACGGGACGGGCCGTCGACGCCGGCGAAGATCTTTTCCGGGCCGGCGAGCAAGACCCGCGAGACCCCAGCCGCACGCAGAGCATCCACGGCAGTAGCGGCCTCGTCGCCGTAGCGCTTGTCGGTTCCGCACACCACGGCGATCGAGGCTCCCGACGCTTCGACAGCACCGGCGACAGCGTCGACTCCCAGGGGGCCGGGGTTGACCGCTTCGATTCCCCCCGACGCCAACAGATTGGACGCGAAGGTCGTCCGGACGTTGTGCTCGGCGACGGTCCCCAGCGGGATCAGTAGCACCTGGGGCCGCGAATCATGTTGGACCAGATAAGAATCGGATCGATCTCGGAGCGACTCGAATGCCCGGCCGTACCGATACACGGGTGCCGAGCCGGCAGGCTGCGTCTGCCCGGGAGTCAGGGGGGCCTCGGCCAGATTGGGAAATTCGTTGACACCGGTCAGCGGAGTGATGCGATGCGCGATGTCGGAATCGCGTTCGGCACGGGTTTTCTCGATGTCGGCGACCAGCGAACCGTCCGCGGTTGCAGCAGCGAATCCGCCCGACGCTTCGATGGTCTGGAAGAAGTCCCACGCCGTCGCGGCGACCGCAGCCGTGAGTTCCTCGATGTACCACGAGCCCGAACCCGGATCCAGAACCCGACCCAGATGGGCTTCCTCCAGCAGGAGCAACTGAGTGTTTCTCGCGATACGGGCAGCGAACGTCTTGGACACTCCGGCGGCGCCACCGTTCAGTGCCGCGTCGAACGGCAGCACCGTCACCGAATCCGCACCACCCACTCCGGCGCCGAACGACGCAAGAGTGGTACGCAGCATGTTCACCCACGGATCGCGCTGAGACATCATCGCTTCCGACGTCACCGCATGCTGAGGAGCATCACCGGCGTCGGGCGCACCGCACACCTGCGCAATCCGTGCCCACAGAATGCGAGCAGCGCGAAACTTGGCGATGGTCTGGAACTGGTCGTCGGTTGCTGCGAATCGAAACTCGATCTGGCGCAATGCATCCGAGACGGCCACACCGTTCTCGGTCATCGATCGGACGTACTCGAGCCCGGCCGCGATCGACGCACCCAGTTCCTGCGCATCCGACGCACCGAGATTGTGGAACACGGTGCCGTCGACGGTGATGGCACGCATCGACTCGGCGCGGTCGATGCACGCGCGGGCCAGGTCGAGTGCATCGGCCATCTCTATGGATTCCGTGCCTGCCACTGCAGCAGTGAGAGTGTCCACTCCGAGTCTGACGTCGACGGCGGCGCGATCGTCGATCTCTGCCGCATCGAGAACGTCGAACAGTGCCGTCGCTGCCGCGCGAACATCCCTGCGGGCATCGATCGTCAACGGGGCCAGCTCGAGCAGCACACCACGGAGAGCCTCCGACAGAGCCGACGGATCCAACCCACGCGACCCCACCGTCAACCAGAGCGCACTGGTGCCGTTGGCGAGCGAATCGAGGATCTGACCGTTCAGCGCGGGCACACCGTCACGAACGTCGGAACCGTGACGCGTGCACACCTTCCAGCCCGCATTGACGTCCCGATGCGGATCACGCCCCCGCAGGTACGGAAACTGCCCCGGCAACGGACCCTCGGGGCGCTCGTCGAACGCGGTGTACAGCGGAGACACCGTGATTCCGTCGTACGTCGTGGAATCGAGAAGATGTTCGGGATCGGCAGGCAGATCCGCCACATCGACCCGGCGAGACTTCGCCAGGACCCCGGCCACCGCCTGCTGCCAGGCCGCGTGGGCACTGCGTGCGGCATCTTCGTGCGACGCGATGGACACGTGTGCTGCTCCCTCGGTTCGGCGGGCAGTCCTACACCCGACTTGAAGTGATGCTAACCCCACCTACATGCAGGCTATCGTGAGGATCACCTCACGTTCGGTGACCCACGCCGCAGGCTCCGCTCCCGCCCCTTTTCGGTCACTCCGCAGGCTCCGCTCCCGAACCGTTCTGTCATCTCACGCCGGTACTCTTGCCTCTCGTGACCCGGCACCTGCGCGACCTTCGTCTGATCGCGCTACTGGCGGTGATCGTCGTCCTGGCTGTCGTTGCGGTGTTCGCCCCGCATCCGAGCGTCGAGCAGATGCGCCAGTGGGGCACCTCGGTCGGTCCTGCGTTTCCGCTCGTGTTCTTCGCCGTCCATGCACTGGTGACCATTGCACCCATTCCCAGAACCCTGTTCACATTGAGCGCCGGAGTGCTGTTCGGGCCATTCACCGGTCTGGCGGTGACGATCGGTGCCTCTACGGTCAGCGCGGTCCTCGCCCTGCTGTTGGTTCGGGCGATCGGGCGAGAAGCCGTGGCGTCGCGGATGTCGCATTCGGCTCTCGACTCTGTCGACGAGAGCCTGCGCCGACGAGGGTGGCTCGCGGTCGGCTCTCTGCGATTGATCGCCCCGGTGCCTTTCTCTCTGGTGAACTACGCCTGCGGTGTGTCGGCGGTTCGACTCGTACCCTTCGCTCTGGCCACTGCCGCCGGCATGCTGCCCGGCACCCTCGGGATCGTGGTGATCGGTGGAGCAATCGGCGGGCAGACCCATCCCGCACTGCTGGTGCTGTCCGGGATCTGCATTGCGATCGGCGTGAGCGGGTTGTTCGTCGACTGGCGGTTGTCGCGGACTCGTGAGGCCGCGTCGGCAGCGGAGAACAGGCGTCAGGGTGAGAACCTTGATTCGGGACAATCAAGCCTGGAAGCTTGACTTGATCCAATCAACGCTCTAGCCTTGTCGAATGTTCGTCATGACCGTCGACCAGCGTCGCAGCAGACGTGACATCGATCGCGTGCCCGATCTACTGGACCGCTATCGCGATTTCGATCTGATCCGCCCGTTCGAACGCACCGCAGGCGACGAGGTCCAGGCCGTCTGTGAGGACGCAGCAACCGTCGTCGCGATCGCCCTCGACCTGGTGGCGACGCCACATTGGAGCGTGGGAATCGGCGTCGGTTCGGTCGAGCTTCCGTTACCCGACACGACGCGCGCCGGCCGGGGCCAGGCATTCGAGGCTGCCCGAGACGCCGTCACCAGAGCGAAGAACGCGCCTGCTGCGCTCGCCGTCACCGCACCCGAGCCGGAAGCGGCCGAGGACGCCGAAACCGCATCGACCTTGGTTGCCATACTCGTCGCTCGTCGCTCGGACCAGGGCCGAGAAGCGGTTGCGCTCATGGCAGAGGGAATGTCGCAGACCGACGCGGCCGAAAGGCTCGACATCAGCAAACAGGCTATGTCGCAACGACTTTCCGTCGCCGGCTGGCACGTCGAAAACGCCGGCCGCACCCTTGCCGCGAGGTTGTTGAACGCGGCGAACACGACAGGAAGCCACACGTCATGATCGTCGTCGCCCTCGTTCTACTGGCTCTGACGGCAGGTGTCGCCCTCGTCCCGGCCGGTGACCGCGTCAGGCTGTGGGTCCCCACCGCGGCTGCCTCGACTCTGCTCACCGCAGCCGCTGTGCTTGCCACGCTCGCCGGGCCGGCACACGGCGTCGGTCATGCAGTCGGAGTCGTCCTGAGCGTTGCCGTGGCCGCCGTCGGCGGCACCGCCGTGGTGCCGAGCGTCTTTCGCGTCGCCAGACGACAGAACGACTCGACCGACGACGAGCCGGTCGAGCCGCTGCGTGGAGGGTTGACGATAGGAATTCTCGAACGTGTTGCCGTTGCGGTATCCATTCTCACCGGCTGGCCCGAGGGAATCGCCATCGTACTGGCGGTCAAAGGACTTGCGCGCTACCCCGAACTGCGCGAATCCCACGCCTCCGAACAGTTCATCATCGGCACCTTCGCCAGCGTTCTGTGGGCACTGGCGGCAGCGGGCGTGGGATTCGCGATCAATTCGTGATCAGCGCGCTTCCGGTTCTGCCTCGGGAGATGCCGACAGGGCACCGATATCCAGACCCTTGGACAGCTCCGGAGATGCGGCCAACGACGTGTCCACCGGCTTACGGGCCACCGCCTCGGCGGCCTTGACGGCTTCGGCGACAGCCGGATCGGTCTTTGTCTCGAACCACTCTGCAACCTCGTCCGAGTCGTCCTCGGGCTTCGGCTCGTTGCCCGCGGACTCGTTGGGCTCGTATCGGAACACCCCGTCCTCGCCTGGGGCTCCGAGGGTCTTGGCGAATCCCTTGAGAGCGTCGCCGAAATCGCTCGGGATCATCCACACCTTGTTCGCGTCGCCCTGCGCCATCTGAGGCAACGTCTGCATGTACTGGTAGGCCAACAGTTCTGGAGTGGGCTTACCGGCCTTGATGGCACCGAAGACCTTCTCGATGGCCTTCGCCTGCCCCTGAGCCTCGAGGTACTTCGCGGCGCGATCACCCTGAGCCCGCAGAATTCTGGACTGACGCTCACCCTCGGCAGTGAGGATGGCCGCCTGCTTACCGCCCTCGGCTGCGAGGATTCGGCTCTGCTTGTCGCCCTCGGCTGTCTTGATCGCCGATTCACGGTGCCCCTCGGCCGTGAGAATGGTCGCGCGCTTCTCGCGGTCGGCCTTCATCTGCTTCTCCATCGATTCCTGAATCGAGGGTGGCGGATCGATGCTCTTGAGCTCGACGCGGGCGACTCGAAGACCCCACCGACCGGTGGCCTCGTCCAGCACCACTCGGAGCTGACCGTTGATCGAATCACGGGACGTCAGAGTCTCTTCCAACGTCATTCCGCCGACGACGTTACGCAGCGTGGTGGTGGTCAACTGCTCGACACCGACGATGTAGTTGTTGATCTCGTACACGGCCGACTGCGGATTGGTCACCTGAAAATAGACGACGGTGTCGATCGACACCGTCAGGTTGTCCTTGGTGATGACCGGCTGCGGCGGGAACGAGACGACCCGTTCTCGCAGATCGACTTTCGCACGGATGCGATCGACGAACGGGACGAGGAACGTGAGCTGACCGGACACGGTACGCGTGTACCGACCGAGTCTTTCGATCACTGCTGCCTCGGCTTGCGGGACGATCGAGATGGACTTGGCCATCAACACGGCGACGAACGCAACGATGACGGCCAGTGCTATGAGTGCTTCCACTGGCTTTACGGTCCCTTCCATACGACGGCGGTGGCACCGTCGATTTCCATCACGGTCACGGTGGTACCGGGGGCGTAGACCTCTGTCTCGTCCAACGGACGCGCGGTCCACACCTCGCCACCGAGTTTGATCTGGCCTTCGTGCGCAGTGACCTGTTCGAGCACGACTGCACTCTTACCGGTGAGAGCGGCAACCCCCATCGGGGTGTCCGGCGGATGTGCGAAGCGCCGCAACAAGATCGGACGCAGACCCAGAACCAACGCCAACGACAACACGCCGAAAACGATTGCGTCGGCCCATACCGGGAAGTCGGTCAACGCCGACACCCCGGCGGTACCGAGCGCACCGCCGGCGATCATCAGTAGGAAGAAGTCCCCCGTCAGTGCTTCGGCACCGGCAAGCACAACCGCCGCTATGAGCCACAAGATCGCTGCCACAAGCTCCATCCTGGCACGAATCGGACATCCGCCGACGGATCAGCTGGTCGTAACAGCTACTCGGTGACGAAATCGACCAACTGTTCGACGGCACCGATCAGTGGAGCCTCCAGATCTCGGAAGCTCGACACCGACGAGTACACCCGCCGCCATCCTTCCTGCGGAGTTCCCCAGCCCAGCTCTCGACAGATTCCGGTCTTCCAGTCCTGGCCGCGCGGAATCTTCGGCCACGCCGCAATGCCGACCGCCGACGGCTTGACGGCCTCCCACACGTCGATGAACGGATGACCGGTGACGAGAACGTGTTCGCCCAGCGATCTGGTCATCTTCGATTCCTTGGATCCGGTCACCAGGTGGTCGACCAGGACCCCGACGCGACGGCCCGGGCCGGGGCCGAAATCGGCCAACCGCTCCCCCAAGTTGTCCAGGCCCTCGAGATGTTCGACGACCACGCCCTCCACTCGAAGGTCGTGTCCCCACACGCTTTCCACCAGGGCCGCGTCGTGCACACCCTCGACCCAGATACGGCTGGCACGAGCCGTCCGGGCTCGCAGGCCCTCGACCTTGGTGGATCCGGACGCCGATCTGGTCGGTTTCGCCGCGGTCGCGGGCTTCGGGCGAACCAGCGTCACCCGGCGGCCGTCGATCAGAAATGCGGCCTCGCGCAGGGCGAACAGTCGCGTCGTTCGGGCACCGTCCTCGAGTCGGACGAAATCTCCGTCGTATGTGCGCTCGAAGCCGACCACAGCACCGCAATAACCCGAACCTGCGTCCTCGACCACCATGCCGCGCTCGGCCGGCACCTCCGGTGCCGGGACCTTCCGCATGCGACTGTGCCCTTTGAGAATGTCTCCGCCGTACATGTCGTTCACGGCGACCAACGCTAGCGATACCGGCGTCCCGAGCACGGTTCGCCACGCCGACCTATGCTCGTGAGTCGTGTGTTCTCCGAGTGCAAGTCTTGCCCTGTGGGCCGGTTCCTGGCTGGCCGGTGTCGGTTCGCCGGACGACGTCATCGACGCGATGTCCGAGTGGGCACCGATGCATCTGGTCGGTGCCGGTGACGACGAGGCAGCAACGACGTACGGGCTTCGATTTCCGGGCTACGCAGAGGGCATCGCCGGGGCGCTCGCCGCGGTCCGAACCGCCGCGAACGCAGGACCCTCACCCGCAGCCGGGGAGGAACGGATACGTCTGGTGCTGCCCGCAGCGGGCGCAGTGGCCGAACTGCCGGCTCGGACAGAATTCTCTCGTGCAGCGATCGGTGCCGAGCAGGCGGTGATGATCGGTACCCCGGGCTCCGCCGGAATCGGGGTGGTACCCGTCGTCGAGGGCCCCGACGTGCTGCGCTGGACCGTGTATTCGATCGACGTTCCCTCTCACGCCCACCGAGATCGAGGTCTCGGTGAGGCCGAGTACGAGATGCGCGAGGCCGTGCGCGGCGCGGCGGATGCACTCGCACAGATGCAATCGCTCCCCACCCGCACTCTCGAGGCCGACCCGCGCACTCGCATCGCCGAGCTGATCGCCGACGCTGCACGGCACCGCTATCCCCCCGAGATGTCCGAACGCGCCTTCCGAGTGCTCGAATCGGCCGATCGGGTTGCGGCCATCCTCACCGTCGCCGCCGGATCGGCTCCGTCGGAGGCACCGACTGCCGCCGCAGCGGCCGCCCGAGAAGAACTCGTCCGGCCGCTGTGGGCCGCCGTGCGCACGGCCCGGACCATCGCCGTGGCGACGAGCATCGGTGCCTCGATGCAGTCGGCCCGATGACCGACAGGACCGACACGTAGCGGTCCTGTCGGGGCTGGGTCGCGAGACAGGCAAGAAGCCACCCGTCAGGCAGGAGCCGCCAGTCAGGCAGGTGCCGTCGCAGGCCGTGACGGACGCGTCGGCTGCTCGCAACATCCGACGGCACATCGATTGCCGTCGAGGGTGGATCCGTAGCCGGGAACGCTGCCGAGTCCTCGGCACGTCCCGCCGACGCGATACTCGTCCACCAGCTCCCTGATCATCTTCGGGAATCGAGCATCGGAACCGGGCGTACCCGCGCGAGCGAACGCCATCCCGAGTTCACGGGCCTTCTCCTCGGCTTCGGTGTCCAGATCCCACACCACTTCGAGGTGGTCGGACACGAAACCGATCGGGCACACGATCACCGCGTCGACGGACTTCTCGGACAGCGCTTCGAGATGATCGCAGATGTCGGGGTCGAGCCACGGAACCTGCGGTGGTCCGGAACGAGACTGCCACACCAGATCGTATTCGGTGCTGCCGGATGCGGCCGCCACCAGGCGCGACGCCTCCGCAACCTGCCGGCTGTACAGGTGGCCACCATCCGCGGGTGGGCCTGCATTGGCGTCGGCTGCCGACGGAATGGAATGCGCGGTGAACACCAGCCGCGCTCCTGCCCGATGCTCCTCCGGCAGAGACCTGCGCGCGGCATCGACGGCCTCGGCGAACGCCTCGACCATCAACGGGTGGTCGTAGTACTGACGGATCTTGAGCAAATGCGGGGCGTCGTCCCCCACCGATGCACGGGCCCTGGCGATGTCCTCGTGGTACTGCCTGCACCCGGAATACCCGCCCCACGCGGAAGTCGGGAAGACGAGCGCGGAGCGGACGCCGTCCGCCTTCATCGTCGCAACGGTGTCCTCGACCATCGGATGCCAATTGCGATTACCGAAGTAGATCGGCAATTCGATTCCGGCCGAATCGAACTCGGCCTGCAGCGCGGCGATGATGTCGCGATTGAGTTCGTTGATCGGTGACACGCCACCGAAGTGCATGTAGTGCTCGACGACGGCGTCGAGACGCTCGGGCGGCACACCACGTCCGCGAGTGACGTTCTCGAGAAACGGGCGAACGTCGGCGGGCTTTTCCGGTCCGCCGAACGAGAGCACCAACAGTGCGTCGAAATCTCCAGGGGTGGTCATGAATCCATTGTGCCCCTGTCGCAGCAGGGCTGCGGCAGGGGCGCAATCGGTCGACGAAACCTACGGTGAGCGAGCCCACGTCGGACTCCACTCACCGACGTGTCACATGTTTTCGGGCAGGTACGTGTTGTGGCTCGCTCCGCCGTCGACGTACACGATCGACCCGGTGGTTCCGGGCAGCCAATCCGACAGCAACGCGACGATCGACTTGGCGACGACGGTCGGATCGTTGACGTCCCATCCGATGGGAGCGGCGCCGTCCCAGTACACGTTCAGCTGGTCCATCTTGGCCGCATCGCCGGTCGCGGTGCCCGCAATCGCCTTGGCGGCAAGAGTCCTGATCGGTCCTGCTGCAACGAGATTGGAGCGGATACGCTTGGCTGCGCCCACTTCCCGTGCCACGTAACGATTCACCGACTCGAGAGCAGCCTTGGCTACGCCCATCCAGTTGTAGTACGGCATCGACGTCCGCGGATCGAAGTCCATTCCGACGATCGAGCCACCCTCGTTCATGACCGGGAGCACGGCACGCGCGAGAGATGCGTAGCTCCACGCCGAGATCTCGAATGCCCTCGCCGCGTCGGGGCCGGGGCCGTCGAGGAACGGCTTGGCGTCCGGGCCCATCAGGGTGCGAGGTGCGAATGCGATGGAGTGCAGAACTCCGTCGATACCCTCCGGCGCTACTTCACGAATTCGGTCCGCCAGCGCGGCGAGGTGCTCTTCGTTGGTGGCGTCGAGCTCGATCGCCGGGGGCACCTCCTTGGGCAGCCGCTGCGCGATGCGGTCGATGAGCCGCAGCCGATCGAACCCGGTGATGATCACCTTGGCACCCTGCTCCTGCGCCATGGCCGCGGCGTGGAACGCGATCGACGCGTCGGTGATGATGCCGGTGATGAGAATGGTCTTGCCTTCGAGCAATCCGCCCATAATGCTGCGTCCTTAATTCGGAGGTGAATATCTATCGAAATCGTTGTGCGAGAGGGTTTCTCAGTGCCCCATGCCCATGCCGCCGTCGACGGGAATGACAGCACCGGACACGTACGACGAGTCCGGACCCGCAAGGAAACTCACGACTGCTGCAACGTCCTCGGGCTGACCGAGACGCTGAAGTGGAATGTATTCCTTCGCCTTGCCGCGCAAGTCGTCCGACAACTCTGCGGTCATGTCGGTTTCGATGAATCCCGGTGAGACGACGTTCGCCGTGATGGACCGCGAACCCAACTCCCTCGTGATCGACCGGGCCATGCCGATGACTCCGGCCTTGGACGCCGCGTAATTGATCTGCCCCGGCCCGCCGGCCATCGCGACAACGGAACTGAGGAAGATCATCCGACCCCAGCGCGCGCGCAGCATGGCCCGGTTGGCGCGTTTGGCGACTCGGAAGGCTCCGGTCAGGTTCGCATCGATGACCCGCTGGAACTGCTCCTCGGTCATACGCATCAGCAGGGTGTCGTCGGTGATGCCCGCGTTGGCGACGAGTACCTCGACGGGTCCGTGCTTCTCCTCGACCTCCTTGAAGGCCGCGTCGACCGAATCGGAGTCGGTGACGTCGCAGACGACCCCGAGCAATCCGTCGGGAGCCCCGGATCCGCGGTGGGTGACGGCCACCTTGTGTCCGTCGGCACTGAGCCGTTGGGCGATGGCCAGACCGATACCCCGGTTACCTCCGGTGACGAGTACCGATCGCGCGATGAAGTCAGGTGTGGACATGCCTAGCAACCTATCTGTTCGTCCTGGAATGACAAAGCGAAACTTACTGGTGAGTAATAACAGCGATCACGGCAATCGTTGCCGCATCACCAACGCCGAACCGAGCCCGGCCGAGATGCACAGGACACCGAGGATCAACCAGGGTCGCGATGCGTCCCCGCGGGTGATCTCGAAGCCGATTTGCTCCTCCAGGGTGTCGTAGACGTCTCGGAGGCCCTCGAGCGAGGAGGCCGTGAAGAAACTTCCCCCGGACAGAGTCGCGATCTCGCGCAACGACGGGTCGTCGACCGGAACGGGCACGCGCTCGACCCCGCCTCCACCTTCGTCTTCGATCTCGACCGACCCGTAGCTGGTGCCGAACGAGATCGTCGAGATCGGCACTCCCTTGTCCTTGGCTGCGCGCGCTGCGGTGTAGCCGCCTCGTGGATCGTCGAGGTTCTGGGGAACGGTTTGCTTACCGTCGGAGAGCAGCACGATGCGGGCCGGCGGTGCCGCGTCGCCACCCCCGAGGATCGCGCCGAGAGTGTCGATCGACTGCAGCGAGGTGAAGATTGCTTCACCGGTGGCCGTACGCTCGCTGAGCTGCAGTTTGTCGATTGCCGACTTGGTGGCGTCGCGGTTGGCCGTGGGTGAGACCAATACCGAGGCAGTGCCGGCGAATGCGACGAGACCGAGGTTGATGCCGGGTGTGAGGCCATCGGCGAACGACTTCGCTGCTTCTTGGGCCGCAGCCAGCCGAGTGGGTTCGACGTCCGTCGCTTCCATGGACAGCGACACATCGATGACGAGCATGACCGTCGCGCGGTTGCGTGGAACACGTTGATCGGCAGTGGGGCCGGCCAACGCGACGGTCAGGAACATCAGCCCGACCAGTACCAGTGCGGTCGGGAGATGACGCAGACGATTGGGCCGGTTCGGCGCGACCGACTCGAGCAACTCCATGTTGGAGAAACGCAGCACGTGCTTCTGCTTGCGGCGTTGAATCCAGACGTACCCCGCCGTCAGGGCGAGGACGACGACGAGAAACGCAAGCCACCACGGCGCAGAGAAATCGGTGAGGCTCATCGCGAACCTGCCCTCGCGGTATTGGTGAAACCGGAGCCGATGGTGTGCCTGCGAGCAGTGACGAAGCGGACGACATCGGCGATCCAGTCACCGTCGGTGCGCAGAGTCAAACGCGGTGCCCCGCATCGGCGCAACGCTTTCTCCACGTCGTCGCGGTGTGCTGCGGCTGCTCGCGCGAAGTCGGCGCGGAGCCTGGGCGTCGCGGCGAACTCCCGAGTGCGGCCGGACTCCGGGTCGTGCAGAACCACGTCTCCCACATCCGGAAGTTCGAGGTCTCGCGGATCGAGTACCTCGACGGCCAGTACGTCGTGTCTGGCAGAGATCGCCCGCAGTGATCGCTCCCAGTCGATCGGGCCGAGGAAGTCGCTGATCACCACGGCGAGACCGCGACGGCGTTCGGGACGCCGCAGCGCCTCGACGGCGTCGCGAAGATCTCCTCGGACGCCGTCCGCGGCGGACGGTGTCGTAGCGATCTTCCGCAGCATCGACTGGCTGTGCACCCGCCCACCGCGCGCTGGGATTCGCGTCGTCGTCGCGCCGGTGGCCACGACAGCTCCGATGCGATTACCACCGCCGCCGGTCAGGTGGGTGATGGCGGCCGAGGCCGCGACCGCGAGATCGCGCTTCTCGCACCCCGCGGTTCCGAAGTCGAGGCTGGCCGACAGATCGACGACAAGCCACGTTTCCAGTTCGCGATCGGCCACAGACTGCCGCACGTGTGGGTGTGTCGTCCGGGCAGTGACCGACCAGTCCATCTGCCGAACGTCGTCACCGGGCTGATACTCGCGCGCGTCCCCCGGTTCGGATCCCGGGCCGGGTATCAGGCCGAGGTGGTCGCCGTGCAGAACGCCGTCGAGACGCCTACGTACCGTTATCTCGAGCGTGCGCAGCGCAGCGGCCAGCTTCGGATCACGCAGTTCGCCGGACCGAAACGACGGGGGCCGTGAGACCGCACCTCGGCCGGCTCTGTCGGCTGCGCTCACTGACCCGGCGAACCGGTCGACGATGCATCACCCGACGGCTTGTGCAGCGACGGAGCGGGTTCGCCGGCCGGACCGCCCGGTGGGCGCTGCTCGGGTCCGGGCTGGGGTGCCGAGCCGGGCCCTTGCCCGGGGAACTGCGGCTGACCCGGGTACTGCCCCTGGGTCGGGCTCTGTCCCTGCCCCGGATTCTGTCCCTGCCCCGGGTACTGCCCCTGGGCCGGATACGGTCCCTGAGCCGGATACTGCGGCCCCGCTCCCGGGAACTGTGGTGTGCCCTGTTGACCACCGAAGGGCTGACCGGGTGCGGTGCCGTTGTCCTGCGACATCGGAACCGCCTGCGGCGACACCTGCGGTAGTCCGACGGTCTGCAGAATGCGGGAGATCACGGTCTCGGGCGTCACTTCGTCGGCGAGGGCATCGTAGGAGAGCACCAGCCGATGCCGGAGCACGTCGGGAATCACCTCGAGCACGTCCTGAGGAACGACGTAGTCGCGGCCTCGCAGCAGGGCGAGGGCGCGGGACGCAGCGATGATGCCGAGGGTGGCACGCGGGGAGGCCCCGTATGCGATCCAGCTGCCGACATCGTCCAACCCGAACTGTTCGGGCGTGCGGGTGGCGGCGATGACCCGAACCACGTAGTCGACGAGCGCGTGGTGCACGAACACCGAACTGGCCAGGTTCTGCAGACGGACCAACTCGACAGGGTCGAGTATCTGCTTGGGCTCGGGGGCCTTGATCCCCATGCGGTAGACGATCTCGCGTTCTTCTTCCACCGTCGGATAGTCGACGACGATCTTGAACAGGAAGCGGTCGCGCTGGGCTTCCGGGAGCGGGTACACGCCTTCGTTCTCGATGGGGTTCTGCGTCGCCATCACCAGGAAAGGATCGGGCATGGGGAACGTCTTGCCCCCGATGGTCACGTGCCGTTCGGCCATGACTTCGAGCAGCGCCGACTGGACCTTCGCCGGTGCTCGGTTGATCTCGTCGGCAAGGACGAAGTTCGCGACGACCGGGCCGAGTTCGGTGTCGAACTCTTCGCGGCCCTGACGGTAGATGCGGGTTCCGACCAGGTCGGTGGGTACCAGGTCCGGGGTGAACTGGACGCGGGAGAACGAGCCACCGACAACGCGGGCGAACGTCTCCACTGCGAGGGTCTTCGCCACGCCGGGAACGCCTTCCAGCAGCACGTGCCCACGGGCCAACAAGCCGACCAGAATGCGCTCGACCAGACGATCCTGACCGACGATCACCCTTTTGACCTCGTACACGGCCTTCTCGAGAAGCCGAACGTCGTCGGCGAGATCGGGACTGTCCACCCGCTCCGGCTCCCCACCCTGCGGATTCGGACTCGAAGACCCGATCTGTGTCGGCTCCTCGTCGTTCGAAATCCGGCCGTCACGTGATGTCACCAAGAATTCACCGCTTTCAGTCGATCATCGTCGGGCACGTTCCATACCGCCGAGATCAACTATTCCAGGTGATGCTCGCGCGCGCCGAAACCCACCCCTGACCCGCGCGCCGGAGTGGAGCCTGCGGAACGACACAGAAGTACCGAACAGCGACCTCGGGAGCGACAGCGAGCTCAGGACACCATGCGCACGGCGTACGGCGTCATACCGCTGTATCTGACGTCGGAGACCTTGACCACCGATCCGGATTGCGGAGCCTCGAGCATCTTCCCGTCGCCGAGGTAGAGCGCGACGTGCTGACTGGCGTTCGGTCCGTAGAAGATCATGTCGCCACGCTTCATCTGCGACGACGGAACCTGCTTGCCTGCCGTGTACTGGTAGCCGGTGTAGTGGGGCAGAGAGATACCCAGACCTGCGAATGCGTAGATCATGAGGCCGGAGCAGTCGAAGCCGACCTTGTTGTAGTCGCCGTAACTGTCTGCGACTCCGCCGTCTCGGATTCCCTTGGTCGGCCCGTTCTCGTCGCCGCCGCCCCAGGAATACGGAACACCGAGCTGGCTCATCCCGCGGTCGATCGCCAACTCCACGGCGGCACTGCCGGTGACCGACGGTGTGGTCGAGGGCTTGGGTTTGCTGGGAGCGGGCTTGCTGGGTGTGGGCTGGGTCGGAGTCGTGGTTCCGCTCGAACTGTCGGAGTCGGTGGACGAACTCGAGTCCTCGTCGACATCGACGTGCGAGCGTTGGCCCTCGGCGATCGCAGCGGCTCGCTGTTGTGCGGCCAGGTTGGCCGACACCCGGGCCGCCGCCTGAACCGCGGCCTCACGAGCGGCAGCTGCGGCTGCTGCTACTGCTGCGTCCTCTGCTGCCTTCTGCGCCTCCCAGTCGCTGTATGCGGCTCGTTGACCCTGGAGGCCGGCCACATTGCTTCGGGCTGCGTCGAGCTCGGTCTGAGCGGCGTCTCGCTGGGACTCGATGGCGGCTTTCTGATCGGCCTCGGCTTGCAACGCCGCCTGCGCTGCAGCGATGGCCTGCTCGGCCTCGGCTTTCTTCGATTCGGCTTCGGACGCTGCCGCGTCCGCCTGCTGCTTGGATTCGCGGGCGGCCGAGTCCCGGTTCGCCTGCTCGGTCCGGGCTCGCTGGAGGCTGTCGAGAACGGCATTCTGGCTGTTGGACAGCACCTTCAGAACCTGGGCGCGGTCGAGAACGTCGTCCGGTCCGCTCGAACCGAGGAACGACGCCATCGAGGCGACGCCCGAGCCCTGGGTGTAGCTCGATTTGGCGAATTCGTCGAACTTGCGCTGGGCTGCCTGAATCTGCGTGCCTGCATCGGCGAGCGCCTGCTGCGCTGCTCCCACGACTGCGGCGGCCACGTCTGCGGCGTCCCGGGCGTTCTGCAGGTCGACCAGAGCTTTGTTGACGCCTTCTCGCTTCACGGCGACCTCGTCGTCGAGCTGTGCGAGTTGTTGGTTGGCGGATGCGATCGCGTCGATCAGCTGTCCGACCTGCCCCAGGCGTGAGTCGACGGCGCTGCCGGCCGCGGCGATGTCGGTATCGGACGGGTTGGGCGGGGGCGGCGGTACCGCTGCGGCGACTCCGGGCATGGTCGCGGTCAGCGCGAGAACCAGACCGGCACCAGCCAGTACGAATCGGGTACGGACGAGCGCTCTGCGGCGCGTGCCGCGAACTGGACGTCGGCTCACAAATGTCTCCCTCGGGTCCGGCATTCACTCGGGTCCCGAGAGGACCGTCGTGCCGTCGAGGCGTTCCCCGTTCCCACCCCGATCGCAGGTGACGGTGAACATGTTCGCCGGGCGGGAAAGTGGCGCGCAGCGACACGACAGGTGCGAACCACGTCAGTCACACCCGAAGCAGTGGCCTCCCGAGTTCCCCACGGACGACACCTGCCTTCTGCGACACTCCTTCCCCAGCAGTGCCAATGGCACCGTACGACACTTCGCACACTAAAGAAACTCCAGTCACAAATGACACATTTGTAATTCCACCAGGCATAATGCCGTGAACTCGGTGTTTGCCCGAAACAATTTTTCGGACTTTTTCCGGACCGACGTCCGGTGGCGTAATCGCGCGTCGATGTCGGTCGGTCGAATGACGAATGTGCGCGCTACGTCAGCGCTCGACGGGCTGCGCTTCGTGCGGGTCGGCAGTGGCCGACCGCGCGCGGTATCGCCGGACCTTCACAGCGGCTGTCAACGCGGCCACCGCGGCGACGATCACCACCAACCCACCCGTCAGCAAGCCCCACGGAGTCTGGTCCTCGACGAGTGTGTCGACGAAGTTGTCGGCGGCGACGACGTGATTTCCGGTGTACGTGCGATCCTGACCGGCTTCGAGTGTCACTCGGCTGATCGAGTCGCTGAACGTTCCGACCTGCCCCGGGCTCAGCACCAACACCGTTCCGCCCTCGCGGGCACCGACCGCAGTGGCGAGGTCGCGTAGCTGCGAATCGTGACGCGGTTCGTCGGGGACGATCACGATGCTCAGATCGATTCCGTGGTCCTCGGCTCGGTTCACGGCGGCAGTCAGTCCGTCCTGCTCTGCCGCAGGAGCACTGACTCCTGACTCGCGGACCGTGGCGACGATGCTGTCGACGTCCAGACCTGCCGGGATATCGGTGGCAAGTGGGGAAACAACGTGGATCGGCTCAGTCATCTCTCGTCCAGTCGGTAGGAACCAGTCGCGTGGAACCCTACGTCACGGTGCCGTCGATTCTCGGGAGGCAGGTATGCCCGACGCGGCAACTGAGGCCGCCCTTCATTGCGTCGCACGAAGCACTACGTGAGGATTGTGACGTGGGTCGTTCTCTAGGTGTCCACCGCGAAACGGACCCGCACGTTTTCACAGGACAAGCGTACTGTTAGACTTCCATCGAGACACTGCCCGAGGGTCCGCAAGCAATCCGCACGCCGGATGCCATGCCGAGACACACGGTCAGCGCCTCGCTTCAACCGTCGACACAGCCCCGTCGGCGGTGTGCCTCATAGACGAGTGGAGCTGAAGTGACCGCAAGTAACAATTCATTCGGTGCAAAGGGCACCCTCGAAGTCGGAGAGAACTCGTACGAGATCTTTCGGCTGTCGGCCTTGCCCGGTGCCGAGAAACTGCCCTATGCACTGAAGGTCCTCGCGGAGAACCTCCTTCGCACCGAGGACGGTGCCAACATCACCGCCGACCATATTCGCTCGATCGCGTCGTGGGATCCCTCGGCCGACCCGAGTATCGAAATCCAGTTCACCCCTGCACGAGTCATCATGCAGGACTTCACCGGCGTTCCGTGTGTCGTGGACCTCGCCACCATGCGTGAGGCCGTGACCACCCTCGGCGGCGACCCCAACAAGGTCAACCCCCTCTCCCCCGCCGACATGGTCATCGACCACTCGGTCATCCTCGACGTGTTCGGCCGCGCCGATGCACTCGAGCGCAACGTCGACCTCGAGTACGAGCGCAACGGCGAGCGTTACCAGTTCCTGCGTTGGGGCCAGGGCGCCTTCGACGACTTCAAGGTCGTCCCGCCCGGCATGGGCATCGTGCACCAGGTCAACATCGAGTACCTCGCACCGACCGTCATGACCCGCAAGGGTCAGGCGTACCCCGACACCTGCGTCGGAACCGACTCGCACACGACGATGGTCAACGGCCTCGGCGTGCTCGGCTGGGGCGTCGGCGGAATCGAAGCCGAAGCTGCCATGCTCGGCCAGCCCGTGTCGATGCTGATCCCGCGTGTAGTCGGCTTCAAGCTCTCGGGCGAGATCCAGCCGGGAGTCACGGCCACCGACGTCGTTCTGACCGCCACCGAGATGCTGCGCAAGCACGGCGTCGTCGGAAAGTTCGTCGAGTTCTACGGCGAAGGTGTGGCCGAGGTTCCCCTCGCCAACCGCGCCACCCTCGGCAACATGAGCCCCGAATTCGGCTCCACCGCAGCCATTTTCCCGATCGACGAAGAGACGATCAACTACCTGCGCCTCACCGGCCGCAGCGACGAGCAGCTCGCTCTCGTCGAGGCGTACGCCAAGGAACAGGGCATGTGGCACGACCCGAAGAACGAAGCCGTGTACTCCGAGTACATCGAGCTCGACCTCAACACGGTCGTCCCGTCCATCGCAGGCCCGAAGCGCCCGCAGGACCGAATCCTGTTGTCCGAGTCCAAGGTTGCGTTCCGCAAGGACATCCACAACTACGTGGAGGAGAACCACCCGGCGCACGAGGGTGACAGCAAGCTGGACGAGGCCCTCAACGAGTCGTTCCCGGCCAGCGATCCCGCGTCGCTGAGCTTCGCAGAAGACGATGCAGTCGACGTGCGGTCCGCCGCATACGGCTCCGAAGGTCGCCCGAGCAAGCCGGTTCGTGTCATCACCGACGAAGCAGGCGAGTTCGTTCTCGACCATGGCGCCGTCGTGGTGGCAGGTATCACCTCCTGCACCAACACCTCCAACCCGTCGGTCATGCTGGGCGCAGCACTGCTCGCTCGGAACGCCGTCGAAAAGGGCCTGTCCACCAAGCCGTGGGTCAAGACCAACATGGCACCCGGTTCGCAGGTCGTGACCGACTACTACGAGAAGGCCGGCCTGTGGCCGTACCTCGAGAAGCTCGGCTACTTCCTGGGCGGCTACGGCTGCACCACGTGCATCGGTAACACGGGCCCGTTGCTCGAGCCGATCTCGAAGGCGATCAACGACAACGATCTTTCGGTGACCGCCGTGTTGTCGGGCAACCGCAACTTCGAGGGTCGCATCTCCCCCGACGTCAAGATGAACTACCTGGCCTCTCCGCCGCTGGTCATCGCTTACGGCCTCGCGGGCACGATGGACTTCGACTTCGAGACCGACGCGCTCGGTAACGACCACGAGGGCAACCCGGTGTACCTCAAGGACATCTGGCCGTCGTCGCAGGAGATCGAGGACACGATCAAGTCCTCGATCAGCCGGGACATGTTCAGCAAGTCCTACGAGACGATCTTCGCCGGTGACAGCCGCTGGCAGAACCTGTCGACCCCCGAGGGCGACACGTTCGAGTGGGATCCCAACTCGACGTACGTGCGTAAGCCTCCGTACTTCGACGGTATGACGATGGACCCGGCTCCGGTCGAGGACATCAAGGGTGCCCGCGTGCTGGCCCTGCTCGGCGATTCGGTCACCACCGACCACATCAGCCCGGCAGGACCCATCAAGGCCGGTACGCCTGCCGCTCAGTACCTCGATTCGCACGGCGTGGAGCGCAAGGATTACAACTCGCTCGGATCGCGTCGTGGCAACCACGAGGTCATGATTCGCGGAACGTTCGCGAACATCCGTCTGAAGAACCAGCTGCTCGACGACGTCTCGGGTGGCTACACCCGCGACTTCACCCAGGACGGTGGCCCGCAGTCGTTCATCTACGATGCGTCGCAGAACTACCAGAAGGCCGGCATCCCGCTGGTCGTGCTTGGCGGCAAGGAGTACGGCTCCGGAAGCTCCCGTGACTGGGCGGCCAAGGGCACCTCGCTCCTGGGCGTCAAGGCGGTCATCACCGAGTCGTTCGAGCGCATCCACCGCTCCAACCTCATCGGCATGGGCGTCGTTCCGCTGCAGTTCCCGGCAGGCGAGAGCGCCGCGTCGCTCAAGCTCGACGGCACCGAGACGTTCGACATCATCGGCGTCGAGAAGCTGAACGAGGGCACCACCCCGAAGACGATGGCGGTGACCGCGACCAAGGAAGACGGAACCAAGGTCGAGTTCGACGCCGTGGTCCGTATCGATACCCCCGGTGAAGCGGACTACTACCGCAACGGCGGAATCCTGCAGTACGTCCTGCGCAACATGATCAGAGGCTAGTCACACGGCACTGTAGACAAACGCCACGCACAGCGATGGGCCCGGAACTCGATACGTGTTTCGGGCCCATCGCCGTATCGGTACGGGCCCCTTCATCGGAAAGTAGGAGTTTCACACGTGCCCAAGGTCAGTGAAGACCACCTGGCGGCCCGCCGCAGCGAAATTCTCGACGGTGCGCGTAAATGCTTCGGAGAGTTCGGCTACGAGGGTGCCACCGTGCGACGCCTCGAGGAGGCGACAGGCCTCTCCCGCGGAGCCATCTTCCACCACTTCAAGGACAAGGACGGTCTCTTCCTCGCGTTGGCGCAGGAGGACGCCCGGCGTATGGCCGAAGTCGCGGCGACGCAGGGTCTGGTTCAGGTGATGCGAGACATGCTGGCCCAGCCCGAGCAGTTCGAGTGGCTGGGAACGCGGCTCGAGATCACCCGACGACTACGAACCGACGCCGACTTCCGAACCAGCTGGGCCGAGCGTTCGGCCGAACTGACCGATGCGACGCTCGGCCGACTCGAGCGCCAGAAGACGGCAGGGAAACTTCGGGACGACGTGCCGAACGATGTTCTGGCCGACTACCTGGACCTCGTTCTCGACGGTCTGGTCGCCAGAATCGCGTCGGGCAACGGCGGGTCGAACCTGTCGGCCATTCTGGATCTGGTGGAAGAATCGGTACGCAGGCGCGACCCGGGTCAGGCCAGCTGAATCAGTTCCAGGTAGTCCTGCGACCAGTGGTCCTCGGTGCCGTCGGGAAGGAGGATGACACGTTCTGGTGAGAGCGCCTCGGCGGCACCCGGATCGTGAGTCACCAGAACGACAGCACCCTTGTAACTGCGCAGTGCGTCGAGAACCTGCTCGCGTGAGATCGGATCGAGGTTGTTGGTCGGTTCGTCGAGCAGCAGAACGTTCGCAGCCGAAGACACCAGTCCGGCCAGCGCCAGACGCGTCTTCTCACCGCCGGACAGCGTTCCTGCGGGCTGTTCGAGCTGTGGTCCGGTGAACATGAAGGCACCGAGTAGCGATCTGAGCTCCTGCTCGCCGGTGTCGGGTGCCGCATGCCGGATGTTCTCCCACACCGACGCCATGTCGTCGAGGGTGTCGTGCTCCTGGGCGAAGTAACCCACGCGCATGCCGTGGCCGGGTTCGATCTCGCCGGTGTCTGCCTTCTCGGTTCCGGCCAGAATGCGCAGCAGTGTCGTCTTGCCAGCACCGTTGAGCCCGAGCACCACCACGCGGCTCCCCCGGTCGATCGCCAGATCGACGCCGGCGAAGATCTCGAGCGACCCGTACATCTTGGTCAGGTTCTTGGCCATCAACGGTGTCTTGCCGCAGGGAGCAGGCTCAGGGAAGCGAATGTGCGCAACCTTGTCGGATACGCGCTCCGCATCGAGGTTGGCCATCAGCTTGTCTGCGCGCTTCGCCATGTTCTGTGCCGCAACGGCTTTGGTTGCCTTGGCACCCATCTTGGCGGCCTGGACGCGCAGCGCACCCGCCCTCTTCTCCGCGTTCGCGCGTTCGCGACGGCGCCGTTGCTCGTCCGTGGCGCGTGCGTCGAGGTACTTCTTCCAGTTCATGTTGTAGATGTCGGCCTCACCGCGCACGGCATCGAGGAACCACACCCTGTTCACGACATCACCGAGCAGTTCGACATCGTGACTGATCACGATGAGTCCGCCCTCGTGGTTCTGCAGGAAACTGCGCAACCAGGTGATGGAATCGGCGTCGAGGTGGTTGGTGGGCTCGTCGAGCAGCAATGTGGTGTTCGAGCGTCCGCCACTGCCGTCGGACGCGGCGAACAGAATGCGAGCGAGTTCGACGCGTCGACGTTGACCACCGGACAGGGTTCGCAGCGGTTGACCGAGAATGCGGTCGGCCAAGCCGAGGCTGTTGCAGATGCGAGCCGCTTCGCTTTCGGCTTCGTAGCCGCCGAGGGACGCGAACCGCTCTTCCAGCTCGCCGTACTTACGGACGGCTTTGTCGAGCAATGTCTCGTCGGCAACCTCGGCCATCAGAGCCTGCTGCTTCTCCATACTGTGCAGGAGGGTGTCCAGCCCGCGGGCCGACAGCACCCGGTCCTTGGCCAGCACGTCCAGGTCGCCCTCTTTGGGATCCTGCGGGAGGTAGCCGAGATCTCCGGTGCGTACAACCTCGCCGGCATACGGTTCGCCCTCGCCCGCCAGGATGCGCAGCGTGGTGGTTTTTCCGGCACCGTTGCGGCCGACCAGCCCGATGCGGTCACCTGCCTGCACGCGGAGCGCGGGCCCCTCGGTGGACAGAAGGGTCCGCACACCGGCACGAACTTCGAGGTCGGTGGCGGTGATCACGCGTGAGCTCCTAGCGATTGCCGAACAAGATGAGTGCTCGTCGACCGACGAGCGAGCAATGAAAGCGCCGTAGGTCGGCACAGCTAACCCCCATTTTAGCTCAGCATTCACGTGCCTCCACCCAGGAACGCAGGTGACCCCGGTAACGTCTGAGCGATGACCGACGTCACCGAAACGGCCACTGCCCGCCCAGCCCTGCCCCTCGACCTCACCGGACGGACCGCACTGGTCACCGGGGGTAGTCGAGGCATCGGCCGCGCGATCGCCGCAGAACTGCTCGCGCGCGGTGCCAACGTGGCCATCACTGCGCGTAAGCGGGAACCGTTGCTGGCCGTCGCGGCGGAACTCGGCGACTCCGTACTCGCGCTGGACGGTAACGCGGGCGACCCGGAACACCGGCGCACCGCAGTGGACCGCACCGTCGAGACCTTCGGTTCGCTGGACATCCTGGTCAACAACACCGGTATCAACCCCGTCTACGGCTCGCTGATGGATGCCGACCTCGTCGGTGTCAGCAAGATCTTCGACACCAACGTCGTCGGCACACTCGGTTTCGTGCAGAACGCATTCCATGCGTGGATGGGAGAACACGGCGGTGCGGTCGTCAACATCGCCAGCGTCGCAGGCATCCGCTCCACCGGAGTCATTGCCGCGTACGGCGCATCCAAAGCTGCGTTGATTCGGCTCACCGAGGAGCTGGCATGGCAGCTCGGTCCGAAGATCCGCGTCAACGCGGTAGCGCCGGGCGTGGTGAAGACCAAGTTCGCCGAGGCGTTGTTCGCCGGCGGTGAAGAAGCAGCAGCGGCCGGCTACCCGATGAAGCGACTCGGTACCCCCGAGGACGTGGCATCGCTCGTCGCGTTCCTGGTCTCGGACGCGTCCTCGTGGATCACCGGCGAGACGGTGCGCGTCGACGGTGGCCTGCTCGCCACCGGCGGAATGTGAGCGACCTGTCGGCCGACGTCGCCGTGGTCGGGCTGGGACCGGCAGGTCGCGCGATCGCCCACCGCTGCGCGGCCGCGGGTATGGACGTTCTCGCGCTCGATCCGCACCCGTCCCGAACCTGGACGCCGACCTACTCGGCATGGGCGGACGAATTGCCGTCATGGCTCTCGGAGTCCGCAATCGCCTCGACTGCACGCAGGCCCGCAGTGTGGACCGATCGGCATCGCGTCATCGACCGGACGTACTGCGTGCTCGACACCCATGCCCTGCAAGCCTCGCTGTCCCTCGACCTCGTACGAGTGCACGCGGGCACCGCAGTCGACGTCACCGGCACCCGCGTCACCACCGTCGACGGGACGGTTGTCACGGCTCGCCACGTCGTCGATGCGCGAGGAACGCTCGACTCGCGTGATCTGGCGCAACAGACCGCATACGGAATCGTCGTCGAGCGGGAACGCGCCGAGCCCATTCTGGAAGGCTCCGACGCCTGGTTCATGGATTGGCGTACCGACAACGGCGTACGACCCGGTGAAGTTCCTAGTTTTCTCTATGCCGTCGCACTCGACGACCACCGCGTTCTGCTCGAAGAAACGTGCCTGGTCGGCAGGCCTGCCCTCCACCTCGATGTACTCCGGACTCGTCTGCATCATCGTCTCGCCCGACGCGATCTCGTGCCGACCGGGACCGAGGACGTCGAGCGGGTGCGCTTTTCGGTCGAACCTCCGCCGCGCTCGCGGCTGCACACCCCACGAAGCGGGCCCGTCCTGTTCGGGTCGCGGTCGAATCTGATGCATCCGGCGACGGGATACAGCGTCGCCGCGTCGTTGGCGTCTGCCGATCACCTGGTCGACGGACTTCGCACCGGCAAGCCGGGGAGCCGACGTGCACTCCACACCTGGACGGTGCAGAAGCTACGCAATCTCGGTCTGCGCACTGCGTTGAGCCTCGAGCCGGAGATGGTTCCGCAGTTCTTCGCCAGCTTCTTCTCGCTGCCGGTCGAACTGCAACGCTCCTACCTGTCCGGTCACGACGACGCCATGGGGACCATGACCGCAATGCTGAGAATGTTCCCTACGCTTCCGGTCTCGGCCAGGCTCGCCATCGCGCGCACCGTCGTCCACGCTCCGAGACGCGGCTGAGTTTCTCGGCAACGGTCGACACACAGGCGCCCGGTCGGCGATCATGAACACATGCGCAGCATTTGGAAAGGCTCGATCGCCTTCGGACTCGTCAACGTTCCGGTGAAGGTCTACTCGGCCACCGAGCAACACGACATCCGGTTTCATCAAGTGCACGCAAAGGACGGCGGACGAATCAAGTACGACCGCATCTGCCAGGAATGCGGAAAATCGGTCCAGTTCGCCGACATCGACAAGGCGTACGACTCGCCCGACGGCGAGCGCGTGATCCTCACCGACGACGACTTCGACAAACTCCCCGCTGCCGAGAAGCACGAGATCCCCGTTCTCGAATTCGTTCCGACCGAGCAGATCGATCCGATCCTCTACGACAAGAGTTACTTCCTGGAGCCCGACTCGTCGTCGCCCAAGGCGTACGTACTGCTGCGAGAGACGCTGGAAGAAACCGAACGCACCGCGCTCGTCCATTTCACGCTGCGACAGAAGACGCGGCTGGCCGCCTTGAGAGTCCGTGACAACGTGCTGGTCATCCAGACTCTGCTGTGGCCGGACGAGGTACGAGCCGCAGAATTCCCGTCGCTCGACGACGCCCCGTCGGCGCGCCCGCAAGAAGTGAAGATGGCGACGTCGCTCGTCGAGAGCATGTCCTCGGAATTCGATCCGACGGAGTACACCGACGATTACCAGATCGAACTGCGCAAACTGATCGACGAGACACTGGCGAACGGTGGCGAGAAGGTCATCCACACCGAGGCCGAGTCACAGGACGACGGCGAGGACGCGGAGGTCGTGGATCTGGTCGCCGCCCTCCAGCGCAGCGTCGAGGCCGCGGGAAAGAACGCGAAGTCGGGTTCCGATTCGTCGACAACATCATCGTCGAAATCTTCGTCGTCGAAGACACCGGCCAAGAAGACCGCTGCCAAGAAGACCACCGCGCGAAAGACGCCGGCAAAGAAGGCTCCGGCCAAGAAGGCCGCAGCGAAGAAGGCTGCCCCGTCGACCGACGAAGCGAAGGGTGCGTGACGGGGCAGCCGGAATGGACCGTCAGACGGTGAAGCCGAGGGCCCGAAGCTGCTCGCGTCCGTCGTCGGTGATCTTGTCCGGTCCCCACGGCGGCATCCAGACCCAGTTGATCTTGAGGTCGGCGGCGAGCCCACTGCGCACGAGCGCACCACGGGCCTGATCCTCGATGACGTCCGTCAACGGGCAGGCCGCCGACGTCAGTGTCATGTCGACGGTGACGATGTCCTCGGCGTCGATCTTGATGTCGTAGACCAAACCGAGATCGACGACGTTGATTCCCAGCTCGGGGTCGACGACGTCGCGCATCGCTTCTTCGAGGTCCTCGAGCACCTTGATCTCGTCGGCGGTGAGTTCCACCGGCGTCGTCGTCACAGCCGGTGTGGTCTCTGTTGCGTCGGTCATGATTGCTGTCCTCCGGAAAGTGCCGACTGGGCGGTCCCGCCCGTCGTAGCTGTCGTATCTGCGTCCACTACTTGAACAACCGCATCCTTGAAAGCCATCCAACCCAGCAAGGCGCATTTCACGCGAGCCGGATACTTGGCCACACCGGCGAACGCAATGCCGTCGCCGATGACGTCTTCGTCTCCCTCGACGGTACCTCTGCTGCCGACCATCTCGCTGAACGAATCCACGGTCTTCAGGGCGTCCTGAACTGACAAGCCGACCACCTGATCGGTCAGCACCGACGTGGCGGCTTGGCTGATCGAGCAACCCTGGCCGTCGTACGAGACGTCCGCAACGGTGCCGTTGTCGACGTGAACCCGCAGAGTGACCTCGTCGCCGCAGGTGGGATTGACGTGGTGCACCTCGGCACCGAACGGCTCGCGCAGTCCACGACCGTGCGGATGCTTGTAGTGATCGAGGATCACTTCCTGGTACATCTGTTCCATTCGCATCAGGCGTGTCCCTCCTCACCGTTGCGGTCGGTCCCGAAGAACGATTGCGCGCGACGAATCGCGTTCGCGAGCACCTGCACTTCCTCGACCGTGTTGTACAACGCGAAGGACGCCCGCGCGGTCGCTGCGACTCCGAAGCGCCGATGCAGTGGCCACGCGCAATGATGACCGACGCGAATGGCGACGCCTTCGTCGTCGAGAATCTGCCCCAGGTCGTGTGCGTGGATACCGTCGACGACGAACGACACTGCCGAACCTCGATCGACGTTCTCCGTCGGGCCGATGACTCGAACGCCGTCGATCTTTGCGAACTCGGCGAGAGTGGCTGCGACCAAAGTCTTTTCGTGAGCTGCCACGGCGTCGATACCGATGTTGTCGAGGTACAGCACGGCGGCACCGAGCCCGATGACCTGCGACGTCATGGGCACACCGGCCTCGAAGCGTTGCGGCGGAGGAGCGAACGTCGTCTTCTCCATCGTGACCGTCTCGATCATCGATCCGCCGGTGATGAACGGCGGCATCGCATCGAGCAGCGCGGCCTTGCCGTACAACACTCCGACACCCGAGGGTCCCAGCATCTTGTGGCCGGAGAACGCTGCGTAGTCGACGTCGAGGTCGTGGAAATCGACCTTCATGTGGGGCACGGATTGGCACGCGTCGAGAACGACGAGCGCTCCGACAGCTCGGGCGCGACGCACCAACTCCTCGACGGGAGCGACGGCACCGGTCACGTTCGACTGGTGGGTGAACGCGACGACCTTCACCGCGGACGACAATTCCAGCGAGTCGAGGTCGATTCGACCGTCGTCGGTCACCCCGTACCACCGCAGAGTTGCGCCGGTACGGGCCGCAAGCTCTTGCCACGGAACGAGATTGGCGTGGTGTTCGAGTTCGGTGACGACGATCTCGTCACCGGGTCCGAGATGACGATCGAAGCGCTGATCGGCCAATACGTACGTCACGAGGTTGAGCGACTCGGTTGCGTTCTTGGTGAAGACGATCTCGTCGACGTCTGCACCGACGAACGCGGCGATGTCCGCCCTGGCTCCCTCGTACGCGTCGGTGGCTTCCTCGGCCAGCTGGTGCGCCCCGCGGTGCACAGCCGCGTTACAGGTGGTGAGGAACTCGCGTTCGGCGTCGAGTACCTGCACCGGCCGCTGCGAGGTTGCGCCGGAATCCAGATACACCAACGGCTTTCCGTCGCGGACGGTGCGCGAGAGGATAGGAAAATCGCGGCGAACGGTAGCGACATCGAACGATGTCGCTACCGTCACAGCTGCCGGTGCAGCCATACTCATGCTCCGGTGGTCGCGGCCTGCGTGTAGCCGGCGTAGCCGTTGGCCTCGAGCTCGTCGGCCAGCTCGGCGCCGCCGGACTTGACGATCTCACCGTTGACGAAGACGTGCACGAAGTCGGGCTTGATGTAGCGAAGAATGCGGGTGTAGTGCGTGATCAGCAGCACTCCCCCGTCTTCACGCTCCTTGTACTTGTTCACGCCCTCGGACACCACGCGCAAAGCGTCGACGTCGAGACCGGAATCGGTCTCGTCGAGGATGGCGATCTTCGGCTTGAGCAGTCCCAGCTGCAGGATCTCGTGACGCTTCTTCTCGCCGCCGGAGAAACCCTCGTTGACGTTGCGCTCGAGGAAGTTCGCCTCGATTTCGAGCTCGCTCATGGCGGTCTTGGCTTCCTTGACCCAGTGCCGCAGCTTGGGGGCTTCGCCGCGCACGGCGGTGGCGGCGGTGCGCAGGAAGTTCGACATCGACACTCCGGGCACCTCCACCGGGTACTGCATCGCCAGGAACAGACCTGCGCGGGCGCGCTCGTCGACGCTCATCTCGAGAACGTCTTCACCGTCGAGGGTGATGGTGCCGGAGGTGACGGTGTACTTCGGGTGGCCGGCAATGGCGTACGACAAGGTGGACTTGCCTGAGCCGTTGGGTCCCATGATCGCGTGCGTCTCGCCGGACTTCACGGTCAGATCGACACCTTTGAGGATGTCGATCGGCTCGGCGGACGAGTCGGTGTTGGCGACGCTGACGTGCAGATCGCGGATTTCGAGTGTGGACATCAAAGTTCCTTTGTGCAGTCGAGAAAGGTTCGGTTGGGCCTACGCGCCGACGACGGCGAGCTCGGTCTCGATGGCAGCATCGAGACGCTCGCGTACGGCGGGGACCGGAATCTTGTCGATGATTTCGTGGAAGAAGCCGCGGACGACCAGTCGGCGGGCCACCTCCTCCGAGATGCCGCGAGCACGTAGGTAGAACAGCTGCTCGTCGTCGAATCGGCCGGTAGCACTGGCGTGCCCTGCTCCGACGATCTCGCCGGTTTCGATTTCCAGGTTCGGTACCGAATCGGCGCGAGCGCCGTTGGTGAGCACGAGATTTCGGTTCAGTTCGTACGTCTCGGTGCCCTCGGCCTCGGCGCGAATGAGAACGTCGCCGATCCATACGGTGTGTGCGTCGATGGTGCCGGGTCCGGTTTCGCCCTGGAGCGCGCCCTTGTACATCACGTTCGACTTGCAATGCGGAGCCGAATGGTCGACGAGCAGTCGCTGCTCGAGGTGTTGACCGGCGTCGGCGAAGTACACACCGAGCATGTTCGCGTCACCGCCGGGCGCGCTGTAGCGCACGGTCGGGCTGATGCGCACCAAGTCGCCGCCGAGGCTGACGTTGTAGTGGCGCAACACCGAGTCACGTCCGAGCAGGGCGTGGTGGGCGGCCACGTGCACCGCGTCCGACTGCCAGTCCTGGATCAGCACGACGTGCAACTGCGAGCTGTCACCCAGCACGAACTCGACGTTCTCGGCGTACGTGCCGCTGCCGCGCTGATCGATCACCACGGTGGCGCGAGCAAACGTGCCCAGGCGAATCTGCACGTGTCCGTAGGCGACGTGGTCGACGCCCGGTCCGTCGATCGTGATCTCGATCGGCTCCGCTACCTCGACCTCGTTGGGAACACTGACGATCGTGGCCTCGGTGAAGGCCGAATATGCCTGTGCGGCAATCCGGTCGGCAGGCACGCCGGCCTTCCCGAGTCGATCGTCGTCGCGTCCCACGGTCTCCACGACCACCTGGTCTGCAGCCCCGACGGTGACCTGAGCGGTCCCGTCGGCGACTGCCGAACCGTCGTGCAGGCCGCGAAGGCGACGCAGCGGCGTGAAGCGCCACAGTTCGTCGCGGCCCGACGGCACCTCGAACGCGTTCACGTCGTACGACGTGAATTGAGCGCCCTTGTTGGCGACGAGCTTCGACTTGTCTTCCTTGGCGGAATCGGGGTTCTCGGATGCCACGGCACCCATGACTCCGGTGAGGGGGTTGTTCACTTATCCGACCGACCCTTCCATCTGCAACTCGATGAGCCGGTTGAGCTCGAGCGCGTACTCCATCGGCAGTTCGCGAGCAATGGGCTCGACGAATCCGCGGACGACCATGGCCATCGCTTCGTCCTCGGTCATGCCGCGGCTCATCAGGTAGAACAACTGATCGTCGCTGACCTTCGAGACAGTGGCCTCGTGACCCATCGACACGTCGTCCTCACGGATGTCGACGTACGGGTAGGTGTCGGACCGACTGATCGTGTCGACCAGTAGGGCGTCGCACTTGACCGTCGAACGCGAGCCGTGCGCGCCCTTGTTGATCTGGATCAGACCGCGGTAGGACGTCCGTCCACCGCCACGGGCGACGGACTTGCTGACGATGTTCGACGACGTGTGCGGTGCCAGGTGCAGCATCTTGGAACCGGTGTCCTGGTGCTGATCGGGCCCTGCGAACGCGACCGAGAGAACCTCGCCCTTGGCGTATTCGCCGGTCATCCACACAGCCGGGTACTTCATGGTGACCTTGGAGCCGATGTTGCCGTCGACCCACTCCATCGTTGCGCCTGCTTCTGCCTTGGCGCGCTTGGTGACCAGGTTGTAGACGTTGTTCGACCAGTTCTGAATGGTCGTGTACCGGCAACGACCACCCTTCTTGACGATGATCTCGACCACGGCGGAGTGCAGCGAATCGGACTTGTAGATCGGCGCGGTGCAGCCCTCGACGTAGTGCACGTAGGCACCCTCGTCGACGATGATCAGCGTGCGCTCGAACTGGCCCATGTTCTCGGTGTTGATCCGGAAGTAGGCCTGCAGCGGGATGTCGACGTGCACGCCCGGCGGGATGTAGATGAACGATCCACCGGACCACACTGCGGTGTTCAACGCAGAGAACTTGTTGTCGCCTGCCGGAATGACGGTGCCGAAGTACTCGCGGAACAGCTCCGGCTGCTCTTTGAGTGCGGTGTCGGTGTCGAGGAACAACACACCCTGCGCCTCGAGGTCCTCACGGATCGAGTGGTAGACGACCTCGGACTCGTACTGAGCGGCGACACCGGAGACGAGGCGCTGCTTCTCGGCCTCGGGGATGCCGAGCTTGTCGTACGTGTTCTTGATGTCCTCGGGCAGGTCGTCCCACGTAGCGGCCTGCTTCTCGCTGGACCGCACGAAGTACTTGATGTTGTCGAAGTCGATGCCGTCCAGGTCGGAACCCCAGTTGGGCATGGGCTTGCGGTCGAAGGTCTTGAGAGCCTTCAGACGGGCTTCGAGCATCCACTCGGGCTCGCTCTTCTTGGCCGAGATGTCACGGACGACAGCCTCGGACAAGCCGCGCTTGGCGCTCGCGCCGGCCACGTCGGAATCGGCCCAGCCGTATCCGTAGGTGCCGAGCGATGCGATGGTCTCGTCCTGAGTCAGCGGCGCGGCGGGTGTCACCTGGTCTGGTGTGACGGTCATGCGGGCTCCTTCCGGAGGCGTGTGCGTTCTCCGACACGGGGCTGCGTGTCGGACGTCATCTTGTGTGAACTATCTGTCGATACGTCGGTATCGGATCGACCGCTCCTCGATCGCGTCGAGGTGAGCGGTACGTGTGTGGTGCAAGCGCAGTTGCCGTTCGCAATGGTGGCAAGACGCTGCACATGCGTGCCGAGGATCTCGGCGAACGCTGCTTGTTCGGCCTCGCACAGTTCGGGAAACTCTGCTGCGACGTGCGACACCGGGCAATGGTGTTGGCAGATCTGCACTCCGTTGCCGACTTGCCGCGTGGTGGCCGAGAATCCCGCCGCACTGAACGCGTCGGCAATTCTTCCCGCCGCCGTTTCCACGGCATGTGCGTCGGAACCGGTCGCGGGTTCGACGTCGGCAACGATGGTGTTGACGCGTTGGCGCGCGAACGTCTCGATGGCGTCGCTGCCACCGATCTTGCGCAGCTGCCGCATCGCGGCTCCGGCCAGATCGTCGTAGGTGTGGCCCAGCCGATTGCGGCCGGCTGCCGTGAGCTGAAAATGCTTGGCCGGTCGCCCGCGTCCACGCTGACGTGCTCCGGGCGGGGTGGTGATCCTGGCCTCGCCTGCATCGATGAGCGCATCGAGGTGGCGCCGGACACCGGCCGCGCTCAATCCCAGGCGAGTGCCGATATCGGACGCGGTGATGGGGCCTTCTTCGAGCAGTAGGGTGACCACCGCGCCCCGCGTCTGCCCCTCGGGGGCCGATGCCGGTCGCACCGACGACGCGCCTGCTCCGGCGGTCGATGGATCGACGCTTTCCGGACGCACGAGCGAGCTCTCGGTTGTTTTCACAACACCAGTGTGACGGAATTGTTTCACCTGGTCCAGCAAGGGTGCCCTATCCCTCAGGTGAATCCGAGCCGGGCGACGCAGGCCGCGGAGTCCGGAGGACCGGGTGAATCGCGCCATGGCACACAGCTACGCTCCCACTGTGCCATCGACCGAGAGTGAGCAGAGTTCCGAGAACTCGCCTTCCGCGACCGGTGCCAGCTCGTCCCCCGATCCCGAGAACCCCGAATCCACGCGCGGCACGTTGCTGCACAGGATGATTCTCACCCCTGCGCGTCGCGTGTTCGGCCTGGAACCGACCCCACCGGGTGCCGGTGTCGCCACGTTGCACGGCGACGAGCCGGAGGCGCCCGGTCTCGATCCCGCCGAGACCGTTCAGCTACGGAACATTCGCCGTTTCGGAGCCGCGGGCGCGCTGCTGATGGCGATCGGCGCGCTCGGCGCGGGTGCGCAGCCGGTGCTGCAGAACCCGATCGCGGGCGTCCGATTACTGAGTCTGCCGTCGCGCATGGCCACGTCGGCTCTGACGGTGACCATGACGGGAACCGTCGTCGTGGTCCTCGCGTGGCTACTGCTCGGCAGGTTCGCGCTGGGGCGGACGCGATCGGGCGCGACCCCTCGCCGCCTGTCCAGATCGCAGATGGACCGAACTCTGCTGCTGTGGATCCTGCCGCTGAGCGTCGCACCGCCGATGTTCTCGCGCGACGTCTACTCCTACCTGGCCCAGAGCGAGATCACGGCCCGCGGTCTCGACCCCTACGAGATCGGCCCCGTGGATGCACTGGGGGCCGACAACGTCCTGACCCGGACGGTGCCCAACATCTGGCGAGAGACTCCGGCACCCTACGGTCCGCTGTTCCTGTGGATGGGGCGCGGAATCACGTACTTGACCGGCGAGAACATCGTCGCCGGCATCTTCCTGCACCGACTGCTCGCCTTGGCGGGAGTCGCGCTGATCGTCTGGGCGCTGCCGCGTCTCGCACGCCGCTGCGGGGTCGCGTCGGTCACGGCACTGTGGCTCGGTGCAGCGAATCCGCTGTTGCTGTTCCACCTGGTCGCCGGAATTCACAACGAGGCCCTGATGATCGGGCTCATGCTCGCGGGTACCGAACTGGCGCTGCGTGCGATCGAGCGCCCGGGTGCGTTGCGCAGCACCGATATCGCGTTCCTCGTCGGCGGAGCGGGTGTGATCGCACTCTCGTCGACGATCAAGATCCCGTCGCTGATAGCGCTGGGGTTCGTCGGCATGGCGCTGTCGAGACGGTGGGGCGGCACTCTGAGATCGGTCGTCTACGCTGCGCTGCTGCTCGGCACGATCGCCGTTGCCGTCCAAGTCGCCGTGAGCCTGGGTAGCGGACTCGGATTCGGTTGGATCCACACTCTGGGTACCGCGGGGGTGGTGCGCAGCTGGATGTCGATTCCCACGATTCTCGGCCTGGCTACCGGATTCGTCGGCGTGCTGCTCGGGCTCGGCGATCACACCACTGCTGTGTTGAGTCTCACTCGACCGATCGCAGCCGTCGTCGCCGGCGTCATTGTCATCCGCATGCTTGTTGCTGTCCTGAGGGGCCGACTGCACTCGGTGGGAGCGCTGGGGGTGGCGCTGGGAGCAGTGGTTCTGCTGTTCCCGGTAGTCCAGCCCTGGTACCTGCTGTGGGCGGTGATTCCGCTGGCCGCATGGGCCACCACTCCGTCCTTCCGGCGTCCCGCCATTGCCTTCTCGTCCCTGGTCAGCGTGATCCTCATGCCGAACGGCAGCGAATACCAGCCGTTCCAGATCGTGCAGGCCGCGGTGATGACCATCCTGACCATCGTCGTGTTGTATCTGCTGACACGGAACCGGCTGCCGTGGCCCACGCGCAGCGGACCACCGGCACCCGAGCGGCACACCGACGAATACGCTGAGTCCTCGTGATCTCCGGGACGTCGAATGCGGCGCAACCTGTCGTGCAGTTGACCGACGTGCGCAAGTCCTACGACGGCACCACCGCCGTCGACGGACTGAGCCTGAGCATCGGTGCGGGTGAAGTTCTCGCGCTGCTCGGCCCGAACGGTGCCGGAAAGACCACCACCGTCGAGATGTGCGAAGGCTTCGTCGTACCCGACAGCGGCACGGTCAGAATTCTCGGCCTCGACCCCATCGCCGAGTCCGCCCAGCTCCGACCCCGCATCGGCGTCATGCTGCAGGGAGGCGGTGCCTACCCGGGGTCCAAGGCAGGCGAAATGCTCGAGCTCGTCGCCTCGTACTCGGCCGACCCTCTCGACACGACGTGGCTGCTCGACTGTCTGGGCCTGACCTCGGCGGTCCGCACACCCTATCGGCGGTTGTCCGGTGGCCAGCAGCAGCGACTGGCGTTGGCCTGTGCCATCGTCGGCCGCCCCGAGTTGGTGTTTCTCGACGAACCGACAGCCGGACTCGACGCCCAGGCCCGACTGCTGGTGTGGGAATTGATCGACGCACTTCGACGCGACGGCGTCGGCGTTCTACTGACCACACATCTGATGGACGAGGCCGAGCAGCTGGCGGATCGGTTGACGATCATCGACAACGGCCGCATCGTCGCCTCCGGATCCCCGTCCGAGCTCACCAAGCAGGGAGCCGAGGGACAGCTGCGCTTCTCCGCTCCCCCAGGTCTCGATCTGTCCCTGCTCGACGCGGCCCTGCCCTCCGGTTACGTACCGTCGGAGACGTCACCGGGGTCGTACGTGGTCACCGGAGTGATCGAGCCGCAGATCCTGGTGGTCGTCACCTCCTGGTGCGCACAACAGAACGTGCTTGCGACGGAGTTGCAGGTCGATCAGCGGCGGCTCGAGGACGTCTTCCTCGAACTGACCGGCAGAGAATTGAGGATGTGACGGTGCGCAGAGAAGCCCGGCTCGCCGACAACCGTTTCGAGACAGGACTGTTCGCGCCGCGCCCACAGCCGGCGTCGGCCGCCCGGATGCTGTTCGCGCAGTCGCGTCTCGAGCTGAAGTTGTTGCTGCGCAACGGTGAGCAGCTGCTGTTGACGATGTTCATTCCGATCACGCTGCTGATCGGACTCACTCTGCTGCCGTTCGGTGAGCTCGGCGACGACCGCGTCGCGCGGGTCGTGCCGGCGGTGATGATGGTGGCCATCATGTCGACGGCATTCACCGGACAGGCGATCGCCGTCGGGTTCGATCGACGCTACGGCGCCCTCAAGAGACTCGGTGCCACGCCTCTCCCACGGTGGGGAATCATCGGCGGCAAGTCGGTAGCCGTCGTGATCGTGGTGATCATGCAGTCGGTTCTGCTGGGCTCGATCGGCGTCGCCCTCGGCTGGCGACCGAGTCCGGCAGGTCTGCTGCTGGGAGCGGTCGTCATCGCTTTGGGGACGGTCACGTTCGCCTCGATGGGGTTGCTACTCGGCGGCACCCTGCGGGCGGAGATCGTGTTGGCATTGGCCAACGTCGCCTGGTTCGTGATGCTCGGGATCGGCAGCGCGGTGTTCGTCGACGACCAGATTCCGCAGGGCCTGCAGAACGTCGCACGGATAGTCCCGTCCGGCGCACTCGGCGAGGCGCTCAACCGCGGTGTGGCCTCGTCGTTCGACCTCTTCGGGATCGCCGTGCTGCTCGTCTGGGCTGCGGTCTGCGGCACTCTTGCGGTCCGAACCTTCAAATTCACCTGAGCGAGGCTTTCCGCCGGTCGCTCTACCCAACGACGCTGTGTAGTTGATCGGCGTTTACCATCGTGGAGTGCCCTACCTCCTACGGAAGCTCTACGGCGTGTTCCTGCGCCTCGTGGCCTACCTGCCCCTGCCCTCGCTGCGGGTACAGCGGGTGCTGGCATTCATCGCCATCCTCACCCAGGGCGGCATAGCCGTCACCGGTGCGGTGGTTCGAGTGACCGGCTCCGGGCTCGGGTGCCCCACCTGGCCACAGTGCTTCCCCGGAAGCTTCACGCCGGTCGGAGTATCCGAGGTTCCGGTGCTGCATCAGGCAGTCGAGTTCGGCAATCGACTGCTCACCTTCGTGGTGGTCATCGCCGCTGCGGCGGTCGTTCTCTCTGTCACTCGCGCGGCCCGGCGGCGCGAGGTGTTGCTCTTCGCGTGGTTCATGCCGCTGGGAACCGTCGTGCAGGCCGTCATCGGTGGCGTCACCGTGCTGACCGGCCTGCTGTGGTGGACAGTGGCCATTCACCTCGTGGTGTCGATGGCAATGGTCTGGCTGGCTACCCTGCTGTTCGTCAAGGTGGGTGAAACCGACGCCGCGCCGAAGTCGTTGCCCACCGTCCCCGCCGCGCTACGCGGGCTCACTGCTCTGTCCGGCGTCGCGCTGACCGGCGTACTGATCGCCGGGACGATGGTGACCGGTGCCGGCCCGCACGCCGGCGACAAGAGCATCGACGAGCCGGTACCGCGCCTGGGCATCGAGATCGTCACGCTGGTGCACGCCCACTCGCAATTCCTGGTCGGGTATCTCGCGCTGCTCGTCGGGCTCGGTTTCGCTCTGTACGCGGTCGGAGCGCCGACTGCCGTCAAGCAGCGGCTGCACGTTCTGGTGGCGATCGTGCTGGCCCAGTCCCTGATCGGCCTGGTGCAGTACTTCACGGGCGTTCCCGCAGTACTCGTCGCGTTCCACGTTGCCGGTGCCGGTGCCTGCACGGCTGCCACGGCTGCGCTGTGGGCATCGTGCAGAACACGCGGGCCTGCGGTTGCCGATCGGGAAGCCGACGTGGACAGGGTCGCCGCAGCGTCCTGAGGCCCGGCAGTCTTCGGGTGTCGGCTCCTCAGCCGGCTCGACACGCGCGTGTCCGAGCACAGCAGTTTCGAATCGCAGTGGAGGGGCAGCCGACCTCCCCCTCAGATGGCCGACTGCCCCTCCACTGATTTCGACGCATAGGACCGCGAGACGGTTCCCGTCGAGTCGAAAAAACTTTGCGACTCTCGTCCTACCCGACGATGGCCTGGTTGCGGGCCTTGGGGAACTTCTTCTGCCGAGCGACCCAGCCGGCCATCTTCTCGTAATGGCCCGGTGCCGGATTGACCGAACTGACCAGCTCGCGGTCCCACTCCGCCTCGGTCAGTTCGTCGAACCTGGCGACTATCGCGTGTGCGACCGCTGTGGACGGAACCACCTGGTCTCCGAGCACTCCGTCTGCGCCGACCAGCGTGAGCCGGGTTCCGGCCCGACCGATGGGTTGGATCACCACACTTGCCGAGTTGCCGTGATCGGCGAGAAAAGCCTTCACAGCCGCGAGAGTTCCCTTCGGAACCTCGTTGGACGTGTCCTTCTCGTTGCCCGCACTGTCGATTTCGGTAGCCATGCAGACACGATACCGAGGTCGTCCACCGTGGCGGCATCGGCCCGCCGAATCGCTACTGATCGGTAACTTGTCGCACCCGTCGTGGAAGCGTGCGTCCGCTCTCGAACTCACATCGCTCCCGTGTAGAACAGGGATATGCGTGCCATTCGAGTAGACAACACCGGCGGACCCGAGGTCATGGTCGTCGTGGACGTGCCCATTCCCGAGCCCGGACCGGGGCAGGTTCTCGTGCGCGTCGACGCCATCGGGATCAACTACATCGACACCTACTTCCGCCGCGGCCTGTATCCACGGTCCCTGCCCTACATCCCCGGCGACGAGGGTTCCGGAGTTGTCCACGAGGCCGGCCCTGACGTCACCGCGTTCGCTCCTGGGGACCGCATCGCCTGGGCGGCCGCGCCGGGTAGCTATGCCGAGTTCGTCGTCGTGGACGCCTCGTCCGCCATATCCGTTCCCGACGGCGTTCCGGCCGATCAGGCGGCGTCGGCGCTGCTCCAGGGCATGACTGCGCACTACCTGATCGAGTCCACCTACCCGGCGCGCAGCGGCGACACGGTCCTCGTGCACGCGGGCGCGGGAGGCGTCGGACTACTGCTGACCCAGATGGCGGTCGGAAAGGGCGTACGGGTCATCACGACGGTGTCCACCGATGCCAAAGCAGAGCGGTCGGCCCAGGCCGGTGCCGCCCACGTACTGCGGTACGACGACGACATTGCGGCCCAGGTTCGCGAGCTCACCGGCGGCGAGGGCGTCCATGCCGTCTACGACGGTGTCGGAGCCGACACGTTCGAGGCCAGTCTGGCGTCGCTGCGCATCAGAGGCACGCTGGCCCTGTTCGGTGCTGCGAGCGGACCGGTACCGCCGTTCGACCCACAACGGCTCAACGGGGCCGGATCGGTGTTTCTGACCAGACCCACGCTGGCGCATCACATACGGGACCGGGCCGAGCTCGAATGGCGTGCGGGCGATGTGTTCGAGGCGTTGTCGAGCGGCGCTCTGACGGTCGAGGTCGGCGCTCGCTACGAGCTCGAAGATGTCGCGCAGGGACATATGGACCTGGAAGGACGTAAGACGACCGGTTCGATCGTTCTCGTCCCCTGATCGGGTCCAGATGTGAGGAGGCGCTCGCTCAGGAGACCAGCTGGGCGAGCGTCTGCCAGCCGAGGACAGAGTCGACGGCGAGGCCGCAGAACACCAGCGCCAGGTATTCGTTGGACAGGATGAACAGTTTGAGAGGCTTGACCGGTGTTCCAGCCCGCACGCCTGCGTACAGGCGATGCGCCACTACGAGGAACCAGATTCCCGATGCCACCGCGATCACCGCGTAGACGACGCCGGAGCCCGGGGCCAGTGCCAACGTCGCAGCAACCGTGGCCCACGCGTAGAGCACGATGTGCTTGGTGACCTTGGTCTCCGACGCGACGGCAGGAAGCATCGGGACGTTGGCCGCCTGGTAGTCCTCCTTGTAGCGAAGCATCAAGGCCCACGTGTGCGGCGGTGTCCACAGGAAGATGACGAGGAACATCACCAGCGCCTGCCAGCCGATCGTGCCGGTGACGGCGGACCAGCCGATCATGACCGGCATGCAGCCGGCGGCACCGCCCCACACCACGTTCTGCGAAGTTCGGCGCTTGAGCACCAGGGTGTAGACGAAGATGTAGAAGCAGATCGTGACGACGGCCAGCACGCCGCTGAGGAGGTTGGTCGTCGCCCAGAGCCAGAAGAACGAGAACACTCCGAGGACGAGACCGAACACCAGTGCGTGCGACACAGGCATCGCGCCGCGGGCCAACGGCCGCTTCTCGGTGCGCTTCATCACCTTGTCGATGTCTGCGTCGACCACCATGTTCAAGGTGTTCGCGCTCGCCGCGGCCAGCATTCCACCGAACAAAGTGGTGAGAATCAGCCACGGGTCCACGTGACCGCGATCTGCCAGCAGCATCGCGGGAATGGTCGTGACGAGAAGTAGTTCGATGACCCGAGGCTTCGTCAGCGCGACATAGGCCAGGAAGAGAGCCCACGCTCTGCGCGGCGCCGACGCCGGCGCGGCGTGTTCGGTGTCGCCCTGGTCGTCTGCTCCGAATCCGGGGCCGCCGGCGAAACCGTGTCCGCCCGGCTGCTGCCCAATTCGCACTGCGTCTCCTCGCACGACTGTCGTTCTCTGGCGCTCGGCCACTTGCCACGCGCCGTCGGGCACGCGGGTTCGTTCCTGGCGGCCGACCGATCCTGGGAGAACCGCCTCACGAGGACCTCGGCCACCGACGCGCACGCGGATGGTCCCGGTTCGGAAATTGCCCCCGGGAGCCGTCGAGCATGCGCCTACTACAGACGATGGTAGACGTCGGGGTTTGCACGTCCAATTCGCAGGGCACCCAAACCGAAGAACGATGCGGCGACGCCACACACGTTCGTGCTCCGACGGGGGAAGGCACGACAGTAGCGTCGGTCGGAACTAGGCTGGTGGGGGACGTCCTTCGGCATCGACTACGTTCGCGCCTCACGCAGGCGCTGTGCAGTTACCGCCGAGCGACGAATCCTCGGAGCCACAACTCGAACGAATGTCAGGAGATTTCTGCTCGTGTCGATCACAGACGATATTGACGTCCTCACCACGGCGCACCACCCCAGCGACTGGACGGACCTGGACACCCGGGCGGTCGACACCGTTCGTGTCCTGGCAGCGGACGCAGTGCAGAAGGTCGGCAACGGCCACCCCGGAACCGCGATGAGCTTGGCTCCCCTCGCGTACACCCTCTTCCAGCGCACCATGCGCCACGACCCCACCGACACCCATTGGATCGGCCGCGACCGTTTCGTGCTGTCGTGCGGTCACTCGAGCCTGACCCTGTACCTGCAGCTCTACTTGGGCGGTTTCGGTCTCGAGCTCGCAGACATCGAAGCACTGCGGACCTACAAGTCCAAGACCCCGGGGCACCCCGAGTTCCGCCACACCGACGGCGTCGAGATCACCACCGGCCCTCTCGGTCAGGGACTGGCATCCGCTGTGGGAATGGCAATGGCATCGCGCCGTGAACGCGGACTGTTCGATCCCGAACCTGCGCTCGGCGAGAGCCCGTTCGATCACTTCATCTACGTGATCGCCTCCGACGGCGACATCGAAGAGGGCGTCACGTCCGAGGCGTCGTCGCTCGCTGGCACCCAGCAGCTCGGCAACCTGATCCTGTTCTACGACGACAACAAGATCTCGATCGAGCACTCGACCGACATCGCCCTGTCCGAGAACACCGCCGCGCGGTACGAGGCCTACGGGTGGCACGTACAGGTCGTCGAGGGCGGCGAGAACGTCACCGCGATCGAGGACGCCATCGAGGCCGCCAAGGCCGTCACCGACAAGCCGTCGATCATCGTGCTGCGGACCATCATCGGGTTCCCGGCTCCGACGATGATGAACACCGGTGCCGTCCACGGTGCCGCGCTGGGCGACGACGAGGTCGCGAAGGTCAAGCAGGCCCTGGACTTCGACCCGGCCAAGACGTTCGAGGTCAGCGACGAGGTCATCGGCCACACTCGCAAGCTCCAGGAACGCGGCCGCGCCGCACACAACGAGTGGATGACGCAGTTCGAGTCCTGGGCAGCCCGTGAGCCCGAGCGCAAGCAGTTGCTCGACCGTCTTCAGCAGGGCACGCTGCCCGAGAACTGGACCGACGTGCTGCCCACGTGGGAGCCCGGCAGCAAGGCCGTCGCCACGCGTGCGGCGTCGGGCGAGGTCCTCAACGCCGTCGGACCCGTTCTTCCGGAACTGTGGGGCGGCTCGGCCGACCTCGCAGGCAGCAACAACACCACGATCAAGGGTGCGAAGTCCTTCGGCCCCACGTCGATCTCCACCGACGACTGGGACGCCGAGCCCTACGGCCGCACGCTGCACTTCGGTATCCGCGAGCACGCCATGGGTGCGATCCTGTCGGGCATCGTCATGCACGGTCCGACCCGCGCGTACGGCGGAACGTTCATGCAGTTCAGCGACTACATGCGGCCGTCGGTTCGCCTGGCGTCGCTGATGGACATCGATCCCATCTACGTATGGACCCACGACTCCATCGGCCTCGGCGAGGACGGCCCGACGCACCAGCCGGTCGAGCACCTCGCGGCCCTGCGTGCGATTCCCAACCTGTCTGTCGTACGCCCCGGTGACGCCAACGAGACGGCCTACGCCTGGCAGTCGGTGCTCGCCAGGTCGAGCAGCAGCGGGCCCGTCGGCCTGGCGCTGACGCGTCAGGGCATCCCGATCCTGGAAGGCACCAGCTTCGAGGGCGTCTCGAAGGGTGGCTACATCCTCTCCGAATCGTCGAAGGCCAGCCCTGACGTCGTCCTGATCGGCACCGGTTCCGAACTGCAGTACGCAGTGGAGGCCCAGAAGCTGCTAGAGGCGCAGGGCATCGCGGCACGCGTGGTGTCGATGCCGTGTGTCGAGTGGTTCGAGAGCCAGGACCAGAACTACCGCGACCAGGTCATTCCGCCCACCGTCAAGGCGCGGGTGTCCATCGAGGCCGGCATCGCGATGCCGTGGTGGAAGATCGTCGGCGGTTTCGGCGAGATCATCTCGCTCGAGCACTATGGCGAATCTGCCGATGCGGCAACACTTTTCCGCGAGTTCGGCTTCACGGCCGACGCCGTCGTCGCGGCCGCGCAGCGCTCCATCACCAACGTGAAGGGATAACTCATGACCCAGAACAAAAACCTTGCCGAGCTGTCCGCCGCCGGAATTTCGGTCTGGCTGGACGACCTGTCCCGCGACCGCATTCGGTCGGGCAACCTCAAGGACCTGATCGACACCAAGAGCGTCGTCGGCGTGACGACCAACCCGTCGATCTTCCAGGCCGCATTGAGCAAGGGCGATGCTTACGACGAGCAGGTCACCAAGCTCGCCGGCGAAGGTGCCGATGTCGAGACCACGATTCGCACCGTCACCACCGACGACGTCCGTGAGGCGTGCGACATCCTCGTACCGCAGTACGAGGCCAGCGCGGGCGTCGACGGCCGCGTGTCGATCGAGGTCGACCCCCGCATGGCGCACGACGCGGACAAGACGTACGAGCAGGCCGTCGAACTCTGGAAGATCGTCGACCGTCCGAATCTCCTCATCAAGATTCCGGCAACCGAAGAAGGCATCCCCGCCATTGCCAAGGTGATCGGTGAGGGAATCAGCGTCAACGTGACCCTGATCTTCTCCGTCGAGCGCTACGAGCTGGTCATGAACGCGTACCTCGAGGGTCTCGAGGCCGCCCGCGCCGCCGGTCACGACCTCGACAAGATCCATTCCGTGGCGTCGTTCTTCGTGTCCCGCGTGGACAGCGAGATCGACTCCCGCCTGGACGCCATCGGCACCCCCGACGCCGAGGCCCTCAAGGGCAAGGCCGCGCTGGCCAATGCGCGCCTCGCGTACGTGGCGTACCAGCAGGTCTTCGAGGTGGCTCCTCGGTTCCGCGAACTCGCGGGCAACGGTGCACGTCCGCAGCGGCCACTGTGGGCTTCGACGGGCGTCAAGTCCGACGCCTACCCGGACACCATGTACGTCACCGAGCTCGTCTCTCCGAACACCGTGAACACGATGCCGGAGAAGACCATGGACGCGGTCGCAGACCACGGCGAGATCGTCGGCGACACCGTCTCGGGTAAGGGACCGGAGTCGCAGGAGATCTTCGACCGCATCTCCGCCCTGGGAATCGACCTCACCGACGTCTTCCTGACGTTGGAGAACGAGGGCGTCCAGAAGTTCGAGGCTGCGTGGAACGAGCTGCTCGAAGCTACCGAGGAGCAGCTCCGCCAAGCAGGTCAGAAGAGCTGACCTGTGCCCACCGCAGACACAGAAAACCTGAATTCCGCGGACTGGCGTAATCCACTTCGCGACGCGCGAGACAAGCGGCTCCCCCGCATCGCCGGGCCGTGCAGCATGGTCATCTTCGGGGTGACCGGTGACCTCGCGCGTAAGAAGCTCATGCCTGCGGTGTACGACCTGGCGAACCGGGGGCTCCTACCCCCCGGTTTCGCCCTGGTCGGCTTCGCTCGCCGTGAGTGGCAGAACCAGGATTTCGAGAAGATCGTGCACGACTCGGTACGCGATCATGCTCGAACTCCGTTCAGCGAAGAGGTGTGGAACACCCTTGCCGAGGGCTTCCGGTTCGTTCAGGGTTCGTTCGACGACGATGCCGCGTTCGACGAGTTGTCGCGGACTCTCACCGAGCTGGACACCACCCGCGGCACCGGCGGCAACCATGCCTTCTACCTCTCGATCCCACCCGGCGCGTTCCCTGTTGTACTGCAACAACTTTCACGCTCCGGACTGGCCCAGGCGCAGGACGGCAACTGGCGACGCGTCGTCATCGAGAAGCCGTTCGGTCACGATTTGCAGAGCGCCAAGGAGCTCAACGCGATCGTGAACCGAGTGTTCCCCGAGGACACCGTCTTTCGGATCGATCACTACCTGGGCAAGGAGACGGTGCAGAACATTCTCGCGCTGCGCTTCGCCAACCAGTTGTTCGATCCGATCTGGAACGCGCACTATGTGGACCACGTGCAGATCACGATGGCCGAGGACATCGGATTGGGTGGCCGCGCAGGCTATTACGACGGAATCGGGGCAGCCCGCGACGTCATTCAGAACCATCTCCTCCAGTTGCTCGCGATCACTGCGATGGAGGAGCCGGTGAGTTTCAACCCCACCGAGCTGCAGTCCGAGAAGATCAAGGTGCTCTCGGCGACCAAGCTCGCCGAGCCGCTCGATCGCACGTCCGCCCGCGGGCAGTACTCCGCCGGGTGGCAGGGCAGCCAGAAAGTGAAGGGGCTCAAGGAGGAAGAGGGGTTCGACTCCGAGTCGAACACCGAAACCTACGCCGCCATCACCCTCGAGGTCGACACTCGGCGCTGGGGTGGAGTTCCGTTCTATCTGCGTACGGGAAAGGCGTTGGGCCGCAGAGTCACCGAGATCGCAATGGTGTTCAAGCGTGCCCCCCATCTGCCGTTCGACGCCACCATGACCGAGGAACTGGGGCAGAACGCACTGGTCATTCGAGTCCAGCCGGACGAGGGCGTCACGATGCGCTTCGGTTCCAAAGTTCCCGGGTCCAGCATGCAGGTGCGCGACGTCAGCATGGACTTCAGCTACGGCCAGGCGTTCACCGAGTCATCTCCGGAGGCGTACGAGCGACTGATACTCGACGTACTCCTGGGTGAGCCCTCACTGTTCCCGGTCAACGCCGAAGTGGAACTGTCGTGGAAGATTCTCGACCCGATTCTCGAGTACTGGGCCTCGGGCGGCACCGCCGAACCGTACGAGGCCGGCACCTGGGGTCCGTCCTCGGGTGACGAGATGATGCACCGCACCGGACGCGAATGGAGAAGGCCGTGATTGTCGACATTCCCGCCACCACGACGGCCGAGGTCGGCAAGAAGCTCGTCGAGGTTCGTGAAGCAGGTGGCGCGGTCACCATCGGCCGTGTGCTGACCTTGATCGTCGCCAGCCGTGATGCGAGCAAGGCCGAACGGGCGATCGATGCCGCGAACGAGGCGAGCCGGGAACATCCCTGTCGCGTCATCGTCCTCATCCACGGTGATCGGTCCGCCGAGTCGAGTCTCGACGCCCAGATCCGCGTCGGTGGAGACGCCGGCGCGTCCGAGGTCGTCGTACTACGACTGAACGGCGAGCTCGCCGATCACGAACACAGCGTCGTCATTCCGTTCCTGCTGCCGGATACGCCGATCGTCGCCTGGTGGCCGGACGAGGCACCGACGGTACCGGCGAAGGATCCACTGGGCCGGTTGGCGATCAGGCGGATCACCGACGCCACCAATTCGTCGGATACCACCGCAGCGATCAAGGGACGGCTGAGCAGCTACACCGAGGGTGATACGGATCTGTCGTGGAGCCGAATCACCTACTGGCGCGGCCTGCTGGCGACTGCCCTCGATCAGGCACCGTTCGAGGCCGTCACCTCGGCCACCGTGTCGGGACTGGCAGAGGAGCCTGCACTCGACATTCTGGCCGGCTGGTTGGCGGCGAAGCTCGACGTGCCGGTCTACCGGCGAGCCGGCGAGCTCAAGGTCGAGCTGACCAGGGAGAACAGCAGTATTTCGCTGACCCGTCCGCAGACTGGAAAAACCGCCACACTGCGGCGTACCGGTCAGCCCGACGCTCAGGTTGCTCTGGCACGTCGCAACACCCGCGAGTGCCTGGCCGAGGAACTGCGGCGGCTCGACACGGACGAAATCTACGAACTCGCCCTCCACGGTCTGTCGAAAGTGAGCTATGAGTAATCAGTCGGTCCTCCGATACCTCGACGCACAAGGGCTGGTCGATGCCGCCCGCACTCGCTTCGTCGACGTTGTCGTCGCGGCGCAGGCCGAGCGCGGTGTCGCGTCGGTGGTGTTGACCGGAGGCGGGACAGGAATCGCCCTCCTCGAGGCATTGCGCGCGGATTCCGGGGCCATCGACTGGTCGCGGGTGGATATCTACTTCGGTGACGAGCGCTTTCTGCCCTCGGGCGACCCCGAGCGCAACGAGGTCCAGGCATCGGACGCGCTGCTGAAGCACGTGGACGTGCACCCGGATCGACTGTTCACGATGGCGACGTCGGACGGTGCCTACGGCTCCGACCCGGAAACGGCTGCGGCGGCGTACGCACAGACGCTGCACTCACGGGCCGACGACGGTCAATGCCCCGACTTCGACATCCACCTGTTGGGTATGGGCGGCGAGGGCCACATCAACTCGCTCTTCCCGCACACCGACGCGGTGCGCGAACAGCATCGCTTCGTCGTGGCCGTCGAGGACTCCCCCAAGCCGCCGCCGGTACGCATCACACTCACCCTGCCCGCCGTCCGGAGGGCGAAGCACGTGTGGTTGCTGGTGTCCGGTGCAGGGAAGGCCGAGGCCGTTGCCGCCGCCGTCGGCGGAGCAGCGTCCGACGACTGGCCGTCGGCCGGTGCCATCGGCGCGGAATCGACGGTCTGGTTCGTCGACGAGGCAGCGGCCTCACAGCTGGACCGGTGATCGGCTCGAGCCACAGCTGACAGCAGACGTACTGCGGCGTCGATTCAGGAGATTCACTCCCCTGAATCGACGCCGTAGTCGTTCGAACCGACGCCGTCCGAAGCACTGCCGTCCGAACCACGCATGGACTCGCCGTCGTCACCGAGTCCGCCTCGGAAGTCCGCATACCGCGATCGAGCGATCACCCGATACGCCGTCCCGTCCCGCCACGCGTCGAGAGTGTTTCTGCACGTCCTCATACCCGGTTGGACGCAGACTGTCGGCCACCGGTTCCGCGGCAGCGCAGCGAGACGTACGGTGCTAGCCGCTGTTGCGTAGTGCCGTGGCCAGGCCGTTCATCGTCAGCAGGATTCCTCGTTTGACCCGTTCGTCGTCGTCGCCGTTGCGGTATCGACGCAACATCTCGACCTGCATCTGGTTGAGAGGTTCCAGGTACGGGAACCGGTTGTGTACCGATCGCTCCAGCGCCGGGTTGTCCTCAAGCAGTCGACTGTGACCGGTGATCTTCAGATACATCCGAACGGTGGTGGCGTGTTCGGCCTCGATCATGCCGAAGATGCGTGCGCGGAGGTCGGCGTCGGGAACGAGTTCCGCATACCGAGCGGCGATGCCCAGATCGGACTTGGCCATGACCTGCGCCAGGTTGGACAGCACAGTGCGGAAGAACGGCCACTTTCGATACAGATCCGCGAGTACCTCCAGCTTGGAGTCGTCGTCACCGACCCACTCCTCGAACGCCGATCCGGTGCCGTACCAGCCGGGCAGCATGACGCGGCACTGACTCCACGACATCACCCAGGGGATAGCACGCAGGTCGTACACGGAATTCGTCGGCTTACGCGACGCCGGACGCGACCCGATGTTCAACTCGCCGACCTCGGCAACGGGCGTGGACGTGCGGAAGTACTCGACGAACCCGGGCTCCTCGTGCACCAGCCGGCCGTACGCTGCCCGAGCTTTGGCCGCGAGATCGTCCAGAACGTCGTAGGCGGCCTCGGCGCCGTCACCCAATCCTTCGAGGTCGAGCAGCGTCGATTCGAGTGTGCCCGCGACCAACGATTCGAGGTTGCGCCGCGCCATCGACGGTTCGGCGTACTTCGCTGCAATGATCTCGCCCTGCTCGGTGAGACGAAGCGATCCCTGCACCACGCCGGGCGGTTGCGCCAGAATCGCGTCGTAACTGGGGCCGCCGCCGCGCCCGACGGTGCCACCGCGACCGTGGAAGAGTCGCAACCGAATTCCTGTCTTACGGGACGCTTCGAGCAGGTCGAGTTCTGCCCGATACAGCGCCCAGTTGGCCGCGAGATAGCCACCGTCCTTGTTCGAGTCCGAGTAACCGAGCATGACCTCCTGGTTCATGCCTCGACCGGCGACGAGAGCTCGATAGATCGGAACGTCGAGAGTGGCGAGCAGCGTCGCGGCACCCTGCTGCAGGTCCTCGATCGTCTCGAAGAGCGGCACGACACCCACCGTCGACGTAGGTGCCGAACCGTCGACGCCGGGATCGAAGATCCCCGCTTCCTTGAGCAGCAGGGCCGCCTCGAGCATGTCACTGACGGACTGACACATGCTGATGATGTAGTTCTGAACGGTGTCCGGGCCCAGGTGGTCGATGGCCTCCTTGGCCGCCTTGACGATGCCCAGTTCCTTCGCAGCGAGGTCACTAAGTTGCGCGGTGGGCCCGATCAAGGGACGCCGAGTGGCGAGTTCGTGGGACAGCACCGACACGCGCTCGTCCTCGTCGAGAGACCGGTAGTCCTGATGAACCCCGGCCCAGGCCAACAGCTCCGCGACCACTTCCTCGTGGGTCTCGGAGTTCTGCCGCATGTCCAGAGCCTGGAGATGAAATCCGAACGTCTCGACCGATTGCCGCAGTCGAAGCAGCCGATCGTCGGCGATCAGACCGTCTCCGTCGGCCCGGAGCGCGCGGTCCAGAGTGTCGAGATCGTCGAGGACTTCCTGCGGGCTCGCATACGGGTTGGCACCGAGATCGATTCCGGACACCGGAACCGCGTCGAGCACCGCCCGTGCCGTTGCTGTCAGCCGGGCCCGGATACCGACAACGGCAACACGGTACGGTTCGTCGGCCCGGCGGTCGTCCGGTTCCGCAGACGCCTCGGCCAGAGCCTCCAGTTCCTCGGTGACCGCGACGAGCCGCGCGGACATCGACAACTCTTTCTCCAACGCAACCAGTTCGTCGAGGTAGTGCTCGAACGCCACGTAACCGGCCTGATGAGTGGCCGTGTGCACCACCTCGCCGGTGACGTTCGGGTTACCGTCGCGGTCTCCTCCGATCCACGACCCCGGCCGAAGTATCGGCCGCGGCAGCAGGTCGTCCTCCGGCCATCGCGCTCGCAGCGCCGCGCGGACATCGGCATTGAGGGCGGGCATGACATCGAACAGCGAGGACTCGAAGTATCGGAGACCCACTTCGATCTCGTCTTGGATGCGCAATCGCGACAGCCGAATCAGGGCGGTTTCCCACAGCGTCAGCACCTGCCGGCGAATCTGCACGTCGATCACGGCCAATTCCTTGGCGGCTCCGGCGGCTTTGCCCTCCGGGGCAGCCGACGCGACCTCGCGCCGACGCATCAGTGCGGTGATCTTCGATTGGACGTCGAACACCGTTCGACGACGCGTTTCGGTGGGGTGCGCGGTGATGACCGGGGCCACCAACGCGTCGGTCAGCGCGGCGGCGACCTGCTCGCGCGACGGAGCGGCGGCGTCGATCTTCGACCACGTGGCGTCCAGGCTGCTGTCCTGCGGCGGGTCTCCGTTGTCCAGATGAATGGCTCTCCGGCGCTCACGGTGAAGATCCTCGGCCAGGTTCGCCAGCAACGAAAAGTGGCTGAACGCGCGGATCAACGGAACAGCTTGAGCCACTTCGACATCGGTGTACCGGCCGACAGAGTCGTCGCGTTCGATCTCCGAGCGGCGCACCGCGAAGGATTCCACTCGCGCGGACTCGATGAGCTCGAAGACCTCGTCGCCCTCGTGTTCCCGAATGATCTCACCGAGGATGCCGCCGAGATAGCGGATGTCCTCCCGCAGTGGCTCGGTCAACTCTCGCCCGCGAGCTGTCGGTGTGACGAATGCCGGGGAACCGACTGACTCGTAAGAGGATTCGCTCATCCCCCCAGTATCGTCGCTCGGCCGTCAACTCGCACTCGGAGCCGGGACGGATCAGGTGTACTTGATCTCGAGACCGATCCCGAGGATCGCGATGAGCCAGATGAGGCCGGTGAATACGGTGAGGCGGTCGAGGTTCTTCTCGACGACCGTGGAGCCGGACAGGCTGGACTGCACGCCGCCACCGAACAGGCTGGACAGACCGCCACCCTTGCCGCGATGCAGCAGGATCAGCAAGATCAGCGCCAGGCTGGTGATGACCAGCAGAATATCCAGAAACAGATCCATGTCCACCTCAAACTCGATTCGATGCCCTCAGCAGCCTACCTGGCCCCACGAACGACTTCGGACACCCCGCCGAAGCGAGGTGTCCGAAACCAGTTCTGTGCAGCGGTGACGATGGCCGATCAGGGCAACGGTCCCCCTGCGGCGATGGCCGACAATGTGGCGAACTCGTCCGCCTTGAGCGAAGCGCCACCGACCAGCGCGCCGTCGACGTCGGGCTGGCCGACGATCTCGCCGACGTTCTTGGCGTTGACCGAACCGCCGTACAGCACGCGGACGCCCGCGGCGACCTCGGCCGACGCCAATTCCTTCAATTCCTCCCGAATGGCACCGCACACTTCCTGAGCGTCCGACGCCGAGGCCACGCGTCCCGTGCCGATGGCCCATACCGGCTCGTAGGCGATGACGACCTTGGCGATGTCGTCGGCCGAGAGGCCATCGAGCGAACCGCGGAGCTGAGCCACGTTGTAGGCCACGTGCTCACCGGCCTCACGGATGTTCAGACCCTCGCCGATGCACACGATCGGTGTGAGCCCGTTCTTCAAGGCAGCCTTCGTCTTCGCCAGAACGACGGCGTCGTCCTCGCTGTGCAACGTGCGTCGCTCGGAGTGGCCGACCACGACGAAGGTGCATCCCAGCTTGGCCAGCATCGACCCGCTGATCTCGCCCGTGAATGCGCCGCTGTCCTCGGCGGAGACGTCCTGCGCACCATAGGTGAGCAGGAGCTTGTCGCCTTCGATCAGCGTCTGGACGCTGCGGATGTCGGTGAACGGCGGAATGACCGTGACGTCCACCTTGTCGAAGTACTTCTCGGGCAGCGAGAAGGCGATCTTCTGCACAAGCGAGATGGCCTCGAGGTGGTTGAGGTTCATCTTCCAGTTGCCCGCGATGAGCGGCTTACGTGCCATGCGTTACGCCTCCAGGACGGATAGACCGGGCAGCTGCTTGCCCTCGAGGTATTCGAGGGATGCACCGCCACCGGTGGAGATGTGCGAGAAGCCGTCGTCGGGCAGCCCGAGGGTGCGTACCGCAGCCGCGGAATCACCACCACCGACCACGCTGAACGCGCCCTTCTCGGTGGCTCCGATGATCGCCTCTGCGATGCCCTTGGTACCGGCCGAGAACTTGTCGAACTCGAAGACGCCTGCAGGTCCGTTCCAGAAGATCGTCTTCGCATTGGACAGCACGACGGCGAAACGACTGACCGAGTCCGGTCCGATGTCCAGACCCATCCAGCCGTCCGGAATTTCGGACGCCTTCACGGTCTTCGACTCGGCGTCGGCCGCGAACTTGTCTCCTACGACGATGTCGACCGGAAGGTGGATCACGTCGCCGAAGCGCTCGAGCAGGTCCTTGCAGACCCCGATCTGATCCTCCTGAAGCAGCGAGTTACCGACCGAATAGCCCTGCGCCGCAAGGAAAGTGAACGCCATGCCGCCGCCGATGACGAGGGTGTCGACCTTGGGAGCCAACGCCTCGATGACGCCGAGCTTGTCCGAGACCTTGGAGCCGCCGAGCACCACCGCGTACGGACGAGCCGCATCCTCGGTCAGCTTGGCCAACACCTCGACCTCGGCCGCGACGAGTGTGCCCGCGTAATGCGGAAGCAGCTGCGCCACGTCGTAGACCGACGCCTGCTTGCGGTGCACGACGCCGAATCCGTCGGAGACGAATGCCGCATCGTCGCCGGCGAGAGCAACGAGCTCGCGAGCCAGTGCGGCTCGCTCGGACTCGTCCTTGCTGGTCTCACGCGAATCGAAGCGGATGTTCTCGAGCAGCAGTACGTCGCCGTCGGTCAGGCCCTCGGCGCGTGCCTCGGCGTCCTGACCCACAACGTCTCCCGCGAGCTGGACGTGCCGGCCGAGCAGTTCGCCGAGCTTGGCAGCGACCGGAGCCAGACTGTACTTCGCATCGGGCTTGCCGTCGGGGCGACCGAGGTGAGCGGTGACGATGACCTTCGCTCCGGCTTCGACCAGTGCACGAAGGGTCGGAATCGACGCCTGGATGCGGCCGGGGTCGGTGATCGTGCCGTCCTCGAGCGGGACGTTGAAGTCCGATCGCACGAGGACGCCACGTCCTTCGACACCGGCATCGAGCAGATCCTGCAGTGTCTTGACAGCCATCGGTGTCAGAGGGACTTGCCGACGAGACCGATGAGGTCGGCGAGGCGGTTGGAGTAGCCCCACTCGTTGTCGTACCAGGAGACGATCTTCACCTGGTCGTCGATGACCTTGGTCAGCGGCGCGTCGAAGATCGACGAGTGCGGATCGGTGACGATGTCCGAGGACACGATGGGATCGGTGTTGTACTTCAGGATGCCCTTCAGCGGGCCCTCCGCGGCAGCCTTCATCGCGGCGTTGATGTCCTCGGCGCTGGCCTTCTTCTTCAGCAGAGCGGTCAGGTCGGTGACAGAGCCGGTGGGGATCGGCACCCGAAGTGCGTAGCCGTCGAGCTTGCCGAGCAGCTGCGGGAGAACCAGGCCGATGGCCTTGGCTGCACCGGTACCGGTGGGGACGACATTCAGAGCTGCGGCACGTGCACGACGCAGATCGCTGTGCGGGCCGTCCTGCAGGTTCTGATCCTGCGTGTACGCGTGAATGGTCGTCATGAGACCCGAGACGATGCCGAACTCGTCGTCGAGAACCTTGGCGATGGGGCCGAGGCAGTTGGTGGTGCACGACGCGTTGGAGATGATGTTCTGGCTGCCGTCGTACTTGTCGTCGTTGACGCCCATGACGATGGTGATGTCCTCGCCCTTGGCGGGCGCGGAGATGATGACCTTCTTGGCACCGGCGTCGATGTGACCCTGAGCCTTCGCAGCGTCGGTGAAGATGCCGGTGGACTCGACGACGACGTCGACACCCAGGTCACCCCACGGAAGTGCGGACGGTCCCTCACGCAGCGACAGAGCCTTGATCTTCTGGCCGCCGACGACGATGGTGTCTTCGCCTTCGAGCGAGACGTCGTGCGGCAAGCGGCCCAGGATCGAGTCGTACTTGAGCAGGTGTGCGAGCGATGCGTTGTCGGTCAGGTCGTTGACAGCAACGATTTCGATGTCGGTGGTACCGAGCGCCTTCTGCGCGTCGACAGCCCTGAAGAAGTTACGCCCGATGCGGCCGAAGCCGTTGACGCCTACCCGGATCGTCACTGTTCGCTCCTAAAAGTTGTGAAAACAGATGTCTGGTCGTGCCTGCATGCGGGGTGCCACACGCGGTTCCTACCCTAGTGTGCGCTCCGGCGGAGCGCGCGCATCACTCGATCGAGGCGCTCTACGCCTCGTCGAGCAGCTCCGCGGTGACCGCCGACTCGGTGTCGGGTATCCCGGTCTCCTTCGCTTTCCGATCGGCCATGGACAGCAGACGCCGGATCCGACCGGCCACCGCGTCCTTGGTCATCGGCGGGTCGGCCAACTGACCGAGTTCCTCCAGCGAGGCCTGGCGGTGCTGGACCCGAAGCGAACCTGCCGCAGCGAGATGATCGGGTACGTCGTCGCCCAGAATGTGCAGAGCCCGCTCGACGCGAGCGGCGGCCGCAACCGCGGCCCGAGCGGACCGGCGCAGGTTGGCGTCGTCGAAGTTGGCCAGACGGTTGGCGGTGGCCCGCACCTCGCGGCGCATCCGGCGCTCCTCCCACACCAACCGGGTGTCCTGAGCGCCCATGCGCGTGAGCAACGCTCCGATTGCTTCGCCGTCTCGTACGACGACTCGATCGGTGCCGCGCACCTCACGTGCCTTGGCTGCCACGCCGAGGCGCCGAGCGGCACCGACGAGGGCGAGCGCCGCTTCGGGCCCGGGGCAGCTGATCTCGAGCGCGGACGACCGGCCCGGCTCGGTGAGCGAGCCGTGGGCGAGAAACGCGCCGCGCCACGCGGCCTCGGAGTCGCCGACCGTGCCGCCCACGACCTGAGCGGGCAGGCCACGCACGGGACGTCCACGGAGGTCGAGCAGCCCGGTCTGGCGGGCCAGAGCCTCACCGTCCTTGGCCACGCGCACCACGTACCGAGACGTCTTGCGCAGGCCTCCGGCACTGAGCATGTGGACATCCGAGGAGTAGCCGTACAGCTCGAAGATCTCGCGTCGCAGCCGCCGTGCGATGGAGCCGAGATCCACCTCGGCCTCCACCACCACTCGACCCGCGACGATGTGCAACCCGCCGGCGAAACGCAGCAGGGCGGACACCTCGGCCTTGCGGCAGCTGACCTGACTGACGGTGAGCCTGCTCAGCTCGTCCTTGACCTCCGCTGTCATGGCCACGAAGTGATCCCCTCTCTGCGCGCCGCTGTCGGTGCCGAGCCGTCGGTGGACGACACGATGGCTCCGAGAGCAGCAGCCAGCTTTCCGTAATGATGTGCGTGAGTGCCGGTTTCGGCAACGTCGACGTAGACGACCCCAGCGCCGAGCCGGGCAGCGGCGCGCGCCACGTGCTCGCGGTTGCTGCCCTCCGGGACCGAGGCGGAATCGACCAACACGTGGTCGATTCCCAAATCAGGTGCGTGTTGGGAGAGTACGTGGACATGGCGCTCGGCGGAGAATCCGGTGGTCTCCCCCAGCTCCGGTGCCAGGTTGAGTACGAGCACCTTGGGCGCACTCGTGCGCGCCAATGCAGCGAGCTGATCGGGCACCAGAACGTGGGGAATGACACTCGAGAACCACGATCCTGGCCCGAGCACGACCAGGTCCGCCGCGGCGATGGCGGTCAGCGCCTCCGGCGTCGCAGGCGGATCCGGTGGCAACAGCCGCACGCGTCGAACCTTGCCGGGCGTCGTGGCGACGGCGACCTGACCACGAATGACGCGACTCACGCGTGGGTCGTCCTCGAGGCCGGACACATCGGCCTCGATGTCGAGCGCAATCGGTGACATCGGCAGCACTCGTCCGTCGATACCGAGCATGTGCACCATCTCGTCGAGGGCAGCTATCGGGTCGCCGAGTACTTCGGTGAGCCCGGCGAGAACCAGATTGCCCACCGAGTGGCCGGCCAAGGCGCCGGTGCCCCCGAATCGGTGCTGAATGACGTCGGTCCACAGCTGGGTCCTGGCGTCCGAGCGCGCCAGGGCAGCCAGCGCCATCCGCAGATCGCCGGGCGGGATGACGCCGAGTTCTGCCCGCAGACGACCCGAGGACCCGCCGTCGTCCGCGACCGTCACGACTGCAGTGACATCGCTGCTGAGCAGCCGAGCTGCCGACAGCGTCGCGTACAAACCATGGCCGCCGCCCAGCGCGACGATCTTGGGACCCGAACCCGATACCGGACGGTGCGGAGTATCGCTCATTCGCGGCCCAGATCACGGTGCAGGACGCGGACCGATACGTCCCCCTGTTCGGCGAGAATACCGGCCAGGGCCTCCGTCATCGCGACGCTTCGGTGTTTTCCTCCGGTGCAGCCCACGGCCACCGTCATGTATCGCTTGCCTTCCCGCACGTATCCCTCGATGGTCAGATTCAACAGGTGCGTGTACGTCTGCAGGTAGTCGTGCGCCCCGTTCTGTCCGAGGACGTAGTCGCGAACATCCACGTCCTGACCGGTGTGTTCGCGCAGTTCGGGCACCCAATGGGGATTGGGCAGAAAACGCACGTCGCAGACCAGGTCGGCATCCATCGGTAGCCCGTACTTGAAGCCGAAGGACTGGACCGTCACGCCGACGCCGACAGTGTCGGAGGCCCCGAAGACCGTTTCGATCTTGCGCCGAAGCTGGTGCACCGACAACGAGGTCGTGTCGACGGTCAGGTCGGCGGCCGCCTTGACCTGCGCGAGCCGTAGTCGCTCGGCCGTGATCCCCTCGGTCAGAGTTCCGTCCTGGCCGTCGTTCTGCAACGGGTGACTGCGCCGATTCGATTCGAACCGCTGGACCAGCACGGCGTCGGACGCATCCAGGAACAGCACGCGATTGCGCACACCCTTGGAGTCGAGTTCCTTGACCACCCAGCCCAGATCGCCGGTGAACAGGCGGCTGCGCACGTCCATCACCAAGGCGAGACGCTCGATACGGGGCTGCGACTCCAGCCCGAGATCGACCATCTTGGAAATGAGCTCGGGCGGCAGGTTGTCGGCCACGTACCAACCCAGATCTTCGAGAATCTTGGCGGCCGTGCGCAACCCGGCGCCGGACACGCCCGTGACCAACGCCACTTCGATGCCGTCGTGCGGCGAGTCGGCCCGCTCTTCGGGGTTTCCGGGGTGCGGCTCGGACGGTGGGTGTGCCTGTGTCTGGTGTTCGCTCACTACGAAGCCTGTCCCGCCGATTCCACACGCGGTTCGATCGCATGGTCGGCCGTGTTCTCGCCCGGTGTCGTTGCCGTTGCGCTGCCATCATCGCCTACATCGGCCCCGCTCGGGTCGGAACCCAACGCGGCCAGCACCGACTTGGCGGTGGTCGCGCCGATTCCGGGGACCTCGACGATCTCTTCGACCGTTGCCTTCTTGAGATTGGCCACCGAACCGAAATGCGCCACCAGCGCGGTTCTCCTCGACTCGCCGAGACCGCGCACCGAGTCGAGGGCCGACGCAGTCATACGGCGCGATCGCTTGCTTCGATGGAAGGTGATGGCAAATCGGTGCGCCTCGTCGCGCACTCGCTGCAGGAGATAGAGCGATTCACTCGTGCGCGGCAGGATCACCGGATCCTCCTCCCCCGGTACCCACACTTCTTCCAGTCGTTTGGCGAGCCCGACGACGGCGACGTCGGTGACACCGAGTTCGTCCAGCACTGCTGCGGCCGCTGCGACCTGTGGTGCACCGCCGTCGACGACGAACAGGTTGGGCGGATAAGCGAACCTGCGTGGCCTACCGGTTTGGGGATCGAGCGCGGCTTCGGGAGCCAGATCGCCGCCGCTGCCGACAGCGTTGGCTCCGTCTGCAGAATGACGGAGGAAACGACGCCGGGTCACCTCGGCGATGCTGGCGACGTCGTCGGAATGCCCGTCGCCTGCCGCTTCCTTGATCGCGTAGTGGCGGTAGTCGCTCTTGCGCGGCAATCCGTCCTCGAACACGACCAGTGACGCGACCACATCGGTGCCCTGCACGTGCGAGATATCGATGCATTCGATTCTCAGCGGTGCCGAATCCAGATCGAGCGCCTCCTGAATGCCTTGCAGCGCAGCAGATCTCGATGTGAAATCACCCGCACGCTTCAGCTTGTGCTGCTGCAGAGCCTCTTTGGCGTTGCGTTCGACGGTCTCGGCCAGTGCCTTCTTGTCGCCGCGCTGCGGAACCCGCAAAGTGACATTGGATCCACGCAACTCGCTGAGCCACACCTGCACTTCGTCGGCGTTGTCCGGTAACACCGGCACCAGTACCTCACGCGGAACCGCGTTGGACCCGCCGTCATCGCCGCCCGGGGTCTGCGCGGACAACGCAGCCTGTTCGCCGTAGAACTGGGTGAGGAACTGTTCGACGAGGGCGGGGAGGTCGGCCTCGTCCTGCCGTTCGATCACCTCACCCGCCTTCTCGACCACCCACCCGCGCTGTCCCCGTACGCGGCCACCGCGGACGTGGAAGACCTGAACGGCGGCTTCGAGGGCGTCGGTGGCGAATGCGACCAGATCTGCGTCGGTACCGTCACCGAGCACCACGGCCTGCTTCTCCAACGCCCGACGCAGCGCGCCCACGTCGTCACGTAACCGTGCCGCGGTCTCGAAGTCGAGATCCTCCGAGGCCGCCTGCATCTTCTTCTCGAGCTGTCGCACGAGTTTGTCGGTCTTGCCGGCCAGGAAGTCGCAGAAGTCCTCGACGGTACTGCGGTGTTCTTCGGCACTGACGCGTCCCACGCACGGCGCCGAGCACTTGTCGATGTACCCGAGCAGGCAGGGGCGACCGATCTGGTTGTGCCGCTTGAAGACTCCGGTCGAGCACGTTCGTGCCGGGAACACGCGCAGCAGCAGGTCGAGCGTCTCGCGAATGGCCCACGCATGAGCGTAGGGACCGAAGTAGCGCACGCCCTTACGGCGGGGTCCGCGGTACACGAACAGGCGTGGGAATTCCTCGTTCATCGTCACCGCGAGCATCGGGTAGCTCTTGTCGTCGCGGTAGCGGACATTGAACCGTGGATCGAATTCCTTGATCCAGTTGTACTCGAGCTGCAGTGCCTCGACTTCGGTGGTGACCACCGTCCACTCCACGGACGCCGCGGTGGTGACCATCTGCCGGGTCCTCGGATGCAGCGAGGCCACGTCGGCGAAGTAGGAATTGAGGCGACTGCGAAGGCTCTTGGCCTTGCCTACGTAGACGACGCGACCGTGCGGATCGCGGAATTTGTACACGCCCGGTTCCACCGGGATGGTTCCGGTGGCCGGACGATAGGTAGCGGGGTCGGACACGCCTTCCACGTTAGCGGTCGGGTCCGACGTTCTCCGCATCTCCAGCTCAGCAGCGGTGCACGAGAGCGTGCGGCAGAGAGTCAGTCCTGATCGACGCGAGCGGGCGCGTACTCGCGCTCGAGCGCACGGAACTTTCGAACGGCCGCGACGGCGTGCTCACGATCGTTGGACTGGATGGCCATCACATTGATGAACTCGTCGTCGGGGATGTCGACCCTGGCCCACATCGCCCCGTCGGGAAATGACAGGCCGCGCACGAGGTCCCACTCGATCATCCGCTCCGAGAACACGTTTCGGACCGCCACACCTGCCGGACCGACGCGAATGCGCGGGCGGGTGAGCAGCAGAGCCAGGCCCGCCAGCAACACGCCTATTCCCGCCATCGCCAGCTGATCGGCGGTCCTGAAATAGACCCCGGTCGGCGACACCCGAAGCAGCACCGCGACAGTCGAGTGAGCGACGACGAGCAACACCGCGGCAGCGATCGCGTACCGGGCCGACTTACGGGACTTCACTTCCATGTCCCATTCGGACGGGGATTCGTCGCGCGTCATTGGAAGTCCTGATTCGTCCACGGCTGCCGGAGGTGCTTGAGGGTCAGGGCCGTGTCGATGGCGGCCGCGGTGGCCTGCCCACCCTTGTCCTCGAACGAGTCGGGCAGACCGGCGCGATCGAGCGCCTGCTGCTCGTCGTTGGTGGTGAGCACCCCGTTGGTGACCGGAGTGCCCTCGTCGAGCGATACCCGTGTCAGGCCGGCTGTGACGGCATCGCAGACGTACTCGAAGTGCGGTGTGCCGCCGCGGATGACCACGCCGAGAGCGACGACGGCATCGTGGGTGCGAGCCAGGGCCTGGGCGACGACGGGTAGTTCGATGGCTCCGGCGACGCGAATGACCGTGACGTCGCGTACCCCGGCGGACTCGGCTTTGCGGAGCGCACCGGCGAGCAGCGCCTCGGAGATCGTCCGATGCCACTGACCGGCCACGACAGCCAACTTCAGATCACTCGCGCCTGCCAGCTGAAGGGTGGGTTCGCCGTCGCCGCTCATGGGTTGACCCCGTTCTCGCGGGCAGGAGTGGAGCCTGCGGAATGACCGTTGTCACCAGGAGTGGAGCCTGCGGGGTGTGCGGGGTCATTTTGCTCGAAGTCGTCCAGGCCGACCAGGTCGTGGCCCATGCGGTCGCGTTTGGTGCGCAGGTAGGTCAGGTTCTCGGCGTTGGCGCGCAACGGCATCGGCACCCGCTCGGTGACGTGGAGGCCGTAGCCGTCGAGCCCGACTCGTTTGGCCGGATTGTTGGTGAGCAGGCGCATGGACGAGACCCCGAGGTCGACGAGGATCTGGGCGCCGATTCCGTAGTCGCGGGAGTCTGCGGGCAGACCGAGCTGCAGGTTGGCGTCGACGGTGTCCGAGCCTGCGTCCTGGAGTTGGTAGGCCTGGAGTTTGTGCAGCAGGCCGATTCCGCGTCCTTCGTGTCCTCGCATGTACAGCACGATTCCCCGGTCCTCGGCCGCCACCATTTCGAGGGCGGCGTCGAGCTGTGGGCCGCAGTCGCAGCGCAGCGATCCGAAGACGTCGCCGGTGAGGCATTCGGAGTGCACCCGGACCAGCACGTCGCTGCCGTCGGCGTCGGGGCCGGAGATGTCGCCGCGCACCAGCGCGACGTGTTCGACCTCGTCGTAGATGCTCTGGTAGCCGACGGCCCGGAACGTGCCGTGGCTGGTGGGGATTCGCGCGTCGGCGACGCGGACGACGTGCTTCTCGTGCTTACGGCGCCACGCGATCAGATCGGCGATCGAGATCAGTGCGAGGTCGTGTTCGTCGGCGAACACCCGCAGCTCGTCGGTCTGCGCCATCGCTCCCTCGTCCTTCTGGCTGACGATCTCGCAGATGACTCCGGCGGGGCGGAGGTCGGCCATGCGGGCGAGGTCCACGGCGGCCTCGGTGTGGCCGGGGCGGCGCAGTACGCCGCCTTCCTTGGCGCGCAACGGGACGACATGGCCGGGGCGGGTGAAGTCGTTCGCTCCGGTGTCGGGGTCCGCGAGCAGGCGCATCGTGGCTGCTCGGTCGGAGGCGGAGATACCGGTTCCGATACCTTCTCGCGCGTCGACGGTGACGGTGTACGCCGTTCCGTGTTTGTCCTGGTTGGTGGCGAACATCGGCGGCAGGCCGAGTCGGTCGCAATCCTCACCGGACAACGGGACACAGAGGTAGCCCGAGGTGTAACGGACCATGAAGGCAACCAGTTCCGGGGTGGCCTTCTCAGCGGCGAAGATGAGGTCGCCTTCGTTCTCGCGGTCCTCGTCGTCGACGACCACCACTGCTTTGCCCGCAGCGATGTCCGCAACTGCGCGCTCGATACTGTCGAACCTGGTCACGAAAGTGCGCTCCATAGGTCTCGGGCCTGGCTCAGCGCCCTGGATATGTCTCCGATGCACCGTTACCTGCGTGCACTTCAACAGTACTTACTGTGCGTCGATCGCCTGCAGCCGCTCCACGTACTTGGCGATGACGTCGACTTCGAGGTTGACCGGTGAACCCACCTCGGCCGTGCCGAGTGTGGTCAGGTCGAGGGTGGTGGGGATCAGCGAGATCTCGAACCAGTGCCCGCCGTCGTCGACTCCGAGCCCGGACACGGTGAGCGAAACACCGTCGACCGTGATGGATCCTTTCTCGACGACGTAGCGCGCTACCGACGTGGGCATCGTGATGCGCACGACGGTCCAGTTCTCGGACGGGCTGCGTCCGGCTACCGTGCCGGTTCCGTCGACGTGTCCTTGGACGAGGTGCCCGCCGAGCCTGCTACCGAGTGCCGCTGCGCGTTCGAGGTTGACGCGACTGCCGACATCCAGAGCGCCGAGGCTCGATCGGTTCAACGTCTCCTGCATGACGTCGGCGGTGAATCCGCCGTCGGGAAGTACTTCGACGACGGTCAGACACACTCCGTTCACCGCGATGGAATCCCCGTGGCCGGCATCGGAGGTCACCACCGGGCCCCGGACGGTGAAGCGAGCGGCGTCGGGCAGTTCGTCCTTGGCCACGATCTCGCCCAGCTCTTCGACGATTCCGGTGAACATCTACTTCGCTCCTTCGGGCACGACACTCAGAAGAACGTCGTTGCCGATCATGGTGACTGTCTCCGTGCGGAACCGAATTGCGTCGGCAATTGTTCCGATTCCCGCATTCTCCACCGCGGCGGGGCCGGTGCCCAACACCGCAGGTGCGAGGTAGGCGACGACGCGGTCCACGAGACCGGCGGCGAGGAACGCGCCGGCCAGAGTCGGGCCACCTTCTATCTGGATGTCGGTGTGGTCGCCGAGTGCCTCGATCACCGCAGCCGGGTCGTGTGTGTCGAGAAACACCGTCGTGGCCTCCGGACCGCGGATCGCGGCGGTGGCCGGTATCGGCCTCGATCCGACGACGACTCGGACCGGCTGATGCGGTGCCAGGGTGCCGTCGGCGCGACGGGCGGTCAACCGTGGATCGTCGGCCAGTACGGTTCCGGTTCCGACGACGATGGCGTCGAGCTTGGCCCGTTCGGCGTGCACGTGCGCCCGCGCCTCGGGTCCGGTGATCCATTGACTCGTTCCGTCGGCAGCCGCGCTGCGTCCGTCGAGCGTCGCGGCGTATTTCCAGGTGACGTGCGGCCGTCCGGTGCGTTGTTTGTGCAGCCAGGCCCGCAGTGGCCCCTGCTGTACCTCGCGCGTCCCCACGCCCTGTTCGACGCGAAGCCCGGCGTTCCGCAGTGCGTCTGCCCCGCCGGACGCGAGCGGGTTCGGATCCGCCACCGCGAAGACGACCGACGCGACCCCGGCTGCGACGAGGGCCTGCGAGCACGGTCCGGTGCGGCCCGTGTGGTTGCACGGCTCGAGTGTCACCACCGCGGTGCCGCCGCGCGCACGGTCGCCGGCCTCGGTGAGTGCGACGATCTCGGCGTGCGGGCCGCCGGGTGGACGGGTGGAGCCGGTGCCCACGACGAGGCCGCGGGCGTCGAGGATCACGGCACCGACCGCGGGGTTGGGGCTGCTGATGCCCCGAGCGGCCTCGGACGCGTCGACGGCCAGAGCCATGGCCTCGACGACCGACACGGCCGAGCCCGGGGCGTCGGTCACGACAGGTGGTGCGATGCGCGGGCGGCCCGGCCGCGGAGATCACGCACTGCGGCGGCGGGATCGGCGGTGTTGTACACGGCCGAACCGGCCACGAAGCAATCGATGCCGGCCTCGGCGGCCTGCTCGATGGTGTCGGAGTTGATGCCGCCGTCGATCTCGACCACCAAGCGTAGATCTCCGGAATCGACAAGTGCCCGAACAGCTTTGGCTTTGGACAGTACTTCGGGCATGAACGACTGCCCGCCGAAACCGGGCTCCACACTCATCACCAGAAGAGTGTCGAAGTCGCGCAGAATCTCGAGGTAGGGCTCGATCGGGGTACCCGGCTTCACCGACAGGCCGGCTTTCGCACCGGCGGCCCTGATGTCGCGCGCCACGGCGCTGGGGTCATCCGTTGCTTCGGCGTGGAACGTGACGTTGTATGCCCCGGCCTCGGCATACGGCGGGGCCCAGCGCGCCGGATCCTCGATCATCAAGTGGCAATCGAGGGGAATGCTCGTTGCTTTGAGCAGACTCTCGACCACCGGTAGCCCGAGGGTGAGGTTGGGGACGAAGTGTGCGTCCATGACGTCGACGTGGAGCCAATCGGCCCCCGCGACGGCATCGGCTTCGGCGGCGAGGCGCGCGAAATCGGCGGACAGAATCGAGGGAGCGATCATCGGGGAAACCACGACTGGTGAGCCTAGTCGAGCCGGTATCGTGCCGACATGGCCACCATGGACTCCGCGGGCGCCGTCCTTGCCGAATTGCCCGAAGTCACCGAAAGCGTTCGGTACGGGAATCCCGCCTGGGGCATCGGCAAGCACGTGTTCGCGTGGGTACGACCGTTCAGCAAGGCCGACCTGAAACGATTCGGCGACGAGACCCCGCCCGCCGGACCGATCCTGGCCGTCAGGACTGCCGACCTGCACGAGAAGGAAGCCATCCTCGCCGCACATCCGCGCTCGTGCTTCACGATCCCGCACTTCGACGGGTTCTCTGCCGTTCTGATCGACGTCGACAACGCCGAGGACGACGAACTGCGCGAACTCCTCGTCGACGGGTGGCTGGTGTATGCACCCGCAGACGTGGCCGAGGCGTTCCTGGCCGGAGGGTGATCAGACCGGCTTGCGCAGCGCCGCCATGAACATCGCGTCGGTACCGTGCCGATGCGGCCACAGTTGCACCGACGGGCCGTCACCCAGTTGCGGTACTCCCGGCACGAGCGCGCGGGTGTCGAGCTGTTCGACGCCGTACCGGCGTACGGCGTCTGCAACGACGGCCGCTGTTTCGGACAGATGCGGCGAGCACGTCGAGTACAGCACCACCCCGCCGGGCCGGACCAGATCGATCGCTGCCGCCAGCAATTCCTTCTGCAGGGTGACCAATGCCGCCACGTCGGACGGTTGGCGACGCCACCGCGCTTCGGGGCGACGACGCAGCGCTCCGAGACCGGTGCACGGCGCGTCGACGAGCACGCGGTCGTAACCCGCGTCGAGTCCGGACTCGCGGCCGTCGACGATGTGCACCGTCACCGGTAGGTCCTTGGTGGTCTTGGACACGAGGTCGGCGCGGTGCGGGGTCGGTTCGACGGCGTCGACCCGTGCACCGTCGATCTCCGCCAGGGCGCCGAGCAGGGCGGCCTTGCCGCCCGGACCGGCGCACAGGTCCAACCATCTGCCACTGTCGTCGCCGAGCAACGGTGCCAACGTCAGCGCGCGGCCGACGAGCTGACTGCCCTCGTCCTGGACTCCGGCCAGACCGTCGCGGACAGCATCGAGCTTGCCGGGGTCGCCGCCGTCGAGGTGCACCGCGTACGGCGAATAGGGACCTTCCTCTCCCCCGGTGATCAGCGCCAATTCTTCGGCGGAAATCTCTCCCGGTCGCGCGACGAGGTGGACCGAGGGACGCGCGTCGTCCGCCTCGAGGACCGCGGCGAGTTCGCCGGCATCGGCTCCGAGCGCATCGGCGAAGGCCTGCGCAATCCATTTGGGATGGGCGTATTCGAATGCCAGGTGACCGACCGGATCCGCCGTCGTCGCCGGTGCCAGCTCGTCGACCCACTGCGTTGCGGTTCGCTCGGACACTCGTCGCAGCACAGCATTGACGAAACCTGCCTTGCCGGAACCGAATTCGGAGCGGGCGAGGTCCACCGACGTGGCGACGGCTGCATGCGGGGCAACCCGGGTGCGCAGCAACTGATAGGCCCCGAGCCGAAGGATGTCGAGCAGTGGTCCGTCGATCTCTGCGGCAGGCCGCCCGGCCGCGTGCGCGATCACGGCGTCGAGCACACCACGCGCGCGAGATGCGCCGTAGGCGAGTTCGGTGGCCAGCGCGGCATCGCGAGAGTCCAACTTGCGCTCGCGGAGCAAACCGGGCAGCACCAGGTTCGCGTAAGCATCGCGCTCCCGCACCGCTTTGAGCACGTCTCTGGCCGCACGCCGTGCCGGATCGATCGCGTCGACCGCACGGGGTCCGGTGCCCTGCGGCGGCCGGTTCCCTTTGGGCCCACGTGCCCCCGGTGACTTCTTGACGTACTTGCGGGGCTGGCTCGACTCGCGCTTACGAGGCCTGTCGGGCTCTGTCATCGTGCCACCGCCGTATCGTCCAGCCGAGCGCCGCGCGCCCAGTCGAGTGCCCTCATGACCTTCTTGCCCTGAGGTTGAATATCACCGAGAACGACTGCGCCGGTTCCGGTTCCGATGTGTACACCGGTCTTGCGTACGTCGATCGTTCCCGGCTCCAACGTGTCCGGCGACAGCTGAACAGGAGCGATCTTGACGCGGAGATCCCCGATGGTCGTCCACGCGCCCGGGGCCGGTGTGACGGATCTGATGTGTCGGTCGACGAATGCCGCGGATCTCGTCCAGTCGATGCGCGCGGCATCGACTGTCACTTTGCTCGCGTAGGACACACCGTCCTCGGATTGCGGTAGCGCTGCCGCCGTTCCGTCCTCGATCGCGTCCAACGTCGCGGCGAGCAAGTGGGCTCCGCTCGACGCCAGACGCCCGAGCAGATCACCCGTGGTGTCGGAATCCCGAATCCGTTCGGTGGTGACACCGAGTACCGGACCGGTGTCCATCCCGACGTCGAGAAGGAACGTCGATGCTCCTGTGACGTCGTCGCCCGCGGCGATCGCGGCCTGTACCGGTGCCGCGCCACGCCACGCGGGCAACAGTGAGAAGTGCAGATTGATCCAGCCGTACCGAGGTATGTCGAGTACCTGTTGCGGCAACAACGCGCCGTACGCAACGACCGGGCACACGTCGGGGGCGAGGTCGGTCAGCGCCGCCACGAACTCCGGGTCCGACGGCCTCGCGGGAGTGAGTACCGGGATGCCGTGCTCGTCCGCCAACACTCCTACGGGCGAGCGCACGGTCTTGCGTCCACGGCCGGCTGCGGCGTCGGGCCGGGTGACCACGGCGATCACCTCGTGCCGTTCGGACTCCACCAGTCGCGCGAGTGACGGGACCGCGGGTTCCGGTGTTCCGGCGAAGACGACGCGCACTGAAGGCAACTCCCTGGGATGGACGAAACGATGTCGGTTGTCCATCCTAGGGAGTCACGGCAGCGTGCGACGATTCCGCACCGACGATCACGTCGCGTCGGTGCTGTCGGAACTGTCGGAAGCGTCCTCCGCGAGGATGCGATAAAGCGATCGGCGTGCCTCGATGAGCACCTCGGCTGCCTGGTCGACCTGACGCACGGTTCCGACTCCGGCCACCTGACCGGCCGCTCCCATCAATTGTCCGATCAGTGCCCGAAGATCACGCGCATCGATGCCGACGGAATCGGCTACGTCGTCCCAAGGACTGCCGAGATCTGCTCGATGGTCGTCGACATGACGCCTGCCCTCGGCCGTCAGTGCTGCCGTCTTCCGGCCGGCCACCTTGTCGATCAGCACCAAGCCCTCGTCTTCGAGCTGCGACAAGGCCGGGTAGATCGATCCCGGGCTCGGCTTCCAGGTTCCGTTGCTCTTCTCGGCGATCTGCTGGATGAGTTCGTAACCGTGCATCGGCCGGTCCTCGAGCAGCAGGAGGATCGCAGCGCGGACATCGCCACGTCGGCCCCGACCGCCTCGGCCCCGACCACGACCGAAGTCGGCATTCGGCCCGAAACCGCCGGCCCCGACACCACCGGGCCACATACCGTCACGCCCCCGCCCGACAGGACCTCCCCGACGTCTGCCGTGTTCTCCGTGACCTCTCCTTCCCCGACCTCTCTCGTGTCGTTCTCCGCCGTCTGGTTCTCCGTCTTCTGCCGGGCCGTGCTCGTCGTCCCGCGCAACCCACATCTGGAACGGCGCGCCGCGTCGGCGCGGGTCTCCGTGCCGATTGCCTGCGAAAGACCCCATTCGGGGACCTCCGCGGCGTCCGAATTCGTGTGCAAAGCCTTCGAATGCGTAATTCATCTCGTTCTCCTTCGTATCGATTGAACAAGTCGACGATATATCGGCAATAGAACTTTGACAAGGCCCTGAGGTTGCCTCTCTATCTGGACGACGGGAACGCAACAGGACAGAGAAAGCCCATCACCCGATCCGAATGGGATCGATCTGAATCCGTACGCCCGCGCCGAGCTTCTTGGCGCTTCGGGACGCCTGCGCAGTCGACAGCGCTCGCGCCAGCGCTGCTCCGGTGCTTCGCGGAACCCGGATCAGGAGCCGCTGCACGTCTCCGGACAACCCGTCCTCGCCGCTACCCGCAGGTGCGCGTTGACCGTCCGGGAGATCGACGGGACCCAGTACCTCGACCGTCTCGGGTAGATCTGCACTGTCGACCAACGCTGTTATCGCGTCAGTGGTCCCGTCGATCGCCGCCACGTGAACGGCCGGTGGAAACCGAACCTCGACTCGTTCGTCCAGCTGACTGCGCGCGTGCCACAGCGGATCCCAGCGCACCAGGGCCTGGACGGTGGGGATCTCGGACTCGGCCACCACGACCACACGTCCCCCAGCCGCCCCGGGCCGAACCATCGACGCAGCCGTCATCCAGCGGCGCAGTGTCTCCTCTGCCGCACGCAGATCCGCCCGGCCCAGCAACGCCCAACCGTCGAGCAGCAGCGCGGCGCCGTATCCGCCGTCCACGGTCGGCTCGGCACCGACGGTCGACACCACGAGCGAACCACCGGGGCGCACGGTATCGAGGACGGTCGCCCCACCGGAGTTGTGTATCGGCACGCCAGGAAAGGCGCGGCCGAGCTCCTCGGCCGTGCGTCCCGCTCCGATCACCACCGCGCGCAGGTTGCGAGACCCGCAGACCGTGCAGCGGTGTGCGGCATCGGCGATTCCGCACCAGGAACACGTCGGGCTGCCCGCGCCGTCGCTGCCCGGAGCCGAGGGCAGGGCGAGCGGACCGTTGCAGCGTCGACACCGAGCCGGATGGCGGCACTTCGCACACGCCAGCGACGGAACATAACCGGCGCGTGGAACCTGAACCAGCACAGGGGTATCCGCTTTCAGCGCCGCACGTGCGGCCTCGAAAGCGATCGCCGGTAGCCGCGCGACCCGGGCTGCCGGATCCCGAGCGAGCGCGTGGTCCGAGTCGGCCAGCGCGACCACGTGAGGTTGCCGTTCACGCACCAGCTCACGTGGGGCGACCAGGTCGTGGGCCCAGCCGGAATCGACGAGAGCCTCGGCCTCGGCCGTCCGAGAATGTCCGCCGACGACGACCGCGGCTCCCGACACGTGCGCGCGGAGCAACGCCACCTCACGTGCATGCGGATACGGTGAGCGTGGTTCGGCGAAACTGTCGTCGCCGTCGTCCCAGATCGCGATCAGGCCGAGGTTCGACACGGGCGCGAACACCGCACTGCGGGTGCCCACCACGACAACGGGGCCCGACCTCAGACAGCGCAACCACTGCCGGTACCGCTTGGCCGGTCCCAAACCGGCCGACAGCGCCACCACACGGTCGGCCCCGACTGCCGCGGCGCATGCACCCTCCAGACGATCGAGATCCCGTTGGTCGGGCACCACGACCACTGCGGACCGTCCGCTCCCCACGGTGACGGCAGCCAATTCGGCCAATCGAGCGGGCCACACCTCGCCGGGTAGGGCCTGCCACACCGCACGCGGAACACGGTGCTCGCCGAGGGCATCGAGGAAATTGGAGCCATGGGTATACGCCGCCCAGCCCGTGCGATCGACGACCGGCTCTGCTGCCTCGTCGACGACCGGAGGGGGCTCTGCCTCGACCCGTGCGTGGCGAGCCGGAACCGCCAGACGCAGCACATCCGCTCGCGTTCCTGCGTAGCGATCGGCCACCGCCGACACCAACTCGGCGATCTCGGGAGTCAGTACGCGCTCGGCGGACACGACCCGGTCGAGCCAGCCGAGACGACCGGGATGATCGGTCTCGGCCAGCCTGGCGAGTACGAACCCGTCGACGAGCCGGCCGGCAAAACGGACGCGTACCCGCACACCGGGCTGGGCATCGTCGCTGGCGTCCTCGGGAACGAGGTAATCGAACTCGCGGTCGAGGTGCGGCAGCGGAAGCATCGGAAGAATGCGCGCGATCGGCAGATCGGTTGCCGCTACCGGCGTCACACCAGCCACCGCACCTCCTTCTCGATCGTCACCCCACACTCGTCGTGGGAGCACCGAGCCGGTGCGAACAGGGTACGTGCGGCAGCATCGCTGCCGGAGTGGAGGGACCTACAGGCCTGCCGCATCCCGGAGCTTGTCGGCGCGATCGGTGGATTCCCACGGAAGATCGATGTCGGTACGTCCGAAGTGACCGTACGCGGCCGTCTGCGCGTAGATCGGGCGCAGCAGGTCGAGGTCGCGGATGATGGCACCGGGACGGAGGTCGAAGACCTCGCTGATCGCCGCCTGAATACGCGCGGGATCGGTCTTCTCGGTGCCGAACGTCTCGACGAACAGACCGACCGGTGCTGCCTTGCCGATCGCATAGGCCACCTGCACCTCGATGCGGTCGGCCAGACCGGCTGCGACCGCATTCTTGGCGACCCACCTCATCGCGTATGCGGCGCTGCGGTCGACCTTCGACGGGTCCTTGCCCGAGAATGCTCCGCCGCCGTGCCGAGCCATGCCGCCGTACGTGTCGACGATGATCTTTCGGCCGGTCAGACCGGCGTCTCCCATCGGACCACCGAGCACGAACTTTCCGGTGGGATTGACCAGCAACCGGACGTTCGAAGTGTCGAGAGTCGGTACGTCCAGCTCTGCGAGTACCGAGCCCAGGACCTTCTCGCGGATGTCGGGAGTGAGCAGGTTGTCGAGGTCGATGTCTGCTGCATGCTGGGTCGAGATCACGACGGTATCGAGACGAACGGCGTCGTCCCCGTCGTACTCGATGGTGACCTGAGTCTTGCCGTCCGGACGCAGATACGGCAGCACACCGCTCTTGCGAACCTCGGTCAGCCTCCGAGACAGCCTGTGTGCCAACGCAATCGGCAGCGGCATGAACTCGGGTGTATCGGTGTTGGCGTAGCCGAACATCAATCCTTGGTCGCCGGCACCCTGACGGTCGATCTCGTCGTCGGACAATCCCTCGACGCGGGCCTCGTGCGAATGGTCGACGCCCTGCGCGATCTCGGGTGACTGCGCGCCGATGGCGACGTTCACACCACAGGAGTTTCCGTCGAATCCCTTGGCGGACGAGTCGTACCCGATTTCGAGCACCTTCTCGCGCACGATCTTCGGGATGTCCGCGTAGGCGGTGGTGTTCACCTCACCTGCGACGTGGACCTGGCCCGTGGTGACGAGCGTCTCCACCGCCACTCGGGCTCGCGGATCCTCGGTGAGAAGAGCGTCGAGGATGGAATCGCTGATGGCGTCACAGATCTTGTCTGGATGACCTTCTGTAACGGACTCGCTGGTGAAAAGCCGACTACCGGACTTGCTCACGGACTTCCTCTCGACGCATGTTCTTGCCCGACCCGACGGCTGATGCCGGCCGAGCACTCCACGAAAATTGATGTTCCCTCGGTGTTATCGCCCCTGTGGGAGCCACGCAAACCTTTACGGCGCTGTCGCCCTGGTACCCAGAACGCTAGCTGCTACGACATCGATCGTGCACCCTCGACATCAGCGGGTGTCCGAAGTGGGCCGCGTATCGCGGGAGCGAAGCATCTGGGCGACCGAATCCAACACCCTGCTGGCGAGCAGAGCTTTCGAGCCCTCCCCCAGCGCGGCCTCGGAGCCGTCGGACCCCAACAACCAGCCGTCGTTGTGGTCGACCTCGAAGGCCTTGCCGTCACCCACCGCATTGACGACGAGCAGATCGCAGCCTTTGCGTTCGAGCTTGGCTCGCGCGTAGGTGAGCACGTCACCGTCGGCGTCGCCCGTCTCGGCGGCGAATCCGACGATCACCGTCGACGATCGGACGTCTCCGCTGTGCCGAGCCGACACGAGACCGGCGAGGATGTCGTCGTTGCGGACCAGAGGGATCGACGACGGTTCGTTCGAGCCCTTCTTGATCTTGCTGCTCGCGATGGACTCGGGTCTGAAGTCGGCGACCGCAGCCGCCATCACCACTGCGTCGACGTCGGTCGCATGCGAGCGCACCGCGTCCTGCATATCGGACGCGGTCTTCACGTGGACCACATCGACCGCCGCGGGCGCCTCGAGGTCGCTGGTGTACCCGGCGATCAAGGTCACGTGGGCACCGCGCTGGGCTGCGACGCGAGCCAATGCGTACCCCTGCTTGCCGGAACTCCGATTCCCCAGAAAACGAACGGGATCGAGGGGTTCCCGCGTACCACCGGCCGAGATCAGAATTCGCCGTCCCTCGAGATCGCGCGGCATCGCGTGCGCACGTTCGGTCAGCAGCATGGCGAGAGCGAAGATCTCCTCGGGCTCGGGCAGTCGGCCCGAACCGGTGTCGCGTCCGGTCAACCGGCCGGACGCAGGCTCGATCACCTGGGTACCGCGCGATCGGAGCGTGGTGACGTTCGCGACGGTGGCCGGGTGTTCCCACATCTCCGTGTGCATGGCCGGGGCCAACACGACGGGGCACCGAGCGGTCAGCAACGTCGCGGTGAGCAGATCGTCCGCCCGCCCGCCCGCGATTCGAGCCATCAGGTCCGCGGTGGCCGGCGCGACGACGACGAGATCCGCTTCCTGCCCCAGCCGGACGTGCGGCACTTCGGGCACATCGGCGAACACGCCGGTGTGCACCGGCTGGCCGGACAATGCCTCGAATGTTGCGCGGCCCACGAATTCGAGCGCCGACGCAGTCGGAATCACTCGAACCTGATGGCCGTTCTCGGTGAATTTTCGAATGAGCGCACAACTCTTGTAGGCGGCGATACCGCCGCCTACTCCGACGACCACATGCACGTCAGGTGTCCCCTGTCGGGTTCTTATTCGCCTTCGGTGTGCTCGAGGAGGTCTGCGTGGATCTCGCGAAGCGCGATGGACAGCGGCTTTTCCTGCAGACCGGGCTCGACCAGCGGTCCTACGTATTCGAGGATGCCGTCACCGAGCTGGTTGTAGTAGTCGTTGATCTGGCGTGCACGCTTGGCCGCGTAGATGACGAGGGCGTACTTCGACGAGGTGCGCGCGAGCAATTCGTCGATGGGTGGATTGGTGATGCCGAGCGGCGTGTCGTAGGCCGGCAGAGCGCTGCGTCCGTCGAAGTCGGAAACGGCCGCTGAAGTGCTGCTCACTGATGATCTCCTGAAATTGCATCGTTGGTGCTACGAACTAGCTGGTCGGGGCCTCGTGCGCCGTGAAAATGGTCAGCTGTTACCGACCGACGACCTACCGACCAACAAGGATACCAACTGTTCGCACGAATGGTCGACATCGGTATTGACAACGACCGTGTCGAACTCGTCCTGTGCCGCCAATTCCACCCTCGCCGTTTCCAGCCGCCGCTCGGTTGCGGCGCTCTCCTCCGTCGCTCGACCGACCAGACGAGAGACCAGGTCTTCCCACGTCGGCGGTGCCATGAACACCAACAGAGCTTCCGGCTTGGACACCCGAACGGCACGCGCACCGGCCAGATCGAGCTCGAGCAGTACCGGACTGCCGGCCTCCAGTGCAGCGTCCACTGCGGCCGCAGGAGTTCCCGACCGCTGCAGGCCGCCGTGGATACTCGCCCACTCCAACAGCTCACCGTCGGCGATCATCCGGTCGAACTCCTCGGACGACACGAAGTGGTAGTCCTGACCGTCCACCTCGCCAGGGCGCGGCGATCGCGTCGTGACCGACACACTGAAGACCAGCTCCGGTAGCGCCGCGCGCACGAGCCGAACGACACTGGACTTGCCGACGCCGGAAGGGCCGGACAGCACCACCAACCGGCCCCGCTTCTGCTCCGGCACGGACGTCGCCGCAGTGTCACTCACCGTCGTCAGGCCTCGAAATCGAACTTCGTCAACAGCGCTTTGCGCTGCCGATCCCCGAGTCCGCGCAGTCGACGAGTGGGCGCGATCTCCAACTCCGTCATCAGCTCCGCGGCCTTGACCTTGCCCACCTTCGGCAACGCCTCGAGCAATGCGGATACCTTCATCTTGCCGAGAATCTCGTCCGTCTCGGCGTCCTTGAGAACCTGCTTGAGGTCGGTGCCGCCGCGCTTGAGGCGCTCCTTGAGCTCGGCGCGAGCCTTGCGGGCGATAGCTGCCTTTTCGAGGGCAGCAGCGCGCTGCTCGGGGGTCAACTGGGGAAGGGCCACTGTCGGTTCCTCCGTCTTCTCGTTTCGGGGCGAGCGACCGGTCCGATCAGGATCGGTTCGCCGCTCATCGGTAGGTGCCTGCCGAGGACCATCCGTGCAGGGATTCCCGGTCGATTCGCATTGTCGTCGGCAGCGTTAGCGACCGTACCGACGACGGGCGCTCACCGCTAACCCACCCCCACACGCTCGCCGACGCGACCATGGACTATGCGAGACCCGCTTCGATCTCGTCACGCAACTGCGTCGCCGCCGCACGCAACGCCGTCACCGACGGACCCGCCGCCAGCACACTCCGAGAGGAGTTCGGCAACAGCAGCTCTCGGCAATCACGGAAGATCTCTGCCAGATCGTTCACCGTGGCACCTTGGGCACCCAAGCCGGGCGCGAGCACCGGCCCGCGGTAGCCCGACAGATCGAGGCCGTGATCGCGGGTGGCGCCGACCACCAGGCCCACCGTGTCTGCATCGACGCGGTTGCGCGCAGCCGCCGCGTCGACGATCGACTGCGCAACGGACCCACCCGTCGACATCGACGCGTGCTGCAGCGCGGAACCTTCCGGATTCGACGTCCGGGCAAGGACGAACACACCGCGGTCGTTTGCGACAGCTCGGTCGATCGCCGCACCCAACGAGTCGAACCCCAGGTACGGCGACACCGTGACGGCATCGGACGACAACGGAGAACCCGGCTCCAGCCACGCCTGCGCGTACGCATCCATCGTCGTTCCGATATCGCCGCGCTTGGCATCGGCGATCACCAACGTGCCTGCCTCCCGCAACACCCCGACAGTGCGCTCGAGAACCGCATAGCCGGCCGAACCGTACGACTCGAAGAACGCCACCTGAGGCTTGACGACAGCCACCTCACCGACGAACGCCTCCACACACAGCTCGGCGAAGACCTCGAGACCGTCCGCCGAGCGCGGCAGGTCCCACGCCTCGAGCAGAGCCGGATGCGGATCGATGCCGACGCACAGCCGACCGCGCGCGGCGACCGCTGCCCGGAGCCGGTCCGACCAACTGTGGTGATGACTCACGGCAGAACCAGGCCTTCCTTCAGACCCGCATGCAGATCCTGCAGGGAACGAACACCGATTCCACCGGCGATGGCTGCCTCGATGCCCTGCACTGCGGCCGACGCACCCTGCACCGTGGTGATGCACGGAATGTTCTGCGCCACAGCGGCACTACGAATCTCGTATCCGTCGACGCGGGGACCGGAGTTGCCGTACGGGGTATTGATGACCATCGCGATGTCGCCGGCCAGAATGCGGTCGACGATCGTCTGCTCACCCTCCGGGACATCCTCGCCCGACTGCTTGTACACCTGCTCGCACTTGATTCCGTTGCGCCGCAACACATCTGCGGTTCCTTCGGTGGCCAGGATGTCGAACCCGAGATCGGCGAGTCGTTTCACCGGGAAGATCAACGACCGCTTGTCCTTGTTCGCCACCGACACGAATACTGCACCGCCGGCGGGCAGCGAACCGTACGCGGCGGTCTGACTCTTGGCGAAGGCGGTACCGAAATCGAAGTCGATTCCCATGACCTCGCCGGTGGACTTCATCTCCGGGCTGAGCAGTGTGTCGACGCCGGTTCCGTCCGCGCGGCGGAACCTGTTGAACGGCAACACCGCTTCCTTGACGGCGATGGGCGCACCCGCCGGGACGGTGCCACCGTCTCCGGTCTCGGGCAGGATTCCCGCAGTCCGAAGTTCGGCGATGCTCTCCCCCAACATCACTCGGGCGCAGGCCTTTGCCAGCTGCACGGCCGTCGCCTTGGACACGAACGGCACCGTCCGGCTGGCCCGAGGGTTGGCCTCGAGGACGTACAGGATGTCGTCCTTGAGGGCGTACTGCACGTTCAGCAGGCCCTGGACACCGATTCCCTTCGCGAGGGCTTCGGTCGATCGACGCACGTTCTCCAGGTCGGTCTTGCCGAGCGTGATCGGCGGCAGCGCACATGCGGAGTCGCCGGAGTGGATGCCGGCCTCCTCGATGTGCTCCATGATGCCGCCGATGTACACCTCGGTGCCGTCGCAGAGCGCGTCGACGTCGATCTCCACGGCATCTTCCAGGAACCGGTCGACCAGCACCGGTCGGTCGTCCGAGATCTCCGTCGCATTGGAGATGTAGGTCGCCAGGGATGCCTCGTCGTAGACGATCTCCATACCGCGTCCGCCCAGCACGTACGACGGGCGCACCAACACCGGGTAACCGATTCCTGCGGCGATCTCACGCGCCCCGTCGAACGTCGTCGCGGTGCCGTACTTGGCTGCCGGCAGTCCTGCCGCGTCCAGTACCTTGCCGAACTCTCCGCGGTCCTCGGCGAGGTCGATGGCCTCGGGAGAGGTTCCGACGATGGGTACGCCTGCGGCTTTCAGTCGCTTCGCCAGACCGAGCGGGGTCTGTCCGCCCAGCTGCACGATGACTCCACGAACCGTGCCCGACGCCGCCTCTGCTCGGTAGACCTCGAGCACGTCCTCGAACGTCAGCGGCTCGAAGTACAGGCGGTCGGCGGTGTCGTAGTCGGTGGAGACGGTCTCTGGGTTGCAGTTGACCATGACCGTCTCGTAGCCGGCCTCGGACAGCGTCAGCGCCGCATGCACACAGCTGTAGTCGAATTCGATGCCCTGACCGATACGGTTGGGACCGGATCCGAGGATCAGTACCTTGGGCCGGTCCGGCTGCGGGGCAACCTCGGTCTCGGCTTCGGGGTCGAGCTCGTAGGTGCCGTAGTGGTACGGGGTCTTGGCCTCGAACTCCGCCGCACAGGTGTCGACGGTCTTGTAGACCGGGTGCACACCGAGCTCGTCGCGCAGCGCCCGCACTCCGTCCTCACCGTCGAGTTCGGGGCGCAGAGCGGCGATCTGACGATCGGACAGACCGTGGTACTTGGCCTGACGCAGCAGCGCCTCGTCGAATTCGGCCGCCTCGCGAACCTGGACGCCGAGTTCGTGGATCTGCTGGAACTGGTCGAGGAACCACGGGTCGATCTTGGTCGCCTCGAACAGCTGCTCGAGGGTGGCACCGAGAGCGAATGCCTTCTCGAGCCCGTACATCCGACCGTCCTGCGGTACGGACAGGTCCTTCAGCAACGCTTCCAGACTTTCTGCCTCGACCTCGGGGCCGGTCCAGTAGCCCGCGCGCTTGGTTTCGAGCGAGCGCATCACCTTGCCGAAGGCCTCGGTGAAGTTGCGGCCGATGGACATCGCCTCGCCGACGGACTTCATCGTCGTGGTCAGCGTGCCGTCGGCACCGGGGAACTTCTCGAACGCGAATCGTGGTGCCTTGACCACCACGTAGTCCAGCGTCGGCTCGAAGCAGGCCGGCGTCTCCTTGGTGATGTCGTTGACGATCTCGTCGAGGGTGTACCCGATGGCCAGCTTGGCGGCCATCTTGGCGATCGGGTAGCCCGTGGCCTTGGACGCCAGAGCCGACGAGCGTGACACTCTCGGGTTCATCTCGATGACGACCAGTCGGCCGTCGGCCGGATCCATCGCGAACTGGATGTTGCAGCCACCGGTGTCGACGCCCACCTCGCGCAGGATGTCGATGGAGAGGTCGCGCATCTTCTGGTACTCGCGGTCGGTCAGCGTCATCGCGGGCGCAACGGTGACCGAGTCACCGGTGTGCACGCCGACCGGGTCCACGTTCTCGATGGAACAGACGATGACCACGTTGTCGCGGCCGTCACGCATGAGCTCGAGCTCGTATTCCTTCCAGCCGAGGATGGACTCCTCGATCAGCACGTTGGCCGTCGGGGAGGCCGCCAGGCCGCCTCCCGCGATCCGGGTCAGATCCTCGTCGTTGTAGGCCAATCCCGAACCGAGCCCACCCATCGTGAACGACGGCCGGACGACGACCGGGAAACCGAGCTCGGCGACGGTCCCGCGCACCTCGTCCATCGTGTAGCAGACGGCCGACTTGGCGGATTCTCCACCGACCTTGGCGACGATGTCCTTGAACTTCTGTCGATCCTCGCCGCGCTGGATCGCGTCGAAGTCGGCCCCGATCAGTTCGACGCCGTACTTGGTGAGAATGCCCTGATCGTGCAGAGCGACAGCAGCATTGAGAGCCGTCTGTCCGCCCAGGGTCGCGAGCACGGCCTGGATGGGGTGGCCCTGCTCGGCCTCGCGAGCGAAGATCTTCTCGATGAACTCCGCGGTGATCGGCTCGACGTACGTCGCGTCGGCGAACTCCGGGTCGGTCATGATCGTGGCCGGGTTCGAGTTGACGAGGCTGACCCGCAGTCCTTCCTCACGAAGCACTCGGCAGGCCTGAGTGCCGGAGTAGTCGAACTCGCAGGCCTGGCCGATGACGATCGGGCCCGATCCGATGACCAGGACGTGGTTCAGGTCTGTGCGGCGTGGCATTACTTCTTCTCCTGAAGGACGCTGGTGAAACGGTCGAAGAGGTAGGCGGCGTCGTGTGGGCCGGCCGCGGCCTCGGGGTGGTACTGCACCGAGAAGGCGCTGCCGCCGATCAGCTCGACGCCCTCGACGGTGCCGTCGTTGGCGCAGGTGTGGCTGATGCGCGCCCGGCCGAAGTCGGTGTCGAACTCCTCGCCTGCTTCGCCTTCGAGTGCGAATCCGTGATTCTGTGCGGTGATCGCGATGCGACCGGTGGTGTGCTCGATCACCGGGATGTTCATGCCGCGGTGGCCGAACTTCATCTTGTACGTGCCGCGACCCAGTGCCCGCCCTAAGATCTGGTTGCCGAAGCAGATGCCGAACAGCGGCAGCTCTCGTTCGAGTACCTGCCTGGTCAGCGCGACACTCGTGTCTGCCGTGGCCGGGTCTCCCGGGCCGTTGGACAGGAACACACCGTCCGGGTTCAGTTCGAGAACCTGCTCGATGCTGGTGTTCGACGGCACCACGTGCACGCGGATACCGCGCTCGGCGAACATCCGTGGAGTATTGGTCTTGATACCGAGATCGACTGCCACGACGGTGAATCGAGCATCGCCGGTCGGTTCGATGGTGTACCCGGCACCGGTGGTCACCTCACCGGCGAGATCGGCACCGAGCATGGACTGCTGACCGACCACCTGCTCGAGCATCTCGTCCGAGGTGCCGAGGGCGTCGCCCGAGAACACTCCCGCTCGCATCGAACCGCGGGTGCGCAGGTGGCGGACGAGGGCGCGCGTGTCGATTCCGGCGATGCCGACGACGTTCTGCGCCTCGAGCTGATCCTGCAGAGTTCCGGTCGAACGCCAACTCGAGGTGCGGCGCGCTGGATCTCGGACGACGTAACCGGCGACCCAGATCTTGTTGGGATCCTGGGCACTGGCCGCCTCGCCGTCCTCCTGATTCCAGCCGGTGTTGCCGATCTGCGGAGCCGTGGCCACCACGATCTGGCGGTGGTAGCTCGGATCGGTCAGCGTCTCCTGGTATCCGGTCATACCGGTGCAGAAGACGGCTTCGCCGAGCGTGCGCCCCTGGGCCCCGAACGCGGTGCCGCGGAACGTCCGGCCGTCCTCCAGAACAAGAACTGCGCTGCTCACGCGGTTTCCTCCTTGGTTTCTCCGGTGAAACCCTCTGTCCACACCGGGTAGATCTGCTTGTCGTCGGCCCTGAAGCCGGTGTCTATTTCGGTCCCCGTCGGCAATTCCCATCGGATGACCAGGAGACCGTCCTTGGTCATGACCTTGCCTGCGAGTCCGCGCTCGGTACGGATCGCCCGGATCGATTCGTTCGGAATCCAGATGGGTGACTCGCCGTCCCGATCGAGGAGGATTCCCTTCTCGTGTCGTGACAGCTCGCCGGTGGCGCGGTGGCCGATGTCGCCCACGGCGATCCGGTCCTGCCAACTCGGCGCAATGGTGCTGCCGACGTAGAGCCCGGTGGCCGGCTGGATTCGGTTGGCACCCAGATCGTCCGGCACGGCCGGGAACTCGCCGATGCGTCCTTCCTGACGCTTCTGACGCCCGCGCCAACCCCAGAAGATCAGCGCGATCATCAGCGCCCAGAACAGGATGAAGCCGATGACGATGAGAACTCTGTCCACGGCTCTACTCCCCTGCCCTGTTCGCCACGACTCCGTCGCGGACGGTGATACGTCCACGGAAGACGGTCGTGGTCACCTTGGACGAGAAGCTCATGTCCTCGAACGGTGTGTTGTGTGCGACGCTGGCGAGCTTCTTGCCCGACACCGTCCAGTCGGCCTGCGGATCGACCAGCGTCAGGTTGGCGATTTCGCCCACCTCGATCGGACGGCCCTGATCGGCCAGGCCGACGATCTCGGCCGGGCGTTCGCTCATGACCCTCGCCACACCGCGCCAGTCCAGCAGACCCGGGTTCACCATCGTGTCGACGACGATTGACAGCGCGGTCTCCAGTCCGAGCATCCCGGGCCGCGCGATGGAGAACTCACAGCATTTGTCCTGCTCGGCATGCGGTGCGTGATCGGTTGCCACGCAATCGATCACGCCGTCGGCAAGACCCTTGCGCAACGCGTCCACGTCGGACTTCTCGCGCAACGGCGGGTTCACCTTGTTGACGGCGTCGTACGTCTCCAGACGCGAGTCGTCGAGGAGCAGGTGATGGGGCGTTACCTCGGCGGTGATCGAAATTCCCTGCCCCCGAGCCCATTTCAGCAACTCGACGGTGCCGGCAGTGGAGGCATGGCAGATGTGCACCCGCGCATTCGCGTCCCGAGCGAGGAGGGCATCGCGCGCGACGATCGATTCCTCGGCGGCACGCGGCCAACCGGTGAGACCGAGCCGGGCGGCGTTGGGACCCTCGTGAGCGACCGAACCGACGGTCAATCGCGGCTCTTCCGCATGCTGGGCGATCAACACTCCGAGCGAACTCGAATACTCCAGTGCGCGACGCATGATCAGTGGGTCGTCGACGCAGTGGCCGTCGTCGGAGAACATCTTGACCCGACCGACCCCGGTAGCCATCGTGGCCATCTCGGCCAACTGCTTGCCTTCGAGCCCCACGGTGACGGCCCCGACGGGGTGCACGTCGACGAGCCCGACTTCCTGTCCGCGGCGCCACACATGGTCGGTCACGACGACCGAATCCGCGACCGGCGAGGTGTTGGCCATGGCGAACACGGCGGTGTACCCACCCAGAGCGGCTGCGGCGGAGCCGGATTCGATGGTCTCGGTGTCTTCCCGACCGGGCTCCCGCAGATGGGTGTGCATGTCGACGAAGCCGGGCAGCAGAACCTGGCCGCGCGCCTCGACCACGTCGGCACCGTCGGCGTCGACGTCAGGCCCGATCTCGACGATCTCCTCGCCAGTGATCAGGACGTTCGTTTCGGGGCCCTCGCCGTACAGCAGGACTCCACGCAGCAGTACCGACGGTGCCGGAGCGGTCATGATGCTCCCCCGTCCGAACCGACCAGCAATCGGAACAGGACTGCCATCCGCACGTGAACTCCATTCGTAACCTGTTGCAAGACTGCAGTTTTGGGCGAGTCGGCCACCGAGGACGCGATCTCCATACCGCGCAGCATCGGCCCCGGATGCAGCACCACGGCGTGCTCGGGCAGCAAGTCGAGTCGGCGCTGCGAGAGCCCGTACGTGATCGAGTACTCCCGCGCCGACGGAAAGAACCCGCCGTTCATCCGCTCGGCCTGCACCCGAAGCATCAACACCGCGTCCAACCCGGGTAGCTCGGCATCGATGTCGTGCGAGACCCGAACCGGCCAGCCCTCGACACCGACCGGCAGCAGAGTCGGCGGCGCTACCAGCACGACGTCGGCTCCGAGGGTGGACAGGAGAATCGCATTCGATCGCGCTACCCGGCTGTGCAGAACATCGCCGACGATCGCGATGCGGCGACCGGCGATATCGCCCAGGCGTTGCCGAACCGTCAGGGCATCGAGTAGCGCCTGAGTGGGGTGTTCGTGGGTACCGTCGCCCGCATTGATGACCGCAGGACCGGCACCAGCGGAACGGCTATCGAGACCAGCGCCTTGGTCGGCGGTCCACCGGGCGATTTGGTGCGCGGCACCCGACGCAGGGTGGCGGACGATGAGTGCGTCGGCACCGGCCGCGCGCAGGGTCATCGCAGTGTCGCGGAGGGACTCCCCCTTGGATACCGACGAACTGCTGGCACTGACGTTGATCACATCGGCGCTCATCCATTTGCCCGCGACCTCGAACGACACCCGAGTTCGGGTGGAGTTCTCGAAGAAGACGGTCATGATCGTCCGGCCGCGCAACGTCGGCAGCTTCTTGACCTCGCGACCGAGCAGTGCCTGCTCGAAACGCTCGGCCTCGTCGAGCAGTTCGGTGGCGGATTCCGCAGTGAGGTCGGCGACCGACAGCAGGTGTTTCATCGCGTCGATCCTCCCTCGGACAAGCTGACGCCATCCCGCCCGTCGTGCTCGGAGAGCAGTACCGAGACGTCCTCGGAGCGGGCCGTGGGCACGTTCTTGCCCACGTAATCCGCCCGGAGGGGAAGTTCGCGGTGGCCGCGATCGATCAGGACCGCGAGTTGGACGGCGCGAGGGCGTCCGAGATCGCGCAGCGCGTCGAGCGCCGAGCGGACGGTACGGCCGGAGAACAGCACGTCGTCGACCAGAACGACCAAAGCATCGTCGACTCCGCCGGTCGGCACCGAGGTGCGTTCGAGTGGACGGTGCGGTTTGTTGCGCAGATCGTCGCGGTACAGGGTGATGTCGAGCGAGCCGAGCGGGGGCCGCACGCCGGAGAACGCCTCGATACGTTCGGCGAGACGCTCGGCCAGGGTGGTACCGCGAGTGGGAATGCCCAGTAGCACGACACGCGGCGAGTCGGGAGCGTCGAGCGCGGTCTTCTCGATGATCTGGTGAGCCATGCGAGAGATGGTCCGACCTACATCGGCTGCGGACAGCAGCTCACGGACGGCAGAATCGGCGGATGAACTTTCGGGCGCAGGCAAACTACGACCTCCTTCTCCGCCTCTCTGGACGGATCGTTAAAGGATGTCTGGCACTAGAACTGCGTAAAGCCTAGCAACGCTCTGCGAACCGAACCCACCAGGCTCGCAGAGCGTTCGGTCACACTGCCGTGGACGGGTGTGTCACAGATCGGAGTCGACCGTCGCATCGTCCGGGCCTGCGGCCTGGGGACGCGACGACACAGCAGCCGCAGCGGCGCGAACCTGCGGTGCCACGAGCACGATCTGGCCGAGTACACCGTTGACGAAGCCCGGCGAATCGTCGGTGGACAGCTGCTTGGCCAGCTCGACGGCCTCGTCGACAGCAACGACCGGTGGGACGTCGGTGGCGTGGAAGAGCTCCCACACCGCGACCCGCAAGATCGCCCGATCGACTGCGGGCAGGCGACCGATCGTCCAATCCTTGAGATGATCGGCGATCACGCCGTCCAGTCGGTCCAGGTTCTCTGCCACCCCCTCGACCAGCGTGGAGGTGTACTCACTGACCGGTGCGATCGTGTCGTCGCCGCGCGCGAGTTCGATCCGTTCGCTGGTCAGATTCACCGGGTCGACGTTGCGCGCTTCTGCCTCGAACAGGAAATCCACGGCACGCTTGCGGGCCTTGTGGCGCGCACCCAGCTTCTTCGCGCCGGGGACGCCGTTCTGCGAACCGGAGGATGTCGACTTCTTCGATGACACGTTAGGAGTTCACACGCCCGAGGTAGTTGCCGTCACGGGAATCGACCTTGAGCTTGTCGCCGGTGTTGATGAACAACGGCACCGAGATCTCAGCTCCGGTCTCGAGCGTGGCCGGCTTGGTGCCACCGGTCGAGCGGTCTCCCTGCAGGCCGGGGTCGGTGTGCTTGACCTCGAGCTCGACGGTGACGGGAAGCTCGACGTACAGCGGGACGCCCTCGTGCATCGCGACCTGGACGCGGAGGTTCTCGAGCAGGAATCGCGCGCCGTCGCCGACGGTCGCCTCACCGATGGAGAGCTGGTCGTAGGTGTCGGCATCCATGAACACGTAGTCGCTACCGTCGTGGTAGAGGTACGTCATGTCGCGTCGGTCGACCGTTGCGGTCTCGACCTTCACACCGGCGTTGAACGTCTTGTCGACGACCTTGCCCGACAGCACGTTCTTGAGCTTGGTTCGCACGAACGCAGGCCCCTTACCGGGCTTGACGTGCTGAAATTCGATGATCGACCACAGCTGGTTCTCCAGGTTGAGAACCAGTCCGTTCTTGAAATCGCTGGTGGAAGCCACTTGCTTCGCGTCTCCTCAATCGTTTGTGCGCGTGACGCGCCGTCGGTCACGTGCGGGATTCGCTCCCGCCCGCGCGCTAGACGGACGTGAGTTCCTTGCTTGTCAGGGTGAGCAGTTCCGGACCCTCGTCGCGAACGACGAGTGTGTCCTCGATCCGAACGCCGCCGCGGCCGGAGAAGTAGACACCCGGTTCGACCGTGACCGCTGCACCGCTCAGCAGTGTACCGGTGCTCGACTTCGCGATTCCCGGCGCTTCGTGAATTTCGAGGCCGACTCCGTGACCGAGCCCGTGCAGGAAGTACTCGCCGTACCCTGCCTCCTCGATGACCGACCGCGATGCGGCGTCGACCGAAGCGGTCTCGATACCGGGTGCCAGCGCCTCGCGGCCTGCGGCCTGCGACCGCTGCACCAGTTCGTACAGCTCGCGCTGCCACTGCGCCGGCTCGCCGATGACGAAGGTGCGCGTCATGTCCGAGTGGTACCCGTCCACCAGCGCGCCGAAGTCCAGCTTGACGAAGTCCCCCTCGGCCAGGACGGCGTCGGTCGGCCGGTGATGCGGCACCGCGGAGTTCACCCCGGCGGCGACGATGGTCTCGAACGAGACGGCGTCGGCACCGTGATCGAGCATCAGCGATTCGAGCTCGCGAGCCACCTCACGCTCGGTCCGGCCCGCACGAATCCCGCCGCCGCTCAGAAGCTCGGCGAGCGCGTCGTCGGCGGCGCGGCACGCGTCTCGAAGCACACCCACCTCGTACTCGTCCTTGACCATGCGCAGCGATTCCACGACTCCCGGCGCACGCACCAGTTCGAGGCCGCCGTCGAGCTGAGCCCACGCACGATGGGCGTCGACCGTGACCACATGACTCTCGAAGCCGACACGGGTGCCGCGACCGGAAATACCGGCACCGAGCAGGTGCAGCGCCGACGCGCGGTCGATCTCTGCGCGCAAATCGGGAACCTGCTCGGCGACCTGGGTGACGTAGCGGCCGTCGGTGCAGATCACTGTTCGCTCGTCACCTCCGGTCGACACGAGCAGCGCGGCATTCGAGCCGGTGAAGCCGGTCAGGTAGCGCACATTGAGCAGGTCGGTGATCAGAATCGAGTCGAGGCCGTCCTGGGTCAACAGCTCTCGCAAGGCACCGCGGCGGGCGCCGAAATCAGCAGACATGTTCCCGACATTACTGGTCGGCCGTCAACGGATCGGGAGCCTCGGCTGCGCCGCCCCCACGGCGAACCTGTGGGCCCCGACACACAATCGGCCACGTGCGGATATGCTGTGCCGCATGACTGGGTGGGCAGTGCGTGGCATAGGTATGGCTTTGATCAACGTCGTCGCTCGACTGCTGCTGGGGGCAGCGGTGTCGATGTGGCCTCTGAGCGGTTCGGCGCTGCGATGGGTGGCGTATGCCCTCGTCGTGCTCGTCATCGCCGTCTGGGCCGGCATCGACGGGATCCGCGACCGACGCAGGAACCCCGACCCGGACAAGGGCGAGGACCTGACGATGGTCTGGCTGAAGGCTGCTGTGGTCGGCGGCCTGCTTGCCGGATTGATCAGTTGGATCATCGATTTCTTCGTCGACTTCAGCCTGGGCCAGAACGGACTGATCTTCGAGCTGACCTCGGGCGCAGCGTTCACGATCCTGACGGTGTTCGTCGTCGCGAGCATCGCGATGTTCGTCGGCAGGCAGATCGTCAACCGCGAGGCGAAGAAGAAGTTGGCCACCTCCGACGCCGAGCGAGCACACGAGCGCCAGCTGGTGAACGCGGGCTCGGCCGAGCGGGCGGACCAGGCGGGCACACGGTCGCAGGCCGAACCGCAATGGGCACCCGAGCACGGCGAGGCCGACACCGAGGTGTTCTCGGCTGTCGACGCCGACGGCAAGCCCCGGATGGACAAGCGCGGCAACCGTCACGGGAGCGCCGACGGCTCCTGATCCACGCGGCACACGTCCAACGGGCGGTGGTCGATGCACCGATGCATCGACCACCGCCCGTTGTGTGTTCAAAGCGTGTGGCAGGCGTACAACACCTGGATCTACAACATGATGGCGGAACCACCGGCCGCCGGAGCCTCGCGCCCCACAGCCGAGAAAGCCGCGACGAGCAGAGCCGGGTCCGGGCCCTCGAGTCGACCGGGCTTGGCCAATCCGTCCAGGACGACGAATCGAAGCAGGCCTGCGCGGTTCTTCTTGTCCGTCTGCATTCCCTTGAGCAGATCCGCGAACGCGTGCTCGTCGTAGGTCACCGGCAGACCGACCGATTCGAGAATCGCCCGATGGCGGTCCGCGGTCGCGTCGTCGAGCCGGCCCGCCAGACGACCGAGCTCGGCGGCGAACACGAGCCCGACCGACACCGCGGCTCCGTGCCGCCAGCGATACTGCTCGCGTCGCTCGATGGCGTGGGCGAGGGTGTGCCCGTAGTTCAGGATCTCCCGTAGATTCGATTCCCGCAGATCGGCGGCCACGACCCTGGCCTTGACTTCCACGGACCGTCTGATGAGCTCCGGCAGTACGTCGCCGGTCGGATCGAGCGCCGCAGCGGGGTCTGATTCGATGATGTCCAGAATCACCGGGTCGGCGATGAAGCCGGTTTTGATCACCTCGGCCAGGCCCGACACGATCTCGTTCTTCGGCACTGTCTCGAGTGTCGCGAGGTCGACCAGCACCGCGGCCGGTTCGTGGAACGAGCCGACCAGGTTCTTGCCGGCATCGGTGTTGATTCCGGTCTTTCCACCGACGGCGGCGTCGACCATGGCCAGCAGAGTCGTCGGAACGTGGACGATTCGAACGCCGCGCATCCACGTCGCCGCAACGAAACCGGCGAGATCGGTGGCCGCGCCGCCGCCGAGCGAGACGATGGCGTCACTTCTGGTCAGGCCGATGCGTCCCAGCACCTCCCAGCAGAATCCGGCGACCGCGAGGTCCTTGCCGTCCTCGGCGTCCGGAATTTCGATGCGGTGTGCATCGATCCCCTTGTCCGCCAACGCTGCTCGCACTGCTTCGGCCGTCTCGGCCAGGGGTGGCTGATGGAAGATCGCGACCGTCGCGGTTCCGGCGAGCTCGTCGACGAGGTCCGTCAACAGGCCTCGGCCGATGATCACCGGGTAAGGGTTGGCACTCTCGACCTGGACGCGTACGGGCTCTGTCATCGAATCACCTTCATCTACTGGGGGTTTCGTCGTTCACTTCGCGAACGGGCACCGGTGCGAGAGCAGTGAGCTTGGCCACCAACTGATTCACGACTCGGGCCGGACTACGACTGTCCGTCCGCACTCGCACGGTGGCAACCGAGCGATAGAGGGGGCGGCGGTGACGCATCAATTCCTGGTACTTGGCGCGCGGGTCCGGGCCCGCGAGCAGTGGCCGAGACGTGTTGGCTCCCGTTCGCCGAAGCCCCTCCGACACACTGATTTCCAGATAGACCACAGTGTGCGCAGCAAGCAGCTTCCGGGTTGCAGCCGACAACACGGCTCCGCCGCCGAGGGAAAGAATGCCGTCGTGCGAGGCCAGGGCATCGGCGACGATCCGCTCTTCGATCTCGCGAAATGCAGGCTCACCGTCGTGCGAGAAGATATCCGCAATGGTTCGCCCGGTTTTTCGTTCGATGGCCACGTCGGTATCGAACAGATCCAGATTCAACGCCTGGGCCAGTCGCCGTCCGATGGTCGATTTTCCTGCACCCGGCGGTCCGACGAGGACCGCGTACGGGCTCATCGCGGAGGTCGGGCGGCGGTGCCCTTCACGTAGTGGTCGACGTTGCTCGTCGTCTCCGCCAGCGAATCCCCACCGAACTTCTCCAACGCTGCCTGCGCGAGCACGAGGGCAACCATCGTCTCTGCCACGACTCCGGCGGCCGGAACAGCGCATACGTCCGAGCGCTGGTGGATGGCAACCGCTTCGTCGCCGGTCGACATGTCCACCGTCGACAGAGCGCGGGGAACCGTGGAGATGGGCTTCATCGCGGCACGCACCCGCAGAGCCTCGCCGTTGGTCATTCCGCCTTCGATCCCGCCCGCGCGGTTCGTCGAGCGGAGAACTCCGTCGGGCCCTGGCTTGATCTCGTCGTGTGCGACACTGCCGCGTCGGCGCGCGGTCTCGAAACCGTCGCCCACCTCGACACCCTTGATCGCCTGGATGCCCATCAGCGCAGCCGCCAGTCTGGCGTCGAGCTTGCGTTCACCCGAGACGAACGAGCCGAGGCCGACCGGCAGTCCGTGCACGACGACCTCGACGATGCCGCCGAGGGTGTCGCCGTCTTTCTTGGCGGCTTCGATCTCGGCGATCATGGACTCCTCGGCGGCCTTGTCGAAGGCCCGTACCGGAGACTCGTCGATGGCATCGATGTCCGCGCCCGCGGGCGGCGGGCCGACGTAGGGATCCGAGGCACCGATGGAGATCACGTGCGAGACGACGTCGATGCCGAACGCCTGCTTCAGGAACAGCCGCGCGACCGTTCCGATCGCCACCCGCGCCGCGGTCTCACGCGCACTGGCACGCTCGAGCACCGGGCGTGCGTCGTCGAAACCGTACTTGAGCATCCCGGAGAAGTCGGCATGCCCGGGTCGTGGTCGAGTCAGTGGAGAGTTGCGGGCCAGATCGGCGAGGACGGCCTCGTCGACGGGGTCGGCCGACATCACCTGTTCCCACTTCGGCCATTCGGTATTACCGACCTCGATCGCCACCGGCCCGCCCATGGTCCGGCCGTGACGAACGCCGCCCGTGAGGGTCACCTTGTCCGCTTCGAACTTCATGCGGGCACCGCGGCCGTAACCGAGGCGGCGGCGAGCGAGTTGGCGAGCAATGTCGTCCGAGGTCACCTCGACTCCCGCGACCATTCCTTCGAGGATGGCGACGAGAGCGGGTCCGTGGGATTCTCCGGCAGTTATCCAGCGCAGCACTCGAACATCTTTTCACGTCGTGGCCGCCGCAACTGCCAGCAGGGTGGCCGCGCACATCGACGGCCCGTGCGCGATGCGCGCACCGGGGTATCCGCAGACCGCCGCGATCGACCCCACCACGGCTGTGGCCACCGGCGCCGCCAACGCCGCGACGGTCCACCCGGCTGTACCGCCCAGGCAAGCGATCGAACCCACCGACCAGGCGAGCTTGACGTCACCCGCGCCGAACGCCCTCGGCGCACCGAGATGAACCACGAGGTAGATGCCGAACAGCAGCCCGCCGCCCAGCAGAGCCTGAGCCGAACCCGTCGCCACCAGCACTGCCGGAACCACGACCGCACCGGGAACGGTCAACACGTTCGGCAGCCGGCGACACCGCAAGTCGACGGCGATCAGCGCTGCGAACCACCACGTCAGTACGCACCAGGTGATCAGCCCCCACGACGCGGCATCCGGGCTCTCCCCGAACCGCCACCACGCCCACCCGGATCCGAGGACACACAGCGCTGGTAGAAGACGCGGCTCCCATCGACGCAACACGACGCGCAGCACCACACCGGCGACCGCACCGACCGTGACGGCAACACCCAGACTCCACATGGCTCGAAGCGTCGCACCGAGACGAACCGAGTTGCGCGCACAGTCCAGGTCACGAAAAGACCTGTGGACAACCGCCGCCCTGTGCACAGCCATACCCGACGGGCGCAGATCGAGGTCGCTCGCCGGTCGACCACAGACGCGGCTACAGAACGACGCCGAGCGCCTCTCGCATGGCCGATCGTGGTGCCGGCATACCGGTGAATTGCTCTACCTGCCCGTAGGCCTGGTTGAGCAGCATCGACAGTCCGCTGATAACCGTTCCGCCGGCGTCGTCGACCGCAGCGGCGAGTGCGGTCGGCCAGGGTTCGTAGATCGCATCGAGTACGACGGGTGCCCGGCCGAGAGCGGCCGCGAAGGGGGCAACCCCGGCTGCGGGGACGGTGCTGACCAGCACGGCCGACGCCGCTGCGACGTCGGCGAGCCCGGGATCGCTCAACTGCGCGAAGTCGGCGCGGAGCCCGGCGGCCACCGCGCACTCGAGAGTGGCCGTCGCACGATCGGCCGATCGAGCAACCACCGTGACCGACGCGGCACCCAGTGTTGCCAGTGCCACGATCGCGGGTCTCGACGTACCTCCTGCACCCACCACCGTCACGGCGGCACCGGTCAGATCGTCGATTCGAGCATCTCGCAGTGCGCCGACGACGCCGTCCACGTCCGTGCAGTCCGCCCGCCATCCCGACGCCGTCCGCAGCAGAGTGTTGGCCGACCCGGCCAGGACGGCGCGTTCGGTACGGTCCGAAGCGTACGTCAGAGCAGCGACTTTGCCGGGCATCGTCACCGACACGCCGACCCAATCCGGCCCGAAACCGTCGACCAGTCCGGGAAGTTGCTCGGCCGTGCACTCGATGCGGTCGTAGGTCCACTCGTCGAGGCCGAGGGCGCGGTAAGCCGCCCGATGGAGCACCGGTGACTTCGAGTGCTCGATCGGGCTGCCGAGTACGGCGGCACGCATGTCAGCGGCCGCTGTCGAGGAATCCGGCTTCCACCTTGCCGATGTTGGCCAGGTGCTCGTCGTAACTGCGGGTGAACAGCGTCTCCCCAGCCTGGTTGATGGTCACGAAGTACAGCCAGTCTCCGTCGGCCGGCATCTCGACGGCCTGTACCGCACCGATGCTCGGGGACGAGATCGGAGTGGCGGGCAGCCCTTCGCTGGCATAGGTGTTCCAGGGCGTCACCGTGGCGCGATCGGCGTCGGTGGTGGCCACCTCGGTGGTGTCGAGCGAGTAGTTCACCGTCGAGTCGAATTCGAGCTTCTGCGGCACCGCGAGACGGTTGAGGATCACCCGCGCCACTTTGCTGAAGTCCTGCGGCAGGGATTCACGCTCCACCAGCGAGGCCGCGACGAGTGTGTCGTACGGGGTCAGTCCGGAGTTGCTGCCCGCGGTGAGGATTCCGGTGTCCTCGTACCGGGTGGCGCTCTCGGACACCAATTGCTTCAGGATGTCCGCAGGAGCGGCGCTGGGATCGAAGTCCCACGTTCCGGCGGAGATCAGACCCTCGAGTTGCCGGTCTCGGTCCGGCACGCCCTCGACGCGGTCGGTTGCCCACTGCGGCACTCCCAGGGCTGCCGGATCGTCGACCGCTCCTGCTGCGTTGAGATCGTCGTAGCTGATGCACGTCGGACTGCCGCTGCCGGTCCGATCCACGCAGCTGGCCTCGGAGATCAAGGTGTAGATCCCCTTCTTGACCGAACCGGTGTTGACGTCTCTCGCGTCGTGGAGTTGACGCCCCTCCGAGATGACCATGTTTCCCACCCGCGAGGCAGGATCCACCAGCTCCTCGACCGCGCGGGAAGCCGGAACACCGCTGGTGAGCAGGTAGAAGCCCGGCTGGACCGACGTGATCGCATTGTTCTGCAGCGCAGCTTCGAGGAACGCTCCGGAACTCGCCACCACGCCCTTGTCCGCAGCCTCGGTACCGATCTGCTGGGCGGTGTCGTTGGGATGGACCTGAACCACGACTCCGTCACCGGACGAACCGGCCGCGAAGTCCTCGTTCGGTGTCGTTCGATTCCCGAACTTGTTCACTGCGAAGTACCCCCCTCCTGCCACGGCGACGACCAACAGCAGCCCGAGAACCAGGGCGACGACTCGGCCACGACGCTTCCGGCTGGACGCGGCGCGTTCCCTGCGACCGGCGGCGCGGCTCCGACCCACGGCCTGCGGCATCGCTCCGGCATCCGGGTCGACTGCCGGGCCGCCGCCGGCCTCGCGGTCCGCACGACGGGTGCCCTGCGTATGCGGTTCACTGCGTTGCGGCGGCCGGGACCGATTCATACTCCGGTGGAACTCACTGCCCTCGTCCACGCGATACCCGATCGGATCGGTGTGGGCCTCGTCCGGGGCCACCCGCCGTCGACCCCGATCATCGGACCCATGGTTGCTCACTCGTCGACCTCCGTCGATCCTGAATTCGTCGTTGCTCGATGCGCCGCGGCCCGTCGTTCGTCGAGCCAACCCTGCAGTATCGCTACCGCGGCGGCCTGGTCGATGACCGATCGCTGATCCTTCGCGCGCACACCACTCTCCCGTAAGGCACGCGACGCGCTCACCGTAGTCAGTCTCTCGTCGGCCATGCGAATCGGCACGCCGGCCAACCGCCTGTGCAGAGAACGGCCGAATCTCTCCGCCGCGTCGACTGCACTTCCACGTTCACCGCGCAACGTCCGAGGCAGTCCGATGACGACCTCGACGGCCTCGTACTCGGCGATAATTTCCGCCACCCGGACGACGTCCGGCGCATCGGGTCCCTTGACCTTGGACCGCGGCACCGTTTCGACGGGCGTCGCGAGGACGCCGTCGGGGTCGGACGACGCGACGCCGATGCGAACGCTCCCGACGTCGATGCCGATGCGTCTGCCGCGGCCCGGATCGTCGACGCCGGGTCGATCGGGGCCTCGCCCCTGAGTCGGCACGATCGTCAGTGGGTGGTGAGTTCGGTCAATCGCGCCCGAGCGGCGTCGATCCCTGCGGCGATGCCCGCGACATCCGAGCCCGATCCCTGGGCGAGTTCGGGCTTGCCACCACCTCGGCCACCGATGCTCGGACCGAACGACGCGACCAGCTCGCCGGCCGCGATTCCGGCTTCCTGGGCGGCCTTGTTCACCGAGACCACGAACGGGACCTTGCCGCCGACCGTGCCGAACAGCACGACGACGGCCGGATCGGTGCCGAGTCGGCCGCGGATGTCGGTGGCGAGCGTCCGCAGGTCGTTGCCGCCGACGCCGTCGGGTGCCTGCGCGACGACTGCTCGCACGTCACCGAACCGTTCGGCCTTACCGACGTACTCTCCCGCCGAGGCCAAAACGGCCGCGGCTTTGACCGACTCCAGTTCCTTCTCGGCGACCCGAAGACGCTCGACCAGGTTCTCGATGCGCGCCGGCACCTCCTCGGACGGGACCTTCAACGACGACGCGACGCCGGCCAACAGCGCGCGTTCCTTCGCCAGATAGCGGTACGAGTCGAGGCCGACGAAGGCTTCGACGCGGCGTACTCCCGAGCCGACCGAGGATTCGCCGAGGATGGTGACCGGACCGATCTGCGACGAGTGTTGGACGTGAGTGCCACCGCACAGTTCCATCGAGAACGGCCCGCCGATCTCGACCACGCGGACCTCGTCGCCGTAGTTCTCGCCGAACAGCGCCATGGCCCCCATCTTCTTGGCGCTGTCGAGGTCGGTGACGAGGGTGTTGACCTCGTAGTCCGAGCCGACCGCATCGTTGGCGACATTCTCGATGTCGTCGCGCTGCGCCTCGGACAACGATCCCTGCCAGGAGAAGTCGAAACGCAGGTACCCCGGCTTGTTCAGCGAGCCTGCCTGCGTCGCATTGGGTCCGAGCACCTGGCGCAGTGCAGCGTGGACCATGTGCGTGCCCGAGTGCCCTTGGGTCGCACCCTTGCGCCAGGCGTGGTCGACGTCGACGTGCACGGTGTCGCCCTCGGTGATCTGGCCGGCGTCGACCACGGACTTGTGGGTCCACACCTTCTTGGCGATCTTCTGCACATCGTTGACCTTGACGGTCAGGCCGGGTGCGGTGATGGTGCCGATGTCGGCGATCTGACCACCTGATTCCGCGTACAGCGGGCTGCGGTCGAGGATGATCTCCACGCTCTCGCCGGCGACCGCGGTCGGAACCCGAACGCCGTTGGAGATCAACGCGAGAACCGTTGCCTCGGACCCGAGTTCGTCGAACCCGGTGAACTCGGTCGGCGAACCGTCGACGAAATCCTTGTAGACGGTGAGGTCGGCGTGTGCATGCTTGCGCGCGCGGGCGTCCTCTTTGGCGCGAGTGCGTTGCTCGGCCATCAACGAGCGGAATCCGTCTTCGTCCACGGACAGTCCGGCCTCGGCGGCCATTTCGAGCGTCAGGTCGATCGGGAACCCGTAGGTGTCGTGCAGCGCGAAGGCTTCGGCACCGCCGATCTTTTTCGCGCCCGACGCCTTGACGGCCTCCGCGGCACCCTCGAACAGCCGCGAGCCCGACGTCAGGGTCTTGAGGAAGGCGGTCTCCTCCCCCACTGCGACGGTGAGGATGCGATCGAAGTCCGTGACAAGGTTGGGGTACGACTCGGCCATGGTGTCGCGGACGACGGTGATGAACTGCGCCATCGTCTCGTCGGGTGCGCCGAGGAGTCGCGCGGATCGGACGATGCGACGCAGCAGGCGCCGAAGCACGTAGCCGCGGCCGTCGTTGCCGGGATTGACTCCATCGGAGATCAGCAATGCAGCGGTGCGCGCGTGGTCGGCGATGACGCGGAAGCGGACGTCGTCGTCGTGGTTACTGCCGTAGGTCCGACCCGACAGCTCCTCTGCCTTGGCGATGACCGGCCGCACGAGATCGGTCTCGTACACGTTGTCGACGCCTTGGAGCAGGAATGCGACGCGCTCGACGCCCATGCCGGTGTCGATGTTCTTCTTCGGCAGTGGGCCGAGGATCTCGAAATCGTGCTTGCTGATGCCTTGGCCGCGTTCGTTCTGCATGAACACGAGGTTCCAGATTTCGATGTACCGGTCCTCGTCGGCTTCTGGGCCGCCTTCGGCACCGAACTCGGGGCCTCGGTCGTAGTAGATCTCCGAGCAGGGCCCACAGGGTCCGGGGATTCCCATGGACCAGTAGTTGTCGGCCATTCCACGACGCTGGATGCGTTCGTCGGGCAGACCGGCGATCTCCTTCCACAGCTCGATCGCCTCGTCGTCGTCGAGGTAGGCCGTGGCCCAGATCCGCTCGGGATCGAACCCGTAGCCGCCGTCTTCGACGCTGTCGGTCAGCAGGGTCCAGGCATGCTTGATCGCGTCACGCTTGAAGTAATCGCCGAACGAGAAGTTTCCGGCCATCTGGAAGAACGTGTTGTGCCGAGTGGTGATACCGACGTTCTCGATGTCGAGGGTGCGCACGCACTTCTGGACGCTCGTCGCCGTCTTGTACGGCGGCGTCTGCTGCCCGAGGAAGAACGGCACGAAGGGAACCATGCCCGCATTGACGAACAGCAGGTTCGGATCGTCGAGGATCAACGACGCACTGGGTACTTCGGTGTGTCCCGCCTTCACGAAATGGTCGAGGAAACGCCTGCGGATCTCATGGGTCTGCACTGATACAGGTTAGCGTCGTCAGACCCTGTGCCGATTCGAGGGCCTATCGGCCTCGGATGATGCGCCGCAGTTTCCCCACCCTGGTCGCGATTTCGCGCTCGGCACCGTGTTCGGTGGGCTCGTAGTAGTTCACGCCCACCAGTTCGTCGGGCGGATACTGCTGCCCCAGCACGCCACCCGGACTGCTGTGCGGGTATTTGTATCCGACCGCGTTGCCCAACCCCTGGGCACCCTTGTAGTGGCCGTCGCGTAGATGCGGAGGCACCGATCCGGACTTGCCTGCGGCGACGTCGGCCATGGCCGCTCCGAGGGCGCCGATCACGGCACCGGACTTGGGCGCTGTCGCCAGGTGAATGGTTGCCTGCGCCAGCGCCAGTCGCGCCTCCGGCATTCCGATCATCTGCACGGCACTCGCCGCGGCGGTGGCCGTCTGCAGTGCGGTGGGATCGGCCATCCCGATGTCCTCGCTCGCATGGACGACGAGCCGCCGCGCGATGAAACGGGCGTCCTCCCCCGCGGTGATCATGCGCGCGAGGTAATGGAGTGCGGCATCGACGTCGGATCCCCTGATCGACTTGATGAACGCGCTGATGACGTCGTAGTGCTGGTCGCCGTCACGGTCGTAGCGCACCGCGGCCTTGTCGACACTGGCCTCGACCGTCGCGAGGTCCAGCGTTCCGTCGGTTGCGGCACCCGCTGCCGCCTCGAGGGCCGTCAACGCTCGGCGGGCGTCACCGGCCGCGAGCCGCACCAGGTGATCCATTGCGTCCTCGGCGATGGTCACCGCACCGTCCAGGCCTCGGGGATCGTTTGCCGCACGGGTCAGCAACAGTTCGATGTCCTCGGAGCGGAGCGGCTGCAATTGCAGCACCAGCGATCTCGACAGCAGTGGTGACACCACCGAGAAGGACGGATTCTCCGTCGTGGCGGCCACGAGCAACACGATTCGGTTCTCGACGGCGGCGAGCAGTGCGTCCTGCTGCGTCTTGGAGAAACGGTGGACCTCGTCGATGAACAACACGGTCTGCTCACCGGACAACAGCCGGCGGCGCGCGAGTTCGATGACGTTGCGCACTTCCTTGACCCCGGCCGACAGGGCGGACAACGCCTCGAACTTGCGACCGGTCGCCCCCGAGATCAACGACGCCAGCGTGGTTTTTCCTGTTCCGGGCGGGCCGTACAGCATCACCGAGGACGCTCCGGATCCCTCGACGAGACGACGCAACGGTGCGCCGGGTGCCAGCAGATGAGACTGTCCGACGACCTCGTCGAGCGTCGTCGGTCGCATGCGTACCGCGAGCGGTGCGTCGGGTCGCGTGTACGTGGAAGTCGGACGCGGCTCGTCGATCATCGGATCCGGTGCCGCGGGCGGATCGAACAATCCGTCGCCGTCCGACTTGTCGTCCGAGATGTCACTTCCGAAACCGCCGCTCACCGGTCGAACGCTACCGATTCGACGGTACGAAAGGCGAACGCGTTCGCGCTCAGCGGTCCCGCTTCGCGCGCAGAGCGGACACGACCGACTCGGCGTAGTCGGCGATATCGGGCTCTCCCGAACGCACTGCGCTGTCCTGGAGCACCGACCAACGCGAAATCAGCGCCTGCGACCGCGGTACCGACAGCTGGTGTGCGCGCGCCGCGGCAATTCGAGTGTGATCGTCGGGTAGGAACCAGTACGTGGTCAGCCACACCCAGATCAACCTCGCGTCGAGCAGCTTGGTCGCCAGCACGTGGTCGTCCGCCAGTGCAGGCCAGATGCCGACGACCTCCGAACGCCACGCGTCGATCATGGCCTGCTCGCGATCGTGCGAGAGCTCGAAACTGCACAGACACCCCGGGAACGACGCCAACGCGTACGTGATGTCGAGAGTGGCGTCTCGAAAACCGCCCCACTCGTAGTCGAGGAATCGAACGCCTTCGTCGTTGACGATGATGTTGTCGGGACACAGATCCGACGGGCTGAAGGCACGGAACGCGCCGTGTGCGAACAGCCGTCCGCTGCGCGAGACCCGTTCGAGAAGGACGTCCGGTGGCGCCCCTACTCCGAGCAATCCGGTCAACATGCCGGGTACCGCGGCGAGGGCGTCGGGTATCTGCGCGGAAATCCCGTCTGCAGAGTCGGGCTGCCCGACCCGCCGGAGCAATGCTGCGAAATCGTCCTCGCGGCCGACGGTTGCCGCATGCATGCGCCCGAGCGCCTGAGCCATGGCCATCAACGAGTTGGTGACCATCGATGCGTCGGAACTGCGCAGCAGCGTGGGGATCGCACTGGCGTCACCGAGGTCGCTCAGAATCAACAGCCGAGCATCGAGATCGTAGGCGTGCAGCTCCGGCCCCGGCCTGCTGTCGGTGGCCAGCGCATTCGCGAACTGGTACGAGGCGGCCTCGCGTAGAAATGCACTCGACCCGGCGACATCGGTGAGCTCGGAATGCAGCTCCGATTCTCCGGGAAGATCGCGCACCTGCTTGATGACAAGGGTTCGCGGAAGCTGAAAAGGATTCTCGGACACCTTCACTCGCAACACGATGGCTTGGCCACTACCCCCGAGGTCGACGGGATCGATCAGCGTCACCGGTGCCCCGGTGCGCTTGGTCAGTAGTCGCTGGGCTGCTGCCACTACCTCGGATACAGGGTCTGCAAGTGTTGCGGTCATCGTTGTCCAAGCTACCTGTTCGCTACGTCGTACTGTGCCGTGTCGCCGGCTACGAAAGAGACACGATTGTCCGTTTTGCGGCTTTCGAGATCCCATTCGTAGACCCGACCAGCTGGCCGGTTACCCCGAAGCCACCAAAGTATGCAGCGCGAATTACATCGGTGCAACGTCGACCGACACCGCGATCGTGCTCTTCTCGGCCTCGGTGTAGATGACCCCGCGCAACGGCGGAACGTCGGCATAGTCGCGGCCCCAGGCGACCGTCGCGTACCGCTCGTCGACCAGCTGATCATTGGTCGGATCGAAGGCCAGCCAGCGGTCGTCGGGCATCCACACCGCGGCCCACGCGTGGGTCGCATCGACACCGATCATGCGTTCCTTGCCCGGTGGCGGTTCCGTGGCGAGATAGCCCGACACGTACCGTGCCGCCAACCCCTGCGACCGCAGACAGGCGATGGCCAACCGAGCGAAGTCCTGACAGACCCCCGAACGTGCGGCGAGGACGTCGACCACGGTGGTCGATACCGTCGTGGACCCGGACAGATACCGAAAGTCGGTGAAGATTCGGTGCGTCAGATCGACGATGACGTCCGCGAGCGGACGCCCCGGCGTGAAACTGGGCGCGGCGTACGCTCGCACCTCGTCCGTGATCTCCGGCGTCGGCAGATCGAGGGCGAACTCCACCGCCGGTGAACGTGCCGACTCCGCTGCATCGGTCCTGGTGGGGTCGAACATGGCCATCCGGGCCGATTCCCACGGGGCAGTCGCAGGCCACGACGTGGTCTCGTCCACCGGCCGCGGGTACACCTCGACGAGCGAATCCGCCGTGACGACCAGCTTCTCGTGATCGTTGGTCACGTGGAAGTACACGTCTTCGTTGCCGTAGACATCGACGCCGAACGATTGATCGGTGGGTGGCGGCTCCACCGTGACCGACTTCTCGACGCAGTGCTGCCCGTCCATGTCCCGCGGCGCGAGAAATCCTCGCCCGTAGGACGACGTGACGCGATCGGAGTAGGTGTACGTGGTGATGTGCTTGATTCGGTACCGACGACTCGTCATCGTGCCCCGCTTCCGATCCGCGCACCGACGCTGCCCCACAGCGGCTGGGTACCGCCCGGCAGCGACATGTGCGTCGCGAGAACAACTCGGGACAGTTCTTCGAGCGAATCGTGAATACCGTCCACGAGATCGATCAGTTCCACCCGCCGCCCGGTGGCGTCGACCGACTCCAGATCACCCGGGTCGACGCGCCGCAACCGAACCCGCATCTGCTCGACGAGCTGTTCGGGCCGCGAGCTACCGGACGCATCCGGTAGCGCCCCGAGATCGTCACGAAGGCGGTCGAGTTGGTACACCAGTGCGCGAGGGTTGCCGGCGTCGAACAGCAGCAGCTGCGCAACTGCAGCCGGCCGTGCACGACCACTGTTGCGTCGGCGATAGATCACCGAGGACTCTGCCGCAGACAGCACCGAATCGATGACCGCCTGTTCGGTGGACGGCGTCAGGGCGTGACTCAGTGTCGCTGACAGCAACGCTGTCAGTTGCAATCCCCGCTCGATTCGCTTGCCCGCGTCCATCAGGTACCAACCGGCGTCCCGAACCATCGACTCCGACGCCAGTCCGGACAGCGCGAGCAGACCACGCAGCACGCTCGATTGCGATGCAGCCAACTGGGCACCGTTGTTGACGGCCGACTCGCCCAACTCCTCGAGCGCGGTGTCGATGCGAGCGAGCACTGCCCAGGTGTCGTTCGAGAGTTGATCGCGCACCGCACGAGCTGCCTGTTGCATCCGGTCGACCGACTGCGCCAGTGAACCGAGGCGCTCCACCGAGAGCATCAGCGAGCGCATTTCGGCCATCGCATCGGCGCGGATCGTCTCGTCCAGGAATCCCGGTCCCGTGCGCGATACCTTCGTGACCGCTTCCAGCAGAATCGGCAGGCTGTCGCTGCCGTCGAGCCACGGCATCGACCGATAGTCCTGATCCCGCTCCCGGGCGGCGATGAGCAGACGCGTCATGTCCTCCGCGCGTTCGCTGTACCGACCGAACCAGAAGAGATCGCCCAGCACACGCGGGGAACTGACCACCTCGACGTTGGACGCGGCGTACTGCGGCAACTCCTCCACCGTGGCAGGCGGGGTGTGCGGAGCCGAATCGGCCGGAGTGACCCTCTCCACCGACTTGACCCACACGTCCTTGGACGCGACGGTGATCAGTGGTTCGGTGACCGGCGCCGTGATCATGACCTGACCGAGACCGCCTCGCATCGGGGTGTAGCCGACCCGCTGCGCGACGGTGAACAAGCGCATTCCGACCTGGGCCGGAGCAACCGCCAACTGCTCCCCCGACCCGCTGCCCCACGACGAACCCACCGGAGCCAGCGAGAACTCCGGCACTTCCTGACCGGTCCATTTCCACGGAGCTGCCTCGACCTCGTCCCACAGCGCCCGGGCCGCGTGCTCGGTGAGATCGTGACCCACGACCGCACGTCGCGAGACCGTGGATCTCAACACCAGTGATCGCAACCGAGTTCGTATGTGTGAGAGCGCGATTGGGTCTCCACCCCAGTACGTGGGAACCGAGTCGAGAGCCAGATCCTCGTCCAGCAGAGCCCGGCTCAACGCCGGCAGCAACGGTGTCAGTGCGGGATTCTCGAGGACTCCGCTACCGAGAGTGTTGACCACGCTCACCGCACCGCGCCGAAGGACCTCGACCAGACCGACCACACCCAGGTGTGAATCCGGGCGCAGATCCAGCGGGTCGACGAACTCGGCGTCGACGCGCCGCAACACCACGTCCACCCGACGCAGTGTGCCGAGCGAACGCATCCACAAACAGCCGTCCCGCACCACCAGATCGGCGTTCTCGACGAGCGGAAAGCCCAGAACCGTTGCCAGATAAGCCTGGTCGAATGCCGTCTCGGAATGCGAACCCGGCGTCAACACCACCACGACAGGATCTTCGGCGGACGCGGGTGCAGCGTCACGCAGAGCCAAGCGCATCGCCCGAGCGAATGTCGACAACGGCCTCGGATTGCTCGCCTGGAACAACTCGGGCATCGCCCGCGACATCACTCGGCGATCGGCCAGCGCATACCCCACCCCGGACGGTGCCTGAGTGCGATCCGCAACGACCGAGAACCGGCCGTCGGACCCGCGCGCGATGTCGGCTGCGTGCATGAACAACTGATGCGGACCCGGAACGGTGATGGCATGAGCAGGCCGAAGATAGCCGGGGTTGCCGAAGATCAGCTCGGGCGGAATCAGACCGCGCCGGACTGTCTCCTGCGCTCCGTAGATGTCGGTCAGGATGGCGTCGAGCAGTTGCGAACGCTGGACCAGCCCCGCTTCGAGCCGATCCCATTCGTCCGCTGCAACGACGTACGGGACGCTGTCCAGTCCCCACCGCACGGAACTGGGCCCGGGCTCGTTGCCGCCCGTCGGAATCGGGTTGTAGGTGATTCCGTGGTCGTCGACCAGCCGGCTGACCCGAGACTGCAACGTCTGCATCGCACCCGGGCCGGCGTCGCGCATACCGTCGACCAGCTCCGCCCAGTGCGGACGCACCGTGTCGTCGGCACCGAGCATCTCGTCGAACAGATCTCTACGACCCGTCACGGCCTCACGTCGACCGTGGTATTCGAGCCACGGTGACACCAGGTCGGGAGACACGGGGTCGGGCGCACCGGCCGCCGTCTCGTTGCGGCCCGCCTCACTGTGAGCGGTATCCACGGGCACCATCGAGCCGTTGTTCCTTCCGTCGGTCGATCACACTCCGTCGCCGGATGAGGTGTGGTCGTTGCCGAATCCACCCGTTCCGCGTCGGACCGCAATCGCTACCGGTCGACTCGTTCTTTTCTGCCCGCCTCAGGACGTGTGAACCCCGGTCCGGCGCAGGTCCAGCATGCCGGGCGCAGTCACGTCGATCGCTTGGCGAGCGTGCATCTCGAGCAATCTTGCTATGTCCACCTTGCCGGACGTGAACCCGCCCTCCTCGAACCGGCCGTTGCGTCGCGCTTCTGCCTCGACCGAATTGACCGGTGGACCGTCGTAGGACCGACCGCCGGGGTGCACCACGTGATACGAACACCCACCGACTGCGCGCCCGGTCTGCATCTCCACCAGATCGAATCGCAAGGGACTCTGTACCTCGATCGTGGGATGCAGCGCGCTCGGCGGTTGCCAGGCGCGATAGCGCACTCCGGCGACCTGAACATCCTGTCGCTCGGTACGCAACATCGGTACCGGCACCCCGTTGCACGTCAACAGGTAGCGGCCCACATCGGCACCGGCAACGCGAACCTGGATGCGCTCGACCGAGGAATCCACGTAACGCGCCGTGCCGGACGACGTCGACTCCTCCCCGAGCGTGTTCCACGGCTCGATCGCACCGCGCAGTTCGATCTCGGCATCGCCGACGACGGTGGTACCGATGCGCGGAAAACGAAACTCGGTGAACGGGTCCAGCCAGCTGGTATCGAATTCGATGCCGTGGTCACGGAGATCCTCGGCGACCCGGCCGATATCATTGATCACGAAGTGCGGCAACATGTATCGACCGTGCAGGTTGGCACCGTGCCGAATCAGTGGTGCTTCGAGCGGGGTATCCCAGAATCGCGAGACCATCGAGCGCACGAGCAAGGACTGCACCATCGCCATCTGATGATGCGGCGGCATCTCGAATCCGCGAAGTTCGAGCAGACCGAGCCTGCCGCGGGTGGAGTCGGGGCTGTACAGCTTGTCGATGCAGAACTCGGCACGGTGCGTGTTTCCGGTGATGTCGGTGAGCAGGTGCCGCAGCGCCCGATCGACGACCCACGGCGATGCCGAACGGTCGGCACCGGTCAGACGCTTGATCTCGCTGAACGCAACCTCGAGCTCGTAGAGCGACTCCTCACGACCTTCGTCGGCTCGGGGGGCCTGCGAGGTGGTACCGATGAATCGACCCGAGAACAGGTACGACAGCGACGGGTGACGTTGCCAGTGTGTCAACAGAGACACCAGCAGGTCCGGTCGGCGCAGCACCGGCGAATCGGACGGTGTGACGCCACCCAGGGTGATGTGGTTGCCACCGCCGGTGCCCCGGGTGGTGCCGTCGTTGTCGAAACCCTCGGTACTCAACCGTGATTTACGCGCCTCGAGATACAAGCGCTCCATCAGCTCGTTCTGCTCCGCCCACGACGACGTCGGCTGAACGTTCACCTCGATGACCCCGGGATCCGGAGTGACCGTGAGGGTTTGGATACGGGGATCCGAAGGCGGGCCGTAACCCTCGAGGACGACCGGTGTCTCGATCGCGGATGCGGCGCGCTCCACCCGAGAGACCAGATCGACGAAGTCGTCCAATCGATCCATCGGCGGCATGAACACGTGCAGTACGCCGTCGCGTACCTCGGCGACCAGTGCGGTCACCGCAGTTCCACCCACTCCGGACGTCTCCCGCACCGCCTGCGCGTAGCGTGACTCGGCCGGGTCGACGGCCCGGGGTGGTTGCTGCGTCAGCTGCGGGGTCGGCAGATCGGGTTTCGGTGCGGTGGGATCGGCCGGGTTCTCGACCGGACCCCCGTCCCACGAGATCGCTCGTAGCGGCAGACGGAGCCCGGCGGGAGAATCCCCCTCCAACAACACGATTCGCCCACGTCGCAGCTTCCAGTCTGCGCTCTGCCAGCCAGTGCCGTCCTCGGTCCGCGAGATCGGCAACACGAATGCCGCCGGTTCGTCGGTACTGGCGTCGAGCCGTTCGAGGAGAAGCCTTCTCGCAGCTGCGGAATCTGTCCCCGGTTCGAGATCGTCGGCGTCGGCCGGCGGATCCCCGTAGGGCTGACGCACCAGATCCAACAGCTTGACGAGCGGGTCCTCGTAGGCCGGACGCGCTTGCGAGGCGGGCAGACCCAATCCGTCGACCAGTCGGTCGATCAGCTTCTGCGATACGGAATTGTCGACTGGATCAGGACGCAGATCGTCCGCCGACCACGGATCGGCTATGAGGTCCGAGTCGTGCCACAGTGCCTGGCCGTCGGTGCGCCAGAACAAACCCACCTGCCATCGTGGGAGAGGCTCACCGGGATACCATTTGCCCTGGCTGCGCTGGACCATGCCGTCGGGCGCGTAGATGGTTCGAAGTCGTTCTGCGAGAACGCTGGCCAGCTTGCGCTTGTGCGGACCGTCTGCGGTGGTGTTCCACTCGGGCGCTTCCTGGTTCTCGATGGCGACGAACGTCGGCTCACCACCGACGGTCAATCGAATGTCCTGGTCGAGCATGCGCCGGTCGATCTTCTCGGCCGTGGCCTCGATCGCGTCCCACTGCTCGGCCGTGTAGGGCAACGTTGTGCGCGGATCCTCGTGAACACGCACCACCGTGTTCGAGAAGTCCAGTTCGGCTGTGCATTTGCTCGTCGCGCCGGAGATCGCGGCCGCGGTCGACGGATGCGGCGTGGCCGACAGTGGAATGTGACCCTCGCCGGCGAACAGGCCCGAGGTGGGGTCCATTCCGACCCAACCGGCACCGGGGAGGTACACCTCGGTCCAGGCGTGCAGGTCGGTGAAGTCCTCGACCGGCCCGGACGGACCGTCCAGCGATTTCACGTCCGAGGACAATTGGACGAGGTAACCCGAGACGAAACGCGCGGCCAGGCCCATCTGACGAAGGACCGACACCAGCAACCACGCGGAGTCACGGCACGATCCCACGGCGGACGTCAACGTCAGGTCCGGGGTCTGCACTCCGGGCTCCATCCGCACCGAGTAGCCGACGTCCGCCATCACGGCCTGATTGGCCATGACGAGAAAGTCGATGGTGCGCAACGATTCTCCGCGCTCGACGACGGCGGCCTGCAGCTTCTCCACCCACGCGGACACGACCGGCCCGGGCCCGGAACCGGCCTTGTCCTCGTCCACCGGGCGAAGATAGGGCTCGAGATCGGGCAGATCGTGTTCCTCGTATGCGAAGCCGAAGTGCTCCGCCCATTCCTCGACGAAAAAATCCAACGGATTGATCGACGCCATGTCCGCAACGAGTCCGACCGTGATGGACAGATGGTCGGTTCGCTCGGGGAACACCACGCGGGCGAGAAAGTTGCCGAAGACGTCCTGCTGCCAGTTGACGAAATGCTCGGCCGGCTCGATCTTCAGCGAATACGCCTCGATCGGAGTGCGCGAATGCGGTGCCGGTCGCAGCCTGATCTCGTGCGGAAAGATCTTGACCGTGCGGTCGAATCGGTAACTGGTGCGATGTTCGAGTGCAACCTTGATGCCCACGGCGAGCCCCTCGTGATAGTCCCGGTATGGGTAGAAACAACAACCCTAGTGGGCCCCGGCCCGGTGCGCTCGGCAAGAATTCGAACCATCGACGATGCCCGACGGTATTCGGGCCCGCACGACCGTCCACGTGTCGAACGCCTTGACACAACTCAGCGGTCTACGGTTCGTTCAGCTTCGAAAATGCGGACGAATCGTCGACGTACCACGCCAGACATGAAGGGTGAATCGTGAGTGAAAACCCGCCCGACGGACCGCAATACGGTCGCGGACCCAACCCGGACAAGCCGGACCCGAACACGCCGCAGACACCGGGAAGCGGGTACCCACCGCCCGGCAACTACCCGCCTCAGGGCAGCTACCCTCCCCCGCCCGGCAACTACCCGCCCCAAGGCAACTACCCGCCTCAGGGCGGCTATCCTCCCCCTCCCGGAAACTACCCACCGCCGCCCGGAAACTACCCACCTCAGGGTGCGCCCGGTGGCTATCCACCCCCGCTCGGCAATTACCCACCGCCGCCCGGGAACTACGGGAACTACGGAAATCAGAACTACGGACAGACACCTCTCGGACCCAACCCCGGTCGACTCGACGTCGGTGCCGCACTGAGCTACGGCTTCGAAAAGTTCAAGGCCAACACCGGACCGTGGCTCGGTATCACGGCCATCGTGTGGGCGGTCAGCGTCGCCGTGTTCATCGTCACGTTCGCGTCGACCCTGACGGCCGCGGTCGCTGCCGCCGACCGAGGTGAAAGTACTGCCGTCGCGGCGACGTCGGGCGTATTCCTGGTGGTGACCACGATCGCGACATTCGTGTCCTACTTCGTGAATGCGGCATACGTACGGGGAGCGTTGGACGAAACGGGTGGGCCACAGAAGCCGACGTTCGGCAGGTTCTTCCAACTCACGAACGTTCCGCAGATTGCGGTACTGGCTGTGATCTGGACGGTGGCCAGCGTCGTGCTGAGCTTCGTTCCGTTCCTGGGCACCGTCCTGCTGATCGTGATCGGTTTCCTCGCGAACTTCGCACTGACTTTCCTGATCGATCGCAACCAGTCGGCGATCGAGTCGATCAAGTCGTCTATAGACCTGACGGTCAAGAACTTCGGCCCGGTCCTGCTGCTGTTGCTGGCCCTCGCCGCCATCAACTTCGTCGGCATTGTGCTGTGCGGCCTCGGTCTGCTCATCACCCTTCCGGTCTCGGTGATCGCCACCAACTACGCCTACCGCGTACTCACCGGCGGGCCCCTGACTCCCGCGCGCTGATCTCGCACCACGACAGACGCGAATGTCCCCGTAACGCACTGCGTTACGGGGACATTCGTTCTTGCGGACCTCGAGTGGAAGCTAGGCCTCTGTCGGCGCTTCTTCCTTCTTCTCCGGCTTGAAGTCGACGCCCGATTCCTTGCGCTGCTGCGCGGTGATCGGTGCAGGCGCGTCGGTCAACGGGTCGATGCCGCCACCGGACTTGGGGAATGCGATGACCTCACGGATGGAATCGACTCCGGCGAGCAGCGCGGTGATGCGATCCCAACCGAACGCGATTCCGCCGTGCGGCGGCGCGCCGTAGCTGAAGGCATCGAGAAGGAAGCCGAACTTCTCCTGGGCCTCTTCCTTGCCGATCCCCATGATCGCAAACACTCGTTCCTGAATGTCCTTGCGATGGATACGAATACTGCCGCCGCCGATCTCGTTTCCGTTGCAGACGATGTCGTAGGCGTAGGCCAGAGCAGATCCCGGATCGGTGTCGAATGTGTCCATCGACTCCGGCTTCGGCGACGTGAACGCATGGTGCACGGCCGTCCACGCCCCGGACCCGACGGCGACGTCGCCACTGGCGGTGGCGTCGGACGTGGGCTCGAACAGCGGCGCGTCGACGACCCACACGAACGCCCACGCCTTGGGGTCGATCAGGTCGAGCTTGCGTGCGATCTCGCCGCGGACGGCGCCGAGCAGTCCGCGGGAGGCCTTGACCGGACCGGCGGAGAAGAAGATCGCGTCGCCGTTCTTCGCGCCGACGTGCGCAGCGAGGCCGTCCCGTTCGGCGTCGGTCAGGTTCTTCGCGACCGGGCCGCCGAGGGTGCCGTCCTCACCGACCAGCACGTAGGCCAGGCCCTTGTGGCCACGCTGCTTGGCGAATTCCTGCCAACGGTCGAGCTGCTTACGGGGCTGCGACGCACCACCGGGCATGACGACCGCACCGACGTACGGAGCCTGAAAGACGCGGAACGTGGTGTCGGAGAAGAAGTCCGTGCACTCGACCAGTTCGATGTCGAATCGAAGATCGGGCTTGTCGGAGCCGTACCGGCGCATGGCCTCGGCATAGGTGATCCGCGGGATGGGTGCCGTGAAGTGGTGCCCGACGAGCTTCCACAGCGACGCCAGAATTTCCTCGGCCAACAGGATGACGTCGTCCTGGGTGACGAAGCTCATCTCGACGTCGAGCTGGGTGAACTCGGGCTGACGATCGGCACGGAAGTCTTCGTCTCGATAGCAGCGAGCGATCTGGTAGTACCGCTCGATACCGCCGACCATCAGCAGCTGCTTGAACAGCTGTGGGCTCTGCGGCAGTGCGTAGAAGCTACCCGGCTGCAGACGAGCGGGAACGAGGAAGTCCCGTGCGCCTTCGGGGGTGGAACGCGTCAGCGTCGGGGTCTCGACCTCGACGAACTCGTGGTGCGCCAGAACCGATCGGGCGGCGGCGTTGACGTGCGAACGCAGTCGAATGGCATGGCCGGGGCCCTCACGGCGCAAGTCTAGGTAGCGGTACTTGAGGCGTGCTTCCTCACCGGGCTGATCGTCGAGCTGGAACGGCAACGGTGCGGCCTCGGACAACACCTCGATCTCGGATGCCTCGACCTCGATGGCGCCGGTGGGGATCTCGTAGTTCGCGTTGCCCTCCGGACGACCCTCGACCTTGCCGGTCACCTTCACCACGTACTCGGCGCGCAGTCGGTGGGCCTGCTCGAGCGCAGCACCCTCACGGAACACGACCTGGGACACACCGGACGCGTCACGCAGATCGATGAAGATGACGCCACCGTGATCGCGTCGACGGGCCACCCATCCCGTCAACGTCACAGTTCGGTCGACGTGCTCGGGGCGTAATGAGCCGGCGAGATGGGTGCGCAGCACGGGTGTCCTTTCGAGAAAAATCCGCTGATCGTGTTGTTCGATCCTCGATCCTACGGAGCGCATCGCCGCAGAAGGAAACGAGATCCCGTCCCGGCATGCGAAGCTAGGGCCGACAACGGCGGTATCGGTTCGCACGGAGTATGCGGGCTCGGCGGAGGGGAACTCCAGCATGACGTTCAGAGAAGGCTCGCAAATGGAGCCGGGCCGAGTTTCCGTCGGCGGTAGCGGAGGGGGCGGCGGACGAGGCAAGTTGGCCATCGGCGGCGGAGCGGGTGGACTGGTCATCATCGTCCTTGCACTGCTGTTCGGCGGCGATCCCGGCGCAATCCTGAACCAGATCAGCGGCGGCGACAGTTCCGCCGGGCAGAACGGCTCCGGGTCGTCGGGAACTCTCGAATGCACCGTCGCAGAGGCGAACAGCAGCGTCGATTGCCGTATCGGGTTCACGGCGTCGAGCTTGGACACCGTCTGGGAATCACAATTGCAGTCGCAGACCGGCGTCGCCTACGTCCAGCCGGACGTGCGGTTGTTCTCCGGCGCTACGAACACCGGGTGCGGTAACGCGACCAGCTCCGTCGGTCCGTTCTACTGCCCGGCCGATTCCACCGCCTATTTCGACACGAGCTTCTTTCAGGTCCTCGTCGATCAATTCGGCTCCAGCGGCGGCCCCCTGGCGCAGGAGTACGTCGTGGCGCACGAGATCGGCCACCACATCCAGAATCAGCTGGGCGACATAGGCCGCGCGCAGGCCGATCCGCAGGGACCCGAGTCCGGCGGCGTCAAGGTGGAGTTGCAAGCCGACTGCTACGCCGGAATCTGGGCGCATTACGCAGCCGAGACCGTCGACCCGGACACCGGCGTCCCGTTCCTCGAACCGCTGACCGCCACCGATATCGACGATGCCCTGTCGGCAGCGTCGTCGGTGGGCGACGACCGGATTCAGCAGGCGTCCACCGGCCGGGTCAACCCCGAGGGCTGGACGCACGGCTCGTCCGCCCAGCGCCAGGCGTGGTTCTCCACCGGCTACGAGACCGGACAAGTGGCGGCCTGCGACACGTTCTCGGCTCGCGACCTCGACAATCCCTGAACCAGTACTACTCAGAACAGCGTGAGTGCCGGCCCCGAGGTCACCAACCCGCGGGGTTCGGCAGGCTCGTTCGCGGGCAACGCGCGAATCTGGTCGGCGGCGAAACCGTAGGTGTCGAGCAGCGGATCGATTCTCGCCTTCAGCCACTGCTTGTACTCCGGAGTGACGTACGCCCCGTGTCCGTAGAGCTGGCGGTATCTGCGTACCAACGCCGGGTGCTCCTTCACCAGCCAGCTCATGTACCAGTCCTTGGTGCTCGATCGAAGATGCATCGGCAGCGCCGTGACGGTCGTCGCCCCGGCCTCGGCCAGCGCAGCGATCAGCCCGTCGAGTTGTCTGGCTCCGTCGGTGAGAAACGGAATGACCGGAGCCACCAGCACACTGCAGTCGAGTCCCGCATCCCGCACAGCGCGGATGAGGTCCAATCGTGCTCGCGGACTTGGTGTTCCGGGTTCGAGCTGCTTCTGCAGATCCGCATCGTGGATCGCCAAACTGATGCTCACGTGTACGTCGACCTTCTGTGCAGCCAGGGTCAGCAGCGGCAGATCCCGTCGCAACAGCGTTCCCTTGGTCAGGATCGAGAACGGCGTACCCGACTCGGTCAACGCGCGAATGATGCCGGGCATCAACCGATATCGCCCCTCGGCGCGTTGATAGGGATCGGTGTTGGTCCCCAGCGCGACCGGCTCCCGCTTCCAGGATCGACGTGCGAGCTCTTTGCGGAGGACTGCCGCAACGTTCGTCTTGACGACGATCTGCGAGTCGAAATCGTTGCCGGAATCGAGGTCCAGGTATTCGTGTGTCGGCCTCGCGAAGCAGTACCGGCACGCATGCGAGCATCCGCGCATCGGATTGACGGTCCACGAGAACGGCACCTGCGATTCGCCCGGAACCTCGTTCAGGGCACTCTTGCACAGCACCTCGTGAAATGTGATGCCCTCGAACTCCGGGGTCTGCACGCTGCGGACGAGCCCGGACCGTTCCAGCCCCGGTAGCGCGCCCTCGTCTGCGGCATCGAGAGTCTGACCGGCCCATCGCATGCACACAGTCGAACATTTGTTCTATGCCGTGTCAAGGTCGGCATCGCTCCCCCGCATCCCCCGGTCGGGTCCGGCAGCCGACAAGCGATAGCGTAGGGCCCGAAGTCGATCCTAGGAGTGCACCGCACGTGACCGCCCCGAACACACCGACCCTGGAACCCATTCTGCGCCTGGGCCTCACCCTGGGACCGGCCATCGAGATCGGTTCGGTGCCCGAAGGCGACCGAGTCGTCGCCACCGTCCTCGGCGGGGCCGCACCCGGCCCCGACATCGAGGGCACTCTTGCTGCTCGATCGACCGTCGTCAGCGTCACCCGGCCCGACGGGTGCACCGAGTTCAGCAGCGATCTCGTCCTCGAATTGGCAACCGGCGGTTACCTTTCGCTCGACTATCGTGGAGTCCAGTTCGGACCGGCCGAGGTCATCAACGCTTTGAACGATCCCGGCCGAGAGGTCGACCCGGCGACCTACTACTTCCGCGGCACGTTGCGAGTGTCGACCGCTGTTCCGAAGTTCACGTACCTCAACCGGGCCCTCGTCGTCACCTCCGGCTCACGATCGGCCGAGGCCGTGGTGCTCGACGCATTCCTGGTGACCTGAGAGCCGTCCGCTCTCATCCGAGCAGCTGCGCGACCTCCCGGTCGGTCAACGTCGCATGCGGAGTGCGACCTTTGCTGCGAACAAGTTCGATCGCTCGGTAGAGAGGGCGCTCGTCGAGCCCGGCGTCGCGAGCCTCGGCCCGCAGCTGATCCACCAGCACCGACGCGATGGCCGCCGCGGGAACGAGTTCGGTGGTCCACAGCGAATCGGCGAGCGTGCGCAACGCAAGAATCGGCAGTTCGCGGCCGCCGCCCCTGGTGTAGAGCGCCAACGGCAGAACGATACGAGTACGACCGTCGTAGAGCCGCAGCGAGATCTGGTCGATTCCGGCCGTGCGGATGGTCATTTCCGCCGTCACCACCTCCGGCATGTTCAGCCGTCGGGTACGCAGTCCCCGAGTGCACAGCCGTGGCCCGTCGAGCCACACCCGGCGGCGCAATCCCAGCCAACCCGACAGCGCCGCCGGACCACCGACGATCACTCCGACGAGGACTGCCACCCACACGGGGACGACGAGCGCCAGAACGACGCCCAGCACGACCCCGACCAGTAGCGAACCGACCACGATCTTGCGCAACCGCGGCGCGAGAAACTCCGCCGAGACCAGATCGAGGGCTACCGGACCCGCCGAGGGCCGAGGGTCATCGGCCAAGGTGCACTCCGAGGACGTCGACCACGTCGGCCAACGCGACCGTCTCCTGCTCGCCGTTCGAAAGGTCTTTCACCACGATGGATTCGGCCGACAGCTCTTGATCGCCCAGCACGAGCGCGTATCGGGCTCCCGAACGATCAGCCGCTTTCATCGCTCCCTTCATGCCGCGATTTCCGTACGCCATGTCCACCGCGATGCCACGTTCACGCAACTGAGCTGCGATGTCGACGATCGCGAGTTTGGCCGCGGCACCCATCGGGATGCCGAACACCTGACACCGCGACGTCGTGCCTGCGGTCTTGCCCTCGGCGGCCAACGCGAGAACGGTGCGATCGACACCGAGCCCGAATCCGATACCCGACAGCGCCTGCCCGCCCAACTGCTCCATCAGGCCGTCGTAGCGGCCGCCGCCGCCGATGCCCGATTGGGCCCCGAGGCCGTCGTGCACGAACTCGAACGTCGTCTTCGTGTAGTAGTCGAGCCCACGAACCATGCGCGGGTTGACCAAGTACGGAACATTCATCACATCGAGGTAGGCCAACACCTCGTCGAAATGCTGCTTCGCAGAATCGGAGAGATGGTCGAGCATCAACGGCGCGTCGGCAGTCATCTCGCGGACCTCCGGCCGCTTGTCGTCGAGAACCCGCAGCGGGTTGATCTCGGCGCGTCGACGCGTGTCCTCGTCCAACGGAAGCGCAAAGAGGAACTGCTGCAGCAACTCTCGATACTGCGGGCGGCAGGTGTCGTCGCCGAGCGAGGTGATCTCGAGCCTGAAACCGGTGAGACCGAGGGCGCGGAACCCGGCATCGGCCACGGCGATGACCTCGGCGTCCAACGCCGGGTCGTCGACCCCGATCGCCTCGACACCGACCTGCTGCAGTTGGCGGTAGCGGCCGGCCTGCGGGCGCTCGTACCGGAAGAACGGCCCGGCGTAGGCCAACTTGACCGGCAGCGCCCCGCGGTCCAAGCCGTGCTCGATCACCGCACGCATGACGCCCGCAGTCCCCTCGGGACGCAGAGTCACCGACCGATCGCCGCGGTCGGAGAAGGTGTACATCTCCTTGCTGACCACGTCGGTCGATTCGCCGACTCCCCGGGCGAACAACCCGGTGTCCTCGAAGATCGGGAGTTCGATGTGGCCGTACCCGGCGGCGCGCGCCGCACCGAGAAGGCCCTCACGGACAGCGACGAATTCGGCCGAATTCGGGGGGAAGTAATCGGGAATGCCCTTGGGCGCGGAAAAGGTGGTCGGCTTGCTCACGGTCACAGCTTTCCTTGCTCGGGGTCGCCGAGTCCAACGAGGAACGGATTGGACCCGCGCTCCTGACCGATGGAACTCTGTCCGCCGTGTCCGGGGAGCACGACGGTCTCGTCGCGCAGCGGCAGCAACCGCGACGCGATGGACCGTAGAAGTTGATCGTGGTCGCCGCCGGGCAGATCTGTCCGGCCGATCGACCCGGCGAACAAGGTGTCGCCGGTCAGCGCCAACGGAACCGTCCCGTCGGGACCGTTGGCCTCGGTGAGGAACACCACCGAGCCCTGCGTGTGCCCTGGAGTGTGCACGACCGTGAAGTCGATTCCCGCGAGGCTCAGACGTTGCTCGTGCGCCAACTCGATGACCTCGTCCGGCTCGTGGAACTCGAGGTCGCCGAGCACGGCAGCGAGCGTCGGACCGGTCCCTTTGATCGGGTCCGCCAACATGTATCGATCCTCGGGCGCGATGTATGCGGGGATTCCGTACTTCGAGCAGACCGGCTCCACGGACCACGTGTGGTCCAGATGACCATGGGTCAGCAGCACCGCTGTCGGGGTCAGCGAGGATCGCGTCAGGAAGTCGACCAACGGATCGACGGCATCCTGGCCGGGATCGACCACGACGCACTCGGATGCGTCGTCCTGAGCGAGGATGTAGCAGTTCGTCTGAAACATTCCTGCGGGGAATCCGGTGACGAGCAAGACAATCGCTCCTAAGAGGCAGAGGCCGAAGTACCGAGCCAGCTTAGTGGGGAGGTTCTCGTCGGGTCCCCCCAGCATGCTCTCAGGCAATGATGGCAAACTCGCGTTGGCCGATTGTCGGCCGGCTACCACACGACCCACCCGCTCAGCGAGCAGGCGTGGTCGAACCAGGACAAGCGGGAGGACACGAATTGCCCAGCAACGAGCAACGGCGCGAGGCTGCCAAGCGAAAGCTCGAACGCCAACTCGTACGACGCGCAGAGCGAGCACGACGTCGGAAGCAGTTGACGATCGCCGGCTCCATCCTCGGTGTGGTTGCGGTCGTGGCCGTTGTCTCGGTCGTCTTCGTGGTGACCCGCGGTGACGACGACGCGAGCACGGCGCAGGACTCGACCACGTCTGCACCGGCCGATTCGATCATCGCTGCGGGCCGTACGGAACCGCTGCCCGAGACGGTGAACTGTTCCTACCCTGCCGCCGCGCAGCCGGCCGCCAAGCCCAACACCCCTCCCCGCACCGAGAACATCCCCACCAGCGACGAGCCCTTGAGCTACAGCATGGCCACGACCGCCGGCAACATCGGCCTGACACTGAACAACCCCGAATCCCCGTGCACGGTGAACAGTTTCGTGTCCCTGGCCAATCAGGGCTACTTCGACGGCACCACCTGCCACCGCCTGACGACGGGTGCCGGCCTGCAGGTGCTGCAGTGCGGCGATCCCACCGGCTCCGGTAGTGGCGGGCCGGGCTACCAGTTCGCCGACGAGTTCCCCACCGACACGTACGCCGAGGGCGATCCTGCCGCGCAGACTCCTGTCCTGTATCCCCGCGGAACCCTGGCGATGGCCAACGCCGGCCCGGGAACCAACGGCAGCCAGTTCTTCCTCGTCTACGGCGATTCGCAACTCCCGCCCGCCTACACCGCCTTCGGCACGATCGACGAGACCGGTCTCGCCACCTTGGATGCCATCGCGGCCAAGGGGGCGCAGGGCGGTGCCTCCGACGGCGCACCGGCCGAGCCGGTAGACATCACCTCGATGCAGAGCGACCTGTGACACGCGTACCCGGTCTGGTGATCGCAGCCTCCGCTGCGGCACTTCTTATCGCCGGCTGCTCCGGATCGACGGAGACCGCTGCCACGCCCACTCCGGCCGGTTCGACGACCGCTGCCTCGACGGCGGCCACGACGACCACCCCGCGGCCGCCGCTGAATCTGTCGCGGTTCGGTGCGCTGCCGCCCGTTCCGCAGCCGACCACCGATACGGTCTCGTGTGCGTACCCGGCGGAGTCTCCGGCCGCCAAGGAGGTTGCTCCGCCTCCGACCGAGAACATCGACGTCTTCGGAACGGTAGACGTGACGCTGTCGACGACCCAGGGCGACATCGGAATGACGCTCGACCGTACCGAAGCCCCGTGCGCCGTCAACAGTGTGGTCAGCCTGGCTCAGCAGGGCTACTTCGACGGCGCACCGTGTCATCGGTTGACCACCTCCCCCGGCCTCGAAGTGTTGCAATGCGGCGACCCGTCGGGATCGGGTCGTGGCGGCCCCGGCTACAGCTTCGCCAACGAATACCCCACAACGGCGTTCGCCGACGATCCCGCGCAGGCCCAGAACCCGGTCGTCTACCCCCGTGGCACCCTGGCCATGGCCAATGCAGGCCCTGACACCAACGGCAGCCAGTTCTTCCTGGTGTACGCCGACTCGGTGCTGCCGCCGCAGTACACGGTGTTCGGCACCATCTCCGATGCCGGCCTGCAGACCCTGGACGCCATTGCGGCCGGTGGAGTCAGCGGCGGTGCAGAGGACGGAGCGCCGGCGAATCCGGTGGTCATCACCTCGGCAACCTGACGTACCGCACGACGAGGACAGGGTGAGCAGAAATTTCTGCTCACCCTGTTGTCGTATCGGGTCGGAATTCGGTCAGGCCGCCGAGGTGAGCCTGTACACGTCGTACACGCCCTCCACGTTGCGCACGACGTTGAGCACGTGCCCCAGATGCTTGGGGTCACCCATCTCGAACGTGAACTTGCTGATCGCCACCCGATCACCCGACGTCGCGACGGATGCCGAGAGGATGTTGACCTTCTCGTCGGCCAGAGCCTTCGTGACGTCCGAGAGCAACCGATGCCGGTCCAGGGCCTCGATCTGAATGGCCACGAGGAACACCGAGGAGGCCGACGGTGCCCATTGCACCTCGATGAAGCGCTCGGACTGCTCCTCGAGCGACCGCGCATTGGTGCAGTCGGTGCGGTGGACGCTGACCGACCCGCCGCGGGTGACGAACCCGAGTATCTCGTCCCCGGGTACAGGGGTGCAGCACTTGGCAAGTTTTGCCACGACACCCTCGGCACCGGTGACCAGTACCCCGGCGTCTCCGACCTGACGCGGTCTGGTCGGAATGGTCGACGGCGTAGAGCGCTCCGCGAGCTCTTCCTCGACGTCACCGACACCACCGAGATGAGCGACAAGCCTCTGCACGACGTGGCGAGCAGAAACGTGGTTCTCACCGACCGCGGTGTACAACGCCGACACGTCCACGTACCGCAGTTCGTGGGAGATGGCCGACATGGACTCGGCATTCATCAAGCGCTGCAACGGAAGTCCGCCGCGACGGACCTCTTTCGCGATGGCGTCCTTACCGGCTTCGAGGGCCTCTTCGCGACGTTCCTTGGCGAACCACTGACGGATCTTGGTCTTCGCACGCGGTGACGCGACGAAGCCCTGCCAATCTCGACTCGGCCCGGCCGTGACGGCCTTGGACGTGAAGACCTCGACCACCTCGCCGTTGTCGAGGGTTCGTTCGAGTGCCACCAGGCGACCGTTGACCCGGGCTCCGATACAGCGGTGACCCACTTCGGTGTGCACCGCATAGGCGAAGTCGACCGGACACGATCCGGCGGGAAGCGTGACGACATCGCCCTTCGGGGTGAAGACGAAAATTTCCTTGACCGCCAGGTCGTAGCGCAGAGACTCGAGGAACTCGCCCGGGTCGGCCGCTTCACGCTGCCAGTCGAGCAACTGGCGCATCCACGCCATGTCGTCGACCTCGGCGTTGTCCTGCGAGTGCTTGCCCTTGGTCTCCTTGTATCGCCAGTGAGCAGCGATACCGAACTCCGCGGTGCGGTGCATGTCCCTGGTGCGAATCTGCACTTCGAGTGGCTTGCCCTCGGGCCCGATCACCGTCGTGTGCAGCGACTGGTAGACGCCGTACCGTGGCTGCGCGATGTAGTCCTTGAAGCGGCCCGCCATCGGCTGCCACAGCGAGTGCACGACGCCGACTGCGGCATAGCAGTCGCGAATCTCGTCGCACAGAATGCGCACTCCCACGAGGTCGTGGATGTCGTCGAAGTCGCGGCCCTTGACGATCATCTTCTGGTAGATCGACCAGTAGTGCTTGGGACGTCCCTCGACGACGGCGCTGATTCTCGATGCCGCCAGTGTGGCGTTGATCTCGGCCCGTACCTTCTCGAGGTACGTGTCGCGGGATGGTGCCCGATCGGCGACCAGCCGAACGATCTCGTCGTACTTCTTGGGATGGAGAATGGCGAAGGCCAGGTCTTCGAGCTCCCATTTGACGGTGGCCATACCCAGCCGATGAGCAAGCGGCGCAATGACTTCCAGTGTTTCCTTGGCCTTGCGGGCCTGCTTCTCCGGGGGCAGGAATCGCATCGTGCGCATGTTGTGCAGTCGATCGGCGACCTTGATGACCAACACCCGCGGGTCCCGCGCCATCGCGATGATCATCTTTCGGATGGTCTCGCCCTCGGCGGCCGTCCCCAGTACGACCTTGTCCAGCTTGGTGACCCCGTCGACAAGATGGGACACCTCGTCACCGAACTCCTCGGTCAACTTGGCCAACGAGTAGCCGGTGTCCTCCACCGTGTCGTGCAGCAGCGCCGCAACCAACGTGGTGGTGTCCATACCCAGTTCGGCGAGGATGTTCGCCACGGCAAGTGGATGGGTGATGTACGGATCGCCGGACTTGCGCATCTGCGTGGAATGCAGCTCGTCCGCGACGTCGTAGGCCCGCTGCAGCAGCGTCAGATCGGCCTTGGGATACAGCTCGCGATGCAGACTGACCAGAGGTTCGAGGACGGGCTTGACCGCCGCGCTGCGTCCGGCCGTGATGCGACGAGCGAGCCGCGCCCGAACTCGACGGGAGGCCGAGGTGGGCACGGGTGCCGAATTGCGTGCACCCGACGGCGCCTGGTCGCCGGCCTGCGCCGAATCACTCGACCCCGGCTCGCGCACGCCCGGTCTGTCCACCACCGGATCGTTGACCACTGCGGTATCGACGACCGCGCTCGTATCGCCGGACGCGACCGAATCCGCACCGGTTCCCGGCCGATCGGCGACTGCGGGCCGCTCGGGCAAGGGCTGATCGATGTAACGGGTCACTCTCATCACCTCCTGCCACACATTCGCGCCGACGCCAGGACAGATCCGGTCGACGCTGTATCAGTCGACTTTAGTCCTCAGACTCGAACCAGGCAGGCGAGCGGGTAGTCACTGCACTTGCTGCGGCCGTCGAGCGCCTCGATTTCCAACACCACGGTCGCCCCGACCACCACCGCGCCCTGCTCGGCCAACAACCGAGCTGTCGCATCGACGGTACCGCCGGTGGCGAGGACATCGTCGACCACGAGCACCCGTCGACCGGCCAGCTCGATGGAGGTCGGAATCTGCAGTTCCGCGGTTCCGTACTCGAGATCGTAGGTTCGCGAGTGCACGGGCGGCGGCAGTTTGCCCGCCTTGCGTACAGCGAGCACCCCGCAACCGAGCTCGAGTCCCACGCCCGCTCCCAGCAGAAACCCTCGGGCATCGATGCCGGCCACCAGATCGACGTTCTCGAAACCCTCCGCCAGTGCCGTGACGACGCTGCGCAACGCGGGCCCCTCCGCGAACACCGGGGTCAGGTCGCCGAACCGCACCCCGTCCACGGGAAAATCGTCCACCCACCGCGTCAGCCGATGCACGGCCGACACGGCATCACCGCGCACCCCGCCGTCCTGAGCCACTGTCGCATCGCTCATTTCAAAAGTACCCACCGATCCATGTTCCAGCCGGCACCGGCCGCCGTGGGGTTGGCCACGACGTCCTGCATACCGTCGCTCACGACGGTGGTGCGCGGCTCGCTGTACAGCGGAAGCGACGGCATGTCGTTCCACAGAATGTTCTCGCCCTCGGTCGCCAACGCCAGCACGCGCTCGGGATCGTCGGTCACCGCCAGCTGGTCGACGATCGAGTCGATCCGCCCGTTGCTGTACCCGCCCACGTTGAGGCCGATACCGGTTCGCAACGAGTACCGTGCAACGACGGACGACGCCGAGCCGGTCGGCCCTGGCAGCGACCCCGCGCCGCCGAGAACGGCGTCCACTGTTCCGGCACGAAGCGCGGACGGCGTGAACTCCGGTGAGCTCGCGTCCTCGACGGTGATCCCCGCCGCCGCACAATCGGTCGCCATTCGGCTGACCAGCTGAGCGCGGCGCGCGTCCGGTGCCAGGTAGCCGACGCGTACGGTCAGCGCACTGCTACCCGATGCGGCCAGTTCCTTGCCCGCGCGGTCCAGGTCCGACCGCTGGTACCGGTCCCCGACCGTCGCAGCCACCGAGGGGTACACCAGTGTGTCCGGTTGCATCAGCCGAGAATCGACGACCCCGGAGCCGGGCCCGGCCGGCGGTGCCTCGAAGCCAGGGTGCCCGAGTGTGTCGAACAGGTCCGTTCGCGGGATGCATGCGGCCACGGCCCGGCGAGCACTCGCCTCCGCCAGCGCGCCCTGGGTCGCGAACGTCAGCTGCTCGACGCCTCGCGACGGTTCCGTGACGGTCTCGAACCCCTCGGTAGAACCCAGATCGATCGCGCCCGCACCCTGGTCGATCACGTCCAGAGATCCATCGGCAATCTTGGCCGGGACGTCGGTGCCCTTGGGCCAGATCACGACTCTTTGCGTCTCCGGCGGAATGCCCCACCAGGCGTCGTTCGCGACCAGAACCAACCCGTCCTCGGCGGTGTACGAGTCGACGCGGTACGGACCGGCCGACGGCAACAGAGACGTGTCGACAGAACCGGGCGTCAACGTCCACCCGGTGTTCCAGAAATCGGCGATCCGAGAGACGACACCGTCATCGCCGGCCACTATGGGATCGACGACGTTCGGTACCCCGGCCGCGCGCGCAGCCACGTGTGCGGGCAAAAGATCGGTGGCACCGAACAGAGCTCGCCAGTTCTGGTAGCTACGGCCCGGGGCGAAGACGACGGTGGCGTCCTTGGACCCGGGGACGCAGTCGATGCTCGCGATGTCGGAGTATCCCGCCGTCGACGCCGCGTCGAACAGGGGACGGTCGGTGGCGAACCGGCCGCTGTTGGCGGCCCACGCCAGCACCAGGTCATCGCACGCCATCGGTGCGCCGTCGGAGTATTTGGCCGCAGGCGCGATCGTGTACTGCAGCGTCAGAACGTCCCCTGGCACGACCGCGACGGTACCGATGTCGTTGTCCGACAGCGCATCACCGTCCGGTCCGAGATAGCTGAACCCGACCTGGACTCGTGTGAACGCCTGACGCGCTCCCGACGCGGCCCCGGCGACGGTCCTGGCGTTGTAGTTGTTCACCACGTTGTCGAACGAGTACCCGATGGAAGGCACCTTGTCCTCCGAGGCCGAACATGCGGTGAGCGACGCTGCGGCCAGACCCGCTGCCAGCAGTGCCGCGCTCCACCTACGTTCCACGTGCACTCTCCATCTCTACGATCTCGCTATCGGCGCTTCTTGTTCCGCTTCCCAGTGGGGCGATTGCCGGGCTGCGGTGCCGACGCCTTGCTGACATCCACGCCGACGGCCACCGGTTCGGGTGCGAGACCGGCGGCGCGCGCCGCCGCGTCGGCACGCTTGGAGTGGACCTTGCGAGTGTGGACCGCGACCGGGCCCCACTTCTCCTTCAAGGTCACCAACAGCGGCGTGGCGAAGAAGATGGACGAGTAGGCACCGACGATCATGCCGACGAGCTGCACGAGAGCGAGATCCTTGAGCGTTCCCACGCCCAGCAGCCAGACCGCGACGATCATCAACGCGATGACCGGCAGAACACCGATCACGGTCGTGTTGATCGATCGCATCAGAGTCTGATTCACGGCGAGGTTGGCCTGCTCCGCGTACGTCTTGCGGTGCAGATTCAAGATGCCTCGGGTGTTCTCCTCCACCTTGTCGAACACCACGACGGAGTCGTACAGCGAGAATCCCAGAATGGTCAGCAGACCGATCACCGTGGCCGGGGTTACCTCGAAGCCGACGAGTGAATAGACGCCCGCGGTGACGACGAGATCGAAGCCCAGTGCGGCCAGGGCCGCCAGCGCCATGTCTCGTTCGTATCGGATGGCGATGTAGATGCTGACGATCACCAGGAACACCGCGAGGGCTATCAGAGCCTTCTGGGTGATCTGACTCCCCCATGTCTCACTCACGTCCGAGACGCTGATGGCATTGGGCGTTGCGGTGCCCGAGTTGTCCTGCGGCTGGAAGGACTGGAACAGCGCCTGTCGAAGAGTGTCGACTTCGGCTGGATCGAGCGCCTCGGAACGGATCTGCACCGTCGCCGCGGCACCCGAGCCGACCGTCTGGACCGACACCGGGGGCATGCCCAGCGAGTCGTTGTAGACGGTTTCGACCTGCTCGGTGGAGATGTTGTCCGCGGCGGGCAATGCGATGCGGGTGCCGCCCTCGAAGTCGATACCGAGCGTGAACCCACGCACGAGGAAGCTGAGCAGGCAGATCAGCACGATGACGCCGGTCAGCACGTAGTAGAACCTACGGCGTCCGACGATCTCGAATGCCCCGGTGCCGGTGTAGAGACGAGAGAACCAACTGTGCCTGGGCTGCGTGGACTGGTCGACGCTCGAATCGTCGAGAGGCGATGGGGTCGAGGTGGCCGTATCGGACATGTCATGCCTCCTTCGACGGCGACGCGGCGCCGGTCTTGACGGCGACTGCCTTGTTGGCGGCGCGCTTTCGTTCGAGCGCTATCTGCTGAACCGCGCCGAGACCGTTGACGGACGGCTTGGACCAGAATTTCGACTTCGACGCCAGATTCACCAGCGGCCACGTCACCAGCACCACGACGATGACGTCGAGGATGGTCGTCAGTCCCAGCGTGAACGCGAAGCCGCGCACCTGACCGACTGCCAGTACGTACAGAACGGCAGCGGCGATGAAGCTGACCGCGTTGCCGGACAGGATGGTCTTGCGTGCGCGGGCCCAACCGCGGGGCACTGCGGACCGGAAGCTGCGGCCCTCCCGAATCTCGTCCTTGATGCGTTCGAAGAACACCACGAAAGAGTCCGCGGTCATACCGATACCGATGATCAGGCCGGCGATGCCGGCGAGGTCGAGGGTGAAGCTGATCCACCTGCCGAGCAGGATCAGGATGCCGTAGACGACGAGCCCGGCCAGCGCCAACGACAGAGCCGTGAGCAGGCCGAGGGCTCGGTAGTACAGCAGGCAGTAGACCAGCACGAGGGCCAAGCCGATGGCACCGGCGATCAGGCCTGCTTCGAGTGACGCCAATCCCAGTGTGGCCGAGACTGTTTCGGCCTCGGAGGACACGAACGACAGCGGCAGCGAACCGTACTTGAGCGTGTTGGCCAGTTCGGAAGCGCTCTGCGCGTTGAAGTTGCCGGTGATCGACGTGGCACTACCGGCGGGAGTGGCACCCTGAATGACCGGCGCGCTGATCACTTTCGAGTCCAGTACGAATGCGGCCTGCTTCTGCAGGTTCGCAGCCGTGAACTGCGCCCAGGTGTTCGACCCCTCGGAATCGAACGTCAGGCTCACCTGGAACTGAGCCTGCTGGTTGTCGAATCCGGACGTCGCGTCGGCGATCTGCTGGCCGTCGATGATCGTGGGACCGAGAAGGTAGACAGCTGTTCCGTCGGTGGAGCAGGCCACGAGCGGGAGTGCAGGATCGTCGTTGCCGGCGAGCGGGTCCGCGGCGTTGCAATCGAGCGACTGCATGGCGAGCTGCTGTATCTGCTGATCCTCGCTCTGACGAAGCGCCTTCGCGTCGGCGATCTCCTGGGCTGCCCGATCGGCGTCGGACAGCGACGCGTTTTCGGCGGGATCACTCGAGGTCGGGGCGTCCGTCGCGGGTGCGTCCGAGGCGGGAGCACCGGTTGTCGGAGCGGGGGTCGGGTCGACCGTCGTCGGATCCTGCGCCGGAAACACCCGACTCTGCGGAGCCGCCGGGGCAGCAGGATCGACGGCTGTCGCCGGATCTGCCGGCGCAGTCGGGTCCGTCGGAGTCTGCGGAGAACCCGGCGTCGCCTGGCCTGCGGATGGTGCAACCGACCCCACCACCGGACGAATGAACAGTCGAGCGGTCTGCCCCAGAGTTCTCGCCTGAGAGCTGTCGTCACCGGGCACCGTGATGACGAGATTGTCGCCGTCGATGACCACCTCGGAACCGGACACGCCGAGACCGTTGACGCGGGTCTCGATGATCTGCTGCGCCTGCTTGAGGCTGTCCTGCGACGGCGCATTTCCGTCGGGCGTGCGTGCAGTCAGCGTCACTCGCGTGCCGCCCTGCAGGTCGATTCCCAACTTCGGCGAGGGGTCTTTGTCTCCGGTGAAGAAGACCAGGGCATACACCGCCGCCATCAGCACCGCGAAGACGGCGAGATAGCGGGCGGGATGCACCGATCCGCTGGAAGGTGCCACGGTGTGTGATTCTCCTCTGGGCGGTGGAAAAGTGTCTGTTCCTGTTGGCTCGTGCCTCGTTGTGTCAGCGGCGGGCGGTGCGATTGTGCACCACGACGCTCACCGCAGACGAAACCGCTGCCGGATTGTGTCTCCGACAGCGGTTCGGATCTTCGTTACGTCACTCTTTTTCGAGGCGCTTCGTCGTCTGCTCGACGGTTTCGTCGGCGGGGTTCCCGACGTCCTTGTGCAGCGACGGAGCTGCCGGCTCGGTGGGGCCGACCGCAGCGGTGCCGGCACCGGGCACCGAATCGAAGGTGTTCTCGTCCGACTCGCCGTCGTCGAACTCGGTGTCGTCGGGCAGAACCTCACGCACGACGGCGCGTGACCACGTCGTGATGACGCCGTCGGCGATCTCGAGGTCGATCGTGTCGTCCTCGACCAGGACCACTCGTGCATACAGGCCTGCGGTGGTGACGACCTCGTCGCCGACCTTCAGCGAGTCCTGCATTTCCGTGGTCTTGGCCAGCACCTTCTTCTGTCGGCGCGCGTTGAGAAACAGCGGTACCAGAAGGGCCACGATCAGCAGCGGAAACAGCAAATCCATCGGAAGGTCAGTCCTCGAAGTTCGGTTCGATAATCGTCATTGTCTCGTGCGAGAACATCGCTGGTGCGGGCCTCGCAGCTACCCAGTGTGCCATCACCTGTGGCCCGCTCGGTCCGTTCGTCTCGTGTTGCGGCCGTTTCACTCGAATAATCCCTGCTGGACCTCGGCCGATCGCACCGAAATTCCCCCGACTGCGAGGTCCGGCGGTGGGGTGAGACCGAGGTGGTGCCAGGCGGCGGCGGTGGCGACGCGACCGCGCGGCGTGCGGGCGATCATCCCGGCCCGTACCAGGAACGGCTCACACACTTCCTCGACCGTCGAGGGCTCCTCGCCGACGGCGACAGCGAGAGTGGACACTCCCACCGGTCCCCCGCCGAAACTTCGGATCAGCGCGCTGAGGACGGCACGGTCGAGGCGATCCAGTCCGAGCTTGTCCACGTCGTAGACCACGAGCGCGGCCTTGGCGGTGTCCTGGGTGACGGTGCCGTCCCCGCGCACGTCCGCGTAGTCGCGAACTCGGCGCAGCAGTCGGTTCGCGATTCGGGGTGTGCCACGCGAGCGTCCTGCGATCTCGGCGCAGCCGTCACGGTCGATGGGGACACCCAGAATCCCGGCGGATCGCATCAGAATTCGTTCGAGTTCACTCGGCTCGTAGAAATCCATGTGCGCCACGAACCCGAAGCGGTCGCGCAGCGGTCCGGTGAGCGCGCCGGACCGGGTGGTCGCACCGACGAGAGTGAACGGGGCGACCTCCAAGGGAATGGATGTCGCTCCCGGCCCCTTGCCGACGATCACGTCGACACGGAAGTCCTCCATGGCCAGATACAACATTTCCTCGGCCGGCCGGGCGATCCGATGAATCTCGTCGATGAACAGCACGTCCCCTTCGACGAGGTTGCTGAGCATCGCGGCCAGATCGCCCGCACGCTCGAGGGCGGGCCCGGAGGTCAACCGCAGTGACGTGCCGAGTTCCGCGGCGATGATCATCGCCATGCTGGTCTTTCCCAGGCCGGGCGGACCCGACATCAGGATGTGATCGGGGGTGCCGCCGCGCATCTTCGCCCCCGAGAGCACCAGCTGCAGTTGCTCACGCACCCGAGGCTGACCGATGAAATCGGTGAGGTTCTTCGGACGCAGACTGGTCTCGATGTCGAGGTCGTCGGACATGGCCTCCGCACCGACCTGGGATTCCCCGAACTCGTCGTCCTCGGTCACGCCGACCTACCTGGACTTACCGAGGTACGCCAACGCGGCCCGCAGTGCGGTGGACGTCGTGGCCTCGGGCTGCTGTGCGAGTACCGCGTCGGTGGCCTCCTCGGCCTGCTTCGCCGGAAATCCGAGACCGATCAGGGCTTCGACGATCTGATCGCGCATCGAGTTGCCGGCCCCGGAACCGGGCACCGCGGAACTGCCGGCACGGCAGACAACGGCGTCGACCTTGTCTCGCAGCTCGACCACCATCCTCTCGGCCCCGCGCTTGCCGATACCGGGAACTCTGGTGAGGGCCCCGATGTCGCTGTCCGCCAAAGCTGTTCGCAGGGAGTCGGGTTCGTGTACCGCAAGTGTGGCCATCGCAATTCGTGGCCCGACTCCGGAAACCGTGAGCAGCAGCTCGAACAGCTCACGTGATTCCTTGTCGGGAAACCCGTACAGCGTTTGCGAGTCCTCGCGAACGATCATGGTGGTGAGCAGAGTGGACTCGCTCCCCCGATGCAGCGTCGCCAACGTCGCCGGTGTGGCATTGACGCGATATCCGACACCGGCCGCCTCGAGTACTGCGTGATCGAGAGCGATGTCGATCACCGACCCGCGAATGGATGCGATCACCGTGCGCCCGCCTCCTTCTTGGCCAGTTTCTCGATTTTGCGCGCCACGGCGGCGCGAGCTTTGCGTTCCTCGGCCAGACGCGCGTCGTACTTGCGCTTCTGTTCGGCGGCCATCGCCTCGGCTTTGGCCATCCGGGCGATCATCGGGGCGCGCCAGCAGTGACAGATACCCAGAGCCAACGCATCTGCGGCATCAGCGGGAGTCGGCGCGGTCTGCAGCCCGAGAATGCGCATGACCATGGCGGTGACCTGCGCCTTGTCGGCCGAACCGTTGCCGGTGACGGCTGCCTTCACCTCACTGGGAGTGTGGAAGCAGACGTCGATACCGCGCCGGGCCGCAGCCAGTGCGATGACGCCGCCTGCCTGCGCGGTGCCCATGGCCGTCCGTACGTTGTGCTGAGCGAACACTCGCTCGATCGCCACGACCGACGGCTTGTGTGTATCGAGCCAGTATTCCGCTGCTTCGGATATCCGCAGCAGACGCTGCGCGAGATCCATGTCGGCGGGAGTCCGGACCACATCCACGTCGAGAGCGACGACTGTGCGACCGACGCCTCCCTCGATCAAACTGAGCCCACACCTGGTGAGACCGGGGTCGACACCCATCACCCGCACGCCACCACACCTTCCGCTTACGAACTGTTGTTCGATAGCGTAGCGGAGCGCACCGACGGATCAGGGCTACGACACCCGGTCGATCACCGTGAGCAAAAGGACCGGGTCAGTCCTCGTCGTCCAGTTCGGCCATGACCTCGTCCGACAGGTCGACGTTGGACCAGACGTTCTGCACGTCGTCGCTGTCTTCGAGGGCGTCGATCAGCTTGAAGACCTTGCGCGCTCCGTCCGCGTCCACCGGGACGTTGACCGAAGCCTGGAAGCTCGCCTCCGCGGAGTCGTAGTCGATGCCCGCGTCCTGCAGTGCGGTACGCACTGCGATCAAATCGGTCGGCTCACTGACGATCTCGAACGTGTCGCCGTTGTCGTTCACTTCCTCGGCACCGGCCTCGAGAACCGCCATCAACACGTCGTCCTCGCTCTGTCCGTTCTTCTCGAGCGTCACGACGCCTTTGCGTGAGAAGAGGTAGGACACCGAACCCGGATCGGCCATGTTTCCGCCGTTTCGAGTCATTGCTACTCGAACCTCGCCTGCTGCACGATTGCGGTTGTCGGTGAGGCACTCGATGAGGATGGCGACACCGTTGGGGCCGTAACCCTCGTACATGATGGTCTGCCAGTCGGCTCCGCCCGCTTCTTCGCCGGCTCCGCGCTTGCGCGCACGTTCGATGTTGTCGTTGGGAACCGACGTCTTCTTCGCCTTCTGGATGGCGTCGTAGAGCGTCGGGTTGCCCGTGGGGTCACCACCACCCGTGCGGGCCGCCACCTCGATGTTCTTGATGAGCTTGGCAAACGACTTGCCGCGTCGGGCGTCGATCACCGCCTTCTTGTGCTTGGTGGTGGCCCATTTTGAGTGGCCGCTCATGCGATAGAGCCCCTTCCTGCTCGAATTCGGTGTTGTCGACTTTACTCGCCCGTGTCATCGCTCCGCCCCAACCGGCGATTACGGGTTTCTACGCGCTGCGCACCATGTCCACGAAGAGTCGGTGCACTCGATCGTCTCCGGTGACCTCGGGATGGAAGCTGGTGGCCAGCACTCGGTTCTGCCGCACGGCAACCACGCGGCCCGCAGCTGGCCCGTTCGGGACGGTGGCGAGTACTTCGACGTCCGCACCGACACGCTCGACCCAGGGCGCGCGAATGAACACTGCGCGCATCGGTCCGCCCTCGATGTCGGCGAAATCGAGATCGGTCTCGAACGAGTCGACCTGTCGACCGAAAGCGTTGCGGCGCACGGTGATATCGAGACCGTCGAGGTGTTCCGCGTCGGGCCTGGTGTCGAGAATGTCCGACGCCAGCAGAATCATCCCCGCGCACGATCCGTACGCGGGCATGCCGTCGGCCAGACGAGCCCGCAGCGGCCCGAGCAGATCGAAGACACCGAGCAGAGTGCTCATCGTCGTGGATTCGCCGCCGGGAATGATCAACCCGTCGATTCGGGCGAGTTCGTCCGGCCGCCGCACGGTGATTCCGTGCGCACCGCTCGACTCCAGTGCGGCCAAGTGCTCGCGGACATCGCCCTGCAGTGCGAGTACGCCGATCGTCGGCGGCGTCACTTCAATCCGAAGGGATCGACGTGCGGTTTCGAGGTGTCGCGCTCGAAGCGCATCAGTCCCTCTTGGACGACGGCAGCGACCATACGACCGGAGATGTCGAAGATTCGCCCCTGCGCCAGTGCCCGTCCGAAATCAGCGGACGGCGACGTCTGGTCGTAGAGCAGCCATTCGTCCGCTCGGAACGGCCTGAGGAACCACAGCGCGTGATCGAGGGAGGCCGTCTGCGTGACGGCGTCCGGGTGCGGCACCTTGGCCGATCCGATGAGCGTCATGTCGCTCATGTAGGCGAGCGCGCAGACGTGGAACACCTGATCGTCGGGCAGCGTGTCGCGATACCTGAACCAGACCCGTTGCTGCGCAGCGAAACTGGGATGCTTGACGGTCTGATCGTCGGGAATGAGACGGATGTCCCATTCGGACCACTCCTTGTAGTAGGAGGTGTCGTACTCCGCCAGAGTGGTGGGGTCGGGCAACGATTCCGGTCCGACTACCTCGGGCATGAGGTCCTGATGGGAGATCCCATCGTCGTCGCCGTGGAACGAGGCGGACATCGTGAAGATGGCCTTGCCGTGCTGAATTCCGGTCACTCGACGAGTGCAGAACGACCGGCCGTCCCGAATGCGATCGACCATGAACACGGCCGGCTCGTTCGGGTTACCCGGCCGGAGAAAGTAGCCGTGCAGCGAATGCACGCGGAACTCGGGTGCCACGGTGCGCACGGCCGCGACGAGCGCCTGGCCGGCAACCTGGCCGCCGAACGTCCGCGGCAGCCGGCTCGGGAACGTGCGTCCCCGATAGATGTCGTTCTCGATTCGTTCCAATTCGAGAATGTCCTCGATGCTGGCCATGGCTGTGTCCACCTTTCTGTGACAACGGCTCAGGCTAACAATGAGTGGACCAGGCAAGATGGTCGGTGTGGGTCAACCGATACCGATATTTCCCGATCTTCTGACCAGGTCGATCGTCGATGCGTGCCCCGCCGAGTCGCGAACGATCGTTGTCGTCGACGGTGCCGACGCCGCGAAGCCGGTCGACTTCGCCTCTCGCACAGCCGAACACGCCCGCGCACAGGGCAGGCGTGCCGACGTCGTCGACCTGCACGATTACGTCCGGCCGGCGTCCATTCGATTCGAGTATTCGCGAACGGACGAATTGAGCTACCGCACTGTGTGGTTCGACTACGATGCCGTGATCCGCGAGGTCATCGCGCCGCTGCGTGCCGGTGGCCGAGGTCACTATCTGCCGCGTCTGTGGGATGAGGCAACCGATCGATCCGCCCGCGCTCGTACCGTCGAGGCCGCGCCGAATCACATAGTCCTGATTGCCGGTCCGATGCTGCTGGGCCGAGGACTGGACGTCGATCTTCGAGTGCAGTTGCGGTTGTCCGAGGGTGCGCTGCGTCGGAGAACCGACACAGCCGACCAATGGACCTGCACGGCACTGCTCGAGTACTACGACTCGATCGACGAGTACGCCGAGCGGCCGGACTTCGCGGTCCGGTGGGACCATCCGGACCGCCCGGCACTGGAACGCAGTCAGTAGCTACGCAACCGGAAGAGGACGGTCACCAACCGCGCTCGGCGAGACGGTGTGCGACGGGCAGGTCGTCGACGTTGATGCCGACCATCGCCTCGCCGAGTCCACGGGAGACCTTGGCGAGGACATCCGGGTCGTCGAAGAAGGTAGTGGCCTTGACGATTGCCTCGGCACGTTCTTTCGGGTTGCCGGACTTGAAGATTCCCGATCCGACGAACACTCCCTCGGCACCGAGTTGCATCATCATCGCTGCGTCGGCCGGGGTGGCGATGCCGCCGGCGGTGAACAACGTGACGGGCAGCTTTCCGGCACGGGCGATCTCGACGACGAGATCGTACGGAGCCTGCAGTTCCTTCGCCGCGACGTACAGCTCGTCTTCGGGAAGTGATGTGAGACGACGAATCTCGTCGCGAATCTTGCGCATGTGGGTCGTCGCGTTCGAGACGTCGCCGGTGCCGGCCTCGCCCTTGGAGCGAATCATGGCTGCGCCCTCGGTGATTCGACGCAGTGCTTCACCCAGGTTGGTGGCACCACACACGAACGGAACGGTGAAATTCCACTTGTCGATGTGATTGGCGTAGTCGGCCGGGGTGAGGACCTCGGACTCGTCGATGTAGTCGACGCCCAGGCTCTGCAGGATCTGTGCCTCGACGAAGTGCCCGATGCGGGCCTTGGCCATCACCGGAATGCTGACCGAGGAGATGATGCTGTCGATCATGTCCGGATCGCTCATCCGCGACACCCCGCCCTGCGCGCGGATGTCGGCGGGAACGCGCTCGAGCGCCATGACGGCAACGGCACCGGCATCCTCGGCGATCTTCGCCTGGTCTGCGGTGACCACGTCCATGATGACGCCGCCCTTGAGCATCTCGGCCATACCGCGCTTGACGCGAGCGGTGCCGATTCCGTTCTCGTTGGACCCGCCGTCAGCGGATCCAGTGGAAGCAGCGGGCGAATTGGGGGCGTGTGGGGTACTCAAGCCAACTCCTGTGTTCTCGGCAGTCCGGATCTTCGCGCAGAGCCGCGGCCCTGCCCTCGAAGGGGCGGGCCGGCGCGGCGACGCGCCCAGAACTGTAGGCCGCTACCGCGTCGTTTCCCATAACCACTTGACGATTGCTGGACTGGTCGGAAAGGTCCAGATTGTCAGCGGATGGCCCTGACATCCGGGTCGCCGCGCCGCGCTAGCGCTACGTTGACCTCGTCGAGAAGTTCGGCCAGATCCTGTGGGTACACGTTTTCGCCGACCGCACTCAGCGCCCGGATGTCTGCCTCGGTACACCAGCGATGCCCGGTGACGGTTCGTCGCTCGAAGTCCGTGAACCCGGCACTCTCGGGCTCGAACTCCTGCGTCCGATGCGCGAAGAACAGTTCCTCGGACCGAATCAACGTTCCGTTGAACGGGAAGGTCGCAACTCGACGCCACAACGGTCCGCGCAGGTCGGACGCGTCGACGGTCAGGCCGGTCTCCTCGTGCACTTCGCGTACCGCTGCCTCGCGAAGGGACTCCCCCTTTTCGACCGCACCTCCGATGGTGAACCAGAAGAACGTCTCGGGCACCGTGGGGTCGTGTCCACGCAGGAGCAGGACACGGCCACGCTCGTCGAGCAACACCACCCGCGCAGAGGTACGCGGCGTCGCCCGAGTCTCACTACCGAACGTTGCCGCGGCCGAGCGCTCCGCGATCTCGAAGTACGACGGCAGGGCCGCGGTGCCGCCGAGATGCAGCCACCGCACCGGACGGCGAACCCGCAGAGCGAGGGTGTCTCGGACGGCGTCGTTGTGAAAGCGTCGTGCGATCAACACGCGTGCTTCGGCGTCGGCGAGTTCGGCGACAAGTTGTGGTGGCAGCGCGGCCGGTTCGACGACGGCGAGTGCCATGGACACCGCGTTCTCCGCTTCCTCCCGCTGCGATCGGTCGGCGCGTTCGGCTCGATCTGCCAGTGCAGCAAGCTCTTTGCTCGACGACACCGAGCCCCGGGTGGCGGCCGACACGGCTCGCGCGACGACGGCTCGGCGCGCGAGTGCAGCATCGAGGGCCTGCCAGGCGAGGTCGGTGCGAACGTGGAGCCGATCGAGTCGGTTGGCGGTTCCGTAGGCCCACAGCCCGACGACGAGGATCAGAACCGCGATCAGTCCGAGGACCAGGATGGTGACGGCAGACAGTGTCATCAGCTCGCGGCTCGCACTTTCTGTCCGCCGAGGGTGACCGTCTCGTACACGCGCAGAATCTGCTCGGCGACAACAGGCCAGTCGTACGTGGACACGGCCGCCGAGGCGGCGTCGACGAGACGCTCGCGGACGGCGTCGTCGGACAGAATGGAGGTGACCGCTGCCGCGAGGGCCGCGGAATCGTCGATCGGAACCAGCAGGCCACATGCGCCGTCGCGTAGGACCCGACGGAAAGCGTCCAGTTCGCTTGCCACCACGGGGGTTCCGGCTGCCATCGCCTCCACCAGAACGATGCCGAAGCTTTCGCCGCCGAGGTTGGGGGCGCAATACACGTCGGCGCTACGCATCGCGGAAGCCTTCGTCGCGTCGTCCACCTGGCCGAGGAAGGTCAGATGCGAGGCCAGCGCGCCTGCTTCCTTGCGAAGCTTGTCCTCGTCGCCCCTGCCGACGATGAGAATTTCGATGTCGGGGTGAGATTCGACGAGGGCCGGTAGCGCGCCCAGCAGCACGGCCATTCCCTTGCGCGGTTCGTCGAAGCGGCCCAGGAACAGCACCGTCCGGCCCCGACGCGGATAGCCGTCGAGCACGTCTGCGTCGGCGAACGCCGGCACGTCGACTCCGTTCGGAATTTCGACCGCATCGGACCCGAGCGCCTCGACCTGCCATCGCCGTGCCAACTCGGACACGGCGATCCGGCCGCTGATCTTCTCGTGATAGGGCCGCAGCACGCCCTGGAACGTGCTGAGCACGAGAGACTTGGTGGTGGATGTGTGGAACGTGGCCACGATCGGGCCGTCCGCGGCCTTGAGTGCCAGCATCGACAGACTCGGCGCATTGGGCTCGTGAATGTGCAGCACGTCGAAGTCGTTCTCCGAGATCCACTTTCGGATCCGTGAGTACGTCACCGGGCCGAATCGCAGCCGGGCGACCGACCCGTTGTACGGAATGGCCAAGGCTTCTCCGGCCGACACCACGAATTCGGGGAGCTCGACGCCGTCCGAGGCGGGAGCCAGAACGCTGACCCGGTGACCGCGTTCGATGAAGACCTCGGCCAGCTGCTGGACGTGGGCCTGCACTCCGCCCGGCACGTCGAACGAGTACGGGCACACCATGCCGATTCTCATGTGCCCTCGATTCGGGCTCGTCGCTCTGCCGACCAGTCGCTCATCCACAGCGGCTGCAGCATGTGCCAATCGGCGGGATGAGCGCGGATTCCGGCGGCGAAATGATCCGCAACCGTCTGGGTCGCAGCGGCTACTCCCTGCGAGACGTCCACCGCGGGCGAGATGTCGAATCCCCAACCGTCGCCGTCGAAATAGCCGTGTACCGGGAGCAGCGTGGCACCGGTGTCGATGGCGAGCTTGGCCGCACCCGCCGGCATTCGTGTCGGTTCCCCGAAGAAAGTCACCGGTACTCCGTGCTTGGCCAGGTCTCGTTCGCCGAGCAGGCAGACCACCTTGTTCTGGCGCAGTCTGTCGGACAACGCGAGCAGGGGCGGTTGCTCGCCGCCGCTGAGCGGAAAGATCTCGAATCCCAGGCTCTCGCGATACGCCACGAAGCGTTGGTACAGCGACTCCGGCTTCAGCCTCTCGGCCACGGTCGAGAGGCCACCGTGCGTCCGCACCAACCACATTCCGGCCATGTCCCAGTTGCCGCTGTGCGGTAGTGCCAGCACCACTCCCTTGCCGGCACCGAGCGCCGCTTCGAGATGTTCCTTGCCGTACACGCACCGATCGATGACGGCCGCCTGAGCAGCCAGGTCCATCGACGGCAGCCGGAATGCCTCACGCCAGTACCGGGCGTAGGAGCGAACACTGTCTCGGATCAGGTCGTCCGGGACCTGCTCCGCCGTGGTCCCCAGCACCCGAGCGAGATTGCGGCGCAGCTGATCCGGGCCGCCGTTACGGGACGAGGCGAAGTCGGCGCCGCGGTCGAACAACCGACGGGCGACACCCTCGGGTAACGACCGGACGAGACGCCACCCCGCGGCGTACCCGGCGTCGGACGCGCGTTCCGACAGATTCATGTCGGCTCCACACCGCCGTCGTCGGAGACCGACGGAGCCGGCGGCACGATGATGTCGCGGGCACCCTCGGATCCGCGGACGGCGAGCACTCGTTGGAACACGGTCACGATGCTCAGTGCAGCAAGAATCCACATTGCCGGATAGATGAGACTGTCCAGCCACGGAATGTCGAAGTGTCTTCCGACACCGGTGAGCCCGGCCCCGACCAGAACGATGACGAGGCGGTCGGGTCGTTCTATCCAACCACCGTCCGCGGACAGGCCGCTGGCCTCGGCGCGCGCTTTGGCGTACGAGATGACCTGCGAGGTGACCAGGCAGACGAGAGTGGCAACGAGCAGTAGCTTGTCGTTCTCGGAATACACGGCCCACCAGGCCAAGCCGCCGAAGATCGCGCCGTCCGCAACGCGGTCGCACGTTGCGTCGAGAACGGCACCGTATTTGGTGCCGCCTCCTCGTGCGCGAGCCATCGCGCCGTCGAGCATGTCGAACAGAACGAACAGGGTGATGACGATCGAGCCCCACCACAGATAGCCGGCAGGGAACATCGTCACCGCAGCGGTGACGGTGACGACCGTGCCGATGACGGTCACCGAGTCCGGAGTCAGGCCGGTGCTGTTGAGCGCGCGGCCCAACGGGGCCGTCAACTTCGAGACCGGCGCACGGCCGAAGATGCTCAGCACGCCGCACGCTCCCCTTGCCGGTGGTTCATTCGTTCCAGGCCGAGGCAAGCAGGGCCCGAGTGTCGCGGAGCAGTTGCGGCATCACCTTGGCACCGCCGATCACCGTGATGAAGTTGGCGTCACCACCCCACCGCGGCACGATGTGCTGGTGCAGGTGCTCGGCCAGCGAACCGCCTGCAGCCGCCCCGAGGTTGAGGCCGACATTGAAACCGTGCGGGCTCGACACTCGCTTGATCACGCGAATCATCTTCTGCGTGAATGCCATCAGCTCCGAGCTCTCGGCGGGGGTGAGATCCTCGAGCGCCGCGACACGTCGGTACGGCACGATCATCGTGTGGCCGGGGTTGTACGGGTACAGGTTGAGTACGGCATACACCGATTCGCCGCGCGCGACGACCAGTCCGTCCTCGTCCGTCATCTTCGGGATGTCGGAGAACGGCTCGGTCGACTTCGCCGAACCCTGCGCCGAACCCTGTGGAGCCTCGGCGATGTACGACATCCGATGCGGGGTCCACAATCGCTGCAGCCGATCCGGTTCACCGGCACCGGTGGCGACGATCGACTCGTCGTGTTCTTCCATGTCAGCTCACTCCGGCGGTACTGGTCTGCACGAGTTCGGCGGTCGGTGATGCGTTGTTGCGCGCGGCGATCCACTCGGTGATCACGGTCACGGCCTCCGCCACCGGAACCCCGTTGACCTGAGTGCCGTCCCGGAATCGGAAGCTGACGGCACCTGCTTCGACGTCGCGCTCGCCGGCCAGCAGCATGAACGGGACCTTCTGCGCTGTCTGATTGAAGATCTTCTTCTGCATTCGGTCGTCGCTCGCGTCGACCTCGGCCCTGACTCCGCGCTTCTTCAGTTCCTTCACCACCGCGAAGAGGTGGTCCTGATGCACCTCGGCCACCGGAATTCCGACGACCTGCACGGGCGCCAGCCAGGCCGGGAAAGCACCGGCGTAGTGCTCGGTCAGCACACCGAAGAACCGCTCGATGGATCCGAACAGGGCACGGTGAATCATCACCGGGCGCTCCTTGGTACCACCGGAACCGGTGTACTCGAGCTCGAAACGCTCGGGCAGGTTGAAGTCGAGCTGAATGGTCGACATCTGCCAGGTGCGGCCGAGCGCATCCTTCGCCTGCACCGAGATCTTCGGACCGTAGAACGCGGCACCGCCCGGGTCGGGCACCAGATCGAGACCCGACGCCTCGGCCACCTCGGCGAGGGTGGTGGTCGCCTCCTCCCAAACTTCGTCGCTGCCGACGGACTTCGCCGGATTGCGAGTCGACAGTTCGAGGTAGAAGTCGTCGAGTCCGTAGTCCTTGAGCAGTCCGAGAACGAATTCCAGAGCACGAGTCAGCTCGTCGCGCATCTGGTCGCGAGTGCAGAAGATGTGCGCGTCGTCCTGAGTCATGCCGCGTACTCGGGTCAGACCGTGGATGACGCCGGACTTCTCGTAGCGGTACACCGTTCCGAACTCGAACAGACGCAGCGGCAGTTCGCGGTACGAGCGGCCGCGGGAGCGGAAGATCAGATTGTGCATCGGGCAGTTCATCGGCTTGAGGTAGTAGTCCTGGCCGGGCTTGCGCACGTCGCCGTTCTCGTCGAGTTCGGCGTCCAGGTGCATCGCCGGGAACATGCCGTCCCGGTACCAATCGAGGTGACCGGACACCTCGTACAGATGGCCCTTGGTGATGTGCGGGGTGTTGACGAACTCGTAGCCCTCTTCGATGTGGCGCTGACGTGAGTAGTTCTCGAGTTCGTTGCGGATCACGCCGCCCTTGGGGTGGAACACCGGAAGACCGGAACCCAGTTCGTCGGGAAAGCTGAACAGGTCCAACTCGGAACCGAGCTTGCGGTGATCACGACGTTCGGCTTCGGCGAGCAACTCGAGATGCGCATCGAGCGCCTCGGTGGACTCCCACGCGGTGCCGTAGATGCGTTGCAGATCGGCGTTGTCCTGGTTGCCCCGCCAGTACGCAGCCGAGCTGCGGGTGAGCTTGAACGCCGGCACGTACTTGGTGGTGGGGATGTGCGGGCCGCGGCACAGATCGCCCCAGATGCGTTCACCGGTACGGGGATTGAGGTTGTCGTACGCGGTGAGCTCTCCCCCGCCGACTTCCATGACCTCGGGATCGTCGATCCCGGACTTGTCGTCGATCAGTTCGAGTTTGTAGGGCTCGTTCGCCAACTCTTCACGGGCCTGATCCACCGATTCGTACACCCGACGCGAGAACCGCTGCCCGGCCTTGACGATCTGCTTCATCTTCTTCTCGAGTGCAGTCAGATCCTCTGGGGTGAACGGCTGCTTCACGTCGAAGTCGTAGTAGAAGCCGTCCTTGATGAACGGTCCGATGCCCAGCTTGGCATCGGGGAAGAGTTCCTGGACGGCCTGAGCGAGAACGTGCGCAGCCGAGTGCCTGATGACGCTTCGCCCGTCCTCGGTGTTGGCCGGCACGGGCTCGACCTCGGTATCGGAGTCGGGAGCCCACGACAGATCACGGAGTTTGCCCTCCGGATCTCGCACGACGACGATCGCGTCGGGACCCTTGTTCGGCAGGCCGGTGTCGCGTAGCGCCGTACCTGCGGTCGTTCCTGCCTGCACCGAGATGCGGGCGGGCGAGACGGCGGCGACAACGGGCATGCTCACAGCGATGTACTCCTCGATCGGTTCATCTGGCCAGGAAGGCCTCCGACAGCCTATCGGCAACGGGCCACCGCGCGGCCCTCAGCGCGGCGCGTGCGTCACAAGGGACTCTCGAGCCAGGTCCAGTCGAGGCCGAACCAACCTCCGACCAGCGCGAAAGTGCCCAGAAGCCACAGTGTTGCGAGCACGACGACCGTCGTGAACAACACGCCGAGTCCCTTGACGACGATCGACTGCTTCGAGAACCAGGCCATGAACGCGTCGTACCTCTTGCGGACGAAGCGCAGCGCGCCCTTGGCCCACTCGAACTCCGAGGCCAGGATGCCCAGTCCTGCGAACACGATCAGCCAGCCGGGGCCGGGGTACGGAATGGCCAGCACACCCAACGCCAACACCAGAGCTCCGACGACACCGACAGTGATCCGGTAGGCGAGATCGAGCGACTTGTTCTCGGCGATGCGAGACCGAAACCGTCGATGCTTCTTCGCCAGCTGTTCTGCCGGACCACTCGAGTCCGCTGTGCTGGTCTTGCCGTCCGCCTCGCGGGACGTGTATCCGTCGGTGCTCACCGGGTCAGATTACCGGGACGGAACACCAAAAAGCCCGCACCGACAAGCGGTGCGGGCTTTCTTCGTCTGTGGTCCCGGCTGGGATCGAACCAGCGACCTTCCGCGTGTGAAGCGGACGCTCTTCCACTGAGCCACGGGACCGAACGAGGCAAAACATTAACACGAGGTGTCGCAGTGGATCGAATCGCCTGCTCCGGCTCGTCGATGTCGCATTCGACGCCTGCATCGAGCGCAGACCTCGCTCCCCCGGACCCGGCCCGACCCCATCTTTCACACGGTTCACAGCCGCCAGAGACCCGAATTCTGGGGCTGACCACGAGATTTGTGAGTTTCACTCCCGTTGGGTTAATGTTTTCCCCGCACCACGGAGACAGCAACTGCCCAGCAGTGATTGCCTCCGGGGTATGCGGATGTGGCGCAGTGGTAGCGCATCACCTTGCCAAGGTGAGGGTCGCGGGTTCGAATCCCGTCATCCGCTCGAGGGTCTCGACCCATGGTGGAGTGGCCGAGTGGTGAGGCAACGGCCTGCAAAGCCGTGCACACGGGTTCGATTCCCGTCTCCACCTCGCTAGTGCATCGGTTGCGAAGGCCGATGCGAGGACATGCGCGATTAGCTCAGCGGGAGAGCGCTTCCCTGACACGGAAGAGGTCACTGGTTCAATCCCAGTATCGCGCACCACAGTCAGAACAAAGGACCCCCTTTCGAGGGGGTCCTTTTTTGTGTCTTGCCCAGTCTCGGTGGTGATTCACGCCATAGAAGTGCACAGTGGAGACGACGCACACACTTCGATGGAAGGACACTCACGTGTCGGACGACGCTCGCAGTGCACCCACGGACGAAACACCCACCGACACGGCCGGCCCCGGTAGCGCGACCGACAGCGAAGAGCCTCAGGTCGACGACGCCACACTCGAAGAAGCGAAGAAATCGGTCGAGGGACTCGACGACCGATACCGACCCGGCGCTCGGCCCACTGTGGCTCTCCCCGGAACCAACGGCACCGTCGCGGGTACAGCCTTTGCCGACATGGTCGACGACAACGGTGAGATGGTGGATGCCGACGATCAGGATGCATCCGACAGCTCCGAAACAGACAGCACGGACACCCATCACGCCGGCAGCGACGAAAAGGTAACGTCCTCGACCGATGGCTGAACACGACGTTCCCGACGCCCCCGCCGACATCGAACTCGGCGGGGGCGTCGCGTTTCTTCACACGCCGCCGATCCCGTCGCGCGGAGGGCTCGCTCTCACTCACGGTGCGGGCGGCAACTGTGGGTCGGTGCTCCTACAGAACATTGCGTCGGTGTGGGCGGCGGCCGGCTTCACGGTGTTGCGGTTCGACCTCCCGTTCCGAGTCCGCAAGGCCAAGGGTCCTCCGCATCCCTCCCGTTCCGAGGAGGACCGGATGGGGATCGCCGCGGCCGTCGATCGACTACGTGCAGAAACCGACGGGTTCGTCGTGTTCGGCGGGCATTCGTACGGCGGCAGGCAGGGATCGATGATCGCGTCGGAGCAGCCGGGTCTCGTGGACGGTCTGGTGCTGACGTCCTATCCCCTGCACCCACCGGGAAAGCCCGACAAGCTTCGGACCCACCATCTGCCCGACCTACGTACCCCCACTGTCGTGCTGCACGGCACCAAGGATCCGTTCGCTACCACCGAAGAACTCGGGGCGGCGTTCGCTCTGGTTCCCGCGCCCACACTGCTGATCGACATCGACGGTGCAGGCCACGATCTCGCACCGGCGAAGTACGACGCAGCGCAGCGGACTCTCGATGCTGCTGTCTCACTGTTCGAATCGCCGCTCGCCGATCCGTCGGGCGTCGTCCCGCTCTTCGACCCGTCACGCTGAAGTGGTGTACTGACGTTATGCCGACCTGGGGATGGTTCATCGTTGCGCTGGTCCTCGTCGATACCGCGGTGCTCGCGGCCTGGTTCCTCGCGCGTCGAAAGCCGGACAGATCGCGTGCCACGTCCCAGAGCCTGAAGCTGGTAGGACTGGACGACGGTGCGCGAGCAGAAATTCACCAATTGTTGGCCGCCGACAAGAAGATTCAGGCCATCAAGGTTTTCCGTGATCGAACCGGTGCCGGATTGCTCGATGCCAAGAACGCAATCGAGACGATGCAACGCGGAGCACCGTTTCCTCCCCCGTCGACCATTCTCGATGCAGCGAGTTCGGGTCCCGTGCGATGGGACGACCTCCTCCCCCGATTGACGGCACTCAAATCGGAAGGCAAAGCGATTGCGGCGATCAAGCTGCTGCGCGATCGAACAGGGCTGTCGTTGCGGGACGCGAAGAATGCCGTCGATCAGCTGTGAGCGTTCGTGAGGCGGGCCCGGCGGATGCGCACCGAGTCGCCGACCTGGCCGCACTGACCTTCCCGTTGGCCTGCCCACCGGGAACGCAACCCGGCGATATCGAGACTTTCGTCTCGAACGTGTTGTCGGCCAAGCACTTCGAGACGTACATCGACGACCCGAACAGGACCGTACTGCTCGACGAGTCGGCCGAGGCACAGGTACTCGGATACGCGATGCTGGTGTTCGGCACTCCCACCGACTCCGGCATCCGCTCGGCGCTGTCCCACGAGCCGACGGTAGAGATCAGCAAGCTGTACGTCCGACCCTCCGAACACGGCGGCGGAGTCGCAGCGCGCCTGATGACGTCGGCGCTGGACAGTGCTCGTAGGCACGGCTGCCGAGGGGCGTGGCTGGGCGTCAACCAACAGAACGTCCGCGCCCAGAAGTTCTATGCCAAACACGGATTCGAGATAGCCGGCACCAAGACGTTCGTCGTCGGCGACCGGACGCACGACGACTACGTCATGCAGGTGCAGCTCTGAGCCTGCCGCGACCGAAGCAGGTCAGCCGACGGCAGCGAAACGAGACAGCGCGAGCAGACGGGACGTCGCACGGAGGTACTTCTTCCGGTAACCACCCGCGAGCATCTCCTCGGTGAAGATCTCGTCGAGCTTGCCACCCGAGGCCGTCACCGGAATACCCGCGTCGTACAGGCGGTCGGCGAGGACGACCAGTCGCAACGCAATTGCCTGATCGGAAGCCGGGTGCACGTTCTTCAGGAACACCGCGGGAATGCCGTCCAGCAACTTGCCGTAGCGCGACGGGTGCAGCGTGCTCAGGTGCGCCAGCAGGTCGTCGAAGTCGTCCAGGGTCGCGCCCTCGATACCGTCGGCACGCTCGACGAGCTCGGCCTCCGACGTCGGCTCCGGGGCCGGCGGCAGATCGCGGTGCCGGTAATCGGGACCGTCGACGCGGACGGACTCGAAGATCGAACCGAGCTTCTTGATCTCCCGCAGGAAGTCCTCGGCCGCGAAGCGGCCTTCGCCGAGCTGGCCGGGCAGGGTGTTCGACGTCGCCACGATGGACACGCCGCGCTGCGAGAGCTCCGACAGCAGTCGCGAGACCAACATCGTGTCGCCCGGATCGTCGAGCTCGAACTCGTCGATGCACAGAACACTGTGGTTCGAGAGCTCTTCGAGAGCCTTGTTGAAGCCCAATGCACCGACGACGTGCGTCAACTCCACGAACGTGCCGAACGCCTTCGGTTCGGGGACGCTGTGATAGATCGAGGCCAGCAAGTGGGTCTTACCGACGCCGAAGCCGCCGTCGAGGTAGAGCCCCGCACCGGTGGCCGGGGTCTTCTTACCGAACAGTCCGCGCTTGCCCTTGCCGCGAATCTTCTGCACCTTGTTCGCGAATTCCTCGGCTTTCGCGACTGCAGCGGCCTGCGTCGGCTCCTTGGGATCGGGAATGTACGAGGAGAAGCTGACGTCGTCGAACATCGCCGGCGGAACCATCTGCGCGATCAGCTGATCGGAGGGGACCACGGGATTTCGGTCGACAAGGCGTGCGGGCATTGATCGAGCGTAACGACGTGGTCTCATGTGACTCATGCAGCTTCTCGATATTGGGACCTACTTCACATCGGAGCAGGCCGCCGCAGCGCTCCCCGCCATCGGAACGGAAGTGGACGACGACGGTCTGCGATCGCTGTATGCCTACCCGACCGATGTGGGCCGACCGTGGATCCGTACCAATTTCGTCTCCAGTATCGACGGGTCCGTCACCTCCGACGGTGCCTCGGCCGGATTGGGCACCCCGGCAGACACCCGGTTGTTCGGCATCCTGCGTGAGCTGTGCGATGCGGTGCTCGTCGGCGCCGGCACCGTGCGCGGAGAGAACTACGGCGGGGTCGCCCTGTCTCCCGATGTCATCTCTCGCCGGCAGGCGAACGGTCAGGAATCGGTGCCGACCATCGTGGTCGTCACCGCCTCCGGCTCCATCGATGCGCGGTCTCGCCTACTGACGGACACAGCGGTGATGCCGGTGGTGCTCACGTCCGCCGCGGCGGACCGCTCTGCGGTAGGCGAACTCCGGACGGCCGGGGCGACGGTGCTCGAGGTGTCCGGCGAATCGGTGTCGACCACCGACATTGTCGAGTCTCTGTCCCAGCTCGGGTTCGGTCGCGTGCTGTGCGAGGGCGGACCAGGACTGTTCGGTCAGCTGGTGACCGACGGGGCGGCGGACGACGTGTGCCTGACGATCTCACCGAAGGTGATCAGTGGGCCTGCCGGCCGCATCGCCCATGCCGCACACGCCGCCGATACGTCCATGCAGCGCGCACTCGTGCTCGGCGACACCGACGGCACGCTGTTGACCCGCTGGGTGCGGCCGTGACGAGAGACGCGGGCGCGGCAGCGAAGCAAAAGTAGATAGCCTCGCACCGTGACGCAGAAACGTTCGTTGCTCGCCGCAGTACTCCTCGTCGCCACGGTCTGCGCGGCCTGTGGAGGCGGCCCGTCGATCCGTCCCGAAGTGGCGGTGGAGCAGCGCTCGCCCGGTCAGCCCGCCGAGTCGTCGCCCGAAACCCCGCCCGAACCGGCTGCACTCGCTGTTCCGACCACCGACCTCGATTGGTCCGAGTGCACCTCGGCCACCCTCGGAATGTTCGGGCTCACCGCCACCACGCCGGGCCTGACGCTCGAATGCGGTGAGTACGAGGCCGATGTCGACGCCAGCGGTCAGATGTTCGGCACCTTCGCCGTCGGGGCGCTTCGGGCCACGCTCGACCGGACACCCGTCGATGCCGGGCCCCTGGTGTTCACGTCCGGTTCGGATCGTTCGTCCATCGCAACCTTGGCCACGATGGCCGCCGGCCCACTCGCCACGCTGCTCGAGGCACATCCGATCGTTGCCGTGGATCGCCGCGGCATCGGACGCTCGACGGCCGTGGACTGCATCGACGACACACCCCAGGCGCCTACCAAGGCTGCCGTCGATGCCCTGGGACAGTTCTCCAGATCCGACTCGGACTCCGTCGACCGCGCGGTCGACGCCGGACGAGACGCCACCATCGAATGCACCGACACCCTGCAGCCGCAGGAGCTCGCCTTCGGCACCGGGTACGCCGCGGACGATCTCGATCGGCTTCGACAGTTGTGGGGCGTGGACCGGATCGGCCTGATCGGAGCGGGAAACGGTTCTCTCACCGCCATGGCCTACGCCGCGAAGTTTCCCGACAACGTCGCGCGCCTGATCCTCGATTCGCCGACGGGCGTCAACGCCGACCAGGCAACGCTCGCCGAGCAGCGAACTCAGGGCAAGGAAGCGGCGTTCGCTGCCTTCGCACAGCGTTGCGTCGCGCTGAACTGCTCGCTCGGAAGTGACCCGACGGCCGCAGTGGCACAGTTGATCAAGCGCGCCGCCGGCGGCGAATTCGCACCGCTGTCCACACACGAAATTCTCGACGCGATCACCTTTGCCCTGGCTTCGACCGCGGGAGACGCGTCGACGCGGGCGAGAGATCTGTCCTCGACGCTCTCCGCTGCCGCCGCCTCCGACACGACAGCGCTCGCAGCGCTCGCCGAACGAGGCCGGGCGGCGTACAGCACCGACGGCCAGTTCGTCGCCCGCTGCACGGACGGGCAGCAGTGGCCATCTCCGCAGGGCGTCCGCGACCTGGCGCCGGGGTGGACCGACCGCTACCCGATCTACGGAACCGATGCTGCCTTGACGGCATTGCTGTGCTCGTCCTGGCCGACAGCTCCCTCCGTCCCACTGCCCACCTCGCTGGACGTTCCGGTCCTGGTTCTGTCCAACGCCGGCGACCCGATCGTCGGCAACGGCGGCCTGTCCTCGGTCACCGGCCTGATCGGTGCGACCGGTGCCGCCGTCGCGTCGGCCGCCTGGCAGGGCAGCGGGCATCCGAGCATCGGCGGGTCGCAGTGCCTGCAGAGTGCTGCTGTCACATACGCCCGAGACACGACGCTTCCGACCGACGGCACCGTCTGTCCGGCCTGACTCGACTCCTCGGAGGGTCGCGAAAGACACGGGCCCCGCGGGGTGTCCTGAACGGGCGCACCGACCGTCTCGGGTACCGTTCGCGGGTGTCACTTAGCTTTCTGGAGCCGCGTACCGGGCGGACCACCGCCGAAGTAATCAAGTACGCGCTCTGGCCGATCGCCATCATGACCGTCGTGCATCGGGTGGTGATCAGGGCGGTCAACGGCGATGTCACCAATGACTTCAACCCGGTGTACAACGCAGCTCTCGCGTTCCTCAACCGGCAGCCGGTGTACACCGCGAACTTCGATTCGGTCGATCCTCATTACCTGTACCAGCCGAGCGCGACGATGCTGCTCTCCCCCATCGCCATCATCGACCCGGAGCGCTCTCGCTGGCTGTTCATCCTTGCCAGCACCGTGGCCATCCTCGTCGCGCTGTACATCCTGCTGCGCATCTTCGGCTTCCGGTTGGACTCGGTGGCTGCACCCGCCCTGCTCCTGGCTGCCTTCGTCAGCGAGACGGTGACGAACACACTGGTGTTCACCAACTTCAACGGTTTCGTACTCCTCGGCGAAGTGGCGTTTCTCGGATTCCTGTTGCAGCGCAAGGATTTGTCCGCCGGTGTCGCGATGGGCTTGACCCTGGCGATCAAGCCGATGCTCGCACCACTGCTGCTGCTCCCCCTGATGACGAGACAGTGGAAGGTGTTCATCACCTCGATTGCCATCCCGGTGGTGATGATGGCCATCGCCTGGCCGTTGTCCGTCGATCCCATGAATTTCATCGATCGGACGCTGCCGTACCTGCTGCAGACGCGTGACTACTTCAACAGCGCTGTCGTCGGCAACGGCCGTTACTACGGAGTGCCCGAGTTCCTGACCCTCGGCATCCGCGCCGTCCTGGGCATCATGGTGTTGGTCTCGCTGTGGTTGCTCTACCGGTACTGCCGAGAAGATCGACTGTTCTTCTTCGCCACCACCTCCGGCCTGATCCTCACCGCGCACTGGCTGCTGGGCTCACTGGGCCAGATGTACTACTCGATGATGCTGTTCCCGTTGCTCATGACGGTCGTGCTCAGGAACTCGCTACTCCGGAACTGGCCGGCCTGGCTCGCGATCTACGGGTTCATGAACGCCGATCGTTGGTTGTCCGGACGGTGGATCGAAACCGGACGGGCCCTCGACTATCTCCGCACCACCTTCGGTTGGGCGCTGCTGATCGTCGTGATCTTCGGAGTGCTCGTCGGACGCTGGTTCGCCGCGAGATCAGAGGGACGGCTCGACGAGGGAATCGAGCCCAGCTACCTGTTACCGACCGCGTCACCAGCGAAAACGGCATAACCCGGCAAATCGTATTAGCGTGTCAGCATGAGTTCAGCAACAGACAACAATGCCGCTCCGGCCGTCCAGCTCACCGACGCGCAGTGGCGGGAGAAGCTGACACCCGAGGAGTACGCGGTTCTGCGTCAGGCCGGTACCGAGCGCCCGGGCGTCGGCGAATACACCGACACCACCACCGAAGGCATCTACGAGTGCCGCGCCTGCGGAGCCGAACTGTTCCGCAGCACCGAGAAGTTCGAATCGCATTGCGGATGGCCGTCTTTCTTCGACCCGGCCGACAGCGACGCCGTCATTCTGAAAGAGGACACCACTCTCGGCATGCGCCGCGTCGAGGTCGTTTGCCGCAACTGCCACAGCCACCTCGGCCACGTCTTCGAGGGCGAGGGCTACCCCACCCCGACCGACCAGCGGTACTGCATCAACTCGATTTCTCTGGTGCTCAAGCCTGCATCCTGATCGGTCCGGACATCCCGGGGATCGCCGCGCACTCGGCGAACCTGCGCTGAGGATGCGTCGAAACCGAGCCGCGAACTCCGGAGATTACCTCTGCTTGACCCGATCGTTAGGGTAGCTTTGGGGTTGTGGCCACGTCGATCAAGACCTTCTGGTGGCGCCAGGTGAAAATCACCGGCGTCACACCCAATTTCGGTGACGAATTGACGCCGGGACTGGTCGGAACATTGTTCGGGCAGAAGTGTTCCTGGCGTCGCGCGAAGAGCTGCGACATGATCGGGGCAGGTTCCACCCTGGAAATGGTCCAGCTCATGCAGGCCCGGAAGGGTCTCAAGGTCTGGGGCTCGGGTTTCATGCTCAGTGACGCCGCCCACGAACGAGACTTCAGCTACCCCGATTTCGACTTCTACGCGGTTCGCGGACAGCTGTCGCTGGGACGCATCAAGTCCGAGCGCGAAGTCGCGGTCGGGGACCCCGGGCTGCTGGCGAACAAAGTCTATGCACGCTCCCCACGGGTACCCGGCCGGATCGGCCTCGTCTACCACTGGGTGCACAAGAAGGATCCCGTAGTGCGCTCGCTTGCGCGAGACAAGAGCGTCACGTTGATCGACCCGTCCAGAAAGCCGGCCAAGGTCATCGCCGACATCACTGCATGTGACTTCGTGATGTCCACGAGTCTGCACGGGTTGATCGTCGCAGACTCGTACGGCATCCCCAACGCATGGATAAAGCTGCCGCAAGACATAGGCGGCAACGGATACAAATTCGACGATTATTACTCTGCTTTCGACCGAGAAGCTGTCCAGCATTCGTCGGACCTTGCGCGAGATCACGATCGAATCGCGCAGCTACAGCACGAATATCGGCCGGTCCCGAATCTGAAAGAAATTCAGAACAAACTGATCGGAGCCTTTCCTTTCGCTCCGCCCTACACAGCCTGAATTCGACAGGCCGACACTCGAGCCGGTCATCATTCGCTCCCACATGATCGCTTTCGAGCGCCCTATTGCGACGGTGCATACTGTGAGCATGCGCACTTTCACCTCACCAGAGCAGATCAAGGCGGCCGTCGGCGAAGAACTGGGAACCAGCGACTGGCTCCAGATCACCCAGGAACGGGTGAACACCTTTGCCGACGCCACCGGCGACCACCAGTGGATCCACGTCGACGTCGAACGAGCGAAAAAAGAGAGCCCGTTCGGCGCGCCGATCGCCCACGGATTCCTGAGTCTGTCGCTCGTGTCGATGCTGAACTGGCAGATCTACACCATCGAGAACACCAAACTCGGAATCAACTACGGCTCCAACAAAGTTCGCTTCATCAACCCTGTCAAGGTCGGATCCCATGTCCGGTTGCGGACCACCCTCACCTCTGTCGAGGACGCGTCGGGCGGAGCGTTGCAGATCGTGACGACCGCAACGCTCGAGATCGAAGGCGAGGCCAAGCCGGCCTTGGTTGCCGAGATCATCTCGCGGGTGGTGTTCTGACCGATCGTGTCACCGGTGGATCGAACGCAGTGATCGGCGGCAGCGGCGCGTCGTAGCGTTCGATCTCCACCAGCACGTGCTGCCCGGTGCACCCTCGCGAGAGCGACGACGACCCGACGTCGGCGGTGAGAACGTTCACGCTGCCGTGCTTGCACATCGAATCGGGATCAGCCGGATCGAGCGGGTCGTACCAGGCCCCGGTCGACAACTGAACTACCGCTTCGAGCATCGCGTCGTCGACGACCACACCGGCCAGGCACGAACCGCGGTCGTTGAACACTCGCACCACATCGCCGTCCGACACTCCCCTGGCCTCCGCCGCACACGGATGCATTCGAATCGGCTCTCGGCCCTGAACCTTCGAATTCCGGCTCACCGCACCGTGATCGAGCTGACTGTGCAGCCTGGTGCGCGGCTGGTTGGCGATCAAGTGCAGAGGAAACTGCTCGGCCCGCGCCCCGCCGAGCCACTCCTGCGGCTCGAACCACATCGGATGCCCTCGGCAGTCGTCGTAATCGAACCCCGCGACCGTCGCCGAGAAGATTTCGATCTTGCCGCTCGGTGTCCGCAGCGCGTTGCCGATCGGGTCCTGGCGAAAATCCTCCAGAAACGTCAACTCGTCCTCGGTCTTCATCCGGAACGAACCCTCACGCGTGAAGTCGTCGAATTCCGGGGTCTGCACGCCGTCGGCCCGCAGATACTCGCGCCACTGCCCGTGCATGTGCTCGAGCCATTGCTGTGACGTGCGCCCCTCGGTGAACTGCTGCCCCACACCGAGTTTCATAGCGAGTTCCGCGAAAGTGTCGTAATCGTCGCGCGAATCGGCGAATCGCTCGGCAGCCGGCGCCATGGCCACGAGCAGTGGATCGTTGCGTGTGCAGCTCAGATCCGACCGTTCCAGCGATGTGGTCGACGGGACTACGACGTCTGCGTGCTTGGCCATCGGCGTCCAGTAGGGATCGTGGACGACGACGGTATCGGGCCTGCCGAGTGCCCGGCGCAATCGTCCCAGATCCTGGTGGTGATGAAACGGGTTGCCGCCCGCCCAATAGACCACTTTGATGTCGGGATAGACCAAACGTCGGCCGTCGTAGTCGAATTCGTGCCCTGGGTTGAGCAGCATGTCCGAGACAGCTGCGACCGGGATCAGATCGGCCACCGGATTGATTCCCTGCGGCAGTGTCGGCAACGGATAGGGCACAGGAGCGAGGCCGGGCTCGTTCATCGAGCCGTATCCGTGTCCGAATCCCCCACCGGGCACGCCGATTTCGCCCAACATCGCTGCCAACGTGATGCCCATCCACGGAGCCTGTTCACCGTGCTGCGTACGTTGCAGGGACCACGTGACGGTCACCATCGTGCGTTTCGACGCCATGTCCCGTGCCAGCTCTGCGATTACGGACGGCTCGATACCGCAGATCTCCGACGCCCACTGCGGGGTCTTGGGAGTGTCGTCCGAGACACCGAGAAGGTAGCGCTCGAACTCGGGGTAACCCTCGCAGTATTTCTCCAGAAACGCTGTGTCGTGCAGTTTTTCGTCGGCCAGGACGTATGCCAGAGCCAGCATCATCGCCACGTCGGTTCCGGGTCGTGGGGCGATCCACCGCGCCTCGCCCGACATGTCGTTGCGCAATGGACCGACGGTGACGATCTGCCCGCCGCGGGCGCGCATCGCGTCGAGCGAACCGACGGTCGGATGATCCGACGTACCACCGTGATTGATGCCGGTGTTCTTCACCGGAACTCCGCCGAACGCCACCAGCAGTTCGGTGTGTTCGGCGATCACGGACCAGGATGTGGAGCGGGAGAACATCTTCCAGTGCGCGCCGAGCACGTGCGGCATGATGACGCCGGTCGCACCGAGCGAATAGCTGTGCACGGATCGCGTGTAGCCGCCGATGCAGTTCAGGAAGCGGTGTACCTGACTCTGCGCATGATGAAAGCGGCCGGCACTGGCCCAACCGTACGACCCGCCGTAGATGGCGTTGTTGCCGAATGTGTCCACCACGCGGCGCAACTCGCGCGACAACAGGTCGGTGAGCTCGTCCCACGAGACGTCGACGAACTCCTCGCTACCGCGCCTGTCGGTGGGGCCGGGACCGTTCTCGAGCCAGCCCCTGCGTACCGCAGGCGAGGTGACGCGGGATCGATGGGTCACCGAGCCGACGAGGTTGCCCAGCACCGGGGAAGGATTGCTGTCCGTCACCTGAGGATGAATCGCGGTGACGTCACGTCCGTCCGAGTCGGCGCGGAACATCCCCCAGTGGCCCATGTGCTGGACGCCGGTCGCTCCGGTCATCGAATCCCGAACGCGCTCAACGCTGCCAGCAGTGCGTCGGGACGCTCGGCCGTCGGCGCCGGATCGACGAGTGCGAAACTGCACCCGATCTCCTGTGCCGCGCCGTCGGCCTCGGCGCTGTCGCCCACCATCAGCGTCCGCGCGGGCTCGACGCCGAGAGCGGCCACCGCATGTCGGAAGATCTCCGGTTGCGGTTTGACGTGCCCGACCTCGAACGAGAGCACGAATTCGTCGACGTACCGGTCCAGGCCCCGGGCAGTGAACGCCGGACGGATGTCGAAGGCAATGTTGCTCAGCACCCCGACGCGAATCGACCGTCCCGCCAATGTCGACAGTGCCGCTTCCGTGTCGGGATAGGGCGTCCAGGAGTCGGCGTCGATGACTCGTCCGTACACCGATTCGGCCTGTGCCTCGGCGGTGATGCCGGACTGCGCCAGAACGTGCAGATACGCCTGCCGATGCAGGGCCGGATCCAGATCGCGATGACGCCATGCGTGCCGAGTGGCGTCGTCGAACTCGACGGTCTCGCCGACCGGAGCGGTCATGCGTCGCATGAGCTCGGCGGCTCCGGCTCCGTCGACCGGAACGCCGTCGGCATCGTGCACACCGTCGAACCACGACGGCTCCTCTTCCAGTCGGAAGAGTGTGCCGGAGAAGTCGAAGAGAACGGCGTCGACGATGGGTGTGTCCGTCCCCGTCACGGTAGTGATTCGACGAGCGCGTCCACCTCGACCCGAGGGCCGGTGAAGAACGGCGTCTCCTCGCGCACGTGTCGGCGTGCCTCGGTGGCCCGGAGATCGCGCATCAGGTCCACGATGCGGTCGAGCTCCGGGGCTTCGAAAGCCAGGATCCACTCGTAGTCACCGAGCGCGAACGAGGGGACGGTGTTGGCGCGCACGTCCTTGTAGTCGCGTGCTGCCTTCCCGTGATCGGCGAGCATCGTCCGACGTTCCTCGTCGGGCAGCAGGTACCAGTCGATCGAGCGGACGAACGGGTACACGCAGATGTACGCGCCCGGATCCTCGCCCGCGATGAACGCAGGCACGTGGCTCTTGTTGAACTCGGCGGGGCGGTGCAGAGCAGTGTTGCTCCATACTGGCGTGCTCGCCTTGCCCAGCGCGGTGGTGCGCCGGAAGTCGGAGTACGTCGCCTGCAGGTCCTCGACGCGCTCGGCGTGCGTCCACACCATGAAGTCGGCATCGGCCCGCATGCCGGCGATGTCGTAGACCCCGCGCACGACGACACCCTTGTCCTCACGGCCCTCGAAGAATGCCCGGGCTTCCTTCGCAGCGGCCGCGCGGTCGTCGCCCAGAACCCCGGGTGCGACCTTGTAGACCGAGAACATCAAGTACCGAAGAGTCGAATTGAGCGCTGAGTAATCGAGGCGTGCCATGGCCCCTATCGTGCCACCTCGACCAGACGGGCGGCAGCGGTGGTGGCGGACGCAATACAGGCCGGTACCCCGACGCCGCGCTGCCACGCTCCGGTCACGGCGAGCCCGGCGAGTTCGGACACTCCGGATTCGATGGCGGCGACGCGGTCGAGGTGTCCGGGAGCGTACTGCGGCAATCCGCCCGGCCACCGCTGGACGGTCACTGCCAGCGGCCTGGTGTCGATACCCGCGACCGTGGCCAGGTCGGCGAGCGCAACGTCGATCGTGTCCTCGTCGGATCGCTGCGCGGCAGTGTCGTCGCCGAAACGCCCGAGCGAGGCTCGCAGCAGTACCGCGTCACGCTGGGCCAGGTGCGGCCACTTTCGACTGGACAGCGTGAACGCCTTCACGTCCAGCCCCGCGTCCGTCGCCACCAGAATTCCCGAATTCTGCGGCAGCTCGGTCGACGTCGGAAACGCCATGGCCACGACCGTCGACGACGCCAGTTCGATCTCACGGGCCGCGCGCGACGCGTCCGGTGCGAGGTCTGCGATGAGATCGGCCAGTATCGGTGCCGGTACCGCCAGCACGACCCCGTCGACCACACCCACCCGATCGACGAACCAGCCGCCCGACTCACGGCGGATCTCGCCGACGCTCGTCTCGCGCAGAACGCGAGCGTCGGTGGCTGTAACCAAGGCATCGAGCAGCACCGCGTAGCCGTCCCGGAGTCCACCGAACACCGGCCCCGGGGACGGAGTCGGGAGTGCCTTCAGCACAGCCTCGGTCAGGTTCGCCGCGCCGTTGTCCAACGCAGCGGCCAGCGTCGGCAGCGCAGCACGGACACCGATGGAGCTCGCCGAACCGGAGTAGACCCCGCCGAGCAGTGGATCGACCGAACGGCTCACCACCTGGTTCCCGAAACGTGTGCCCACGAGATCGGCCACGCTGGCATCGGAGCCCCGGACCCATCGAAACGGCCGCTCGGTCTCGGTGTCGATGATGTGCAGCTCGGACGGATCGACCAGCTCTCGGACGGACTCCGCCGACGACGGGATACCCATCAGGGTGCCCACCGGTAGTGGATGAGTGCGTCCACCGGAGAAGACGAGCGGTCGCACCGTCGACGGGTGCACGAGCTGTTCGGTGAGCCCCAGTTCCGCAAGCAGGGCGGGCACCTCCGGGCGGCGACCGATGAATGCCTCGGCACCGACATCGAGCGACTGTTCGCCGACCGAGGTGGTGCGCAGGGTGCCGCCCACCCGGGACGATGCCTCGACCACGGTGATTTCTGCGTCGGGCCCGCACGCCTGTCGCAGGCGATACGCCGCGACGAGGCCGGAAATTCCGCCGCCGACGACGGCGTAACGCCGGACGGTCACAACGAATGCACCAACGAGACGACGCGAGTCAGGATGTCGGGATCGGTATCGGGAAGTACGCCGTGGCCGAGATTGAACACGTGGCCGCGGGCACCGGCCGCGATCGCACGATCCGCCTCGGCGGCAATGCGTCGCACCTCGACCTCGACTGCGTCCCAGCCCGCGAACAGCACTGCGGGATCGAGATTGCCCTGCAGAGCCTTGCCGTGGCCCACCCGATGCACCGCGTCGTCGAGCGGAATCCGCCAGTCGACCCCGACCACGTCGGCACCGGCCTCGCCCATGGCACCGAGGAGTTCTCCGGTGCCGACCCCGAAGTGGATCTTCGGGACGCCGGCCGAGGACACGGCGTCGAACACTCGTGTCGAGTGCGGCAATACGTACTCGCGGTAATCGGCGAGCGAGAGTGCACCCGCCCAGGAGTCGAACACCTGAACGGCGTCGACGCCCGCAGCCAGCTGGGCCTGCAGAAAGGTGATCGTGGTGGAGGCCAATGCGTCGAGCAAGGCGTGCCACGTGGCCGGATCGGACCGCATCAGAGCTTTGGTCTTCTCGTGATTGCGGCTCGGACCACCCTCGACCAGGTACGACGCAAGGGTGAAGGGTGCGCCGGCAAATCCGATCAGCGGGGTGGTTCCCAGCTCACGAGTGAGAATGCGGACGGCGTCGGCCACCGGCTGCACCTGGTCGGAGGTGAGGACGGGCAGAGCCGCGACGTCCGCAGCCGAACACACCGGATGCGCAACCACCGGTCCGGTACCGGCGACGATGTCGAGATCGATGCCCGCGGCTTTGAGCGGAACCACGATGTCGGAGAAGAGGATCGCTGCGTCGACGTCGTGACGACGTACGGGCTGCAGGGTGATCTCGGCGACCAGATCGGGCCGGAAGCACGAGTCCAACATCCCGATGCCTGCACGGATCTTGCGGTATTCCGGAAGGGACCTGCCGGCCTGACGCATGAACCACACCGGCCGCCTCGACGTCGGTCGACCGTCGATCGCGGCCAGAAACGGCGCCTCCGGAAGTTCTCGTCGGGCGGGGGCTGCGGTGTGCGATTCGGCGTTCATCACCGTCCATGCTGCCACGTGCGAGAACCGCCGCTACCCTCGAGGGCGAGACACTCATCGCAGTTCAGGACACTCGGATCGTTCGACGGACGCTCGGCGCAGTTCGATCACGGCTCGGCGCGCCTCCATCGCAGGGCAACGTGACGCGTCTAACGTCCGGTGACGTGACCGAGCACCGATCTGACGCCGAACCTGCGCCTTTCCGCGCCGCCATCGACGCGATGCATCGGGCGCAGGTACACCCGGCAATCGAAATCGGTCCGATTCGGCCGCCGCAGAGACTCGCTCCGTACAGCTATGCGATCGGTGCCGAGGTCAAGCACGCCGACTCCGAGCAGATCGACGAACAGAGCGACGGCGACGCGTTCGGCCGTCTGATCCTGTTGTACGACCCCGACGGTGCCGAGGCCTGGAACGGCACTCACCGCCTGGTCGCGTACATCCAGGCCGACGTGGACGAGTCCCTCGCCGACGATCCGCTGCTCCCCGAGGTCGGCTGGAGTTGGCTGGTCGACGCCCTCGAATCGCGATCGGAACCGTTGAACGCGCTCGGCGGCACGGTCACCTCGACCAGCTCGGTTCGGTACGGCGACATCGCCGGCCCGCCGAAGGCTCACCAACTCGAACTTCGCGCGTCCTGGACGGCGACGTCGGAGGATCTCTCGACTCACGTCGAGGCGTTCTGCGAGGTGCTCGCCTACGCCGCGGGCCTACCGCCCGCGGGCATCACCACCCTCGGTCAGCGCAGTTCCAGTCGGACATAGCAGTTCCAGTCGTACATAGTTGCCGGTCCGTTCGGCCCCAGGGCCTAGAGTCACATCTCATGTCAGCCGAGAGTTCCCCGGACGCCGCGTCGGATGTAGAAGCGGACGAGCCTGTCGCCGTTCCGTTGTTGGCCCCCGCTGACGGGGTTCCCGACGTCGTCGACACCGTCGATGCCGTTCGCGCAGCCGCAGAGGCACTTGCCGCAGGCCACGGGCCCCTCGCCGTCGACGCCGAGCGCGCGTCCGGCTTCCGCTACTCCCAACGTGCGTACCTCGTGCAGTTCCGCCGCCGCGGCGCAGGCACCGTGTTGCTCGACCCCATACCCGTCACCGGCGACCTCGCACCCCTGGCCGAGGTCATCAACCCGCTCGAATGGGTACTGCACTCCGCGGACCAGGACCTGCCCGGTCTCGCCGAACTGGGGCTCGTCCCCGCCACGCTGTACGACACCGAACTCGCCGGCCGCTTGGCCGGATTCGACCGCGTCGGCCTCGGTGCGATAGTCGAGCGAACCCTCGGCCTGGCCCTACAGAAGGGGCACGGCGCGGCCGACTGGTCCACCCGACCCCTCCCCGACACCTGGCTCAACTACGCCGCCCTCGACGTCGAAGTTCTGCTCGAGCTGCGAGACGCGATGGCCACCGAACTCGAGGCACAGGGCAAAACCGAGTGGGCAGCACAGGAGTTCGCCCACATCCTCGCCCTGGGGCCGCCCAAACCGAAAACCGACAGATGGCGTCGGACATCGGGAATCCATGCGATCAAGTCACCACGAACGTTGGCTGCCGTCCGCGAATTGTGGACCACCCGAGACGAATTGGCGGCCAAGCGCGACGTCGCGCCCAGCCGGGTCCTGCCCGACTCGGCGATCGTCGCCGCGGCGACGGCCGATCCGAAGTCCTCACGCGAACTCGAACAGCTACCGGTCTTCGGCGGCCCCCGTCAGCGTCGGTCCTCTCGGTTGTGGGCCTCGGCCCTGACCCGAGCACGGGCGCTGCCCACCGCGGAGTTGCCGTCGATGGCGGCATCGTTCGACGGGCCGCCCCCGGTCAACCGGTGGGCCCGCCGCGATCCGGACGCAGCGTCCCGACTGGCCGATGTGCGAGCGGCGATGACCGAGCTGAGTGAATCGGTGTCGGTACCGGTCGAGAACCTGCTGATGCCGGATCTACTTCGGCGACTCGTATGGGATTGGCAGACTCCCGACGACGACGGCGTCGACCCAGGAGAGATGATCGACGCTCGGTTGACCGAGGGCGGGGCTCGGCCGTGGCAACGCTCGCTGGTGGTGCCGGTTCTGACGAAGGCACTGCACCCTTCCCAAGTTACCGACGGGTAATACCCGCTACAGTGGGTGGCGCGTCCGGGCACCCGGACGAGTCGTCCGCATCTGTCGGGAGGATCGAAAAGCGTGTCTGTACCCCCGTCCACCAGCTCACAGAGGAATGTTGTCTTCGTCGACGGCATCCGTACCCCGTTCGGCAAAGCAGGCCCCAAGGGCATGTACGCCGACACTCGCGCAGACGACCTCGTCGTCAAAGCAATACGCGAGCTTCTCCGCAAGAACCCCAATCTTCCTCCCGAGCGCATCGACGAGGTCGCGATCGCTGCGACCACACAGACCGGCGATCAGGGCCTGACCATCGGCCGGACCTCCGCTCTCCTGGCCGGGCTCCCCCGCAGCGTCCCGGGATTTGCGATCGACCGCATGTGCGCGGGTGCGATGACTTCGGTGACCACCACCGGATCGGGAATCGGATTCGGCCAGTACGACGTCGTCATCGCAGGCGGAGTCGAGCACATGGGCCGCCACCCGATGGGTGAGGGTGTCGACCCCAACCCGCGCTTCCTCGCCGACAAGCTCGTCGATCCCAGTGCACTGGTGATGGGCAACACCGCCGAGAACCTGCACGACCGGTTCCCGAGCATCACCAAGGACCGCACCGACGCCTACGCCGTCGCGAGCCAGAACAAGTACGACGCCGCCAAGAAAGCCGGCTACATCGCCGACACTCTCGTTCCGGTCGCCACGAAATCCGCCGCAGGATGGGGTCTGGCCACCGAAGACGAGCCACCTCGTCCCGGCACCACCGTCGAAGACCTCGCCAAGCTCAAGACGCCGTTCCGGCCCGCAGGTCGCGTCACCGCAGGCAATGCCGCGGGACTCAACGACGGCGCCACCGCGGCGATCCTCGCCGGTGAGGACACCGCGCACGAGCTCGGCCTGAACATCGGGATGCGGATGGTCGGCTTCAGCTTCGCCGGCGTCGATCCCGCCGTCATGGGCATCGGCCCGGTTCCTGCCACCGAAAAGCTGCTCGGCCGAACAGGATTGAGCATCGACGACATCGGTCTGTTCGAGATCAACGAGGCCTTCGCCATCCAGGTTCTCGCCTTCCTCGAGCACTATGGCATCGCCGACGACGACTCCCGCGTCAACCAGTGGGGCGGTGCCATCGCGTGTGGCCACCCCCTCGCTTCCTCGGGCGTCCGCCTGATGACGCAGCTCAGCCGTCAGTTCGCCCAGCAACCCGACGTCCGCTACGGCCTGACGACCATGTGCATCGGTCTCGGCATGGGCGGCACCGTCATCTGGGAGAACCCCAACCACGCTGACTACTCAGGAGCCAAGGCATGAGTGACATCACGACGGCGTTCGAGGACGAGGTAGTCACGAACGCGTTCACCAAGATCGTGTCCGTACCGGGGCTCGACGGCTCCATCGCACTGGTGACCCTGGACAACGGCTTCGATCACACCAAGCCGTCGACCTTCGGTCCCGGCGGACTCGCCAAATTCGACGCCGCACTCGACGAGGCATTCGCAGCGAACCCGGTCGCCATCGCCGTCACCGGCAAGCCGTTCATATTCGCCGTCGGTGCCGACCTCAACGGTGTGCCGAACATCAAGACCAAGGACGAGGCGCTGCAGATCGGGCAGCTCGGCCACAAGGTCTTCCGCCGCCTGCGCGAGTCGACGGTTCCCACGTTCGCCTTCATCAACGGTGCCGCACTCGGCGGTGGCCTCGAAGTGGGACTGCACTCGCACTACCGCACCGTCGCGGAGAACGCTGCCGCGCTCGGCCTGCCCGAGGCCTTCCTCGGCCTGGTACCGGGATGGGGCGGAACTCAGTTGCTGCCCAACATCATCGGTGCCTCGAACGCCGTCACCGTCGTCATCGAGAACGCACTGAACCAGAACCGCGTCCTCAAGCCGAAGCAGGCACTCGACCTCGGCATCGCCGACGCCCTCTTCGGCGGAGCCGACTTCCTCGAGCAGTCTCTCGCGTGGGCCGCTCAGGTCATCAAGGGCGAGATCACCCCTGCTCGTCCCGAGATCGACCGCGGGCAGGCCTGGGACGACGCCATCGCCCGCGCCAGGGGCATCGTGGCCGGCAAGACCGGCAATTTCGCACCGGGACCGGTCGCTGCCGTCGACCTGCTCGAGCTGGCCAAGAACACCGACATCACCGATTCCGCGTCTCTCGACAAGGCCTTCGCGGCCGAGGACGACGCGCTGTCGACGCTGTTGGTCAAGGACGAGTTGCGTGCCGGTTTGTACGCCTTCGACTTGGTTCAGAAGCGCGCGAAGCGTCCCGCCGGTGCGCCCGACAAGTCGCTCGCCCGCAAGATCTCCGGTGTCGGCATCGTCGGTGCCGGTCTGATGGCCAGCCAGCTCGCGTTGCTGTTCGTGCGCCAGCTGAAGGTGCCGGTGATTCTCACCGACATCGATCAGGAGCGCATCGACAAGGGCGTCGGCTACGTTCACAGCGAGATCGACAAGCTGCTCGGCAAGAAGCGCCTGTCCCCCGACGCCGCAAATCGCTTGAAGGCGTTGGTGTCCGGATCGATCGACAAGTCCGCATTCGCGAACACCGACTTCGTTATCGAGGCAGTCTTCGAGAACCTGGACGTCAAGAAGAAGGTGTTCGCCGAGGTCGAGGAATTCGTCTCTGCCGAGACGATTCTCGCGACCAACACCTCGTCGTTGTCGATTACGAAGATGGCGGCCGACCTGAAGCACCCCGAGCGCGTGGTGGGCTTCCACTTCTTCAATCCCGTGGCCGTACTTCCGCTGCTCGAGGTCGTCAAGGGCGAGAAGACCGACGATGCCACTCTCGCAACAGCATTCGCGACGGCGAAGACACTGAAGAAGTCGGCCGTGTTGTCGGCGGATCTCCCCGGATTCGTCTTCAACCGTCTCGTTACTCGCGCGTCCAACGAGATCATCAGCGCGATCGACGAGGGCACCCCGTTCGATGTGGCAGACGGCGCTGTGGGCGAACTCGGCATGCCGATGAGCCCGCTGACGTTGCTGGCACTCGTCGGACCGGCCGTCGCTCTGCACACCGCGGAAACACTGGCCGAGGCGTACCCGGAGCGATTCAAGGACTCCGCCGGATTCCGTGCACTCGTCGAGGCGAAGAAGCCGGGTGTGTGGACCTACGGACCCGAGGGCCAGGTCGTCGACCCTGAGGTGGCCGCACTGTGGCCGCAGGGTGATTCACCGTCGACGGCGGAACAGGTTCTCGAGCGAACCCGTAACGCTTTCGCCGACGAGATCAAGATCATGCTCGACGAAGGGGTCGTGGCAGCAGCCGAGGACATCGATCTCTGCCTGCTGCTGGGCGGAGGCTTCGGATTCTGGAACGGCGGTATCACTCCGTACCTGGATCGCAGCGGAGCGTCCGAGGCCGCGACCGGTCAGCGCTTCCTCGCGCCCGGTGTGGCCAGCGTCTAGCTCTACCCGGCGAGTTCGAGGTTATGGACAGATTTCTCCGGATTTTCGTCCATAACCTCGAACTCGGTTTTTTCGTGTCGGGATAAGGTCTGATCCGATGAACAGCGAACGCAGTCGGTTGATCGGCATCGCCTATCGAATGCTGGGTTCCTACAGCGACGCCGAGGACGCAGCATCGGAAGCGCTGCTCCGCTGGTACCGACTCACCGACGCCGAACGTGACGCCATCGACGTCCCCCGTGCGTGGCTCACCCGCGTCGTCGGCCGCATCTGTCTGGACCTGCTCGGATCCGCCCGCGTACGCCGGGAACACTATGTGGGGCAATGGCTTCCCGAACCCGTCCGAGCCCTTGCGACCGGCGACGACGGCACATCGGACCCGGCCGACCGAGTCGCCCTCCATGAGTCCGTCGGCCTGGCGTTGCTCGTCGTTCTGGAGTCACTGAGCCCGGCAGAACGTGTCGCGTTCGTGCTGCACGATGCATTCGCGGTTCCATTCGACGACATCGCGAACGTTCTCGGTCGGACCCCCGCCGCCTGCCGCCAACTGGCCTCGGCCGCCCGGCGACGGGTGCACGACGATCGCCGCGGCCCGAGCGCACCCAACACCCACGACCGCGTCGTCCGCGCTTTCGTGGCTGCCGCCGCCGGCGGAGATCTCGATGCGCTCGTCGCACTGCTCGCCCCCGACATCACCCTCGTCAGTGACGGCGGCGGACGGGTGTCGGCGGCCCGCAACCCGGTTCGCGGGGCCGATCGGGTCGCCCGCTTCGTTCTGGGTATCACCGTCAAGTCCACCGACCTCGACCGGTCGATCGAATCGGTCAACGGCCTGACCGGGATAGTCCTTCGCCGACACGGTGTGGTCACCGGTGTGATCGGTTTCCGCACCGATTCCGCTGTGGTCACCGACGTGTGGATCGTGCTCAACCCGGAGAAACTTCGACACTGGTCGTGACGGCCATACATTCTCGTGGGCTACGTCGTCAGTGCAGGTGAGGCCCGAACTTCTCGAGCCGATCGACTCCGAACAGGACAGGTGGACACACGATGAAGATCGCCGTAGCCGGTGGAACAGGAACCGTCGGAACGCATGTCGTCGACGTGGCGCGTGAGCGTGGGCACGAGGTCGTCGTGCTGTCGCGGTCGGCCGGTGTCGACCTCGTCGACGGGACCGGCCTGTCCGACGCTCTGGCCGGCGTCGACGCCGCCGTCGATGTCGCGTCGACACAAACGGTCTCGGCGAAGGAATCGACGGCGTTCTTCTCCGCCGTCACCCGCAACCTGCTGGCGGCCGAGATCGAGGCTGGAGTCGCCCACCATGTGGCGCTGTCCATCGTGGGGATAGACAAAGCTCCGCGCTCGTACTACGCCGGAAAAGTCCAGCAGGAGAACATGATTCGGTCCGGGTCGGTGCCGTGGACGATCCTGCGAGCCACTCAATTCCACGAATTCGCCGCTCAGATCCGTGCACGCGCGTCGTTCGGTCCGGTGAGCATCGTCCCGAAGATGGTCTCGCAACCGATCGCCGCCCGCGAGGTCGCCGAACGACTGATCGACCTCGCGGAGCGGTCCCCGGCAGGTCGGGTTGCCGACCTCGGTGGACCACGTGAAGAACGCATGGCCGAGATGGTGCGGCGCTATGCACGTGCCATCGGTGCCCGCGGCGTGGTGCTCGAGGTCCCAATTCCCAGCGCATACGGTCGCGCGATGCGAGACGGAACGTTGGTGCCGACACCCGATGCGGACCACGGCCGGCAGAGCTTCGAGGAATGGGTGGTCGCCCAGTCGCACTGAGTCGCATCTTCGGAATATCGGACAATTCACCTATTTCGGCACTTGGATTGCTGCACGCCACGAATATCGAGGCGATTTCGCTCCCATTCCGTGTGTGCGAGGACGAAGATGGCGATGACCACCATGGACGCTGTTCACCCGAAAGCTGGTTCATGCCATGACGCAATCGACCGATCGGCACACCGCAAAGGTCATCGGAGTCACCATCGCCGCCGCTGTCGGCGGGTTTCTGTTCGGATTCGATTCGTCCGTCGTCAACGGTGCAGTCGACTCGATCCAGGAAAATTTCGCTCTGTCGTCGTTCGTCACGGGGTTCGCGGTCGCAATCGCGCTACTCGGGTGTGCGGTCGGAGCCTGGTTCGCCGGTCGCCTGGCCGACAGTTGGGGCCGCAAGAAGGTGATGCTGCTGGGCTCTGCGCTGTTCACCATTTCCTCGGTGGGGTCCGGGTTCGCCTTCAGCGTCCCCGATCTGATGTTGTGGAGGGTCCTCGGCGGGCTGGGTATCGGAATTGCGTCGGTGATCGCGCCCGCGTACATCTCGGAGATAGCACCGGCTCGCTATCGCGGTGGATTGGCATCGCTGCAGCAATTGGCAATCACCGTCGGAATCTTTGCCGCGCTGCTCTCGGATGCGGTTCTTCAGAACGCGGCAGGCGGACCGTCGAACGATCTGTGGTTCGGCCTCGAAGCGTGGCGGTGGATGTTCCTGGTCGGCGTCGCGCCCGCACTGGTCTACGGATTTCTCGCGACACTCATTCCAGAATCACCTCGGTACCTGGTGGGTAAACACCTCGACGAGGAAGCTGCGCGCATTCTGGGCGACATCACCGGCGAAGTGAACCCCGACGAACGCATCCGGGAAATTCGCCTGACTCTCCGGCGAGAATCCAAATCCTCGTTCGCCGATATCCGAGGACCCAAATTCGGTCTGCAGCCGATCGTGTGGGTCGGTATCACGATGGCGATTCTGCAGCAATTCGTCGGGATCAACGCGATCTTCTACTACTCGACGACGCTGTGGAAATCGGTGGGCTTCAGCGAGAATCAATCGTTCGTCACGTCGGTGATCACGTCCGTCATCAATGTATCGATGACATTCGTCGCAATCTTGTTCGTCGATCGATTCGGTCGCCGAAATCTGTTGATGATCGGCTCGATCGGCATGTTCGTCGGTTTGGTCCTGGCCGCAGTCTCGTTCACGCAAGCCGTCGGAAGCGGCGACCAACTGGAATTGCCGTCGCCGTGGGGCCCGGTCGCGCTCGTCGGCGCAAATCTGTTCGTGGTCTTCTTCGCAGCAACATGGGGACCGATCATGTGGGTGATGCTCGGAGAGATGTTCCCCAATCGAATGCGTGCCGTGGCGTTGGGCATCAGTACCGCCGCGAACTGGATAGCGAATTTCGCCATCACATTGGCATTCCCGCCGTTGTCCGACACCATCGGACTCGGCTTCATCTACTCGTTCTTCGCACTGTTCGCTCTCCTTTCCTTCTTCTTCGTCAAATACAAGATCACCGAGACCAAGGGGATGGAACTCGAAGAGATGGGCGTCTGAATCGAGGTTGCCCGAACGACGGCGGGTCCGCGGTTCTCTCGACCGATAAGGCAGGGTGGGGGTGCACTCTGTCGGTCGATCTGCCGTCGAAAGTAGGACATGAAGCTTCGTATCGCATGCGCCGTGGGCACCGTCGTGGTGTTCGGACTGAGCCTGCGCCTGCTGTTCGGCAGTACGTCGGCACTCACCTCCGACATCGCCGAGTTCTACTCCGCGAACTCGACATCCATGGCGTTGCTGACCACGGGTCCGGTGATCTGCCTCGGTGTATTCGCCGCCACCGCACGCTATTTCGTGCGCCGCGCCCAGGTCACGCACGTTCTCGTGGTGTGCCTGTTCCTGGTGGCCGTCGGCACAGCTGTACGCGCGGTGCCGTCGTGGCCGATCCTCGTGGTCGGCACTCTCGTCGCGGCGGCGGGTATCGCGGTGGCGAATGTGTTGGGTCCGGTTTTCGTCCGTCTGGTGGTGCGGGAGTGGAGCCTGTCGGAACGACCCAGGGGCAGGGAGTGGAGCCTGTCGGAACGACCCAGGGGCAGAGAGTGGAGTTCGATAGGTGAACCCGATGCGGCGGCGGGGCGACGACTGGGGTTGTTGACCGGGGTGTTGACCGCTGTGATCAGTGCCAGTGCGGGAGTGGCGTCGGGAGTGTCCGTTCCCTTGGCCGAGGCCTTCGACGGTGGTTGGCGGATTGTTCTGGGGCTGTGGTCGATTCCGGTCGTGTTGGCCGCCGGATGTATGGCGATCTTCGGGCGAACGCTGTCGCGCGGGCGGTCGGTTGCCGGGTCGGCGACACTCCCCGACGACGCTCCTGGGAGTCGCACGGGGGTTCTGACATCGCCCGTGGCGTGGTCGTTGACGGCATTCATGGGTTTGCAGTCGCTGATGGCGTATTCGATGATCGCGTGGTTACCGACGATCTTTCGTGACCGCGGGGTGGACGCGCGTGATGCCGGTCTGCTGTTGACGGCATTGTCGGTCAGCAGCGTGCTGACTGCATTGACGGTTCCGAGCCTCGCGACAAGGTTGGGGAATCAGAGCGCGTTGGCGGTCGCCGTGACGCTACCGACGTGCGTGGGCCTGCTCGGGATAGTGTCGTCGGCCGATTCCTGGTCCCTGGTGTGGGCGGTACTGCTCGGTTTGGGCCAGGGCGGGCAGTTGTCGCTCGCGCTGACGCTGATGAACCTGCGGGCCGCGAACGCCCGTGATGCTGCGTCGCTCAGTTCCATGGCGCAGACGGTCGGATACGTGCTGGCTGCTACCGGTCCGCTGGTGTGCGGGGCCGTTCATTCGGCGACGCAGCGGTGGGAACCGTCGATTGTGTTTCTTCTGGTGGTGACGATCCCCATGGCTGCAGCAGGTGCGGTGGCCGGCCGCCGCGTCGTGGTCGGAAGCGAGGCGGAGCCGGCCGACGCCGTCAGAGGCTCTTGACCCAATGCGAAACTTGCTGCACCACGGTTTCGCAGGTGAGTCCGAACTCGTGGTGCAGTTGCTCCCGAGATGCGTGGTCCAGGAATCGTTGCGGCACACCGAGATCGCGGCAGGGCACGTCGACACCGGCACCGCGCAGCGCGGCCGAGAGCGTCGAACCTATCCCGCCGTGCAGGCCGCTGTCCTCGACGGTGACGACCAACCGGTAATCCTCGGCCATCTTGAGCAGCGACTGCGGGACCGGGAGCACCCAGCGTGGATCCACGACGGCAACCGAAATACCCTCTGCTTCCAGCTTTTTCGCTGCGTCGAGGGCGAGCGACCCGAACACCCCGACGGCAACGATCAGCACGTCGCCGGTGGCCTCGGACGGCTCGGTCAGCACGTCGAGTATTCCGTCCAACCTGCGCACCGCAGGCACCGTCTCGGTGACCGCGCCCTTCGGGAAGCGAAGAGCCGTAGGGCCGTCCGAGGTGGCGATCGCCTCGGCCAGCTCCTCTCGAAGAGTGGCGGCGTCTCGTGGCGCTGCCACCTTCATGCCCGGAACGATGCCGAGTAGAGACATGTCCCACATGCCGTTGTGGGACGCGCCGTCGGCACCGGTGACTCCCGCGCGATCCAACACGATGGTGACGGGAAGACCCAACAGGGCGACGTCCATCAGCAGTTGATCGAACGCGCGGTTGAGGAACGTGGAGTAGATGGCGACCACGGGATGCATGCCGCCGAGCGCAAGCCCGGCGGCCGACGTCATCGCATGCTGCTCGGCGATACCCACGTCGAACATTCGGTCCGGAAACCGCACCCCGAACGCCGCGAGCCCGGTGGGCGCGGCCATTGCGGCGGTGATGGCCACGACGTCCTCGTTCTGCTCGCCCTGCTCGATGAGCGCCGCCGAGAATACCGACGTCCAATCCGGAGCCGATTTGGATCGGGCCAGGCCGGTCGCAGGATCGATGACGCCGGTGGCGTGCATCTGGTCGGCCACGTCGTTCTCGGCATGGATGTAGCCCATGCCCTTGCGGGTCACCGCATGCACGATGACCGGGCCGCCGTACGCCTTGGCTCTGCGCAGTGCCGATTCCATGGCGTGCTGGTCGTGACCGTCCACCGGGCCCAGGTACTTGATGCCGAGATCGGTGAACATGACCTGCGGGCTGATGGCGTCCTTCACTCCGGCTTTCATGCCGTGCAGCATCGTGTAGGCGGCGCGGCCGACGACGGGGATCCGTCGCACGATCCGGCGGCCGTTGTCGAGAATCTTCTCGTATCCCGGCTGCAGTCGCAGAGCTGCCAGGTGATCGGCCAGCCCGCCGATGGTCGGGGCGTACGAACGGCCGTTGTCGTTGACGACGATCACCAGCGACCGGTCTCGGCCGGCTGCGATGTTGTTCAGCGCCTCCCAGCACATACCGCCGGTCAGCGCGCCGTCACCGACCACAGCCACGACATGCCGGTCGGTCTCTCCCTTGAGGGCGAACGCTTTGGCCAACCCGTCGGCATACGACAAGGATGCCGATGCGTGCGAGGACTCGACCCAGTCGTGTTCGCTCTCGACCCGAGACGGATAGCCGGACAGCCCGCCCTGCTTGCGGAGTGTGTCGAACATTCCGGCGCGTCCGGTGAGCATCTTGTGCACGTAGGCCTGGTGGCCCGTGTCGAAGATGACCGGATCACGCGGTGAGTCGAAGGTGCGGTGGATCGCCAGAGTCAGCTCCACCACTCCCAGATTGGGACCGAGGTGGCCCCCTGTTGCCGATACCTTCTCGACCAGGAAGGCGCGGATCTCGCGAGCCAGTTCGGCCAGCTCCGCACTATCGAGGTCGCGCAAGTCCTCGGGCGTCTGAATTCGCGCTAGGACACCCAACGAGATCGCTCCCTCCGGCCGGAAAACATATTCGAAAAACCAGTCTACGGAGTGGCTGCACCCAGCCGCCCCGTCCAGCATTGTCTCGCCGACACTACCGTCGAGTAGGCAGGTGCCCGGGGTCAGTCGCCCCTAACCTCGAATACGCTCGAAACGGACACCCGACATACAGTGTCGCCCATGAGCAACGTCGTCGATGCCATCCTGACCCGGGTTCACGAACTGTGCCGGGACGACGCGTCGGGACAGGTTGCCGACTACATCCCCGAACTCGCAGCCGTGACGCCGGACGGCTTCGGTATCGCCCTGACGACCACCGACGGCTACGTGTACGAAGTCGGCGACACGAGGATGCCGTTCACCATCCAATCCATCTCCAAGCCCTTCACCTATGCACTCGCGCTGGCCGACCGCGGCCTCGACGTCGTCGCGGGCAAGATCGACGTCGAACCCTCGGGTGAGCCGTTCAACGAGATCAGCCTGGACGCCGTCACCGAGCGGCCCCGAAACCCGATGATCAACGCGGGTGCGATCACGTCCGCGTCGCTCATCGGCGGCCGCACCGCAGAGGAACGATTCGAGCGCATCCGAGCGTCGTATTCCCGGTACGCAGGAAGGTCTCTGAGCTTCAACGACGCGGTGTATCGATCCGAAGCGCGCACCGGACACCGCAATCGCGCCATCGGCTACATGCTGCGGTCCTTCGGCATCATCGACCACGATCCGGAGGCCGCCGTGGACCTGTACTTCCGCCAGTGCTCGATCGACGTCACGGCGGCTGATCTGGCCATGATGGCCGCCACGATGGCCAACAACGGAGTCAATCCCCACACCAAGGAGCGCGCCCTGGCACCCGCACTGGTCGAACGCGTGCTGTCGGTGATGACGACCTGTGGCATGTACGACGGCGCAGGCGACTGGGTGGCGCGGGTGGGTATGCCGGCCAAGAGTGGGGTCGGCGGCGGCATCCTGGCGGTGCTTCCCGGGCAGATGGGCATCGCCGTCTACTCCCCCCGCCTCGATTCGCACGGCAACAGCGTGCGCGGCGTTGCTGCCTGCCGAGAACTCTCCACCAGACTCGAATTGCACTTTCTGCACGTCACTCGGGCCGCGAAATCGTCGATTCGACGTCGGTACGTTCTCACCGAGGCACCGTCGCGAAAACGACGATCCGAGATCGAACAGGCCACACTCGCTGCAGTCGGCGACCGCGCGCGGGTCTACGAGTTGCACGGGGACCTGCTGTTCTCGGGTGCCGAGACAGCGGTCCGCGAGATCGGCAACCTCGACCGGAATCTCGATGCACTCGTCATCGACGTTCGTGGCGTCGACGAGGTGAGCGACATCGCCCGTTCGATGTTCGAGGACCTACGCCGCGATCTCGCCGACCACGGCTGTGTGGTGTGCCTGGTGGATCCCAGAGCCATCATGGGCCACACGACGTCGAGCCTGGACCCGAATGATCCGGCGGGCCGGGTGTACTCGAGTCTGAGCTCGGCCATCCAGTGGGCAGAGAACCTGCTGCTCGATCGGCACTGCTCCGGCGCGCGGCAACCGGCAGAGATCACTCCGGCCGAGCACCCGTTGCTCGCCGGTCTGTCCACCGAGCAATTCGACTCGGTGACTCCTTATCTGGAGAAACGTCACTACGCACGGGGCGACGTCATCGTTCACCGTGGTGCGCCTGCAGCGGGTCTGTTCTTGATTCTGCGCGGAGAAGTGACATCGACGGCCGTGTCCGCAGACGGGGGCACACACCGCATCACGACGCTCTCCCCCGGGATGAGCTTCGGCGAGATGCCGCTGCTGATGTCGGTGCCGTTCCTGCTGGACATGGTGGCCGACACCCCTGTCGATCTGGTGGTCGTGTCGGTATCGCATTTCGAGGCACTGACTCGGGACGCCCCGGAAGTGAAGCTGGCGCTACTGGAAAATCTGGCCAGCGGCGCGTACGGCCAGATGGCGGCCGTCGTCAAGACGCTCGGGCGGTTCGACATCGGCATCTGATCCGACTGTCGAACCGCCCGAGTGGACGTGCTTGGCCCCTGATCAGGCGTCGAGCGTGATCATCGTGAGGACCTCGGTGGGCTGCGCCGAGCCGCCGGCAGGCTCGAGCGAGAACGCGAAGTTGGTCGACGCTCCCATGCCGTCCACCACGGTGCCGTCGCTCGACGTGAGCTGATCCTCGGTGACAACGCCGGCGGAGCGCGGCGCACCGTCGACGAACCACATCTGGTAGACCCGGCCCGAGGGCGGCTCCGGGACACCGTTCAGAGTCACCACGACCGCATCTCGGCTCAGCGAGTACGACACCTTTGCAGTGCCGCCACCCGGGAACTCCGCGGACGCCTCACGAGCGTCGGGCGCTGCGACGATCTGCTCGGCCTGGGAAGGCTGCGGGTCCGAGCCCATGGTCTGCGTGACGACGACTACACCGCCGACTGCGACGACGATCGCGGCAGCCGCGGACACCATCGAGTATCGCCACGTCTTCGAGCGCTCACGTCGGTGCCGGTGCAGTGGAGTGACGTTCGGCGGAAGTTCTCGGACCGTCGGCTCCTGATCGCTCGCGGCGACACGCGCTAGCACGGCCTCCCGCACGCGTTCGGGTGCGGGAGTGGCGTCTGCCGCCGCAGCCAACGCCAGCGTTTCGTGAATCTCACCCACGAGGATGTCGAATTGTGCCCGGGTCGTCTCGTCGACGCGGATTCGCTCGGATTCGATGGCGCGCCGCTCGGACTCGCTCATCGCGTGGAGGGCATAGACCTCCGCTTCGTCCAGCAGTCGTTGCCGTGACGCTTCACTCATTGCGGGATCACCCCCAGGCATGTCTTCAACTTGATCAATCCATCTCGTATGCGCGATTTGATCGTCGGCACGGCCACCCCGAGCCGTTCGGCAACCTCGCGATAGGTGTACCCGCTGTAATAAGCCATTCGTACCGACTCGCTCTGCGTATCGGTCAGAGTGTCGAGACAGGCCACGACCGCCTCCGATTCGAGCCGCTGGGTCACCGTCTCGAGTACCTCGTCGTGCTCGGGTGTGTGACTCACGGCACCGTACGCCGCCTCGCGGTCGGTACCCGACTGTTCGCTACGTACCCGATCGACCGCCCGGCGATGTGCCAGCGTCATGATCCACGCCAGCGGACTCCCCTGGCTCGGATCGTAATTCGGTGCCGCACGCCAGATCTGGAGGAACACCTCCTGCGCGGTCTCCTCGCTGTACCCCGGATCGCGAAGCACGCGCACCACCATCCCGTACACACGGGAGGACGTGGCGTCGTACAGTTCGGCGAAGGCCGACCGGTCGCCCTGGGCAACGGCGGCCATCAGGCGACGGAGACGGTCCGTCTCCTCGGCACGCAGATTCTTCAGCTGCGGGCTCGGTACTGCGCACACCGCATCCTCGACCGAGGTGCTGTCCTCGGACTCGGGCGGCGTTCGGTCACGGCCGGTGCCCGCAGATCCGGAAGCGTCGGAGAACGGCACGCTCATCGGACTGTCGTCCCAGCAGACGGGTTCATGATCGAGTTCATCGATCATGACACTAGTGGTCATGTAGCCCTCATATCGAAACCTCCGCGTTTTCCCGCCGCAGTACATATTCGGAACAAACACCCCGAGGGATGGTCCGCGACCGAAATTCGTTTGCGCAGAATTGGACCGGGCTTCATCCTGGGTGCGAGAATCGGACAAACGCGGGCAATCGGGCGGACAGCTCGATGGAGGGACGGACACGCATGACGGCCATCGAAACCCACGGGCTCGTCAAACATTTCGGCACCACCGCCGCAGTCGACGGCGTGGATCTGTCGATCCCGTCCGGCGGGGTGTACGGCGTACTCGGACCCAACGGGGCCGGGAAAACCACGACCATCCGGATGCTGGCGACACTTCTTCCGATAGACGGCGGCAGCGCACGAGTCCTGGGACACGACGTGGCAACCGAGCCGGAGGCCGTTCGCCGAAAAGTCTCTCTCACGGGTCAATTCGCCTCGCTCGACGAGGATCTGACCGGCACCGAGAATCTCGTTCTGCTGGCGCGGCTGCTCGGCTACTCACGTCCGGCCGCCCGAGCGCGCGCTGATCAACTGTTGACAGCATTCGACATCGCCGACGCCGGACCGCGACAGGTCAAGACCTACTCCGGTGGCATGCGCAGGCGCATCGACATCGCGGCGAGCATCATCGTCACCCCCGAGCTGATCTTTCTCGACGAACCCACCACCGGCCTGGACCCGCGCAGTCGCAATCACGTCTGGGAGATCGTCCGTGCACTGGTGGCAGGCGGCACGACGGTACTGCTGACGACGCAGTATCTCGACGAGGCCGACCACCTGGCCGGGCGCGTGGCGGTGATCGACCACGGCAAAGTCATCGCCGAGGGCACGACGGGCGAGCTGAAGGCATCGGTGGGATCGAACTCATTGCACCTGCGCGTGCTCGATGCCGGGCACCGGAATGCCGCGGCGAGAATCGTTCGAGATCTGGTCGGCAGCACCGTGACCGAGGACGCCGACCCGTTCACCGTGTCCGCACGACTGGACAATCCGGCGCAGGCGGCACCGATCCTTCCTGCTCTCGAATCCGCCGGAATCGCCATCGCATCCTTCACCCTCGGTCAGCCGAGTCTGGACGAGGTGTTCCTGGCGCTGACCGGGCACGACGCGGGAGCGGGAGTGGAGCCGGTGGGTGCGAAAAAAGCTGAAATCGACAACGGGGAGATCGCGTCATGACCACCGAGGCCCAACGATCCGCCCCACAGGCGTCGACGATCATCGATGTTCTCTCAGCCGCAGGTCCGAGGCCGGAGCGTCCGTCGTCGCTGTCGACCTCGCTGAGTTTCGGCTGGCGGGCGTTGCTGAAGATCAAGCACGTACCGGAGCAGTTGTTCGACGTGACGGCGTTTCCGATCATGTTCACGCTGTTGTTCACGTACCTGTTCGGTGGCGCTCTGGCCGGTTCGACCGACGCGTACATCCAGTTTCTGCTGCCGGGCATCCTGGTGCAGACCGTGGTGATGATCACGATGTACACCGGCGTGACGATGAACAAGGACATCGAGAAGGGTGTGTTCGACCGGTTCCGATCGTTGCCGATCTGGCGTCCGTCGCCGCTGGTCGGTGCGTTGCTGGGTGACGTCGTACGCTACACGTTGGCGTCGGTGATCGTACTGATCTTGGGGCTGATTCTCGGTTTCCGGCCTCAAGGCGGGCTACTCGGTGTGATCGCATCGATCGTGCTGTTGCTCGTGTTCTCGTTCTGTCTGTCCTGGATCTGGACGATGATCGCCATGATCGTGCGCACCGAGGCAGCCGTGATGGGGATGTCGATGTTCATCCTGTTTCCGCTGACGTTCGCGAGCAACATCTTCGTCGACCCCAACACGATGCCGGGGTGGCTTCGTGCGTTCGTCGACGTCAACCCGGTCAGCTTTCTGGTGACGTCACTTCGAGGCCTGATGCAGGGCGATGTCGACACCGGCCAACTCGGAGTGACTCTGGTGCTGTCGGCGGCGATGCTGGCGATCTTCGGACCGATCACGATGCGGCTGTACAACCGCAAGTCCTGATCCGCGCCTCCCGGTGCAAGCGTCAGGATGCGGCGCGGGCTCGGTGTCGGCGGACTGCGTCCCGGTTCGAGCACACGGTTCCGCAGTACCGCTGCCGTCCGGTACGTGAGGTGTCGGCGAAGGCGGTCGTGCAGTCGGCTGCGGCGCACCGATGGAGTCTGTCCATTCCTCGACCGGTCAAGTGCAGCGCGGTACCGACACCGACCAGTGCCCTGATGACGCCGCCCAACGCGATGTTGGGGTCGCGATAATGCATGTGCCAGCCGTCGTCGGCATGGTTGGTCAGTCGCGGGTACGCGGATGCCTGTGCAAGGAGGGCGTTCAGGGCCTCGGCGCGCTCCTCGGCTGTCTCTGCATCCACCACGCGAGCCCACTCGCGGAGGAATTCGAGTGTGTCCGCGAGATCGGCGTCGGTGGCAGTCCAGTCGGGAACGAGGCCGGCGTCGATGCAGCGGGCCCCCAATTCGCTCGGCGACGTGGGTGGCCGGTTGAGGAGGTCGATGCCCAGTTTCACGGCATATTCTCCGTAAGGGTTGATGTGCACAAGACCATTACATCACAGTGGATGCATGGACATCGAACACAGCACACACTCCTGGACCACCCGCTCGCTCCACGACACCAGCGAAGGACTCGTCGGCTACCAGGGCTGCCACTGCGGAGCTCAACGCATCGTCTCGGTACCCGCGCAGACATTCGCCCCGGTTGCCGAAGTGGATCACCCCAGCACGTTCGCCACCGCAGGCACCACCGTGTCGAGTGCATAGCCGATGGACAGCGCCGAGTTGGTGGCGTAGGACTTCGCGACTTCCGGGTCGTCGAACACGACGTAGCGACCGTCCGCGACAGCCGGAATCCGTTGGAACAGCGGATTGTCGGTCACCTCGGACGGCGCCTTCTGGATGGGGAAGACGATCAGTACGTCGGCGTCGAGCAGGTCGAGCTCCTCCCCGGAAATCGGAACCGAAAAGCCGCGCGGCGGAAGAGAATCGATGGTCGGGCTGGTGACGAAGCCGAGCTTCTTCATGAACTCGAGTCGACTGTTCGACGAGATGTATGCGCCGTATCCGGTGCCGCTGTAGGCCCCGACCACCGCTGTCTTGCCGGCGAATTCCGGATGGGCAGCGGCCGCTGCATCGAAACGGTCGGCGATTCCTGCGAGCAGCGCGTCCCCTTCGGACTGCTTGCCGAGTGCCGTGGCCACCATCGTGACCTGCTGCTCGAGCGTTGTCAGGTAGTTGTCCGCCCCCGCCGGTATACCCACCGTCGGAGCAATGGCGGACAGCGTGGCGTACCGATCGGCGTCACCGGAGCTCTTGGTGTCGAGGATCAGATCCGGCTCCAGCGCCGCGACCTGCTCGAACGACGGCTCCTGCGTCCCGATGATCTGCGGTGGTGCGTCGTAGAGCCCGGCCGCCCACGGACCGACGCCGTCGCCGCCGAAGGCGAGCCAGTCGCTCGCACCGACCGGTGAGACACCGAGCGCGAGTGCGGTTTCCGCGTCGCCCCAGCCGAGCGCGACGACGCGCTGCGGGGCACTGTCGACGGTCACGTCGCCGAACTCGGTATCGATCGTGACAGGGAACGCAGCCGCCGATCCGTCGGACGGCGCCTCCGATCCGGGTCCGTCGTCCCCGCCCGACCCACACGAGACGACGGCGGTCAGGAACAGCATGGCGACCGACACAGCACCGACGGTGCGACGAATTCTCACCCGAGAAACGGTACGTCAGACTCGCCAAGATTGGTGAGGCAACCCTATTTACGGACGAAGCGGCCGATACATTCGACGTGGCTGGTCAGAGGAAACGCGTCGAACGCGCGCACGTCCGTCAGCTCGTAACCGGCTGCCCGGTAGAGGCTCGCGTCCCGCGCGAACGATGCCGGATCGCAGCCGATGTGGACGATCGTGCGGGGAGACCGCGTCGCGAGACCTTCGATGACGTCGCGTCCGGCACCGGCTCGCGGCGGATCGAGTACCGCCACCGCCACCGATTTCGGCAACGAATCCATCGATCGCTCGACCCGGCCCGGCGCGAACGAGACCTGAGCAAGGTCGCGCAGCGCCGAACGCCCGTCCTCGGCGGCCCGGCGCGAGAACTCGACGCTGGTGACTTGTCCGCTCGATCCCACCCGCTCGGCGAGAGCCGCCGCGAACACGCCGACACCGCCGTAGAGATCCCATGCGCCGTCACCCGGCTCGGCGTCCGCCCAGTCGCGTACGACGTCGGTGTACACCTGAGCCGCTCCCTTGTGCGCCTGCCAGAAGCCGGTGGCATCGAGTGTCCATGGCCGCGCCGAGACGAATTCGGTGACGCGACCCGAGCCGATGACGGCCCTTTCAGGCCTGGCCCGGGACGACGCTGCTCGACGCGCCGACGCACCGCGGCGGCCCGGAGACCGGCGTCCGGTTCGCGTCAACTGGGCCGGTGCCACCTCAACCACATGGCGTTCACCCGTACCGTCGAGGACCACCTGCAATTCGGCACCTGCGCGCCACTCACGATCCGACAATCCGTCGAACGCAACCGGATCCATTTGCGGGCACGACAACTCCATGACGATCGAACTGCTTCGATAGCGGTGGTAGCCGGGCCGTCCACCCGAATCCACTGCCAGCCGAACACGGGTCCGCCATCCGGTGCCGTCGCCGGTACCCGGCAACTCCTCGACCGGAACGTCCCGCTCGATGCCCGCGACGCGGCGCAGCTGTTCGGCGACGACGGAGGACTTGAGTCGACGACCGGCTTCGGGGGTCGCGTGAGAATAGTCGCAGCATCCCGAACCACCGGGGCCGGAGATGGGGCAGCGAGCGTCGATGCGGTCCGGCGACGCGGTGAGGATCTCGATCGCGTCGGCGCGGCAGAACGACCCACCGCGATCCTCGGTCACCTTGGCCATGACGCGTTCCCCCGGTAGCCCGTGGCGCACGAACACCACTCGACCTTCGTGACGGGCCACGCAGAACCCACCGTGTCCGGGAGCGCCCAGTTCGACGTCGAGCATCAGCCCGAACCAGTTCTCGGTCATTTGCCCGCCGGCGGTTCGTAGCCGCGACGCGATGCACCCGGCGCATTTCCGAGCACCTCGCGCCTGGCCTTCTCCGACGAGCGCAGCTGCCACGGAACGCTGGTGACCATCACGCCGGGTTGGAACAGCAGTCGGGACTTCAATCTCAGCGCGCTCTGGTTGTGCAGGACCTGCTCCCACCAGTGACCGACGACGTACTCGGGGATGAAGACGGTCACCACATCACGTGGTGAGTCGCGTCGAACTCGTTTGACGTAGTCCAGAACCGGCTTGGTGACTTCGCGGTAGGGCGATTCGACGACCTTGAGGGGTACCGAGACGTCACTGGCCTCCCATTCACGTACCAATGCTCGGGTGTCCACCTCGTCGACGTTGACGGTGACGGCTTCGAGAGTGTCGGGCCTGGTCGCGCGTGCGTAGGCGAGAGCCCGCAGGGTCGGCATGTGCAGCTTGGACACCAGCACGATCGAGTGCGTGCGGCTGGGTAGTACGCCGTCCCACACCTCGTTCTCGAGCTCGCGCGCCACGGTGTCGTAGTGCTTTCTGATCATCCGCATCAGGATGAAGATGGCCACCATCGCCACGATCGCGATCCAGGCTCCGGCAGCGAACTTGGTGATCAACACGATCACGAGAACGGTCGCCGTCATGGCCAGACCGACGCTGTTGACCACCCGCGAGCGCTGCATCCTGCCGCGCTGCTCGCCATCGGTCTCGGTTCGGAGCAGGCGGGTCCAGTGCCGGATCATGCCGGTCTGGCTCAGGGTGAACGAGACGAACACACCCACGATGTAGAGCTGGATGAGCTTGGTGACCTCTGCTCCGAACACCACGACGAACACGATGGCTGCGCCGGACAGGAACAGAATGCCGTTACTGAAGGCAAGGCGATCGCCGCGTGTGTGCAACTGTCGGGGTAGATACCGGTCCTGAGCGAGCACCGAGCCCAGCACGGGGAAGCCGTTGAATGCCGTGTTCGCGGCGAGTACCAGGATCAACGCCGTCACGGCGGTGATGAAGAAGAACCCAACGGGGAACCCGCTGAACACTGCCTCCGCCAACTGCGCGATCAACGTCTTCTGGTGGTAGCCATCCGGTGCCCCGATCAGCTGCGTCTCCGGGTCCATCGCGTACTTGATGCCGATCTTCTGCGCCAGCACGATGATGCCCATCAACAACGTGATGCCGATACCGCCGAGCAGCAACAGCGTGGTTGCCGCGTTACGGGACTTGGGTTTCTCGAATGCAGGCACCCCGTTACTGATGGCCTCGACTCCGGTCAGCGCCGCGCAACCCGACGAGAACGCCCGCGCGACGAGGAACGCGAACGCAATCCCGTACAGATGCGAGTCCTCCGCTTTCAGATCGAACGTCGCCGACTCGGCGTGAATGTCGTCTCCGAGCACGTAGACCCGGAACAACCCGTAGCCCAACATCAGGAACATGCCGCCCATGAAGGCGTATGTGGGAATGGCGAACGCGGCACCCGACTCGCGGATACCGCGCAGGTTGATCGACGTGATGAACACGATGGCCACCACCGCGAACAGCACCTTGTGCTGCGCGACGAAGGGTACGGCCGAACCGATGTTCGACGCGGCCGCCGAAATGGAGACCGCCACGGTCAGCACGTAGTCCACCAACAACGCACTACCCACGGTCAGACCCGCCGCAGGACCGAGGTTGGTGGTCGCGACCTCGTAATCACCACCGCCGGACGGGTAGGCGTGCACGTTCTGCCGGTAGCTGGCGACCACCACCGCCATCACGACACAGACCGCGAGACCGATCCACGGAGTGAACGTGAGCGCCGATATCCCGGCCACGGACAACACCAGGAAGATCTCTTCGGGTGCGTACGCAACCGAGGACATGGCGTCCGAGGCGAACACCGGTAGCGCGATTCGCTTGGGTAGCAAGGTATGACCGAGCTTGTCGCTGCGGAACGGCTTACCGAGAACCAGCCGCTTTGCGGCAGTCGAGACCTTGGACACGATCAGAAGCGTAGGCCGTCGGGTCGCCGGCGGCGCAACCACGCGCCCTTTGACTTCCATCCGATGCCCACCCACGGTCGAGCCGGTGACGAATCCCCGATACGTTGGTGCTCGCATGCACACGGTGGCAATGTCGTCGGCAGTGTTGGTCGGCAATCGAGATCGGGACGGAGCTGGGCGTTGTACGTAGTTGTGATGGGGTGTGGCCGTGTCGGCGCATCGCTGGCCGGGGCGCTCGAGCGCATCGGGCACGAGGTGGCGATCATCGACCGCGACGAAACCGCGTTTCTGCGCCTCGACCCCGACTTCGGCGGGCATCGAGTAGTCGGTATGGGATTCGACCGAGATGTGTTGGTGCGCGCCGGAATCGAGAAGGCGGAGGCATTCGCAGCCGTATCATCCGGTGACAATTCCAACATCATCTCCGCGCGCGTCGCGCGCGAGACGTTCGGCGTCGAGAAGGTCGTCGCACGGATTTACGACGCCAAACGCGCCGCCGTGTACGAGCGCCTCGGTATTCCGACCGTGGCCACAGTGCCGTGGGCGACCGACCGGTTTCTGCACAATCTTCTGCGGGACGACCCCACCACCAAGTGGCGAGATCCGTCCGGGAGCGTCGCGGTGGTGCTGCTCGACTTCCACGATGCGTGGATCGGCAAGAAATTGTCGGTACTCGAGGATGCGACCCGGTCGCGGGCCGCGTTCGTCATCCGTTTCGGCACCGGACTGCTGCCCGACAAGCGCACCGTGATCCAGGCAGGCGACGAGGTGTACGTCGCTGCCGTCTCCGGGACCGTCGCCGAGGCCATCGCATTGGCCGGCAATCCGCCGCCGTCGGACGACTGATGCTCGCCCGTACGTTGTTCTCCTCCCCCATCGACCCGAACGGGAAGCCATGAAAGTCGCCATCGCCGGTGCCGGCGCAGTCGGCAGATCCATTGCACGCGAATTGATCCGAAGCGAGCACGAGGTGATGCTCCTCGAACGCAAACTCGACCACGTCGATCAGGCCGCGGTACCCGAGGCCGAATGGGTGCTCGCGGACGCCTGCGAGTTGAGTCTGCTCGAGGCCGCCCATCTCGAGAACTACGACGTGGTGATCGCCGCTACCGGCGACGACAAAGCGAACCTGGTGCTCAGCTTGCTGGCCAAAACCGAGTTCGGCGTGAACCGCGTGGTGGCCCGGGTCAACGACCCCAGAAACGAATGGCTCTTCGATGCGGCCTGGGGTGTCGATGTCGCAGTCTCGACCCCGCGCATGCTGGCGTCACTGGTGGAGGAGGCCGTCTCGGTAGGCGATCTGGTCCACCTGATGACATTCCGCAAGGGACAGGCAAATCTCGTGGAGATCACTCTGCCCGAGAACACGCCCCTGGCGGGCAAGCCGGTACGCAAGCTCCAGCTACCGCGGGACGCAGCACTGGTGACGATTCTTCGCGGTGGCCGTGTCATCGTTCCGCAGCACGACGATCCGCTCGAAGGCGGTGACGAGTTGCTTTTCGTCGCGGCGAAAGAGGTGGAGGACGAACTACGTGCTGCGGTCGGTCTGACCTGACGGCAGCTCGTCGGCCTGTTCGTCGTTCGATGCGAGGTCGAGCGCTCGATCCGCTTGACGCACCGCCCACAGAGTCACCAGTAGGGCTACGCCGGTCAGGGGCCACCCCATCCCGATCCGTGCCACCGCGAGCCAGCCGGTCTGGTCCGAGTCGTAGAGCTGGGACTGAACGATATAGCGCGCAGCGAACACCGACGCCCAGGCGATGGTGGCCACGTCGTAGTAACGAACCGCAGACCGCTCCCGACGCCACGATGTTCCCTTGCCGTTGAGGTAACCCCAGATGACGCCGACGAGCGGCCACCGGGCGAGTACCGACAGCACGAACGCCCCGCCGTAGACGAGTGATGTATAGATGCCGAACAGGAAGTAGCCCTTGGCGTCCCCGGTGCGGTACGCGATGAAAGCGCAGATGCCGACGCCGAAGAATCCGGAGATGGCCGGTTGTAACGGGCTGCGGCGTACCAGCCGCCACACCAGAACGGCCGCGGCGACACCCAACGCCGCCCACAGAGCGACCGACAGGCCGAAGTAGCTGTTGAACGGGACGAAGACGACCACGGGCAGTGTGGAATACACCAATCCGCTCACACCGCCGAGCTGCTCGAGCACGGTGGGGGCGGCGGTCTTCTCGGCGTCCGGCGTCGACGTGTCGGGTACCGGTTCCGGCATGTTCGACGTTCTCGGGTGCGGCACTGCATCGTCGCTGTTCGTCACGAGAACGAGAGTGCCATACCGGGGACGATCAGTTGTCGTCGCGCAGTTCGTAGTACGGGTTGTAGACGATCTTGCGCCCATCGCGTTCGCCGACCCGGCCACGCACCAGGACCGTCTTGCCCGGCTCGATTCCGGCAATCTTGCGCCGGCCGATCCACAGGAGGGTCACCGTGTCGGTGCCGTCGAAGAACTCCGCTTCGATGTTGGCGTTCGCGGCCTTGGAACACGCTTCGACGCTGCGTAGACGACCCAACATCGTGACCTCTTCGCCACGCGAGCAATCGCAGGCGCGTCGGGCTCCGGACGCTTCGGAGGATTCGGCCATCTCCTCGGCGTCGAGCTGATCGATGTCCTCGGTCAACTTTCGCGTCAAACGGCGAAAGTATCCTGCGGCAGCGGGTGCCATTGTGCGCTCCTGCGGGTGGGGGTCGTCTCGCAGCTCCACTCCTGGGAGCAGTTGCGGCGACCTGGGAGTTTCCCTCGTCATAGCTGGTACTTCGCCACTGTAGACCCGATCCGGCGCGCTGACCAACCACCGCCACGCCGTCGAACGGGGGCGTGCACAATCGTCTCGTGCACACCCGATTCGAGACCTCCACCGCGATCGTTCTACCGGGGACGGGATCGGACGCGCAGTTCGCGCAGGAGGCATTCGGGCAGGCGTTCGACGTTGTGGGATTGACCACTGTCGCCGTGGAACCCGACCCGACCGGCGTGGTGAGGAGCTACCTCGGTGCCCTCGACGACGCTGTACGCGCGCACGGTCCCGTCGTGGTCGCCGGAATCTCACTGGGTGCAGCCGTCGCGGCGCACTGGGCCGAACGCAACCGCTCGAGTGTAGTCGCGTTGGCGCTGGCGCTGCCGGCGTGGACGGGCGATCCCACCGGCTCACCGGCTGCACTGAGTGCACGGTTCACGGCCGGGTCGCTTCGCGAACGCGGGCTCGACAGCGTCACGGCGACCATGGCCGAGTCGAGCCCAGAATGGCTCGCGCGCACCCTGGCGCGATCCTGGGCGTCGCAGTGGCCGGCGCTCCCCCGCGCGCTGGACGAGGCGGCCTCGTACCGAGGCCCGGAGTTGGACCGTCTCGCGCGGATCGACGCGCCGACCGTCGTGGTCGGCGCGGTCGACGACCCGGTGCATCCGATCGCGGTGGCGGAGCAGTGGGCTCGCGCCCTACCGAGAGGCGTACTGCGGACCGTGACATTGACGGATATCGGACTCGACCCGGGGGTCCTGGGCCGAGAAGCCGTCGACGCTCTGACCGCGGCGCTCGACGGCTGACGCCGATCAGCCCCCCAGTTGCTGAATCGCCGATCCGGACGCCCCGCGGCGCGGCGCGCGCTCGGCACCGGGTTGTTCGGCGTCCGGTTGCGGAGTCGACTGCTGCTGCGCCGCATCGGTGTTCGCATCAGGGGCGGTGGGCTGCGCCGGCACGGCCTGCTGCGCTGCTTGCTGCTGCGCGGCAGCCGCCAGTTGCTCGGCCAACACCTGCGGCAGAACCACCGGCAACGGAGTACGCACCGGGTGTGGATCGGTGCCGCGGTCGACGACGGTCTGTCGAAGAATCGAGTGCGCGAGCTGGACCAGGGGCTGGCCCTCCGCCACCGCGCCCGACGGCCCGGCGAGGACGCATCGAACCATCCAGCGATACCCGTCGACACCGATGAAGCGCAGATCGGCGTTGGCGGTGACACCGACCAACTCGCGGCCCCACGGCCCGGTCTCCACGGTCGTCTCGGCCTTGTCGTTGCGGAGCGATGTCGCCAGATCGGCTGCCACCTCGCGCCACTGCCCCGGAGACTTCGGGGCAGCGTAGGCGGCGATGGTGATGCGCCCGAACTGGGTGACGATGTGTACTGCTTGCGGGCTGCCCGCCTGAGACATCTCGACCTGCAGTTGCCCGCCCTCGGGGAGAGGGATCAACACCGAGCCGAGATCCAGCCGGTTCGCCGCAACGCTCTCGCGATCCTCGTCCAGATCACCGAGATCGTGGGGCCCCTCGGTGGTGTCCGCGGTCGCATCGTCGTTGTCGTCGTCGCGGCCGTCGACGAATGGCTCCGCGCTGGACGCGGAGGCACTGCCGGCGTCGTTCTTCTTACGCCGTCCGAACATGTTCAGCTCTCTTCTTCTCGGTTGCATTCAGTTCGCTGTACACCGACGACCGTCGCGACAGACGCACTACGTAGGACGTCACTGCACCAGACTCGCATGTCCGCCGGTCGAACCGTGACCGCCGTCCCCTCGAACGGTGTCGTCGAGTCGATCCACTTCGACGAACTCGACCAATTCGACGCGCTGCACCACCAACTGAGCGATTCGATCGCCGCGATCGAGCACGATGGGCGTCCGGAGATCGTGGTTGATCAAGCAGACCTTGATCTCCCCGCGGTATCCAGCGTCGATGGTGCCAGGGGTGTTGACGACCGACAGTCCCGATTTGGCCGCCAGGCCCGAGCGCGGGTGGATCAGCCCCACCATCCCGAGGGGCAAGGCCACCGCAATCCCCGTGCCCACGAGAACCCGTTCGCCGGGAGCGATCGTCACTGGCGCGGTGATCCGCAGATCCACACCCGCGTCACCCTCGTGCGCACGCGTGGGCACCGGTAGATCTGGGTCCAACCGGCGAAGTCGAACCTCCCCGGGGCGGTCCGGGGGCACCTCGAGCTGGTCGCCGGAAAGCGTGTTGCGGGACTCGATGACTTCGTCACTCACGTCGAACGAGACTACGCTGATCTGCTTCGCCGTCGGCGCGGCGACTACCCTGGGTCGGGTGACTGCAGATCGACAGGCCGATCGGGCGAACCCCGAGTCCGACGACCCCACCTCGCGTGCCGGTTCCCCCGGCTCGGAGTCGGTGCTCTACGCCGAACGACTGTGGGTACCCCTCTGGTGGTGGGTGGCCGGCGCAGCGCTGGCGGTACTACTTGCAGCGGAAGTACACATGGGTGCCCCCGGTGTTCGCGCCTGGCTGCCCTACGTGTTGCTCCTGCCCCTGGTCGCCTGGGCTCTGGTGGCGTTCAGCAGGCTACGTGTGCAGGTGGTGGCCACCGATCCGAGCTCGGACTCGGCCGAGTCGTCGTCCGCCGGCCTCGAGCTACGGGTCGGCAAAGCGCATCTCCCTCTCGATGTCGCATCCAAGGCAGCCGTGGTGCCCGCGACAGCAAAAAGTGCGGCGCTGGGAAGGCAGCTGGACCCGCTTGCCTTCGTACAGCACCGCACCTGGGTGAAACAGATGGTGATCGTCGTACTGGACGACCCGGACGACCCGACGCCCTACTGGTTGATCAGCACCAAGCGGCCGGAGGATCTACTCGCCGTGCTCAGTGCCCACGGCGTGGAAGCTCGCTGACCCAGCCGTCGGGCTCTCGCTGCGAAACCTCACTGCCCGGCCGCTCGGCCGGGCATCGCCTGCCCTCGATCAGGGCCTGCCGTCGATCAGGCAGCGCAGTCCCGGCACATGAGGACGCCGTTGGCATCGCTGGCCAGTCGACTGCGGTGGTGCACCAGGAAGCAGCTCGAACAGGTGAATTCGTCCGCCTGCTTGGGAACCACCCGGACCGAAAGCTCTTCGCCGGACAGGTCGGCACCCGGGAGCTCGAAGGACTCGGCGGTGTCTGACTCGTCCACGTCGACGACTGCGGACTGCGCCTCGTTGCGGCGAGCCTTCAATTCTTCGAGAGAGTCCTCCGAGACGTCGTCGGATTCTGTTCTTCTCGGAGCGTCGTAATCGGTTGCCATTGTTCTCGTAACCCCTCATCTTCGTACGTGTGTGTGGTGGAAGCTGCCGGTGTGGTCGGCTTGTGGCCGTCGGCTGTGAAGAGGGCGCTTGCTCGCTCCCACCGATTTGATTCTCGATCGAACAGGTTCATCACGCGGTGCCGGAAACTACACCGGGTAGTTCCCGAATTCCGCCGGTTGAAACTCGATCGAGATTTCGCTCACCTGATCGACGATTCACCGGCAGCTTTCTGTTTCTTAAGCACTGCGGCCGCCAGACAATAGCCGACGCCGACCCCAAAGCCGAAACCGAATCGCCGATCACTTCATTGCCTCCGTGCACGCCGCATCAACACCGAGATCACCGGCTTCATTCCGCAGTCCGCAGAAGCAGTTCTGCTGCTGGTTTTCGCGGTGCAAACGAGTCGCGTGCACTGCTTTCGGCGAGCTCGCGGCCGAGTGTGCCGTCGCCGAGGACCGCGGGGATCTACAGTAGGCACGCGTCGGTGTGAACCGACTCCGTGTACCGGTCTCGGCGACTGCCGACGGAAAGGCGAAGAATCACTGTGGTTTCTCTGATCACCGAAGGCCAGCCGGTCGACGACCGCGGCCGTCCGTTCCGTCGACGCCGCGCACTTCCGATCATCGCCGTGTTCGCAGTACTCGCTCTGCTCGCCGTGGTCGTGTGGGTCAAGGTGTTCACCACCACCGAGACGACATCGGCCACTGCCGAATGCAACACCCCAACCACGACCGCTGCCACCGACGGAACGCAGCCGGTTGCCCTCGGCGAGGAGGTCGACCCGACGACACTTCTCGACGTCGAGCCTGCCGCCCTGTCGGCATCGAAGGTACGAGTGTTCAACGCCAACGGCGAACGCGGCCAAGCTGCACACGTGGCGGCTCAGCTCAGTGACTACGGCTTCGCGAGTGCTCCGGACGTGCAGGTGGGCAACGATCCCGTCTACGTCGACCAGAACATGCAGTGCCAGGGCCAGATCCGATTCGGATCCGCGGGTATCGGTGCCGCGAGCGCAGTGTGGCTCCTCGCACCGTGTGCAGAACTCATCGAGGACTCGAGGACCGACGACTCGGTGGATCTGGCACTCGGCACCTACTTCAGCGAGATTCAGCCGAACGACGACGCAGAGGAAGTGCTACGCACGCTGGCGGGCGCAGCACCCGGTGCCGCGCCGCAGCCCCTCGACCCCGATCTGCTCGCCGCCGCGCGTCAGTCTCGTTGCTGAGTCGATCGCGCTGCTGAGACGATCGCGCTACTGAGTCGGACCAGTCCGTCAGCTCGGAATCGGATCGAGTGCGCCGACGAGTCGTAGGGCGGCAGTCAGGGGTTCGGCGATTCCCGGGGCCATCGCCACGGTGACGACCCCGTCCGCACTCGACGACGTCGCTGCGGGCACATCGACGAGGGCTCCGGCCTCGGCAGCGATCAGCGACCCCGCCGCCCAGTCCCACGGGCTGAGCCCGTGCTCGAAGTGTGCGTCGACGGCACCGGACGCGACCATGCACAGATCCAGTGCTGCAGAACCGATTCGGCGAATATCTCGCACCTTCGGCAGCAGTTCGGCGATGATCGCGCCCTGCGCCGCGCGGCGTCGTGATCCGTACCCGAATCCGGTGGCCAGCAACGTCATCGACAATTCGGTCACACCCGAACACTGCAGCCGTTCGATACGACCGTCTGCGTACCGAGCCGTCGCCCCATGCCCCTGCGCGGCCGAATAGACCACATCGCGGGCCACGTCGACGACGGCCCCTGCCACGCTCACTCCGTCGATCTGCACCGCAACAGAGACCGCGTACGCAGGAATTCCGTACATGAAGTTGACGGTTCCGTCGATCGGATCCAGCACCCATCGAACTCCGGCGACGGATTCGTCCCCGCCACCTTCCTCCTCGCCGAGGACGGCATCGCCCGGACGCAGCTGCGCCAGCAATTCGCGAAGAACACGTTCGGTTTCGGTGTCCACGACGGTGACCAGATCGGTCGGTGTGCTTTTCGTCTGCACGGCCTCTGCCTCCGCGTCGGCACTGTCACCGAACACCTGCGGACGACGCGTTCGGACGTGCTCGGCTGCCTCCGTGGCAACCCGAACGGCAACTCCGCGCAGTACCTCCGCATCACGTGTCGTCGGTTCGGTATCCGACCGTTCTACGGTTGCCGGCGTCTGCGGCAATTGCTCAGTGGCGGTGTGGGTCTGCGTTCCGTCATGTTTCGGCACGCGTACATCGCAACACACTTCGCCGGCGCGGCACCACCGCGGCACTCGGCGGGCCGTCCGCTACAGCGTCGGCGTCACGCCGACGAACGGACGGCACTATTGTTCCGAAGCGACGGCACACACGAATTCGATCAGGCCAGGAGCGGCATCGACATGACACAGCCAGGTTCGGACAACAGCACCGCGGCGACGGCCGAGCGTCACGGGTTCGGCGTCGACGTCGGTGGCAGCGGCATCAAGGGCGGCATCGTCGACCTGAACACCGGTGAGCTCGTGGGCGATCGCTACAAGATCGAGACGCCTCAGCCTTCGACCCCCGACGCCGTCGCGCGGACCGTGGCCGAGATCGTCTCGCATTTCGAGTGGACCGGGCCGATCGGCGTCACCCTGCCTGCGGTGGTCACCAACGGTGTGGCGCGTTCGGCCGCGAACATCGACAAGAGCTGGATCGACACCGATGCGCGAGCATTGTTCGCGAAGGCCATCGGAAACGAGAACATCACCGTCCTCAACGACGCGGATGCCGCCGGGGTCGCCGAGGACAAGTACGGCGGCGGCAAGGGCAAGGACGGGGTCGTCGTTCTGCTCACGTTCGGCACCGGCATCGGTTCCGCCGTTCTGCACAACGGAGTTCTGCTGCCGAACACCGAATTCGGACACATGGAGATCGGCGGCAAGGAAGCCGAGCATCGCGCGGCGTCCTCGGTGAAGGAGAACAAGGGGCTGTCCTACAAGGAATGGGCCAAAGAGGTCTCCACCGTGCTCGCAACGTTCGAGGCGCTGCTGTGGCCCGACCTGTTCATCGCCGGTGGCGGAATCAGTCGCAAGAGCGAGAAGTGGATTCCACACCTGACCAACCGAACTCCGGTGGTCCCCGCGACCCTGCTGAACACGGCGGGGATCGTCGGAGCGGCCCTCGCTGCGGACAGTGCCGTCGCGTCCGCCGAGACCGGTACCTCGGCTGGATCACCGCACTGACACGCGGTGTCGCCACCTGCGAAGGACGAGGGTAGGTAACAAACTCCTGAGAGGTCGTTACAATGGTGTGTGCCGGTACGCAGCCGGCCGAATCCGAAGACCTCTCCGCCGGAAACAACTCTGGCGTGACGCCGCACGACTTCGTCACGAAAGGGCGTACGTGGCAGCCACCGATATCCGTCAGACCGTAGATTCCGAACCTGGAACTGCGACACCTGAACCTGCTGTCAAGGCACCCGCCGCGAAGGCACCGGCTAAGAAGGCACCGGCCAAACGCGCCGCCGCCAAGAAGGCACCGGCCAAGAAGGCCGCAGCGAAGAAGACAGCAGCTCCCGCCACCGGCGATGACGTCGACGAGAGCACCCCGGGAATCGAAGACATCGACATCTCCGAAGGTGATCTTGCCGCCGCAGCGAACGACGTCGTCGAGGTCGTCGCCGCAGGCGACGACACCGAAGAAGACGCAACGAGCGAGCCGACCGCCGAGGACAAGGCGTCGGGCGACTTCGTCTGGGACGAAGAGGAATCCGAAGCCCTGCGTCAGGCCCGCAAGGACGCCGAGCTCACCGCATCAGCGGACTCGGTTCGCGCGTACCTCAAGCAGATCGGCAAGGTCGCCCTCCTCAACGCCGAGGAAGAGGTCGAGCTCGCCAAGCGCATCGAGGCAGGACTGTTCGCCGTCGAGAAGATGCGCGAGTCCGCGGAGAAGGGCGAGAAGCTCCCCGTCGCCCAGCGGCGTGACATGACCTGGATCTGCCGTGACGGCAACCGCGCCAAGAACCACCTGCTCGAGGCAAACCTCCGCCTCGTCGTCTCGCTGGCCAAGCGCTACACGGGCCGCGGCATGGCGTTCCTGGATCTCATCCAGGAGGGCAACCTGGGTCTGATCCGCGCGGTCGAGAAGTTCGACTACACCAAGGGCTACAAGTTCTCGACGTACGCCACCTGGTGGATCCGCCAGGCCATCACCCGTGCCATGGCAGACCAGGCCCGGACCATTCGTATCCCGGTGCACATGGTCGAGGTCATCAACAAGCTCGGACGCATCCAGCGTGAGCTCCTGCAGGATCTGGGCCGCGAGCCCACTCCGGAGGAACTCGCCAAGGAGATGGACATCACGCCCGAGAAGGTGCTGGAGATCCAGCAGTACGCTCGCGAGCCGATTTCCCTCGACCAGACCATCGGTGACGAGGGTGACAGCCAGCTCGGGGACTTCATCGAAGACTCCGAGGCTGTCGTCGCGGTCGACGCGGTGTCGTTCACGCTTCTGCAGGATCAGCTTCAGTCGGTGCTCGAGACGCTCTCCGAGCGAGAAGCAGGCGTGGTCCGCCTGCGCTTCGGCCTCACCGATGGACAGCCCCGCACCCTCGACGAGATCGGGCAGGTGTACGGAGTCACCCGCGAGCGGATTCGTCAGATCGAGTCCAAGACGATGTCGAAGCTGCGGCACCCGTCGCGGTCCCAGGTTCTGCGCGACTACCTGGACTGACAATCTTCGAACGACAAGCGACCGTCGATCTTCGGATCGGCGGTCGCTTCTCGTTGCTGGCGACTGCCAGGCTTTCGGTCAGAGCACGGGCGTCCCGAAATCCCCGGCGGGCCCCGGTCGGTACTCGACGGCGACAGTGACGGCCTCGAGCGGTAGCGGTCCATACAGGTGCGGAAACAGCATCGACTGCGGGTCGGACGGCACACCCGGCTCCCACTGCACCGGCGCACCCAACCGCGCTGGGTCCAGCGCCAGCAGCACCAGATCGGTGCGTCCTGGGAAGAGCCGGTTCGCGGGCAGATGCACCTGCTCGGGCGTGGAGAGGTGAACGAAACCCAGTTCGGCGAACGACTCCGGCGTGTACTCGGTACCGCCCCGGATTCTCGACCACTCCTCCGTGGTGCACAGATGTACGAGGACGTCGGTTCGTTCGGTCACACCGCCATTGTGCCGGGTTCTCGGGGCCTCGTGTCCCCTACCCCGCGCGTCCCCGAGCCGTGTCCTGGAAGTCAGGGCGGGGGCAGCGTGGGTGCCCCACCGCGCGTTCGGCCCGGCAGGCCGCCGAGCACCACTGCGGCGATGACGGCAAGGATTCCCAGGGACTCGAGCAGCGTCGGCACCTGGGTCAGCACCACGGCACCGACGACAGTCGCGGTCGCGGGCAGCAACGCCAACAGCAACGCGAAGCGAGCCCGACCCACTCGGACCAGGACGTACTGGTCGAGAACGTACGGAACGACGCTCGACAGCAATCCGACGCCCAGGCCCAGAACCCAGATGCGCCAGTCGCTCAGAACGTCGGTGTGCGCGAATGCGAACGGTGCGAACAGCGGCACGGCGAGAACCACCGATGCGATTCCGAAACCGGCAGCCATGTCGTCGAGCCCCTGCCCGGCGTCGGCCACGGACTTGCCCAGCACGATGTACGCCGCCCACAGAGCCGCCGAACCGAGCGCGAACGCGATTCCGATCAATCCCACCTCGCCGCCCTCGAACTGAGCCGACGCGATGGCAGCAACGCCGGCGACCACCAGAACGACCGCGAGTGCATCGGTGAGCTTCCGAGATCCTGCTGCGGCCACGACGATGGGGCCCAGAAACTCGATGGCGACCGCCGCACCGAGGGGCAGCCGAGCGATGGCCTCGTAGAACATCACGTTCATGCCGATGGTGGCCGCTCCGAACGCGGCGGCGGTCACCGCGCGTCGTACCGTCCATACGGATCCGGCACCGCCGCGTCGACGCCACGGCCTACGCCAGGCGATCAGGACGACAGCGGCACCGAAGCCCCGCAGCCAGGCCACCGCAGCCGGGTTCACCGTGTCGAACAGGAACACTCCGATGGCCGCACCGACGTACATGCATACGGCACCGATCACGAACAGCGACGGGATACCCAGCCTCGAAGCGCCGGACAGCGAGAAAGAAGTCGAAGCCACACCGGGACCCTACTGCCGCCACCCGTCCGATTCCGTATCAGCTGTCAGCGAACAGGATCCACGGCGTTCCTGCTCGTAGGACATGTTTCGTGTTAGTGACAACACAAAGAAACGCGCTCGGGAACAACGCGTGACCGCCATACGTCTGACAGAGTGAACGAACCGCGCCATACCGACGCGGCGGACCGGCCCCAGGCGAACGGGACATACCCGGAAGCCAGTACGGAGGAGTCATGCCCGGAACATTGACCAGCCCACAATTGACAGCAGCGGACCGGTGCGACCGGTGCGGTGCAGGGGCTCGCGCGCGTGTCGTGCTCTCGACCGGTGGAGAGCTTCTCTTCTGCGGTCACCACGCCACCGAGCACGAAGCCCGCTTGCGTGAAGTGAACGCAACGGTGATGACCGAATCGGACTCCACGGTGTAACCCACCGACTCGTCGGGGGACGCCAGTTCGCCACAGCTGTACCGATACAACTGCATCAACGCACGATCACAACGACGGACGGTCTCTGGACCGTCCGTCGTTGTCGTGTCACCGGCTCAGTTCGCCGGCAGCACTCGTCCGTCAGGTGCTACATCTTGCGCAACTGCGCGATTCGCTCACCCAGCTGCTCCGCCGATGCCATCGCCGTCGGCGGGCCACCGCAGATTCGACGCAGATCGCCGTGAATGACGCCGTGCGGCTTCCCCGTCCGGTGGTGGTACACCGCAACCAAACTGTTCAATTCCCGCCTCAGGCCGGCCAACTGGCCGGCACTGGTGGCCCTGTCGTTGACGACGGCAGGCGCGGGTACCGCCGGGCCCGCAGCGGGTTTGTCGATCTGCTCCTGCTGACGCTGGCGAAGCAGGTCGCGCATCTGCGTCGCGTCGAGCAGGCCGGGGAGCCCGAGATAGTCGGCTTCTTCGTCGCTGCCCGAGAACGTCGCGGTCCCGAACGAGGACCCGTCGTAGATCACCTGATCGAGCTCGGCATCCGCGCCGAGGGAGGTGTACGCCTTCTCTTCCTCGCCCAGCTCGTCCTTCTGCTTGTTGGCGTCGGCCAGCAGCTCGTCGTCGAAGCCGTCCTTCTCGCGGTGGGGCTTGCCGAGAATATGGTCGCGCTGAGCCTCGAGCTGTGAGGCGAGGTCGAGGAGGACCGGTACCGACGGCAGGAAGACGCTCGCCGTCTCGCCCTTGCGGCGTGATCGCACGAAACGGCCGATTGCCTGCGCGAAGTACAGCGGAGTTGATGCACTGGTGGCGTAGACGCCGACGGCGAGACGCGGAACGTCGACACCCTCGGACACCATGCGAACGGCAACCATCCACCGCTGATCACTCTTGCCGAACTCGGCGATACGAGCCGAGGATGTGGGGTCGTCGGAGAGGACGAGGGTCGGCGTCTCCCCCGTGATCACCTCGATCAGCTTGGCGTAGGCCCGCGCCACCGTCTGGTCGGTTGCGATCACGAGACCACCTGCGTCGGGCATACCGCCCGACCGCAACTGTGCCAATCGTGTGTTCGCAGCCAACAGCACCGCGGGCATCCAGTCGCCCTGCGGGTCGAGGGCGGTACGCCACGCCCGTGCGGTCTGCTCCGCATTCAGCGGCTCGCCCAACCGAGCGGTGTACTCCTCGCCTGCGCTGTCCCGCCACCGTGCCTCCCCGGAATACGCGAGGAAGACGACCGGGCGAACGACTCCGTCGGCGAGGGCGTCGGAGTAGCCGTACGCGTGATCGGCCTTCGACCGCATCAGGCCGTCCTGATCCGGTTCGTAATTGACGAACGGAATGGGACTGTCGTCGCTGCGGAACGGAGTACCCGTCAACGCAAGGCGTCGGGTGGCGTCGCCGAACGCTTCGCGGATGCCCTCGCCCCAGCTCTTCGCGTCACCACCGTGGTGGATCTCGTCGAGGATCACCAGAGTCTTGCGGGCCTCCGTGCGCACTCGGTGCTTGAACGGATGCGAGGCGATCTGCGCGTAGGTCACCACCACACCGTGGTAGTCACTCGAGGTCTGCCCGGTCGAGTTGGAGAAGCGCGAGTCCAACGCGATGCCCACCCGCGCCGCCGACTCGGCCCACTGATGCTTGAGGTGCTCGGTGGGTGCCACCACCGTCACCTGATCGACGGTGCGGTGCGCGAGCAGTTCGGCGGCGACGCGCAGGGCGAACGTGGTCTTACCTGCACCCGGGGTCGCCACCGCCAGGAAATCCTTGGGCGAGGCGACGAGATACTTCGTCAGCGCGCGTCGCTGCCAGGCACGTAGCGGTGCCCCGCCGGCGACGGGCGCAGCCGTCTGATCGGTGGATGGTGGTGTGGGATCGAACATGTCAGCGCTCACTGGCCGCCGGTTCCTGGCATCGATGTAAATTCCTCGCGCTCTCGGTAGCCCTGCAGTGTCCGCCGAGGAGCCTATCGCTCCGTACCGACGGATCCCGCATCGCTGGGGTGATGTCGGACGCGACACGGCGCGTCGGTCGTTAGGCGAAGTCGGCATCGGTCAGGAATGCTGGAGGCACCATGAGCGAGTCTGCAGGCCCAACTCCCACACCGCCGCGATTGTCGGCGAGAAACCCGCTACGTGCGGTGTGGAAAGTGACTCTGCGCACGCTCGGCAAGGCCTGGGACGATTCGATCTTCAGCAAGGCCGCGACCGCCGCCTTCTGGCAGACGCTGTCGCTACCTCCCCTTCTGCTCGGGGTGCTGGGCAGTCTCGGTTTCGTCGGAGGATGGTTCGGCCCCAACACCGTCGACATCATCGAGTCGAAGATCATCACCTTCAGCAACACGCTCTTCAGCAGCAGTGTCGTCGATCAGATCATCGCGCCGACCGTCCGAGACGTCCTCGCACAGGGCAGCGGTGAAATCGTCTCGGTCGGCTTTCTGCTCTCGCTGTGGGCGGGCTCGTCGGCGATCTCGACGTTCGTGGACTCCATCGTCGAAGCACACGGGCAGGCCGACGCTCGAAATCCCGTCTGGCAGCGGTTCTTCGCGCTGCTCCTGTACGTCGGCTTCCTGATCATCGCGGTGTTCGTGCTTCCGCTCGTCGCACTCGGACCGGTGTACGTCCAGCAGATATTGCCCGATTCGTGGCTGACCGTCGGCAGCGAACTCGTCGACTTCCTGTACTACCCGGCCGTCGGCTTGCTGCTGATCATCGGACTGACCACGTTGTACAAGCTGGCGTTGCACACGTCACTGCCCTGGCATCGTCTGCTCGGCGGAGCACTGCTGGCCGGGGTGTTCTTCATGATTGCCAGCGCCGTACTCCGCCGGTACCTGACCTGGGTCACCAGCACCGGCTACACCTACGGTGCGCTGGCAACTCCGATCGCGTTTCTGCTCTTCACGTTCTTTCTCGGCTTCGCCGTGGTCCTCGGAGCCGAGTTCAACGCGACGATCCAGGAGTTCTGGCCGGCCAGAGCAACCCGAATGGATCAAATGCGTGAGTGGCTCGCAGCGCAGGCAGCGGCGGACGACAAGCCGTCGGGACCGGTGACCGCGGTAGCGCGGCGTCTGGCCACAGGCCCGATCAAAGTGGTCGGCGATCGGCAGCGATCCGACCGGCCCGAACCGTCTCAGTGACGGTCGGGTCCGGCGGAGTCACCCTCGAACGTGAGCCGTCACTCGCCCTTCTTGAGGCCCTCGTAGACCTTCTTGCAGTCCGGGCACACCGGTGAGCCCGGTTTTGCAGACTTGGTGACCGGAAACACCTCGCCGCACAGCGCTACCACATGGGTACCCATGACGGCGCTCTCGGCGATCTTGTTCTTCTTGACGTAATGGAAGAATTTCGGCCGGTCATCGTCGGTGGTTTCGTCCGGAGCGATGTCGGGACGGTCCTTCGTCTGAGTGCTCATGAACACAGATTAATCCGTCGCCACACTGTGTTCGAACCGGTCGCACAGCTCGTCGTATGCAATCTGTGAGCGGTAGTGCCACAGTGGAGGTATGACGAGAACCCCAGGGTTCGACGGAAGCGCGTACAGCGACTCGCCGGATGGGCCCGTCCTGATCACCGAGGCGCAACAGTCGGTGGAAGAGCAGCACAAAGCGCGTGTCCGCAAGTACATGTTCATCATGTCCTTCCGCATACCGGCCTTGGTGCTCGCTGCACTGGCATACGGAATGTGGATGAACCCATGGATATCCATGGCGATCGTCGGTCTGTCCATTCCGCTCCCATGGATGGCGGTGTTGATCGCGAACGATCGGCCGCCGCGTACCAAGGACGAAATGAGCCGGTACGACTACCGGACCATCGACAGTCCGGCCATCGAATCGAGCAATCACCGCGTGATCGAAGCCGGCGAGGACTGACAGGAAGCCGACAGGCGGTGCGACACTTGCTCGGTGAACGCACAGATTTCTCTCTCCCCACTGGTCGCTGCCGCCGCTGCCCTCCGTGAAGCCTTCGATCGCGCGGGTTACGACGCCGACGGCGTCCTGAGGTTGCTGGGCTCCGACGCCCACGCCGCACTGGGACGCAGCGAACCGGTACCGGTCCGCAATGCGAGCCTCGGCGGCGGAGATCTGGGTGTCCTGGTGCGATTGTTCCTGCTGGTCGACGACTGCCCCGAGGACGAGGTCGCGGCCGCTCTCGCACCGCTGACCGTCCCCGAAGCCATCTCGGCCGGCATTCTCACTCGTACCGGATCCACGGTGCGCACCCTGCTCGACATCCGGCCCCTCGACGCCGGGCACGGAACCCGGTGGATCGTCTCCGATCCCGACGGCAGCATGCGCGTCGCCGACACGGCCACCGATCATGTGCTCGGCGTCGGCCAGGCGTCGCTGTCGTTGTTGCGCGGTACACCGACCTCGCCAGTGGACACCGTCCTCGACGTCGGAACCGGATGCGGCGTCCAAGCCGTCCACGCGTGCGACTACGCAACGACGGTCACCGCGACCGACATCAGCCCGCGTTCGATGGATCTGGCGGCAGCGACGACGGCCCTCAACGGTCTCGACGTCGAATTGCTGCACGGTTCGTGGTTCGAGCCGGTGGCCGGACGTACGTTCGATCGGATCGTCGCCAATCCCCCGTTCGTCGTGGGACGAGCCGAAGTACTGCACTCGTACCGAGATTCCGGCCTCGACCTCGACGGCGCGAGCGCATTGATGATCGCCCAGGCACCCGAGCACCTCACCCTCGGTGGGACTGCTGCCATCCTCGCGTCGTGGGTGCACATCGAGGGCGAGGACTGGCGTACGAGAGTGGCGTCCTGGCTTCCCGCCCACGGCGTCGACGCCTGGGTGGTCGAGCGTGACGTGGCAGACCCCGCTCTGTATGTGGGCACCTGGATGCGCGACGGCGGTTTGGACCCGCGCGACCCCGATGCGGCCGCGGTGGCCCAGTCCTGGCTCGATCATTTCGCCGCCGCGGGTGTCGAGGGCGTCGGTTTCGGGTTCGTCTATCTACGCAAGACGGACTCTCCGACGGATCTGCTCGCCGAGGAGTTGACGCACGGGTTCTCCGACCCGCTCGGGAACGAGTCGCTCGAGTATTTCTCTCGGCTCGAGTGGCTCCGTGACAACGACATTCTCGACTCGGTACTGACTCTCGACCCCAACACCGCGCTCGAACGGGTGTTTCTTCCCGGCGACGAGGGCTGGGCTCCAGTGGCGATCCGTGTCCACCGGGGAAACGGACCACAGTGGCAGCACGACGTCGACGAGCTCGGTGCCGCGCTTCTGGCGGGCCTGCGTCCGGATGGGCTCGCGGTGGGCGAACTGGTCGAGCTGCTCGCCGCCGCGCACGGTGAGGATGCCGACGAACTGGCGGGGCATGCGGTGACGCTGATGCAGGGTCTGGTGCGGCACGGACTCGTGTTGCCGGCTCGCTGAACGGGCCTGGGGCTGCGCTGCCGTTCCCGCTGCGAACGTTCTCAGCAACTTCTCAGGACGGACCCGCCGTATTCCCTGGTCAGGCGGGTATCACAAGGATCGGCGTGGGAACTTATCGGAGTGTCCCGAGCGTTGAACCTGTGAGACACCACCGACCAGGAGGCAAGTCATGACCAGCCCCAGCACCACGATTCGTCCGCGGCCCACCGATGCCGATCTGGACGCCCAGAGCCCAGCAGCCGATCTCGTTCGCGTGTACCTCAACGGCATCGGCCGCACCGCGTTGCTGACGGCTGAAGAAGAGGTCGACCTGGCCAAGAGGATCGAGGCAGGTCTGTACGCCAAGCAGGTTCTCGAGAACACGAAACGGTTGAGCGCAGTCAAGAAGCGCAACCTGGCCATCATCGTGCGGGACGGAAGCGCGGCGCGCAGCCATCTGCTCGAAGCAAACCTCCGGTTGGTCGTCTCGCTCGCCAAGCGCTACACAGGTCGCGGAATGCCGTTGCTCGACCTGATCCAGGAGGGCAACCTGGGCCTGATTCGCGCCATGGAAAAGTTCGACTACGCGAAGGGCTTCAAGTTCTCGACCTACGCAACGTGGTGGATCCGTCAGGCCATCACTCGCGGCATGGCAGATCAGAGCCGAACGATTCGGCTCCCTGTCCACCTCGTCGAGCAGGTCAACAAACTCGCCCGGATCAAGCGGGAGCTGCATCAGCAGCTCGGACGCGAGGCAACCGACGAAGAGCTGTCGAGTGAATCGGGCATCGCAGTCGAGAAGATTGCGGATCTGCTCGACCACAGCCGGGATCCGGTCAGCCTCGACATGCCGGTGGGTAGCGACGAGGAAGCGCCGCTGGGTGACTTCATCGAGGACTCGGAAGCCACGTCCGCCGAGAACGCCGTCATCGCCGGGCTGCTGCACAGCGATGTTCGCGTCGTGCTCGGTACCCTCGACGAACGTGAGCAGCAGGTCATTCGTCTGCGCTACGGCTTGGACGACGGCCAGCCGCGCACCCTCGATCAGATCGGCAAGCTCTTCGGACTGTCTCGCGAGCGCGTACGTCAGATCGAGCGCGAGGTGATGGTCAAGCTTCGCCAGGGTGACCGCGCCGAGAAGTTGCGTTCGTACGCCAGCTGATTCCGGTTCTCCGACCGGTGGAGCGACGGTGACCACTCCCGTTCGCGCCATCCGACGCGGTGGCCGAACCGACGTTCTTTCCCTTCGGGACGTCGGCTCGGTCGCCGCTTCTCTCGTTTTCGGCGACGCAGTCCTCGTCAACGCAATCGTCGAGGACCCAGGTCTGCCTTCGTCGGTTCGGGCCCGATTCGTACTCGCGCATCGGTGATGTATGCGCCGTCGGCGGATGCCAGCACCGGTTCGCAAGAAATCTCACGGATGTCGGGAATGTCCTCGGCCAGCGCAGATATGCGCTGGACGAGGTCGATCAGCGCACTCTTGTTGACCGGCACGGCGTTTCGGTAGCCCGACAACAGCGGAGCAGCCTTCGGCGCGTCGATCAACTGTGCCGCTTCGTCCTCGGTCAACGGCAGCACACGGTAGGCACGGTCGCCCAACAGATCCGAGATCACTCCGGCCAGACCGAACGAGATGAGCGATCCGAACGACGGGTCGTCCTGAACCCGCACCACGCAGCCGATTCCCTTGACTGCCATGCGCTGGACGTGCAGTAGCGGCTCTCCGGACTCGGCCGCCAGGTTGCGGTATGCCACACGGACTGCCGAGGCGTCGGCGACGTCCAAGCGAACACCGCCCAGATCGGGCCGGTGCCGCCACCGCTTCCCTGTCGCCTTCACGGCAACCGGGTACCCCAGTTCGTCGGCCGCCGCGACGGCCTCGTTCTCGTCGGTGACGGCGCGGAACGCCACGACATCGAGGCCGTAACAGGCCAACAGCTCGGCAGTCTCGAAATCCGACAGCCAGCGCCCTTGGCCACCTGCCGAACGCCAATCCCGGACCAGCTGCTTGGCGCGATCGCCGTCGATGCTCTTGGGCCGAACCAGATTCGACACCGGCCGTGAGCGCCACGACGAATACCGCCACGCGGCAGCGAGTGCCGCCACGGCTCGTTCGGGGCTCGAGTACGACGGAACCGAGCCCCGAACCGGGTGCCCGCCGGGCCCGCGTACAGCCAGCACATCCGGGATACCTTCGGTGGCAAGGAATGTCGACAGCACCGGCTTGTCGGATCCCCGGACCGCATTGCCCAGCGCAGTCGCGAACGGTTCTACCTCGACCGCGACCGGGGGCACGAACACGACGATCACTGCATCGATGTCGGAGGCGGCCAGTGCCGACGAGACGGCCGCGGCAAAATCCTCGGGACCGGCCTGCGGTCCGACGTCGGTCGGGATATCGGCATGCAAGCCTTTGGCGCGAGCGGCGTCGACGGCCAGGACTCCCAGGGCCGTGGAGTTGCCCACGACGGCCACGCGTGGGCCGGCCGGCAAGGGTTGGTTGCCGAACAGTACTGCACAGTCGAACAGTTCAGAGATGGTGTCGACCTGGATCACTCCGGCTTGGGCGAACAACGCTCGGACGATGGAATCGTCGATGTCGGCACCGATGGCGTGTGCGGGTGGTACGGCTCCGCGGCCGCTCTTGACCGCGATGATCGGCTTGCTGCGCGCGACCCGTCGAGCGATTCGGGTGAATTTGCGGGGATTTCCGAAGCTCTCCAGGTACAGCAGGATCACCTCGGTCGCCGGGTCGGAGTCCCAGTACTGCAACAGGTCGTTGCCCGAGACGTCCGCTCGGTTGCCGGCAGAGACGAACGTCGACAGACCCAGTCGGCGATTGGCTGCCTCGTCGAGAATTGCGATGCCGAGCGCGCCGGACTGGCAGAAGAAGCCGACGTTGCCCGGGGTCGGCAGATGCGGCGCCAATGTGGCGTTCAACCCGAACTCAGGGTCGGTGTTCGCGACGCCGAGCGCGTTGGGCCCGATCAATCGCATCCCGTGGGCACGGGCGGCGAGCACCAGCCTGCGCTCGCTCTCCTGCCCCGCAGGCCCGGTCTCGCCGAATCCACCCGACACCACGAGCAGCGCTTTGACACCTTTGTCCAGGCAGTCGTCGAGCACCGCGTCGATGGCATCGGCCGGAACCGCCGCGATAGCAAGGTCGACCGGGTCCGGGATGTCGTGCACCGTGGCGTACGCGCGCACACCGCGCACCGAGCGGTGGTCGGCGTTGACGGGGTACACCGGGCCCGTGAAGTTACCGGCGAGCAGGTTCGCCAGCACCGCGTTGCCCACCTTGGAGCTGTCGGTCGATGCGCCGATCACGGCGACCGATCGAGGGCTGAGTACGTTGCGAACGCTACGGGCCTCGGCTGCGCGCTCGCGAGAGTTTCGCACCGACAGCAATGCCTCGCTCGGATCGATCGCGAATTCCAGCCGTAGGACGCCGCCCTCGAAGGAACGGCTGACCTGATATCCGGCCTCCCGGAACACGGTGACCATGTTGCGGTTTTCGGCAAGTACCTCGGCGACGAACATGTTGACGCCGTTCTCGGCGGCCGCTCCCGCAAGGTGCTCGAGCAGGATGGGTCCGAGTCCGCGGCCCTGGTGGGCGTCGGCGACGACGAATGCAACCTCGGCCGAGTTGCCGTCGCCCTCGGGTAGCCGCTCGTAACGGCCGACCGCGATGATGTCGTCGCCCAGTACTGCAACGAAGGCCACGCGGTCGTGATGGTCGACAGTGGTGAAGTTCAGAACGTCCCGCTGCGGCATCGTCGGATAGGGGCCGAAGTACCGAAGGTATCTGGTGCGCTCCGACAGTCGTCCGTGAAAAGCCACGATGGCCTCGGAGTCCGAGGGCACGATGGGCCGCAGGTGCACGACGCCGCCGTCCGACGTGAGAACGTCGGCGACCCAGTGCCGCGGAAACTCTGTTTCCGCGCGCTCTCGCGCCAGTTCCTTGCTGCTCTTCTCGTCTGTCGCGGCGGCCTGTTCGGCGGCCGGGTCGGTACCGGTGGAATCAGTCACGCGGGTCCTCCGGATCGAGTCCGAGCAGCGGAAACACTGCTCGACGAGTGGCGATGATGGCCGAGTCGACGCGTTCGAGTGCCCGGTCGGTGCCGTCCGTTCCGGCCAACGATCCGCCGGGACCGTCCCAGGCGGGATAGTCGACATCCCCACCGTCGCCCATGGTCTGGGGCAGATCCACGCTCGGTGCCATGGTTCTCACTCGCTCGCGCCAGGTGTCGGGTAGGGGTGCCATCGGATCGATGTCGCGGCCGAGGGCAGCGGCGATCAGATGAGTCCAGGCCCGTGGAACCACCCGAACGAGGCCGTACCCGCCTCCCCCGACGGCCAACCACCGACCCTCCGAGTATCGGTCCGCAAGGTCGCGCATCGCCAGGAAGGCCGCATTCTGCCCGTCGACGGTGAGCGCGAGATCTGCAAGCGGATCCTCGCGGTGACTGTCGACGCCGCATTGACTGACGATGATCTGCGGCCGGAACGCTCCGATCGCGCCCGGAACGATCGCATGAAATGCACGGAGCCAGAGCCGATCCGCGGTACCGGGCAGCAGCGGGACGTTGATCGAGGAACCCTCGCCGCGTTCGGTTCCTACCTCCGTCGACCATCCGGTGTTCGGCCACAGTGTTGCCGGGTGCTGGTGCAGCGAAACCGTCAGAACCCGAGGATCACCGAGAAACGCTGCTTGGACGCCGTCGCCGTGGTGTGCGTCGACGTCGATGTAGGCGATGCGATCGAACCCGTTGTCCAGCAACCACGAAATCGCGATGGCGGCGTCGTTGTAGACGCAGAAGCCCGAGGCCCAATCGGCCATCGCGTGGTGCATTCCACCGCCGATACTCACGGCTCTCCTGGCCCGCCCCGACGCGATCTCCCGCGCGGCCGCCAAGGAGCCGCCGGTCAGCATCGCGCTGGCTTCGTGCATGTGCTCGAACACCGGGTTGTCGTCGGAACCGAGACCGTGGACGACGTCGTCGGGGTCTCGCAGGGCCGGACCCTGCGACGGCGCGCGCTTGACGGCCTCGATGTACGCGCTGGTATGAAAGCGCAGCAGCTCCGAGTCCGGTGCCGCCGACGGTTCGACGAGCTCCACGCCCGCCAACACACCGAGATCGGTGGCGAGGGCCATCGTCAGATCGAGCCGCGTCGGGTTCATCGGATGGTCGTCGCTCCACCGGTAACCGAGATAGTCCGCGCTCCACACGACGATGTCCTCGGGACGGTTCGGAATGGATACGGCGGCGCGTGTCGCCTGATCAGACATACGGACAAAACTACGTTGCCGCGCGGGATGGTGTTGCCGGGTTCCGGTGTTGTCTTCGGTACCCGGTTGTGACGCGCCACGGCGAGCGGCTTCCGGGGTTGTGATGCGCCGCGCCCGCCGCCATCGGGTGCAGCGCCGATTCAGAGCCGCTGACGGTAGGATCGAACCCGACGAAGGGGTTGAGTGTGAAGGATCTGGTCGACACCACGGAGATGTACCTCCGGACGATCTACGATTTGGAAGAAGAAGGCGTCATCCCGCTCCGCGCGCGGATCGCCGAGCGGCTGGAGCAGAGTGGTCCCACCGTCAGTCAGACCGTCGCCCGAATGGAGCGCGACGGTCTTCTGTCCGTCGCCGGCGACCGGCATCTGGAGCTGACCGAGAAGGGCCGCAGCTTGGCCGTCGCGGTCATGCGCAAGCACCGTCTCGCGGAGCGTCTGCTCGTCGACATCATCGGACTGCGCTGGGAAGATGTGCACGCCGAGGCGTGCCGTTGGGAACACGTGATGAGCGAGGAGGTCGAGCGCCGCTTGGTCACCGTGTTGAACAACCCGACGACCTCGCCCTACGGTAATCCGATCCCTGGTCTGGCGGAGCTGGGCCTGGGTCAGACGACACTGGCACCGGAGGCTCTCATTCGTCTCACCGACGTACCGCTCGGCGAGCCTACGGCGGTCGTCGTTCGCCGCTTGGCCGAGCACGTTCAGTCCGACCCCGAGGTCATCGCTCAGCTACGCGAGGCGGGCGTGGTTCCCGATGCCCGGGTTACAGTCGAAGCCAAGCCCGGGTCGGTGACGATCACGGTGCCAGGACACAGTGGTGTCGACATATCCGACGAAATGGCGCATGCCGTTCAGGTGAAGAAGGTCTGATCTCTTCCCACGGACGGCCTCTGCCGCGTGTGAGGGAGATCGAACAGTGAAGCTTCTCGTTACCGGTGGTGCAGGGTACGTCGGCAGTGTGTGCGCGGCGGTACTCGACGAACGCGGCCATGAGGTCGTCGTCGTGGACAACCTGTCCACCGGTAATCGGGATGCCGTTCCCGCCGGGGTCACTTTCGTCGAGGGTGACATCAAAGACGTCGCGGCGGAAGTATTGACGGGCGGCGACTTCGATGCAGTTCTGCATTTCGCAGCGCAGTCGTTGGTGGGCGAGTCGGTTGTGTCGCCGGACAAGTACTGGAGTGGGAACGTAGTGACGTCCCTGGCTCTTCTGGACGCGATCCGGTCCTCCGGCACCCCCAAGTTGGTGTTCTCCTCCACCGCGGCCACCTACGGTGAGCCCGAGAAGACTCCCATCACCGAGGACGACCCCACCCGTCCCACCAACCCGTACGGTGCGACGAAACTCGCGATCGACCACGCCATCACCTCGTATGCAGCGGCCTACGGTCTCGCCGCTACCAGTCTGAGGTACTTCAACGTGGCCGGCGCATACAAGGGTTTCGGTGAGAACCGCGTCGTCGAGACCCATCTCATCCCCCTCGTATTACAGGTCGCCCTCGGTCAGCGAGAGAAGATCTCGGTGTTCGGCACGGACTGGCCCACTCCCGACGGCACAGCCGTCCGCGATTACATCCACGTCGCCGATCTCGCCGAAGCACACATCCTCGCCGTCGATGCCGCCCAGCCCGGTCGGCACTCCATCTACAACCTCGGCAGCGGAACGGGATTCTCCGTCGACGAGGTCATCTCGTCGTGCAAGCGCGTCACCGGACTGCCCATTGCCGTCGAACATGCGCCCCGCAGGCTCGGTGATCCGGCCGTGCTGATCGCATCGAGCGCCCGTGCCGTCGAGGAACTGCATTGGACGCCGGAGTTGACCGATCTCGATCGCATCGTGTCCGATGCGTGGGACTTTCTGCAGCAGCTCGGCGACCGTTCTCACGCGGCTCGCTGAGCAGATTCCAGATCAGCGTCGACCGAACGGGTCGCCCGGTAGCCGAATGCCACAGGCTCGCGCACAGGCGAACCCACTCTCGGCGACTTCGCGAACCAGGGCAGGACTGGCACCGACACTGAGCGACCGGTCCAACAGCGACGCCAAACTGTGGGAGCTGTCTGCCTTCAGGGCCGCATCGATCGCGATTCGGGCCATCGGTCCGTCTCCTCGCACGTAGGAACTGAACGCGAGAAGTGTTGCTGCTATTGCTCTTTCGCGGTTCGGAACCACACGGACGAGGTGCGCCCAGAATTCCTCGACGACATCTGCATCCTCACCGAGAGTCAGTGCCAGCACCGCGTCCCGGACTTGCACATGCCCGATCGCGACGGCGACCCGCGCGAAGTCGGTGGTCTCGAGCTCGGAGTCGTAGGGAGACCGCGCGAGGTAGGACAACACCGCTGTCAGGTGGTCGGTCAGCGACAGTGCACCGCTGCGCCGAAACCTTGCCATCTCGGCGGCGACTGCCTGCACCGTCTCGACCGGGCCGGGTGCGATGAATTCGGCGAGCTCGTCTCTCGAGCGTCGCACCGGATAGCCGTCCAGCACTCTGGCCACCGTCAGCGGCGATGCCGTCGGATCGGCCATACGACCGTGCTGCCGTGGTCCCTGTAGCGACCACCAGTGCGCGGCATCGGCAATGGCCGAGGTTGCGAAGGCGGCTTCGAGCCGCACACCGAACGTCGGGAGGGTGACCTCGAGCTCGTTCACCAGATCCTGAACGTCGAGTGTGTAGTGCGTTCGCTCGTTGCGGCCGAGTCTGTCGTCGACGAACACAGCGATCACCGAGACGATGTTCTCGAATGCGCAGTAGCCCGCCAGGTAGTCGATGACGTCGAGCATGTCCGGCGTGGCGCGAGTGTCGCTACCCGCACGTCGATCGGTGTGTTCGCCGGCCAGCACGAGGTCGTGCCGCATCGTCGGGCCGATGCTGGTGCCGCCGTCCTCGAGCGCGATCAGCACCATCGATCGATGGGGATCGAAGCCGAGCATCGCCGGGATCGCGGCCAACAGTTCGCTCGCGTCACCGATCCGTACGCGGTGTCGACCGGAGAAGGGGTCGTGGGAGTTCGTCGGTGTGTACATGCCTCGAAGTCTTACGAGGCTCCGTGGTGCCTTCCCGGCTCGACCAGGGGCCGAGCAGCACCCTGTGCATGCCGGACTCTCTGTGGATGAAACGGCGTCCACCCGCCTCCGCCGAGCGGACCGTGTCGGTCGGCTCTGCTAGAGAGGCCGCCACCGCGGCGGGAGAACGTCAGCTCTGGTTCACCTTCTGCACCGCGGCCGTGAACAGCTCGTCCAACGTCATTGCATCAGGTGTGGCGGACCCGAAGGACATGAATGTCGCCGAGATCCGCACGTCGTCGACCTGCGCCATCAGGGTCAACATCGACTGGGTGACGGCATCCCCGCCGGTGCCCGACGAGACGGTCTGCCGCACGGCGAGTGTGTCGTCAGCGTCTATCGGCGGTGCGGGTGTCAGCGTGGACGTGACCGTGGAGGTGGCACCGGACTTGGTTGCGGTCACTTCGCCGCACTGTTCGAGCTGCTCTTTGCGCGCCGAGAGCGGCTGGTCGACAGCGGTCAGTTCGATGGAGATCGTGGATCGACTGTCGTTGTCGGTGCCGACGATCATCGCCGTACCGGTCGGGCCGAAGTCCTGGTCCGCTGGTTTGCACCCCGCCGGGCTGACCTCGGCGCCGGCCGGTATTCCGCTGAGATCGGGAGCGGCCTGCGAGATGGCCTGCTGAGGCAAAACCAACGCGTCGTACGGGGCCGGGAAGCTCGCCGGGTCGATGAGCAGTGTGTTCAGGTCCGTGTCGGGCTGCGATGCGGTGGTGCCACCGGCAGTGGGCTCGGCTGTTCCGGTGACGGTCGAGCTGCACCCCACCAGCACGAATGCTCCGATCGCCGCCGACGTGGCAGCGATGGTCAGGCGGGTCTGTGCGGCGCGGCTCACGTGAAGTCCTCTTCGAGTTCGTGGGGACGCCGCAGCGAGCGCTTCGGCGTCCCCACCACTGTCTCATTCCACCTACCTCGAACGCGGCAGGCGAGCTACGGCAGTGTCGTCGGTGTCAGTTCCCGCGGGCTATCCATTCCTCCAGGTGCGGGGACTCGTCCCCGATACTCGTCCCGTCTCCGTGCCCGGTGTTGACCCGGGTCTCGGCGGGCAACGCGAACAACCGATCCCGGATCGAGCCGATGATCGTCGGGAAATCCGAATACGACCGACCCGTCGCACCGGGCCCACCGGAGAACAACGTGTCCCCCGAGAACAACTGACCGGCCTCGGGCAGATACAGACAACTCGACCCCGGCGAATGACCGGGAGTGTGCAACGCCACGATCTCCGTCCCCGCGACGGTGATCCGCTGACCGTCCTCGAGCACCGAATGCCCGATGCCCGGATGCGTCTGCTCCCACAACACGTCATCGGCCGGATGCAGCAGAATCGGCGCATCCAACTCCCCCGACAACTGCGGCGCGACCGTCACATGATCGTTGTGACCATGCGTACACACGATCGCCCGCACCTGCCGACCGGCGACAGCATCGACGATCGGACCGGCCGTATGCGCAGCATCGACGATCACCACCTCGTCGTCGTCACCGACCAACCAGATGTTGTTGTCGACCTCCCACTCGCCACCATCGAGCGCGAACGTCCCCGACGTGACCACCTTCTCGACCCGCAACTGCCAACTCACAGGACCACCACCGAACGCAGCACCGTGCCCTGATGCATCTTCTCGAACGCAGCCTCGATATCACCGAGACCGATCCGTTCGGTCACGAACTTCTCGAGCGGCAACCGACCCTGCTCGTACAGATCGACCAACATCGGAAAATCCCGCTCCGGCAGACAATCGCCGTACCACGACGACTTCAACGACCCACCCCGGGAAAAGAAATCGATCAACGGCATCTCCACCGTCATCTCCGGCGTCGGCACCCCGACGAGGACGACGGTCCCGGCGAGATCGCGGGCGTAGAACGCCTGCTTCCACGTCTCCGGACGACCGACGGCATCGATGACCACATCCGCCCCGAACCCACCCGTCAGCTCCTGGATGGCCTCGACGGCATCGACCTGCGAGGCATCGACCGTGTGCGTGGCACCGAGATCGAGAGCCCAGTCGAGTTTCTTCTTGTCGCGGTCGACGGCGATGATCGTCGACGCCCCCGCCAGGCGGGCCCCGGCGATCGCAGCATCACCGACACCGCCGCACCCGATCACCGCCACCGAATCCCCGCGGGAAACGTTCCCGGTGTTCATCGCCGCACCCAACCCGGCCATCACCCCGCACCCGAGCAACCCCACCACCGCCGGATCGGAGTCCGGGTCGACCTTGGTGCACTGGCCTTCGTGGACGAGGGTCTTGTCGGCGAACGCCCCGATCCCCAACGCCGGAGAGAGTTCGGTGCCGTCGGCGAGAGTCATCTTCTGCGACGCATTGTGGGTGTCGAAGCAATACCAGGGGGTGCCCTTCTTGCAGGCTCGGCATTCCCCGCACACCGCCCGCCAGTTCAACACCACGACATCACCGACCTCGACATGAGTGACAGCGTCGCCGATCGCTTCGACGGTGCCTGCGGCTTCGTGGCCGAGCAGGAACGGGAACTCGTCGTTGATGCCGCCCTCGCGGTAATGCAGATCGGTATGACACACCCCGCACGCGGCGATGGTGACCACGACATCGTTCGGGCCGGGATCGGGAATGGTGATCGTCTCGATCGAGACGGGCTCGCCTTTGCTCTTGGCGACGACGGCGCGGACCTGCTGCGGCATGTATTCCTCCACTGAAAATCGTGTGTTGCGTGCTCGGTTCAGCCTCGCACAACGCATCGTCACGTGGCGACATCTGCATTCGTTCGGTGGGACGAGCCGCGGAATTCACACGCTCGTGACCGAGCGGGCACACAGTCTTCTCGTGCGAGCGGTACCTATGAACGATGTCTGCACCCATGGAATACGACCTGGTGGTCATCGGCTCGGGCCCCGGCGGCCAGAAGGCCGCGATCGCGGCCGCGAAGCTCGGAAAGCGAGTGGCGATCGTGGAGAAGGGCCACATGCTCGGCGGCGTGTGCGTCAACACCGGAACCATTCCGTCCAAGACACTCCGAGAAGCCGTTCTCTATCTGACGGGGATGAATCAGCGAGAGCTGTACGGCGCGAGCTACCGCGTCAAGGCCGACATCACTCCCGCCGACCTGCTGGCCCGAACCCAGCATGTGATCGGTAAGGAAATCGAGGTGGTGCGCTCGCAACTGCTCCGTAACCGCATCGAGCTGATCACCGGGGTCGGCAGGTTTCTGGATGCACACACCATCGTCATCGAGGACGAGGCCCGGGGCGAGCGCATCACGGTCTCGGCCGCCAACGTGGTGATCGCCACCGGCACCGCCCCCGCGCGACCCGCCGACGTCGCATTCGACGACTACCGGGTGTTGGACTCCGACGGCATTCTGAACTTGGAGTTCATCCCGGCGTCGATGGTCGTCGTGGGTGCCGGCGTGATCGGCATCGAGTACGCCTCGATGTTCGCCGCCCTGGGCACCAAGGTGACCGTCGTCGAGAAACGCGATTCGATGCTCGACTTCTGCGATCGCGAGATCATCGAATCCCTGCAGTTCCACCTCCGCGATCTCGCGGTGACGTTCCGCTTCGGTGAAGCAGTCACCGCGGTGGACGTCGGGCCGAACGGCACGGTGACGACCCTTGCCAGCGGCAAACGCATCCCGGCGGAGACGGTGATGTACTCGGCGGGTCGCCAGGGGCTGACCACGCCCCTCGAACTCGAGAACGCGGGCCTCGAAGCGGACGCCCGTGGGCGCATCTTCGTCGACGAGCATTTTCAGACCAAGGTGGACCACATCTATGCCGTCGGCGACGTCATCGGGTTTCCGGCGTTGGCGGCGACGTCGATGGATCAGGGCAGGTTGGCGGCGTATCACGCGTTCGGGGAACCGAGCGCGCAGCTCACCGACGTCCAACCGATCGGCATCTACTCCATCCCCGAGGTCTCGTACGTCGGCGCGACGGAGGTCGATCTGACGAAGGGATCCATTCCTTACGAGGTCGGTGTGTCGCGATACCGCGAACTCGCCCGTGGCCAGATCGCCGGGGACTCGTACGGGATGCTCAAGTTGCTCGTCTCCACCGAGGACCGTTCGATTCTCGGCGTGCACATCTTCGGTTCGGGAGGCACGGATCTGGTGCACATAGGTCAGGCCGTCATGGGGTGCGGCGGCACCGTCGACTACCTGGTCGATGCGGTCTTCAACTACCCGACGTTGTCCGAGGCGTACAAGGTCGCCGCACTGGACGTCACCAACAAGATCCGAGCCCTGGCAAATTTCGACCGCTGATGCGTCGACGCGGGGGCCGAATCGCCGACCGGGAATGAACGACGGTTCCGCGGTTGTTCTGTCGGGTAGTGATTCACCACGATCGACGTCGGCGTGTATGCGGCTCGAGCAGACGGTCCGCGTATTCTGACCCGATGCTCGCGTCGAGGCATCGACGAGTCGATCCGAAAGGGGCCCGGCCATGACCGAACAGTCGAAGATGTACGAGCTGGAATTTCCGGCACCTCAGATTTTCTCCAACGACGGAGTCGGGCCCGTGCTGGTGCACGGGCTGGAAGGATTCTCCGACGCCGGCCATGCCGTGAAGCTTGCGACGACCCATCTGCGGGAGAGTCTCGAAACCGAGCTGGTGGCCTCCTTCGATGTCGACGAGTTGATCGATTACCGGTCCCGTCGGCCGACCATGACGTTCAAGTCCGATCATTTCTCGGATTACGACGCTCCCGAGCTCAACTTGTACGCCGTCAAGGACAACGTGGGGACCCCCTTCCTTCTTCTGGCAGGCATGGAGCCCGATCTGCGATGGGAGAAGTTCACGACGGCAGTGCGACTGCTTGCCGAGCAGCTCGGAGTGCGGCGCACGATCGGTCTCGGCTCCATTCCGATGGCCATTCCGCACACCCGCCCGCTGGGCGTCACCGCGCACGCGAGCGACAGGGCGTTGGTCAAGGAAGGCAACAGCTGGGCGGGCGAGCTGCAGGTGCCCGGTAGTGCGTCGTCCTTGCTCGAACTACGGATGGCACAGCACGGCCACGAATCGATGGGGTTCTCGGTACACGTCCCGCATTATCTCGCGCAGACGGACTACCCGGGGGCTGCGGAAACGCTGCTCGAGAACGTCGGTGAGGCCGCCGAGCTCGATCTACCGTTGGCAGCGTTGGGCGAGGCCGCGGCTCGCGTCCGGGAGCAGGTCAACGAGCACATCACCGGAAACGAGGAAGTGCAGTCGGTCGTACAGGCACTCGAGCGCCAGTACGACACGTATGTCGCCGCGCAGGAACAACAGTCCACGCTGTTGGCCAGTGACGAGCCGCTCCCCAGCGGCGACGAGCTGGGTGCCGAGTTCGAGCGGTTCCTGGCCGAGCAGGCCGGCCTCGACGACGGAGACGGGCAAGCACCCCGGTAGTTGTGGAGCTGGTCACAGCGAAAGCAGTGGGATCCAGTCATATGCGACAGCCCCGGCGGATCGCAACATACCTGTAACCCGCAATACGCCCGATGCTCTGCCCCGAGCGCGATCTCGTGCGAGAGTCGTAGCAACACACAACCGTCGTCTGTGTTGCTGCGCTCTCGTGAGCAGCGACGCCGTACTGCGCCGTACGTCGGCGCACCAGGGAATCAGGAGGCGCGAATGTCCACTACTCCGCGCAGTCGTAAGCTCCGGCCGGTTCCCGACGAGGAACCGCGGCTGATCTTTCGGACCATTCACGGCTATCGGCGGGCCTTTCGCATGGCCGGTGAAGGCCCTGTGCTGCTGCTGATCCACGGGATCGGTGACAATTCCGAGACGTGGAACGAGGTCATCCCGCACCTCGCCAAGAGCTACACGGTGATCGCACCCGATCTCCTGGGCCACGGCCGCTCCGACAAACCTCGGGCCGACTACTCCGTTGCCGCGTACGCCAACGGTATGCGCGATCTGATGTCCGTTCTGGGCATCGAGCACGTCACCGTGGTGGGCCACTCGCTCGGCGGCGGGGTGGCGATGCAGTTCGCCTATCAGTTCCCGCACATGGTCGATCGCCTCGCGTTGGTGTCCTCGGGCGGAGTGACCAAGGACGTGCACCCCCTTCTGCGACTGGCGTCGATGCCGTTCCTGTCCGAGGCGGTGAAGCTGCTGCGCTTGCCGGGCGCGATACCGGCGGTCAAGCTGGCCGGCGGCCTGTTGAGCAAACTGCACAGCTCCCCACTGCGACCGGGGTCGATGCTGCACGACACCCCCGATCTGATCCGAGTGCTGAGCGAACTGCCTGCACCGACGACGTACGAGGCCTACCTACGGACGTTGCGTGCCGTGGTGGACTGGCGTGGCCAGGTGGTCACGATGCTGGACCGCTGCTATCTCACCGAGAACCTGCCGGTGCTGCTGGTCTGGGGTGAACAGGACTCGGTGATCCCGGTGGCGCACGCCCGGCTGGCTCATTCCGCCATGCCCGGTTCGAAGCTGGAAGTGTTCGACAATTCCGGACACTTCCCGTTTCGCGACGATCCGATGCGCTTCCTTCAGGTCCTCGAGGACTTCATCGACTCGACTCCCTCGCTCAGTTTCGACGAGGTGCGCTGGCGCAACCTGCTCATCACCGGCGTCGGCGAGGACATGATCAGCGGCAGCTCGAGCACCAGGATGGCCGTGCTCGGGGCCATGGGGTCCGACGAGCGAAGCGCGACCTGACGCTCCCGTCGCAGGCGTTCGGTGTCGATTCGGGAACCGCCGTCACCGACACATAGCCTGTAGAGGTGCTCCTCACCGAACTGATACCCGACGTTTCCGCCGCCACCTCCGACGGCGTGGACCCGGACGTCCTGTTCGATACGTTCACCACCTGGGCTTCGGACCGGGGCCTGACGCTGTATCCCGCGCAGGAAGAGGCGCTGATCGAGCTGGTGTCGGGATCCAACGTCATCCTGGCCACGCCGACCGGTTCCGGAAAGTCCATGGTCGCCATCGGCGCCCACTTCGCGGCCATGGCCGCAGGCATTCGCAGTTTCTACACCGCGCCGATCAAGGCGCTCGTCAGCGAGAAGTTCTTTGCCCTGTGCGAGATCTTCGGAGCGCAGAACGTCGGCATGATGACCGGCGACGCGTCGGTCAATTCCGGTGCGCCGATCATCTGCGCCACTGCCGAGATCGTCGCGAACCTGGCACTGCGGCAGGGCGCCGACTCCGACATCGGCCAAGTGATCATGGACGAGTTCCACTACTACTCCGAGCCGGACCGGGGGTGGGCCTGGCAGGTACCTCTGATCGAACTGCCGAACGCCCAGTTCTTGCTCATGTCGGCGACGTTGGGCGACGTCTCGTTCTTCCGCGACGATCTGACCCGACGTACCGGCCGCACGACCACCGTCGTCTCCGGTACCGAGCGGCCTGTCCCGTTGATGTTCTCGTATGTCACCACCCCGATCGGCGAAACGATCGAGGAGCTGGTGCAGACGCACCTGGCACCGGTGTACGTCGTGCACTTCACCCAGGCAGCGGCACTCGAACGCGCTCAGGCCCTGACGAGCATCAATGTCGCGTCCAAGCAAGAGAAGGCCGCGATAGCCGAGGCCATCGGCAATTTCCGCTTCACCACCGGCTTCGGGTCGACGCTGTCCAGACTGGTTCGTCACGGTATCGGGGTGCATCACGCCGGCATGCTTCCCAAGTACCGCAGGCTGGTGGAGAAACTGGCGCAGGACGGTCTGTTGAAGGTGATCTGCGGTACCGACACGTTGGGCGTGGGCATCAACGTTCCCATCCGGACCGTGCTGTTCACCGGACTCACCAAATACGACGGCATCAGAACACGCAAGCTTCGAGCGCGCGAGTTCCATCAGATCGCGGGACGCGCGGGCCGCGCGGGGTACGACACCCTCGGCACCGTCGTGGTCGAGGCACCCGAGCACGACATCGAGAATGCGCGGCTCGTGGCCAAAGCCGGTGACGACCCGAAGAAGCTCAAGCGGGTACAGCGCAAGAAGGCACCCGACGGCTTCGTCTCGTGGGGCGAGCCGACGTTCGAGCGCATCATCGCGGCGAGCCCGGAGCCGTTGACGTCCCGGTTCTCGGTCAGCAATGCGATGTTGCTCAATGTCATTGCGCGGCCGGGCAATTGCTTCCACGCGATGCGTCATCTGCTCGAGGACAACCACGAGACCCGGCCGGCTCAGCGCAAGCACATCCTGCGTGCGCTGTCGCTGTACCGCGGCCTGGTGGAGGCCGGAATCGTCGAACAGTTGGCCGAGCCGGACGCGGACGGGCGCCATGCCAGGCTGACGGTGGACTTGCAGCCGGACTTCGCGCTCAATCAGCCGTTGTCGACGTTCGCGGTGGCCTCGTTCGAGTTGCTCGACGTCGACTCCCCCACCCACGCGCTCGACGTGGTGTCGATCATCGAGTCGACGCTCGACGATCCTCGGCAGGTGTTGATGGCGCAGCAACATGCCGCACGCGGCGAAGCGGTGGCCCAGATGAAGGCCGACGGCATCGAGTACGACGAGCGGATGGAACTCCTCGAAGAGGTCACCTGGCCGAAACCCCTTGCCGAGCTGCTCGTTCCGGCCTTCGAGATCTACCGCGGGTCTCACCCGTGGCTCTCCGAGGTGGGCCTGTCGCCCAAGTCCGTCGTCCGTGACATGGTCGAGCGCGCGATGACCTTCGCGGAGCTGATCAGTCACTACGGCCTCATGCGCTCGGAGGGCTTGGTACTGCGCTACCTCGCCGACGCGTACCGCACTCTGCGCCAGACGGTTCCGCCGGAATCGCGCACCGAGGAGGTCCAAGACATCACCGAGTGGCTGGGCGAGCTGGTTCGGCAAGTCGATTCCAGCCTGCTCGACGAGTGGGAGAACCTGACCGATCCCGGTGCCGAACCGGAAGCCCTGGTCGAGGCGTACGGGTCCGATGCGCCGCGTCCGATCTCGGCGAATCCACGGGCTTTCCGAATCCTGGCCCGTAACGCGATCTTTCGAAGGGTCGATCTGGCGGCGCGTCGTCAATGGAACGCGCTCGACGACCTGGACGACGGGCCGGATTGGGAGGAGGAATTGGAGCCGTTCTTCGCCGAGTACGGGTTCATCGGCACCGGCCCCTCGGCTCGCGGGCCGGCGCTGTTCACCCTGAACGTCGGTGCGGAATCCACCACGGTCCGCCAAGTACTCGAAGATCCGGACGGCGACCACGGCTGGTCCCTCGATGCTGTCATCGACCTCGCCGAATCCGACGCGGCCGGAGAAATCGTGTTCGACGAGATCGTCGTCACGCCCGGCTGATGCATGCGCCTCGTGCGCGAGAAGGCCTGCGAGCGTGGCGAAGTCGGCTATGGCCGACCCGTTCCGTGCTCTCGACCCGAATTGCGTTGCGCGGCAAAGGTCGGGGGGCGTCCGCCGAGTACACGACCGGACAGTACGACGGAGACGAAATGCTCCGTACATTCGGCAGGTTGGACAGGTACCGAGTATTCGACGACTCGAAACGGGGTCGACTTCAATTGCGTTGTCGCCGTTACGAAGTGGCGGTAATGAACGGAGCGCGCACAAGACTGCGTCGGTCGACAGCGTCGATCGGGCACGCCTGTCGGTCCAGTGCCACTCATCACGTTTACCTTTCGGCCCATTTTTGGCACACTCGTCCAGGTCGGTCGAGCTCGTGCGGCTGCACAATCGCCACCGAGCCGAGCCGCTTCCCGACGGAACCGACGCGATCATTTCGACACGAGGAGACCACATGGCACTGTTGACAATCGGCGACCAGTTCCCCGCATACAATCTCACCGCCGTCATCGGCGGCGACCTGTCCAAGGTGAACGCGCAGCAGCCCGACGACTACTTCACCACCGTCACCAGCGACGACCACGCCGGAAAGTGGCGCATCGTCTTCTTCTGGCCCAAGGACTTCACGTTCGTGTGCCCCACCGAGATCGCAGCATTCGGCAAGCTCAACGACGAGTTCGAAGATCGCGACGCGCAGGTCCTCGGCGCCTCCGTCGACAACGAATTCGTGCACTTCCAGTGGCGCGCGCAGCACGACGAGCTCAAGACGCTCCCCTTCCCGATGCTCTCGGATCTCAAGCGCGAATTGGCCGCTGCCACCGGTGTTCTCAATGCCGACGGCGTCGCCGACCGGGCCACTTTCATCGTGGACCCGAACAACGAGATCCAGTTCGTCTCGGTCACCGCCGGATCGGTCGGTCGAAATGTGGACGAGGTTCTTCGAGTACTGGACGCACTGCAGTCGGATGAGCTGTGCGCCTGCAACTGGAAGAAGGGCGATCCCACCATCGACGCCGGCGAACTACTGACGGCGAGCGTCTGACATGTCGATCGACAATTTGAAGAACGCCGTCCCCGAATACGCGAAGGATCTCAAGCTCAACCTCGGTTCGATGGTGCGGTCCACCGTGCTCAGCGAGCAACAGCTCTGGGGCACATTGCTTTCGGTGGCCGCCGCGTCGAAGTCCGCGACCACGTTGAAGGAGATCGCCGAGGACGCCGCCGACTCGTTGTCGGCCGAGGCGTACAACGCCGCTCTGGGTGCCGCGTCGATCATGGGTATGAACAACGTCTTCTACCGCACCAAGGGCTACCTGGACGGAAAGTACGACGATCTACGCGCCGGCTTGCGCATGAACATCATCGGCAACCCTGGCGTCGAGAAAGCCGATTTCGAGCTGTGGTCGCTCGCGGTCTCGGCCGTCAACGGATGCAACCACTGCCTCGAGGCGCACGAGAAGACTCTGCGCGCCGAGGGCGTCGACCGCGAGAAGATCTTCGAGGCGATTCGCGCCGCATCGATCGTCGCGGGTGTCGCGCAGGCCGTCGAGGCCGGCCGCGTACTCGACGGTGCCTCCGTCTGAGGTTCCGCTGAACAGGTCGAAACGGGGATCCGCTGCGGCGGGTCCCCGTTCGTCGTCGATCGAGACGCCCCGACGACGTATTGGTAACGTCCCCGCATGGCTATCGAAGTGTCCGTCGTCCGAGTGTTCACCGATGCCGACGGCAGGTTCGGTAATCCACTGGGCATCGTTGACGCACAGGCTGTAGGCGAGAGCGACAGGCAGGATGTTGCTAGGCAGTTGGGTTTCAGCGAGACGGTGTTCGTCGATCGCTCGTCACCTGGTACCGCGTCGGCAACGATCTACACCCCGGCTACGCAGCTCCCGTTCGCCGGACATCCGACGGTCGGACTGTCGTGGTGGCTTCGCAACAACGGACATTCGGTGCAGACGCTCGCCGTCCCCGCTGCCACGCTCGACATCCGCTACGACGGCGAGCTCACCTGGGTGCGTGCACGCGCCGAGTGGACTCCGCAGTTCACGTTTCATCAGGTCCACGACGCAGCCGAGGTGGCAGCGGCAGATCCGAACACCTACGACAGTGGCCACCACTACATCTGGGCCTGGACCGACGAGCAGCGCGCCGAACTGCGCTCGCGCATGTTCGCGCCGATGATGGGAATCGCCGAGGACGAGGCAACAGGTGCTGCCGCCGTCCGGCTCACTGCCGAGCTCGGTCGGGGCCTGAACATCGTCCAGGGTGCGGGGTCTGCGCTGTGGACCACCGTCGACGAGGACGGGTGGGTGGAGCTCGGGGGCCGAAGCGTCGACGACGACTCGATCACGGTGTGACGGGCACGTCCACTTCGATTTCCTCACCCAGACGCACCCCTTCCGCCAGTGGGAGACGGTCGCCGCTCCAGAACTTTCCTGGATCGAACCAGTTGGCTTTCTTGTTTCCCGTCAACAGACCCATCGAGTCGTAGGTCATCGCAACAACTTCGGCGCAGTACGCGGTTTCGAGCGCAGCGCTCTCCTGCGCGTTCTTTCGGAGCGCCGGCACGCGTCCACGGAACCACCGACCGGCGAGCGCCGCGGTGGTCGGAAAAGCCGTTCCGTCCATCCGCGCGATGGTGCGAAGCAGCGCGTCTTCCTGCTCCTTCGTCACGGCCGGAGTGGAGCCTGGGGAACGACCGGCGTATCCGTCCAATTGCCGCAGCCAACAACGCTGTTGATACCGCTGGGCCCAGTGCGTGACGGCAGCGCGTAGGTCGTGCAGCTGCACTCCACGCTGGAAGTTTCCGGTCCACATGTCCTGCAACGACTTTCCGAGCTCTGCATGCCACATCAGCGGCGGCAGGTCGTCCAGGACGACGGCCATACCGACGTGATTGACCGGGCTGTTCGTCAGAGCCTGAATTGCGCGGTCCGCCGAAGAATGGCCACGGAAGATCCAGATATCGCCGGTTCTGGTGGCATCCACAGCGGTATCGAGGCTGACTCGCGACGGATTCATGGACCAACCCTAGATCTCGTGGCGGTACGGTTGCCGCATGAACGTCTGGAAAGCTCTCGGTCTCGCCGGGATGGCCGGGGTTGCGGCCACCGGGGCGTTGGTGGTGCGGTCCGAGCGCAAGCGGCGCGCGTATGCGCCCGACGAAGTGCGCGATCAGCTGCACCGGCGGTTCGCCGCGATCTCCGCCGAGCCGGAACCCGAACCTGCTCCCCCGCTCTCGCGGGGGAAGCAGCTGTTGAGCAGACTCCGGTTCAGCCGAGCGCACTGAGGATGCGCGAGGCCATATCCTCGATCTCGGCGTCGGTCATGACGAACGCCGGCGAGATCTGCATTGCACCCTGTCCGGCCGCGCGGCCCGAAACACCATGAGCTCTCAACGTTTTCACGAACGGTAATGCCTCCGCCGGGTCGGCGAGCTGAACGGCAGCGACAGCGCCGATGCCGCTGCGGACTTCCGCGACCCGCTCGTGGTCGGCCAGCGGCGCGAGGTGGGTGTGCAGTGCGGCTTCGATGCGCTTGGAGTGACTCAGCAGGTCCTCGCGCTCGATGATGTCGAGGTTGGCCATCGCTGCGGCGGCTGCACCTGCGTGGCCACCGTAGGTGTAGCCGTGACGCCACCAGACTCCGCCTGCGAAGAACGGTTCGGCGATCTTCGGAGCGATGAACACTGCGCCCATCGGGACGTAGCCCGACGTCAACCCCTTGGCGGTCGTCATCAGGTCGGGTTCGAGCTCGAAGCGGGTGGAGGCGAACCAACTACCGCCGATCCGGCCGAATCCGGTCACCACTTCGTCGGCGACGAACAGCACGTCGTTGTCGCGGCAGATCTGCCGTACCTCGCGTAGGTAGCCCTCGGGCGGCAAGTAGATTCCACCCGCTCCGATCACCGGTTCGCAGAAGAAGGCGGCGACGTTCTCGGCTCCGACCTCTTCGATCAGCGCGAGAAGCGATTTCGCGTCGTCCCACGCCACTGTTCTGGCGTCGGGCATCAGCTCGCCGTAGTTCTCCTTGTTGACCGGAATGCCGGCCAGCGCGGTGCCGGCGACGTGCATGCCGTGGTAGGCCTTCTGCCGTCCGACGATGATTTTCTTGGACGGCCGTCCCATTTCGACCCAGTAGCGGCGCGCAAGCTTCGCCGCGGTGTCGATGGAGTCCGATCCGCCCGAGGTGAAGAAGATCTTGCTGCCCGGCACCGGTGCGATGGCGGCGAGACGATCGGCCAGTGCCAACGTGGTCTCGGGCACGAAATCGCCGAAGTTGGAGTAGTGCGCGATCGAGCTCAGCTGCGCGGCAACGGCGTCGGCGATCTCGCGGCGACCGTGACCGACGTTGGTGAACCACAGACCGGCGGTGGCGTCGAGGTATCGGTTGCCCTCGTTGTCGAAGATGTACGCACCCTCGCCTCGCGAGACGACGAACGGCCCATTGGCGGTGACGTTGCCCATGTCGGCGAAGCCGTGCCACAGAGCGGAGGTGTGTGTGGAGGCGGCTGAATCGAGGTCGGAAGACATGCGCTACACAGTAGTCACGTCGAATTCGGCGAGTGCATCGGTTCGTTCCCGGACGGAGTTCGGGCGAGTACCGCGTAACGGATATCCTGGTACGAGTATGTCTACCTCGAATTCGTCCGGTGATCGACGAGCACTCGCCGCACGTGTTGCACAGCTCACCATCCGCGACGAGAACCGGCTCCGACGACGTCTCGACAAGGCCCGCACCGAGGACGCCGTCGCCGCGCTCGAACGCGATGTAGCTCGCGCAGAAGCCGTCATCTCCACACGCCAGGCGGCAGTGCCCACCCTCGAATATCCGCAGGCGTTGCCCGTCAGCGCGCGCAAGGACGATATCGCCGCAGCGATCGCTGCCCACCAGGTCGTCATCGTCGCCGGTGAAACCGGGTCCGGCAAAACCACCCAGATTCCCAAGATCTGCCTCGAACTGGGGCGCGGAATCCGCGGCTCGATCGGTCACACACAGCCGCGAAGGTTGGCGGCGCGCACCGTTGCCGAGCGCATCGCCGAGGAGGTGGGTCAACCACTGGGCGAATCGATCGGCTACAAGGTTCGATTCACCGACCAGTCCTCCGATTCGACCCTCGTCAAGCTGATGACCGACGGCATTCTGCTGGCCGAGATCCAACGCGACCGACTGCTCCGCCAGTACGACACCCTCATCATCGACGAGGCGCACGAGCGCAGCCTGAACATCGACTTCATCCTGGGATACCTCGCGCAACTGCTCCCCCGGCGACCCGATCTCAAGATCGTCATCACGTCGGCGACCATCGATCCGGAGCGATTCGCGCAACACTTCGCACGCGACGGGGTCGCAGCACCGATCATCGAGGTATCCGGCCGTACGTTCCCGGTCGAGATGCGGTATCGACCTCTGACGGTCGACGCGGGAGAAACGACGATCGACCTCGATCCCGTCGATGCCACCTGCCAGGCCGTCGACGAGCTGATGTCCGAGGGTGACGGCGACATCTTGGTGTTCCTGTCCGGTGAACGCGAAATTCGCGATACCGCGGACGCGCTGGCCGATCGCAATCTCCGCAACACCGAGATCGTGCCGCTGTATGCCAGACTCTCTGCCGCCGAACAGCATCGGGTGTTCTCACCGCACTCGGGACGCCGGGTCGTGCTGTCGACGAACGTGGCAGAAACGTCGCTGACGGTCCCCGGCATCCGCTACGTCGTGGACCCGGGCACCGCGCGCATCTCGCGATACTCGTTGCGCACCAAGGTGCAGCGGCTGCCCATCGAACCGATTTCACAGGCGTCTGCGCGCCAGCGGGCGGGTCGCTGCGGACGCGTCGCCGACGGGATCTGTATCCGGTTGTACTCGGAGGAGGATTTCGAGTCTCGTCCGCAGTTCACCGAGCCGGAGATTCTGCGCACCAATCTGGCCTCGGTCATTCTGCAGATGACCGCGCTCGGATTGGGCAAGATCGACGCGTTTCCCTTCGTCGAGCCGCCGGATCCACGCAGCATCCGCGACGGTACCGGCTTGCTGGAAGAACTCGGAGCACTGAAGCCGGCCACGAAGGACGGCACTGCCGAGCTCACCCCGATCGGTCGCGAACTGTCCGCCCTTCCTGTCGATCCTCGAATGGCACGAATGTTGGTCGAGGCCAACGGCAACGGATCGCTTCGTGACGCGCTGGTGGTGGTGGCGGCGTTGTCGATTCAGGACGTGCGGGAGCGTCCCGCCGAGCACCAACAGGCTGCAGACGAGAAGCATGCCCGTTTCGCCGTCGAGAATTCGGACTTCCTGGCGTACGTGCAGCTGTGGAAGTACCTGCGGCAGCAGCGAGACGAGCTGTCTTCCAATCAGTTCCGACGCATGTGCCGCACCGAGTTCCTGCACTACCTGCGGATCCGCGAATGGCAGGACCTGCACGGACAACTCCGCCAGATCACTCGCGGCCTCGGATGGACAGTGCCCGACGCAGAGTCGAGCGAGAACGCACTGCATCAGTCCCTGCTGTCCGGCCTGCTCTCGCACGTCGGCCTCAGAGAGGGCGACAAGCGTGAATTTCTGGGTGCCCGCGGAGCACATTTCGCGATCTTCCCCGGGTCAGGTCTGTTCAAGAAGCCACCGCGCTGGGTCATGGCTGCAGAACTGGTCGAGACCGGACGACTGTGGGGCCGGATGGCCGCCCGCATCGAACCGGAATGGGCCGAACGGTTGGCACCGCATCTGGTGAAGCGCACGTATTCCGAACCACACTGGTCGATAAAGCGTGAATCGGCGCTGGCCTACGAACGGGTGACGTTGTACGGCATCCCGTTGGTGACGCAGCGCCCGGTCAACTATCACCGCATCGATCCCGAGGCGTCTCGTGAGCTCTTCATCAGGCATGCACTGGTTCAGGGCGAATGGAAGACCCAGCACGGGTTCTTTCACAAGAACAGGGCTCTGCTCGACGACGTCGGCGAGCTCGAACATCGTGCTCGGCGACGGGACATCGTCGTCGACGACGACGCACTGTTCGATTTCTACGATGCCCGCATCGCCCCGGAAGCCGTGTCTGCGCGACACTTCGACACCTGGTGGAAGAAGGCCCGCCGGCAAGATCCGTCCCTGCTCGACTTCACTACGGACACCGTCGTCAACTCGGACGCCGCGTCGGTACTGACGGGTGCGTATCCGGACGCGTGGCGACAGGGTGACATTCAATTCCCACTGACGTATCAATTCGAGCCCGGCACGGCCGCTGATGGCGTCACCGCGCGGATTCCCATCGCACTGCTCGCTCAGGTACAGCCGGTCGGCTTCGACTGGCTGGTGCCCGGGATGCGCGCCGAGCTCGTCACCGCCTTGATCAAGACGCTACCGAAGGCATTGCGACGCAACGTGGTTCCGGCTCCGGACTTCGCTGCGGCAGCGTTGGCAGTGATGAAACCGCGGGCCGAAACACTCGTGACGGCTCTGGCCCGAGAACTCTCACGGGCCGCACAGTGCCACATCACCGCGAAGGACTTCGACACTGCGGCGCTACCCGATCACCTGCGAATGACGTTCGCCGCGGTCGACCCGTCCGGGACCGTGCTCGGCAGCAACAAGGATCTGACTGCGTTGCGCGCCGGTCTGGCCGGTGAGGTCGGCCGTCAGGTCGCACGTGCGGTCGGCGACGCGGAGCGCGCCCCGACGCTGGCGTGGACCTCGGGCACGTTGGGCCGCTTGGAACCCACGGTCACCCGAGACGTGGGTGGGCAGAAGGTCACCGGGTACCCGGCGTTGGTGCCCGAGGGTTCGGGCGTGGCGGTGCGAGTGCTCAGTACCCCCGCCCAGCAACGAGCAGCCATGCGCGCGGGCACCCGTACTCTGCTGCTCGCCACGGCACCGAAGGGAACGAAGGCGCTGTTGGCCGGGCTGCCGACCGCCGAACGTCTTGCGCTCGGCCAGAACCCGTACGGCGGCGTCGATGCGCTGCTCGAGGAATGCCGTGCGCTCGCTGTGGAAGAAGCGATGGACGCGCACGGCGGACCGGTTCGCGATCCGGCCGAGTTCGACAAGCTCAGGGCACTGGTGGACGCGGAGGTTCCGCGGCGTACTGCTGCTGTTCTCGCACTGGTTCGACCGGTCCTGACGGCCGCGTTGGCTCTGTCGGCCCAGTTGCAGAGCGCATCGGGTGAGCCGGCCGACGATGTTCGAGAACAGCTCGACGGCTTGATCTTTCGCGGTTTCGTCACCGAATTCGGTTCTCGACGGTTGGCCGATCTGCCACGCTATCTCGCTGCGGCGACGAAGCGACTGTCCACGCTGCCGAGCAGCGCGGGCCGCGACGCTGCGGCGATGGACGTTCTCGACCGGGTGTATGGCTCGTACGGGCGGCTGTTGGATTCGCTTCCGGAGAGTAGGAAGAACAGCCCGGGTGTGCAGGAGCTGTTCTGGATGATCGAGGAGCTGCGGGTGGGGCTGTTCGCGCAGGGAATTCGTACCGCGTATCCGGTATCGGAGAAGCGCATCGAGAAGGCGATCGCCGATCAGTCTCGCTGATCGGCCCGCGGTTCACTCGACGTCGGCGGACTCTCGATGTTTGCGAAGTTCGTGAATTTCCTTCTCGAAGTCCTCTGCCGAACTGAACGACCGGTAGACCGATGCGAAACGCAGGTAGGCCACTTCGTCGAGATCGCGTAGCGGTCCGAGAATGGCCAGGCCCACTTCGTTGCTGGGAATCTCGGCCGAACCGGCCGCGCGAATATTGTCTTCGACCTGCTGAGCCAGCAGGTTCAGCGCGTCGTTGTCGACGTCTCTGCCCTGGCAGGCGCGACGAACTCCTTTGACGACCTTCTCCCGACTGAACGGCTCGGTCACACCACTGCGTTTCACGACGGCGAGCACGGCAGCCTCCACTGTGGTGAAGCGTCGACCGCACTCGGGGCAGGACCGGCGTCGCCGTATTGCCTGACCCTCGTCCATTTCACGCGAATCCACCACGCGTGAGTCGGGGTGCCTGCAGAACGGGCAATGCATGAGGGAGCCTCCGTCGTAGCCGATACTCCGACGACGAACGTGCGCGTCGGGGCAGTCTTCGAGGATACTCAGCCACGCTGGGCACCATGGTGCCGGTGGTCATCTGCTGGGTGCGTACTCGACGAGCGCTCCGTCGTGAACCATGACCGCGCCGGCGGGCTGAGTGGCCGCGTCGGGTGTGGTCGCGCTCAGATTCGCGATGCCGATCAGACCGCCGGCCACGACGACCACAGCCAACATCCACAGAACGAGAGAGCGTGGGCGCACGGTCTGGCTCGCGAAATGGGCCGAGGTGTCGTCGAAGTCTCGATCCGCCATCTCGCGATCGGTGATGTCGGTCCAGGACTCGTCCACGACAGGCAAGCACGGGCCGTTCTGCGTCCGACGCGCGTGGTTCTGCAGCACGGGCCGCGAGCGCCGACGACGCTCGACGACACCGGATCGCGAACGCATACCGGCAGTGGTGGGACGATCGGTGGTGATGGTCATCGGAACCTCGTCTTCGCTCGTTGGATCGATTGTTCGATCAGGCGTTCGATGGACGCTTGTTCGAAGTTCTATCACGCGCCTCCGACAAAGTCTGTAGAAAACGCGACACGAGTCGAACAGATGTTTGATTCAACAGCTGATACACGCTAGATTCGTGTCAGAAACCACACGCCACACGAGTCGACATCATCAACTCCAGTCCGCGTGGATCGATACCGCGTAGACCGAATCCAGCCGCATCAGCAGGAGGCCGACAGCATGAAGGACGAGACCTCGACGAGGTCCATCACCGGTTCCAGTACGACGGGTTCCACGAAAGCTGGTTCCACGCGAGCCGGATCCTCGACGGTCGGCAAGGCTGCAGCCGGAAAGCCGGCTGCCGAGCCGACCCCGAAGGCCATGGAGGTGGGCACCGACATCAGTGCAGGGCTCACCGAGCGCCAACGGAAGGTGTTGGAGGTCATCCGGGCCTCGGTCACCGAGCGCGGATACCCACCCAGCATTCGAGAGATCGGCGATGCCGTGGGCCTGACGTCGACGTCGTCCGTCGCACATCAGCTTCGCACCCTCGAACGCAAGGGGTTCCTGCGGCGCGACGCCAACCGCCCTCGCGCTGTGGACGTCCGCGGCCTGGACGAGGTGCAGGCCGACCAGGCCGCGGCGGCGGTGGACGGTTCGGCAGCGTCCGACGAGCAGGATCGGTTGCCGACGCCGACGTTCGTGCCGGTTCTCGGACGGATCGCCGCGGGTGGACCGATTCTGGCGGAAGAAGCCGTCGAGGACGTGTTCCCACTCCCCCGCGAGTTGGTCGGTCAGGGATCGTTGTTCTTGCTCAAGGTCGTCGGCGAGTCCATGATCGACGCGGCGATCTGCGACGGCGACTGGGTGGTGGTGCGTCAACAGTCCGTGGCCGACAACGGCGACATCGTCGCGGCGATGATCGAGGGTGAGGCCACGGTCAAGACGTTCAAGCGTTCCAAGGGTGAGGTGTGGCTCATGCCGCACAACCCACTGTTCGAGCCGATCCCGGGCAACAATGCCGCCATTCTCGGCAAGGTCGTCACCGTGATGCGCAAGCTCTGAACTCTGTTCCGACACAACGAAGAAGGGCCGCAGCACAGATGCTGCGGCCCTTCTCGTCGGTCCTGAACGATCGGCAGAATCAGAGATTCAGTCCGCGACCGATGATCTCCTTCATGATCTCCGTGGTGCCGCCGTAGATGGTCTGTACCCGAGAATCCATGTACGCCTTGGCAATCGGGTACTCCTTCATGTAGCCATACCCACCGTGCAGCTGAAGGCATCGGTCGATGAGCTTGACCTGGTTCTCGGTGGTCCACCACTTGGCCATGGCAGCTTCCTGCACGGTCAACTTGCCGTCGTTGAGCAGTTCGATGAATTTGTCGACCATGATGCGGGTGGCGGTGGTTTCGGTAGCGAGTTCCGCCAACACGAATCGCGTGTTCTGGAACTTTCCGATCGACTTACCGAATGCCTTGCGGTCACGGCAGTACTGGATGGTCATCTCCAGTGCCGATTCCATGGCCGCAGCGGCGACGACGGCAATCGAGAGCCGCTCCTGAGGCAAGTTCTGCATCAGGTAGATGAAGCCCATGCCTTCTTCGCCGAGCAGGTTGGCTGCAGGAACCCGAACGTCGGTGAAGCTGAGTTCCGCGGTGTCCTGGGCCTTCATGCCGATCTTGTCGAGGTTGCGGCCACGCTCGAATCCGGGCATGTCGCGCTCTACGACCAACAGGCTGAAGCCCTGGGCACCTTTCTCGGGGTCGGTGCACGCTACGACGATGATCAGATCGGCATTGATGCCGTTGGTGATGAACGTCTTCGAGCCGTTCAGTACCCAGTCGTCGCCGTCCCGAACGGCCTTGGTCTTGATGCCCTGCAGGTCGCTACCGGTACCCGGCTCGGTCATGGCGATCGCGGTGATCAGCTCACCGGAGCAGAATCCGGGCAGCCACCGCTGCTTCTGCTCGTCGTTGGCCAACTCGATGAAGTACGGCGCGACGACGTCGTTGTGCAGGGTGAAGCCGATGCCGCTGTAGCCGCCGCGGGTGGTTTCCTCGGTGACGATGGCGTTGTAGCGGAAGTCCTTGACGCCGCCGCCGCCGAACTCCTCCGGTGCGGCAGTCCCGAGGAAGCCCTGCTTGCCGGCCTCTACCCAGACGCCGCGGTCGACGATGTTCTGCTCTTCCCATTTCGCGTGATTGGGGGCTACGTGCTGTTCGAGAAACTTCCGGTACGACTCCCGGAACAGCTCGTGCTCGGGCTCGAAAAGTGTGCGTTCCACGCGGGTCTCCTTGTTCGGTGCGCACCGTCGTTGACCGCGAGAAAGGGGTGTCACAGCGCGGTCGTCGGTGCGACTGACGTCACGGTTCAACAGTACGTTCGCGGTGCACCGGGGGTCGATGACCAAAACGTGCGCGATCCGTGACCGCCCCTGCTAGCGTCGTCGGGTCGTTCTCCCTCGGGCCAACGCCGAGACGATCGGGTATCCCACGAGGATGCCCAGCGATCCCCACGCGATACCACCGAGTTCGACCGATCCGACGGAGAGCGTCAGGTCGCCGATTCCGGCGACGAGTGCGGCGGCGACGACGGTGAGGTTCACCGGATCGGTGAAATCCACCTTGGCATCGGTCCAGATTCGAACGCCGAGCAGTCCGATGAGTCCGTAGAGCACGAGTGTCGCTCCACCGATGACACCGTCCGGGACGGTGAAGATCAGCGCACCGAACTTGGGCGAGAACGCCAACACGATCGCGGTGATCGCGGCAACCCAGTACGCGGCGGTCGAGTACACGCGGGTGGCGGCCATGACGCCGATGTTCTCCGCGTACGTGGTGGTTCCCGATCCACCGGCCGCACCGGCGAGGGTGGTCGCCAACCCATCGGCGATCAGAGCGTCACCGGCGACGTCGTCGAGGTTCTTTCCGGTCATCGCCGCGACGGCTTTGACGTGTCCGACGTTCTCGGCGACGAGGACGATCACCACCGGCAGCGCCACCAGAATCACCGACAGCTGGAAGGATGGGCCACGGAACTCGGGTAACCCGATCCAGCTCGCGGCGCTCAGAGCATCGAGTCGTGGTTGCGCGATACCGCCGGTGACGGCAGCGAATACCCAGCCCACGACGACACCGAGCAGGATTCCGAGCCGACCCACCAGACCGGGACCGACGGCCGTCGCGAGGAGAATCGCCACCAGGGTGACGGCCGCGACGAGCGGTTGCGCCTCGAACGAGGTCGTCGCGGCAGGGGCCAGATTGAGCCCGATCAATACGACCACCGCGCCGGTGACGACGGGCGGCATCGCTGCGTCGAGTACCCGCGCTCCGGCGAACTTCACGACGAAGCCGATCGCAGCCAGCACGACGCCGACACAAAGAACGGCACCGAGCTGCGCGGCGGGTCCGTCGGCTGCGGTCGCACCGAGCGGGGCCAGGAAGGCGAACGACGACCCGAGGTAGCTCGGCACCCGCCCGCGCGTGATGATCAGGAACAGCGCAGTACCGATGCCCGAGAACAGCAGCGTCGTCGAGACCGGGAACCCGGTGATGGTCGGAACCAACAGTGTCGCCCCGAACATCGCGACGACGTGCTGCATCCCGATGCCGACAGTGCGTGGCCACGACAACCGTTCGTCCGGTGCGACCACCGCCCCAGCGTCGACGGTTCGTCCGTTTCCGTGCAGCGTCCAACCCATAGTTCTCATGATGGGAAGAGACTATTGCGTCACCCGAGGATCGCGCTCACTGCCTCACGGGCTGCGGCGGTGCTGTCGGTCTTCAGTGCAGCGGCAGCGGCGGCCTTGCACTGATCGAGGGTCACGGTCGCCAACTTGGACCCGACGTGGGCGACGGCGGCGGAGGCCGCGGACAACGACGTGATGCCCATTCCTACCAGCACACAGGCCAGCAGGGGGTCGGCGGCAGCCTCGCCGCAGACACCGACGGGCTTGCCCACCTTCGCGCCGGCCGCGGCCGTGTGCGCCACCAGTGCGAGCACGGCCGGTTGCCACGGATCGGTCAGACCGGCCAGCTGCGCCGACATCCTGTCGGCGGCCATCGTGTACTGAGCCAGGTCGTTGGTACCGATGGACAGAAAGTCCACGTGCTCGAGGATGTGCTCGGCGAGCAGAGCGGCAGCGGGAATCTCGATCATGACGCCCGGGGTCAGTCCGCGTTCGCGTACATCCGCGGCGAAGTCCTGTGCTTCCTGCGCGGTGGCGATCATCGGTGCCATCACCCACGGCGAGGACTCGGTCGCCTTGGCTGCCGCGGCGATGCCGTCGAGCTGGCGGTACAGGATGCCGCGGTCGGCTTCGGCGATACGGATACCGCGGATGCCGAGCGCCGGATTGGCCTCGTCGGGGTGGTTGGCGAATCGAAGTGGTTTGTCCGAGCCGGCGTCGAGGGTGCGGACGACGACCTTCTTACCTGCGAACGCGTCGAGGACCTGGCCGTAGATCTCGGCTTGCTCGTCGACGGTCGGTTCGGAATCGCGGTCCAGGAAGCACAGTTCGGTGCGGAACAATCCCACCCCGTCGGCTGCGCTGGAGCGCGCTGCGCGGGCACCGGCTCCGTCCTGGACGTTGGCGAGGATATCGACGGAATGTCCGTCGGAGGTCGCGCCCGGCCCGGTCCACCGAGACACTCGGTCCAATTCGTCCCTGGCCGAGACGACTGCTGCGCGGGCGGTGTCGGCATCCGGTTCCAGTTCGATGCGTCCGCTGGTTCCGTCCACGGATGCATGCGTGCCGGCGGCGATGTCGTCGAGGCCTGCGACGGCCACGATGCAGGGAATCCCCAGCTGCCGCGCGATGATCGCGGTGTGACTGGTCGGGCCGCCCAGTGAGGTGGCGAGGCCGACGATGAGGGTGGGGTCGAGGCCCGCGGTGTCGGCGGGTGCCAGGTCGTCGGCGAACAGTACCGACGGTTCGGCCGGCACGGGAACACCCGGCTCGGGCACACCGAGAATTTCGGCGATGACGCGATCGCGAATGTCGCGCAGATCGGTCACTCGTTCGGCCATCAATCCGCCGAGCTGGGTGAACATGGCGGCGAACTTCTCGGTCGCGGCAGCAGTGGCGGTGACGGCGGTGCTGCCCTTGGCGATCGAGGCGCGAGCGGCACCGAGCCATCCGCGGTCGGTTGCCATCGCGGCGTTGGCCGACAGCACCTCCGAAGCGGCTCCCGTCGCCAGCTCCGCGCGTCCGCGCAATCGAGTGGCGACGGCGTTCGCCGCTGCATCGAACACAGCCTTCTCGGACTCCCGATCGGCTTCGGCCACCTCACCGGTGTCGGCCGGGATGGCCGGACGTGCCCCGGGACGGATGACGGGTCCGTAGCCGACTCCGGGCACGACGGGTGTGCCGCGCAGTGTCGTGGACTCCGCTCCGATCGACGACGTCCCATCTGCAGCAGGTGCTGCATCGGTGTGTCCGGTCGATGCGGTGCTGACCGATCCCGTCATGTGGTCCTCCTCGGATCCTGCGTGTACGTCTGTCGTCCCGGATGTCAGATGAGTGTGCCGCACCTGGCTTCCCGATGATGTTGTGACCGAGATTACTCCAAACCCTTGACATGTCAACACACACGGGCGTAAAACAACATAAAGCAACATCAACCGGGAAGGAGACGCAGGTGTACGCAGAAGAAAGACAGCACGCCATCGCTGAGCTGATCAGCACGCAAGGACGCGTCTCCGTCAACGACCTGGCCGCCAACTACGGCGTCACCACCGAGACCGTGCGACGCGATCTGGCCACCCTCGATCGACTGGGAGTGGTACGCCGCGTGCACGGTGGAGCGGTACCCGCCTCGGCGTTGACCACACTCGAGCCGGGCGTCTCGGAACGAGAGTTCACCCGCGCGGACCAGAAGGACGCGATCGCAACGGCTGCGTTGTCGTTCCTCCCACCCGTCGGCGGCAGTGCGGTCTTCGATGCGGGCACCACCACCGGCCGCCTGGCGGGACTGCTACCGCACGATCGCGAACTCACCATGGTCACCAATTCCGTACCGATCGCAGCCCGGGCCGCAACCATGCCGAGCATCAGTCTTCGATTGCTCGGCGGGCGTGTTCGAGGAACGACACAGGCCGCTGTGGGCGACGAGGCACTGCGCGCCCTCGAATGGCTACGGGTGGACGTTGCGTTCATCGGAACCAACGCCATCAGCGTCGGACACGGACTGTCCACCCCCGACAGCGACGAAGCCGCGGTCAAGCGCGCCATGGTCGACGCCGCGAACCATGTTGTCGTGCTGGCAGATTCGTCGAAGATCGGCCGCGAGCACCTGGTGAGTTTCGCCCGAGTAGACACCATCGACGTCATCGTCACCGACAGCGACATCTCGAACGAAGACCGTAAACAACTCAGCAACAAAGGAATCGAGGTGGTGATCGCATGATGGTCACGCTCACGGCCAATCCGAGCATGGACCGCACGGTCACGCTCGAGACGCCACTGACCCGCGGCGGAGTGCACCGGGCGTCGTCCTCGGCCGTCGACCCGGGTGGCAAGGGCGTCAACGTCGCTCGCGTCATCGGCGGATCGGGAGTAGAGGCGCTGGCCGTCCTGCCGGCCAACGTCGGCGATCCATTACTCGACGCGATGTCCGCCAAAGGCGTTCGATACTCCGCAGTTCCGACGTCCGGACCGGCGCGCACCAACATCACCGTCAGCGAAATCGGTGGCACGACCACCAAGATCAACGAGCCGGGTGCAACGGTGTCGGAGCAGACACGCGCCGAGCTGCGAGACCGGATTCTCACGCTCGCTGTCGATGCCGAGTGGGTGGTGCTGTCGGGTTCGCTTCCTCCCGGCCTGCCCGTAGAGTGGTACGCGGAACTGGTTGTCGCCCTTCGCGCTACCACGGCCAAAGTTGCGGTGGACACCTCCGACGAGCCGCTGCTCGCTCTCGCGGATCGGTTTCCGGAATCGGCACCCGACCTGATCAAGCCCAATTCGGAGGAACTCGCCCAGCTCACCGGGTACGATTCCGTGGAGCTGGAAAGCGCTGCGGCACAGGGTGATCCATCGGCCGCTGTCGCCGCCGCAACGATTCTTCTCGGCCGAGGAGTAGGTGCCGTACTGGCGACGCTCGGCAGCGCCGGAGCAGTCCTGGTCACCCAGGGCGGTGCCTGGTACGCCAGCCCACCTCCGATCACCGCCGTCAGCACCGTCGGCGCAGGAGACTCCTCGCTGGCCGGCTACATTCTGGCCGACGTCGAGAACTGTTCCGACGCAGACAAACTTCGCCGCGCCGTCGCCTACGGAACGGCAGCCACCGCACTTCCAGGCACCACGCTTCCCCTGCCCGAGCAGACCCATCCGACTTCGGTGACGGTTCGCGCGCTCGACATCTCCACGTCCGTCACCCCGTCCACGCTCTCCCCTTCTTCGAACCGTCTCTAGGAGCCCCCATGTCCACCCCCACCGAAGATCAGCCGATCATCGCCGAGGATCTGATCCTCCTCGACGCCGATCTGGGCGAATCCAAAGCTGCCGTCATCGAACGCCTCGCAGGCGTGCTGGCCCACGCGGGTCGCACAACCGACACCGACGCCCTGCGCGACGCAGCCCTTGCTCGCGAAGCTCAGTCGGCCACCGGCCTGCCCGGCGGCATCGCAATTCCACACTGCCGTTCCGAGGCGGTCACGAGCGCCTCGCTCGGCTTCGCCCGCCTGAACCCCAAGGTCGACTTCGGCGCCCCCGACGGCCCCGCCGACCTCGTCTTCCTCATCGCTGCACCGGCCGGAGCCGGTTCGGCGCACATGAAGCTGCTCTCGAGCCTGGCTCGGGCACTGGTCAAGCCCGAGTTCGTCACCTCACTGCGCAACGCGTCCTCGCCCGCCGAGATCGTCTCGCTGGTCGACGGAGTCATCAACCCGGCCGCCAAGCCGGTTGCCGCAACCGCTGCAGCTGCGCCGGTCGACACCGCGAAACACAGTGCGCCTGCAGCCACCCCCGAGACGGCAACAACCGCCTCGCCCAAGCACATCGTGGCAATCACCGCCTGCCCCACCGGAATTGCGCACACCTACATGGCTGCCGATTCACTCGTCGCCGCAGGCGAGCGCGCGGGCGTCACGGTGCACGTGGAGACTCAGGGCTCGAGCGGCAGCACGCCCCTCGACCCCGCACTCATCGCCGGTGCCGAGGCCGTCATCTTCGCCACCGACGTGGGCGTCAAGGGCCGTGAGCGATTCGCCGGTAAGCCAGTCATCTCTTCCGGCGTCAAGCGCGCCATCAACGAGCCCGACGTCATGGTCACCGAAGCGCTCCGCGCAGCTCTCAATCCGGATGCTGCTCGCGTCGGCGGCACCGCTGTCGCGGCCGGCTCCACCGACTCTGCCGGTGAGCTCGGATGGGGCACCCGCCTGCGTCAGATCCTGCTGACCGGTGTCAGCTACATGATTCCGTTCGTCGCCGCCGGTGGACTCCTGATCGCCCTCGGATTCCTGCTCGGTGGGTACGAAATCAAGGATGTCGCCGAGGACATCGTCGTCAACAACTCCATCACTTCGCTGCCCGAAGGCGGAATCGCCGCCTACCTCGGTGCCGTGCTGTTCCAGATCGGCGCGCTGTCCTTCAGCTTCCTGGTGCCCGCGCTGGCCGGTTACATTTCCTATGCCATTGCCGACAGACCAGGTCTGGCACCAGGTTTCACCGCCGGCGCAGTGGCCGTGCTCGTGGGCGCAGGCTTCATCGGCGGTCTCGTCGGTGGCCTGATCGCCGGCTTCGTCGCACTGTGGATCAGCAAGTGGAAGATCCCCGCAGTTCTGCGCGGCCTGATGCCGGTTGTCATCATTCCGCTGTTCGCAACACTCATCGTCGGTGCCATCATGTTCCTGCTGCTCGGCAAGCCGCTCGCCGCCATCACCAGCGGACTGACCGACTGGCTCAACGGACTCAGCGGTTCCTCGGTGATCATCCTCGGCATCATTCTCGGCCTGATGATGTGCTTCGACCTCGGCGGACCGGTCAACAAGGCGGCCTACGCATTCGCCACTGCAGGCCTGTCGGTCACCGACACCGCCTCACTGCGCATCATGGCAGCGGTCATGGCCGCAGGAATGGTGCCGCCCCTGGCCATGGCACTGGCCTCGACCGTTCGTTCGCGTCTGTTCACCGAGGCCGAGCGCGAGAACGGTAAGGCTGCATGGTTCCTCGGAGCAGCATTCATCTCCGAGGGGGCAATTCCGTTCGCCGCGGCCGATCCGTTCCGCGTCATCCCGTCGATGATGGCCGGTGGCGCAGTCACCGGGGCCATGATCATGGCCTTCAACGTGACCCTCAGTGCGCCCCACGGCGGCATCTTCGTGTTCTTCGCCATCGGAAACATCCTGTGGTTCATCGTGTCGCTGGCCGTGGGCACCATCGTCTCCGCGTTCCTGGTGGTCTCCGCCAAGCAGTTCATCAAGGGCAAGAACGCACCGACCGACGCCGAACTCGACCCGGCACTCGCCACCGTCTGACGCTCGATACGATCCAACGAACCCACTACGCAAGGAGCAGCACATGCCCAGCACCACAGTCGCAGTCGGATCCTCGATCGGCCTGCACGCCCGCCCCGCAGCACTGATCGCCGATGCCGTAGCCGAAGCCGGAGTCGACGTCACACTGGCAACAGCGGACTCCGAGCCGGTGGACGCCGGTTCGGCGCTGATGATCATGACCCTCGGCGCCACCAAGGGCACCGAAGTCACCGTCACGAGCGACGACCGAGCAGCACTCGACAAAGTTGCAGCACTCGTCGAAGCAGACCTGGACGCCTAACCAGAGCGCATCGATCGCCGGACGGTGAATCCCACCGCTCCGGCGATCAGCACCACCCCGGCAGCGACGGCAGCTCGGAATTCCCATTCCGAGTCCGTCGCTGTCGTCGTCTGTGCAGGAGCCGCAGGAGCAGCAGGATCGAGGGTCGGCGACGCCGGCGCAGCTGAGACGGATGCGGGTGTCGACAGCTCCACCGACGTCACGTTCGGAATCTGCAGAATGGGCGGCAGCGTTCCGTCGGTCGGTCCGAACCCGGCTTCCGACGCGAGCAGAAGGGAACCGTCGTCCAGGAACGTCGCCGCCTCGCCCTGCGGCTGAGCCGGTAGCGCGACGACGGCTCGGGGTGAGGCGGGGTCGACCAGCGCCGACGCGACGTCCCCGTCGGGCGGACGGAACACATACGCATCGGTGTACGTGCGCACCACGGCGGTCGATCCGTCTGCACTCATCGCTCCCCCGGTCGCCAGGATCGAGCCGACCACGAACGGCGGCCCACCGGCCGTACCGGTGGCCGTGAAAGCCGTCTCACCGACCTTGCGCAGCGGCGTCGGGCCCGGACTGCTCAGATCGGTGACGGATTCGTCTCCGGTCGGTACGTATACCCCGCTGACACCCGAGAGTTCCTTGGTGACGATCACCGGCCGACCGCCGGGTTCGATGAGCAGTGTCTCGGCGTCGTGTGCGCCGTCGGGGTAGGCCAGTCGATACAGCTCGCCCGCGCCTGTTTCCGGGTCCATTCGCGTCAGTGCCACAGTGTCGCGGCGCAACTGATTGTCGCCGATGTCGGCCAACCACAGTGAGCCGTCGTACGACGCCATGTCCTCCACGTCGTACGGGTCGACGGGAACGTCGATCCAGCGCTGCACCGCACAATTCGCGTCGAGCACCGCGACCCGATCGTCGGCACCGCTGTCGCCGATCCCGTACACGGTGCCGTCGAGCACCGTCGCACCGGACAGCTCTTCGAGTCCGGGATCGGTTGGTAGACAGTAGGTTGCAACGTCGACCGGCGCGGCCAGGGCGGTCGATGCACAGGTCAGCACGATCGCCGTGCCGACCACGGCCGCGGCACCACCACGCACCACTGCGCGCGGATTCACCGAACTCAGGCGCTGGGTACGGTCGCGGTGAACTCGACGAGGGCGGCCGCAAGTGAGTGCGGCACACGAGCTTCGACGCGCGTGCCGTCCGCCTCGTGCGTCGACGACACTATTCGGCCGTCGGTGTGGATCCGGGCGACCAGGTCGCCGCGGGTGTACGGGACGAGGACGTCGACCAACACATCGGGCTCGGACAGAATGTCGCCGAGGTGATCCCGCAGCGCATCGATGCCTTCACCGGTCTTGGCCGAGACGAATCGCGCGCCGTCGAGCAGGCCACGCAACTGCGTCAGCTGGACCGGATCTGCGGCGTCGATCTTGTTGACCACCAACAACTCCGGTGGCATCTTCGCGTCCTGCTCGCGGACCACCTCGGTGATCACTTCGCGTACTGCTTTGATTTGATCGATCGGTAGCGGATCGGAACCGTCGACCACGTGCAGCAGCAGGTCGGCGTCGGTCACTTCCTCCAGCGTGGAGCGGAAGGCCTCGACCAGCTGGGTCGGCAAATGCCGGACGAATCCGACGGTATCGGTCAGCACGATCGCGCGGCCGTCTTCGAGCGTCGACTGCCGGGTCGTCGGATCGAGGGTTGCGAACAGCGCATTCTGAACCAGCACACCGGAACCGGTCAGCGCGTTCAACAGACTCGACTTGCCCGCATTGGTGTAACCGACGATCGCGATCGACGGCACCGTGCCACTGAGCCGCTGCTCGCGTTTGGTGTCGCGAGCCTGCTTCATGCCTTTGATCTCACGGCGGAGCTTGGCCATGCGCTCACGGATGCGTCGGCGATCGGTCTCGATCTTCGTCTCACCCGGTCCACGAAGACCCACGCCGCCGTTGCTACCGGCGCGTCCACCGGCCTGACGCGACATGGATTCACCCCAGCCGCGGAGCCTGGGCAACATGTATTCCATCTGGGCGAAGGCGACCTGTGCCTTGCCTTCTCGTGACGTCGCGTGCTGCGCGAAGATGTCGAGGATCAGTGCGGTTCGATCGATGACCTTGACCTTGACGACCTTTTCCAGCGCATTGAGCTGGGCGGGCGTCAGTTCGCCGTCGCAGATCACGGTATCGGCCCCGGTCGCGAGCACGATGTCGCGCAGTTCCTTGGCTTTGCCCGAGCCGATGTAGGTAGCCGCGTCGGGTTTGTCCCGACGCTGCATCAGCGCCTCGAGTACTTCGGAGCCTGCAGTCTCGGCGAGCGCGGCCAGTTCGGTCATGCTGGATTCGGCCTGTGCCGCAGTACCGGTGGTCCATACTCCGACCAGTACGACGCGTTCGAGGCGCAACTGCCGGTACTCGACCTCGGTGACGTCGGCGAGCTCGGTCGACAGTCCGGCGACTCGTCGCAGCGCAGTCCGCTCCTCGAGTTGCATATCGCCCGAGGACGGGGAGTCGTCGTCGAGGGGTGAGCGCGCCAGCCGCCTCGACCATGCGTCGGACTCCTCGCGGGTCCATGCAGATGCGGTATCGGGTGAACCGTCGGCATCATGGTCGACCGGTTCGCCCGCAGGTGATGTTTCATGTGAGTTCGTCATACAACACCCATGATCCACGAAAAGCCCAGCGTGTGCACGCGGGTTTCGCTCGGAGCCGGCGCGACGTTCAGGACTGACCGGCGAACCAACGGTCGTCGACCTCTCCCCGGGCGAGCAGTACCGACGGTCCGCGCAGGGTTGCACCGACGTGGTCGATGGCCACTCGGACCCGACCGCCGAGCACACCGACACTCACGTCTCCGGTCTCGAGCCCCTCGTAACTGAGCGCGGCAGCGGCGGCAGCGACGGTTCCGGTGCCACACGAGCGTGTCTCTCCGACGCCGCGTTCGAAGACGCGCATCTCGACTGCGCCGTCGTCGAGCCGGGTCAGAATCTCGACGTTCGCACCGTGGGGGAAGAACTCGGTATCGAGAGTCGGCGGAGCCGTGAAGTCCAATGCTCGCAACGCGGTGCGGTTCAGCGCGGGATCGACGCAGGCCAGATGCGGGTTCCCGACATCGACACCGATCCCCTCGTACGCTGCACCGGCCAGGGTCGTCGCGCTCGAACCCAGCAGGGTGACATCGCCCATGGCCACGGTCACGTCGGCATCGCTTTCGTCGTACGAATGCACCGTCACCGCACGTGCGCCTGCGCGGGAGCCGACCACGAACTGGTCGCGCTGCTCGAGATCGTGGACTCGCAGGTAGTGCGCGAAGACTCGGACCCCGTTTCCGCACATCTCGGCGATGGTGCCGTCACCGTTGCGGTAGTCCATGAACCAGTCGTCGGCCTCGACACCGGCCGGGATTCGATCGAGCACACCCGCGTCCCGCAGCACCCCGGCGCGCGCGACGCGCAGTATCCCGTCGGCACCGATCCCCTGCCGTCGATCACACAGCACCGCGACCGCCGAGCGGGTGAGTTCGAGCTCGGCACCGGGATCCGGCAGCACGACGAAATCGTTCTGCGTTCCGTGGCCCTTGGCGAATTCCATGTCGGCGAGTCTACGGGGACCGACCTAGCCGAGTTCGATCGCGGACAGCGCATCCGACCGCAGGGTGGGCGATGCGCCGTCGAGCCACCGCACTCGTTCGTCGCGGCGGAACCACGACCGCTGGCGACGCACATAGCGCCTGGTGCCGATGAACGTCCGCTCCCGCGCATGGTCGACGTCGTACTCCCCGGCCAGCACATCGAGCGCCTGGGCGTATCCGATCGCCCGTGACGCCGTCACTCCGTCGCGCAGGCCGAGCTCCAGCAACGCTTCGACCTCGTCGAGCAACCCGGAATCGAACATGCGCCGAGTACGCAGATCGATCCTTTCGTCCAACTCTGCGGTCTCACGGTCGACGCCGAGCACCACCGTGCCCCAGCGCGGTTCACCGATGACGGGGGCCGAGGCCGCGAACGGCCGACCGGTCAATTCGACCACTTCCAAGGCCCGCACCATCCGCCGTCCGTCCGTGGGCAGGATCGACGCGGCAGCGTCCGGATCGACCTCCGTCAGAGCGCGGTGGATCGCGTCGACTCCGTCGCGTTCGAGCACCGCCTCCCACTTGGCCCGGACGACCGGGTCCGTGGCGGGAAAGGCCCATTCGTCGAGCAGTGATTGGACGTACATCATCGAACCGCCCACGATGATCGGCCGACGGCCACGGGATCGAATGTTCTCGACGTCGGCGACTGCAGCCGATTGATAACGCGCCACCGTCGCGATATCGGTGACCTCGAGCACATCGAGCTGATGGTGCACGATGCCGCGGCGCTCCGGCACGGTCACTTTCGCGGTACCGATGTCCATCCCCCGGTACTGCTGCATCGCGTCGATGTTGACGATCTCCCCGCCCAGCTCCTCGGCCAGGTCCAGCGCCAGATCCGACTTGCCTGCAGCAGTCGGTCCGATCACCGCCACCGGTGTCGTGGCCGAATCCCCGGCAGTCGCGTCGGTTCCGTCAGCCACGGGACCAGACTCCGACGAAGTATCCGACACCGAACGGTGCGCCCCGATACAGCTCGGTCGTCGAGACGGCGTCGGTTCCCGCGAGTGCTGCGAGCATCTGCCAGGCCGGTCGGCCCCGCACGCCGATGGCTGCGCAGAGGCCCTCGTCGAGCTCCGCGAGGGCGTCGACGTCGGCGGTGGCAAGAGCATCGTCGATGCGACGCTGCACGTCCGCGGCGCGCGAATCGAACGACCCCGGTGCCTTCGGGGTGAGGGTGTTCGCGCCGTCTGCCAGCACCAACACTCCCCACCTGTCGTCGGACGCGTCGAGTTCGCGGCGCAGTTCCATCCCGGTGTGCGAGCACCACCGTGCGCTCGCGTCCGCGGGTACCGTGCGGACCTCGATTGCCCTGTCGGCCGCCGCCGCACCGCGCAGCCAGCCGGCGAGGAGAACCGCCGGCGGCAACTCGGGGTCCGGCCCGGACCGTGCCGGCGAACCTGACAGCCGCACCTCCACATCGACGCCGTACCCACGCATGGTGCCTACCGTCGTCTCGTCGTAACGCCCCTCGCCGTCGTCGACGCCGACCGCCAGCCACCGGTCGGCCACCGAGGACAGCTGCTCGACGGCAGACACAGCAGCGGCCCGAAGCTCGGTTGCCTCGGCGGCTGCCCGGCCCATCAGTTCGGGGACCAGTAACGGCGGAGAGGGCACCAGGGCCGCGGCACAGAACACACGTATCACGCTAGTCGGTGACGCGACTTGGCCGGACGAGTCCACCTCGAACCGTCTGAGCTGTTTCAATGGTCCGATCGGTCGTCACCGAGTTCAATGGTGTCCAGATCGCGATCGTAGGCAGCCGTGACGCGCGGCAGAGATGAGGAACAATGACCGACCCGAACGCCGGCACCCCCACCACCCCCGACGCCCCGTCGTCGGTTGCACCCGCCGATCACTCCGGCGGTGACGCGACCGGTACACCTCCGACCGGAGGACCCAAGCCAGGTGGCGGCCCCAAGCCCGGCGGCGGACCGAAGCCCGGCGGACCGAGTTCTGCTTCTCCTCGTCCCGGCGCACCCCGCCCCGGTGGCTCCTCGGCAGCCAAGCCACACCCGACGGCCGCGCATGTGCCCACCGTGGTCGCGCCGGCGAGCGATCCGAGCAAGTACGGCCGGGTCGACGACGACGGCACCGCGTGGGTGAGCACCTCGGACGGCGAGCGTCAGGTCGGCTCCTGGCAAGCGGGCGACGCAGCGGAAGGCCTCGCGCATTTCGGGCGGCGCTACGACGATCTGGCCACCGAGGTCGGACTGCTCGAAGCCCGACTGACGTCGGGTACCGGTGATGCCAAGAAAACCAAGGCTGCGGCCTCGGCGCTACTGGAGAGCCTGCCGACGGCTGCGGTGATCGGCGACCTCGATCTGCTGGCTCGCCGACTCCACGCCGTCGTCGAGCACTCCGACGCAGCAGCGGCGGTCGCCAAGCAGGAGAGAGAGCTCGAACGCGCCGAGCACACTGCCCGCAAGGAAGCCCTCGCCGCCGAAGCCGAGCAGATCGGCAGTGAATCGACGCAGTGGAAGCATGCCGGGGATCGGCTGCGCGAAATTCTGGACGAATGGAAGACGATCCGCGGGGTGGATCGAAAGATCGACGATGCGCTGTGGAAGCGGTACTCGAAGGCCAGGGAGAACTTCAACCGGCGTCGTGGTGCGCATTTCGCCGATCTCGATCGGGAGCGAGGAGCAGCCAAGACCCGCAAGGAAGAGCTGGTCGAGCGCGCAAAAGCGTTGTCCTCGTCCACCGATTGGGGTCCCACTGCAGCCGCATTCCGAGACCTGTTGGTGGAGTGGAAAGCGTCGGGCCGAGCTCCGCGGGACGCCGACGACGCATTGTGGAAGAACTTCAAGGCCGCCCAGGACGTGTTCTTCGCGGCACGCAACGCCGCGGCGTCGGAGCGCGACGCGGAATTCGAGGCCAACGCCGAGGCCAAGGAAGCGTTGTTGGCGAAGACATATATCGATCCGAGCAAGGACCTCGACGCTGCTCGTGCGGCGCTGCGCGATCTGCAGGACAAGTGGGACGCCATCGGCAAGGTTCCGCGCGAGAAGATGCAGGAACTCGAAGGCAAGCTCCGCGCGATCGAGAAGTCCGTCCACGACGCCGTGGAGTCTCAGTGGCGTCGGTCCGACCCCGAGGCGGTTGCCCGCGCGGCTCAGTTCCGTGAGCGAGTGGCCCAGTTCGAGGATCAAGCGGCCAAGGCGACGGCGGCAGGCAAGACCAAGGACGCCGAGCGGGCGCGTGCGCAGGCCCAGCAGTGGCGTGAATGGGCCGATGCCGCGGAAAGTGCTGTCGACGAGTTGTGACCTGCGGTGCGGGCGGCCACACGAACTCAGGGGTTCGAGTGGCCGTCCCACAGGCGTAGCTTCTGCTCGCCCGACGCCGCCGCGATACGGCGCTGTTCCTGAGCGGCGAGCTGAGAGTTGGTCTTGTTCCATACGGCTTTGAGCCAATGGAACGTCAGCACCATAACCGCGATCCACGCAATGACGAGACCGATGCCCGGTCCGCCGCCCTGCAGGTTGTCCGGCACGGTCTGCCGCGTCCATATCGAGAGCATCCCGTACACCGACGACACCGCACACCCGGCGAGGGCGGCCCAGGCCAGCGCCCAGACGCGGGTGACCAGCGCCAGCACCGACATCACCACACCGAACGTCAGCACCAGCACGACGAAAACGCGCGACGGCAGGGCAATCGATTCCGCGGCTGCTGCGTCGCTGCCCGTCAGCACGTCGAAGCCGGTGGCCGATCCGGTGTGCGGCAACGCGAACGTGACCAACAGGACCAGCACCAGCCCGGCCACGACCATGGCTCGCGCTCCCGGATCCAGCTCGGTCATCACCGCCCGCTCGGTTCGTCCGAGTTCCTCGGCGGTTCGCGAGGGTACGACGCGATCGGGTCCATCTGTGTCTGTCATACGGTGCATCCTGTCTGAACCGGAAGCGGTGCCGGGGCACCGATCGAGGGAAGTCCGAGACCGACCCCGATCGGGGCCGTCTTCGGCATGATGCCGCGTTCGTGGGCGTCGCCTGCCGCGGTCCGTCGGTGCGTCAGCACTCCGGCGTCGGCGATCAGGTGGTAGGGGGCCGCGGCGGTCAGGGTCGTCGTGACGACGTCGCCCGGGCGAATGTCGCCCGCCCGCTCGGCGTCGACGGCGAAGTGCACCAGTCGGCCGTCCCTGGCGCGTCCGCTCATCCGATGAGTTGCGTTGTTCTTGCGCCCCTCACCGGTGGCGACGAGCAATTCGACCTCGGTGCCGATCAGGGCCTGATTCGCGGCCAGGACGATCTCCTCCTGCAACGCGATCAACCGCAGATACCGTTCCTGTACAACCTCTTTCGGTACCTGATCGGGCATGTCGGCCGCCGGGGTGCCCGGGCGTTTGGAGTACTGGAAGGTGTACGCGTTGGCGAACTTCGCACGCCGCACCACCTCGAGCGTCTGCTCGAAATCTTCTTCGGTCTCGCCGGGGAAACCGACGATGATGTCGGTGGTGATCGCCGCGTGCGGCATGGCCGCGCGAACCTTGTCGATGATGCCCATGAACTTCGTCTGTCGATAGGACCTGCGCATCGCCTTGAGGATTCGGTCCGAGCCGGACTGCAGCGGCATGTGCAGAGTGGGACAGATGTTCGGGGTCGATGCCATCGCCTCGATGACGTCGTCGGTGAACTCGGCCGGATGCGGAGACGTGAACCGCACTCGCTCGAGTCCTTCGATGGATCCGCACGCGGTCAGCAGCGCGGCGAACGCCCCACGGTCGCGAGGCAGATCTGGGTCGGCGAACGAGGCACCGTAGGCGTTGACGTTCTGCCCCAGCAGCGTCACCTCGAGCACGCCCTGGTCCACCAAAGCCTGTACCTCGGCGAGTATGTCGCCCGGCCTGCGGTCGATCTCCTTGCCGCGCAGCGCCGGAACGATGCAGAACGTGCAGGTGTTGTTGCAGCCCACCGAAATCGATACCCAGCCGGCGTACGCGGACTCCCGCTTGGCCGGCAAGGTGGACGGGAAGGCGTCGAGAGACTCTAGTATCTCGACCTGAGCCTGCTCGTTGTGCCGGGCGCGCTCGAGCAGTACCGGCAGCGACCCGATGTTGTGCGTACCGAAGACCACGTCCACCCACGGAGCCCTGTCCACGACGGTGTTGCGGTCCTTCTGTGCCAGGCAACCGCCGACGGCAATCTGCATGTTGGGGTTTCGCGTCTTCGCAGGCCGGAGCATGCCGAGGTTTCCGTACAGCTTGTTGTCCGCGTTCTCACGTACAGCGCACGTGTTGAACACGACGAGATCTGCGTCGGTACCGGCGTCGGCGGGCACGTAACCGGCCTCTTCGAGCAGCCCAGACAGGCGTTCGGAATCATGAACGTTCATCTGGCAGCCGTGTGTGCGCACCTCGTAGCTGCGGGCACCTGCCGCCGATGGGGCACTGGCCGTCTCGGGGTCGACGCTCCCGCGATCGGTCACGTCCACGGTCGAAAAAACACTCGTTTGCACCTCTTCAGGGTACGTCCATCGCACGGGCGGACACGCCGGGGTCACGGGGCCCTCCGCGGACTGTGCAGGCGCTATGCGTGCCGACAGTAAAGTTTCCATTACATAATCGAAGACTGCGGGCGAAAACGCCGGTCGGCGAGGAAACTACGCATAGGGTTTCCACCTATGACGCACGCCACCGACGCCCCGGCAGCGACACCACCGCCGGGCGCCCCTTCGATGATCTCGCTCAAATCCGTCGACAAGCACTTCGGTGATCTGCACGTACTCAAGGACATCAATCTCGAAGTGCCGGCCGGCCAGGTCGTCATCGTCGTGGGTCCGTCCGGATCCGGCAAGTCGACGCTGTGCCGGACGATCAACCGGTTGGAGCCGATCGATTCCGGTGCCATCGAGGTCGACGGGGATCTACTCCCCGCCGAGGGCAAGGCCCTCGCTGCACTGCGTGCGGATGTCGGCATGGTGTTCCAGTCGTTCAACCTCTTCGCACACAAGACCATTCTGCAGAACGTCATGCTGGCACCGATGAAGGTGAGAAAGCTCAAGAAGGACGAGGCCGAGAAGAGCGCACTGGCTCTGCTCGAACGCGTCGGCATCGCCAACCAGGCAGACAAGTACCCGGCTCAGCTGTCGGGTGGTCAGCAACAGCGCGTGGCCATCGCCCGCTCACTCGCCATGAACCCCAAAGTGATGCTCTTCGACGAGCCCACCTCGGCCCTGGATCCGGAGATGGTCAACGAGGTACTCGACGTCATGACCTCGCTGGCCAAGGAGGGCATGACAATGCTCGTCGTCACCCACGAGATGGGCTTCGCCCGCAAGGCAGGCGACCGAGTCATCTTCATGGCCGACGGTGCCGTCGTCGAGGACACCGATCCCGAAACCTTCTTCAAGTCCCCGAAGTCCGAACGCGCCAAGGACTTCCTCGGCAAGATCCTCGGTCACTGATCAGATTCACCGCTCGTCCCCGTACGTACGACCTATCCGAAGGACATTCACTGTGAGAATCACCCGACCGCTTCGCCTCGGTGTCGCCATCGCCGCTCTGTCCATCGTCGCCACCGCCTGTGGCGGCGGCGAAGAAGCGCGCACCATCTCGAGCAGCGCCGAGAACGGCAGCCTCATCGTCGGCATCAAGTTCGATCAGCCGGGCCTCGGCCTCCGCAATCCGGACGGCTCGTTCAGCGGCTTCGACGTCGAGGTGGCCAAGTACGTCGCAGGCAAGCTCGGTGTCGACGAGGCAAACATCGAATTCAAGGAATCCCCGTCCGCGCAGCGCGAGACGCTGATCCAGAACGGTGAGGTCGACTACATCGTCGCCACCTACTCCATCACCGACACCCGCAAGGAGAAGGTCGGCTTCGCCGGACCGTACTTCGTGGCAGGTCAGTCGCTCCTGGTGAAGCAGGACAACACCGACATCACCGGTCCCGATTCACTCGAGGGCAAGAAGCTGTGCTCGGTCACCGGTTCCACCCCGGCACAGAACATCGCCGACGAGTACCCGGGAGTCCAGCTTCAGCCGTTCGACACCTACTCCGCCTGCGTCGAAGCACTGCGCAACGGCACCGTGGACGCCGTCACCACCGACGACATCATCCTTGCCGGTTACGCCGCTCAGTCCCCCGGTCAGTTCAAGGTGGTCGGTGAGCCCTTCACCACGGAGAACTACGGCATCGGCCTGAACAAGGACGACACCGACGGACGAAACAAGATCAACGACGCCATCGAAGAGATGGTGACCAGCGGTGCCTGGGAGCAGGCGTTCAACGACACCGTCGGCGCGTCGGGCTACCCGCTGCCGAGCCCGCCCACCGTCGACCGCTACTGATCGACTGCTACTGATCGACCACGCCGTCGTGTCCCGCTCGTCGCGGGCGGGACACGACGGCTCGATCTCGCCGAGCCGTGAGGATCAACAAGCACCGTGAACCTATTGAGCAAGTACGGCGATCAACTGATCGACGCGTTCCTCTCGACCATCTACCTGACGTTGGCATCCCTCGTCGGTGCGTTGGTCATCGGAACGATCATCGCCGCGATGCGCGTATCACCCATTCCGATTGCGCGCGGAATTGCGGCGACGTACGTCACCATCTTTCGTAACACCCCCCTGACCCTGATCATTCTGTTCACCTCGTTCGGGCTGTACCAGACAATGGGCGTTTCTCTGGCGTCGGAGTCCTCACCGACGTCACTCGACGACAACAACTTTCGATTGGCAATCCTCGGGCTGAGCATCTACACCGCGTCGTTCGTGGCCGAGTCACTGCGATCGGGCATCAACACCGTCCCGGTGGGGCAGGCCGAAGCGGGCCGCTCGCTGGGAATGACGTTCACCCAGAACATCTCGATCGTCGTTCTTCCTCAGGCGTTCCGCGCGGTGGTCGGCCCGCTGGGAAGCGTCGTGATCGCGTTGACGAAGAACACGACCATCGCATCGGTCATCGGCGTCGCCGAAGCGTCGTTTCTGATGAAGAACATGATCGAGAACGAGGCCGCGATCTTCGTCGTCGGCGGAATCTTCGCGCTCGGCTTCATGATTTTGACGCTCCCGACCGGGTTGCTGTTCGGCTACATCAGCAAGCGATTGGCGGTGTCATGATGAGTGATGCAGTAGCAGTTCTGTACGACGTTCCCGGACCCAAAGCGGTACTGCGATACCGCATTCTGACTGTCGTCGTCGCGGTGATCTCGCTCGGAATCGCATTTCTGATCTACCGTGCCCTCGACTCGAAGGGGCAGCTCACCGCCGAGAAGTGGGATCCGTTCCTCGAATCGACAACGTGGACGACGTATCTGCTGCCCGGTATTCAGGGAACTCTGGTCGCGGCGGCATTGTCGATCGTGTTCGCACTGGTTCTCGGTGCCGTCCTCGGCATCGGCCGCCTTTCGGATCACCGCGCTGTACGGATCGTCAGCGGTGCGATCGTCGAATTGTTCCGTGCGGTCCCCGTGCTGATCCTGATGATCTTCCTGTACGCGGTGTACGCCGATTACGAGGTCTTCAAGGTCAAGTACCTGGCGTTGGCCGCGGTGGTCACCGGCCTCACTCTGTACAACGGATCGGTGATCGCCGAGATCGTACGTGCCGGAGTCAATTCACTGCCGAAGGGTCAGCGCGAAGCCGCCTCGGCGCTGGGCATGCGCAAGAGCCAGGTCATGACCCTGGTACTGCTCCCCCAGGCCGTGACCGCGATGCTGCCCGCCATCATCTCGCAGATGGTGGTGGCACTGAAGGACTCGGCGCTGGGATACATCATCGGGTACGTCGAAGTAGTCCGTTCCGGTCAGCAGGTCGGCGCGTTCTACAGCAACTACCTCCCGTCGCTGATCATCGTCGCCGTCATCATGATCATCATCAACTCGGCGTTGACGAAACTGGCGACCGTGGTCGAGCGGCGTCTGCGATCGCGAAAGCGTAAGGGCGGCACCGCCGCTGTCGTGCCTGCACTCGACGGCGGTCAAGCGGCCTGAGCTCCGCACCGTTCGGCTGCACAGCAGTATGGCCCGCAACACCGATGGTGTTGCGGGCCATACTGTTTCTCGACTACCTGGACTCGATGTGGACGATCACATCGAATCTGGGCCGTCGAAGTCTTCGGTGTCGGCTCCTGCGCGATCGAGTTGTTCCTTGACCACGGCGAATGCCATTCCCTGCGAGTAGCCGCGGCGGGCCAGCATCCCGACCAACTTGCGCACCACTTTGTCGCGTTCGGCTCGTGCGTCGGGCCCGTTCGGATCCGGCAGATGCAGTGTTCGGAATCGTTTGCGCACCAACTCCGCAGCACGCTGACGCTCGTCTTCGGCATCGATCAGATCCAGGGCGTTCACGGCCAACTCGTTGCTGACGCCTTTGTTCCGCAGCTCCATGCTCAGGGCGCGTTTGCCCTTGCCGGAGTACTTGTGCCGAGATTGAACCCACTGCTCCGCAAACGACTCGTCGTCGACGAGTTTCGCCTTCTCGAGTCGGTCGAGCACTGCGGTGGAGACCTCGTGGGTGAAACCCTTCTTGGATAAGCTGGCTTCGAGTTCGTGTCTGCTGCGGGCCCGGTCGGTCAGCAGCCGAAGGCAGACGTCTTTCGCCTGCGCTTCGGTGCCGCCGCCGTTGTCTCGCTGCTGCACAGCGAACCCAGGTTAGAAGTCGACCGGAGCAGCTGCGGGCTCCTCTGCGGTGACGTCCGCACCGATCTGCAGCTTCTCCATGATCTTCTTCTCGATCTCGTCCCGCACGTCGGGATTCTCGAGCATGAACTTGCGGGCGTTCTCCTTGCCCTGGCCGAGCTGGTCACCTTCGTAGGTGAACCACGAACCCGACTTACGGATGAAGCCGTGCTCGACACCCATGTCGATCAACGAGCCCTCACGGCTGATGCCCTTGCCGTAGATGATGTCGAACTCGGCCTGCTTGAACGGCGGCGCAACCTTGTTCTTGACCACCTTCACGCGGGTGCGGTTACCGATCGCTTCGGTTCCGTCCTTCAAGGTCTCGATGCGGCGGATGTCGAGGCGTACCGAGGCGTAGAACTTCAATGCTTTACCACCGGTGGTGGTTTCGGGGGAACCGAACATGACGCCGATCTTTTCGCGCAACTGGTTGATGAAGATCACGGTGGTGCCGGAGTTGCTCATGGCACCGGTGATCTTGCGCAGCGCCTGGCTCATCAGACGAGCCTGCAGACCCACGTGACTGTCACCCATCTCGCCTTCGATCTCGGCGCGCGGTACCAGTGCGGCCACCGAGTCGACGACGAGGATGTCGAGGGCACCGGAGCGAATCAACATGTCGGCGATTTCCAGGGCCTGCTCACCGGTGTCGGGCTGTGAGACCAACAGTGCGTCGGTATCGACACCGAGCTTCTTCGCGTAGTCGGGATCGAGCGCGTGCTCGGCATCGATGAACGCGGCGATTCCGCCGGCACGCTGAGCGCTGGCCACCGCGTGCAATGCGACGGTGGTCTTACCCGAGGACTCCGGACCGTAGACCTCGATGACTCGGCCGCGGGGCAGACCTCCGATGCCGAGTGCCACGTCGAGCGCGATCGATCCCGTGGGGATGACGGCGATGGGCTGACGGACCTCGTCGCCGAGGCGCATCACCGAGCCCTTACCGAAATTCTTGTCGATCTGCGCGAGTGCGAGATCGAGCGCTTTGTCGCGGTCGTATGCAGCCATCGTGAGCTCCCTGTGTCGTTTCGTTCAGCTGTGTCTGTCGATCAGCTTGTTGGCGGTAACGCTAGAACGGGGTACCGACAAGAAGTTCTTCGAGACCGGCCAGCAACCGTTGACATCAGCATAGGCGAACACGTGTTCGAGTCAACTACCACGGCTTTCGACACGCCGAGCGACTCGAGCCGATGCGGTGGAGCTACCAACGTTCCTTGGGCACATCGAACTCGTAACAGATCGACCGCCATACTTCCCGCGGGTCGACACCGTCTTCGATGGCCTGCGCGCCCGTCCGTCCGATACCGGACAGCACATGATCGGCGAGCAGGGAATTGCCTCGAACGGAGCCGAACTCCTCGGTGAGCAGTTCACGAAATTCGGTCAGACGCACATCGATCAGCCTAACGCCCGCCCTCGGCGTCGCTACCGGCGAGCACCTCGCGGCAGACCGAGACAGGATCCTCGACGTGATGCGCGCCTGCAGCCGCCGAGGTCGCTGCCGCCGCATGACGAGGGTCGGACAGCACGGCGGACACGGCGTCGGCAATTGCACCCGCGGTGGCGGGGCGCACCAGTACGGCACTCCCCTGCCGGGCGGCCCGGTTCGCCAGCTCCCACTGATCGCCGCCGCCCGGCACGGTGACCACTGGAACTCCGTGGATGAGCGCCTTGGCCAACATGCCGTGACCACCTCCGCACACCACGACATCGGCGCGGCGCAGCAATTCGTCCTGGCGACCGAGTCCGGCATTGGCCCATTCCGGCACGTCGTCGGGGCCCCCGTCGAGCACCGAGGCCACTACCCGGACGCCTGTGCCGTCCAATCCCTTCAGGGCCATCTCCAACATTCCCTCGGCCCCGGTGAACGCCGTCGACGGGGCCACCATCACCAGCGGCGTATCGCCGGCGGGGACGTCGAGCAATTCGTCGGTGGGCTCCCACAGCAGTGGGCCCACCACATGGGCATCCCTCGGCCAGTCGGGCCGCGGCACTTCGAGTGCGGGAATGGTGGCGATGAGCCGAGCAGCCGGCCCGGGATCGCGTGCGGGGAGTCCGATGCTCACCCGGGCGTCGGCGCGCTGTTGCTGCCCGCGGGCGATCGAGCGTGCCGTCAACGCGCGCATCACCGTATCGCGAAGACGACCCCGAACACCGCGTCCGGGCGCGAGCCCACTTCCGATGGGCGGCAACCCCGTCGATGGCGAATAGAGCGGGTGGGGCGAGAGCTCGACCCAGGGAATTCCCAATCGCTCGGCAGCCATTCCGCCTCCGGCAGTGAGAATATCGGAGACCACCAGATCGACGTTCTCGCGCTCGAGGTCCGGCAACAGTTCTGTCGCGACAAAGGCTGCGCGCGAATGAATGCGCTGCCCGGCATCGAGATCGTCGTCCTCCGGTCGCGGCAGCAGGCCACCCAGTGGGAGCGTGCGAATACCGGCCGCTCTGGCGTCGCCGACCCACCGGCTTCCGGTGAACAGGACCGGATCGTCACCCGCCCGCTCGAACAACAGCGACAAGGCGATAGCGGGAAACGCATGTCCTGGGTCCGGGCCGGCCACCACTGCTATTCGCACGCGCTCAGCGTGCCACATCGCCGCGCTGGACGGTCACCGATCGTGCCGGGCAGCGGCACCGACGGTCAGGCTTTGTCGGGACGAAGGTAGGCGTCGACGGCGTCCGCCATCTGGCGTACCACCTCGCCACCCGGAACCCGTTCGGACACCATCTCGGCGGACTGGACGGCGGACTGGACCATGAGCAGGACGAGCGTCGCCAGGGTATTCGGATCCCCGTCGCGGATCGACGAATCACGTTGTCCCGCTTCGACAAGACGCGCCACCGCATCGATGATCAACGATTGGCTGGTACCGAGGCGGTGCAGAATGTAGGTCGCGAGCACGTCCGAGTCCGACCGCAGAATCTTGACGAACAGCGGATGCTGCCTTATTCGATCTCCCGCCTGAACCACAGCAACGACGATCTGCTCGCGTCCGGACGCGGTGGCGTCGAAGTCGGGAATCAGGGCAGCGATCTCACGGGTGAGCAGGCTCGACACCACTGCTCGGGTATCGGCCCACCGCCGATACACCGTAGGCCTGCTGACTTTGGCGCGTCGTGCGATCTCGGCGAGGGTCGTGCGCTTGACTCCTCGTTCGAGGATGCACGAGCGTGCGGCGTCGAGAACGGTGTCCTCCACCGACTTCTCGGGTGCTGCCTCCAGGGAGGACTCGACCGAGGCGGGAGTTGACACCTGCTGCTCGATCACAGATCACCCTTCGCACAACGGTCGGAAGTAAAGTACTTCACTCGGAAACATTTCGTGTCGTTACTATACCTCACAGTAACAGCGACACCGTGTTGCACAGTGACCGTCGGCCCGTCCGTCCGTATTCTTCGGTGCCATTGTCGGGTGCCGATCACGCCGCCGACCTGCGCAGGAAACCTCGACCCTGGCAAGCTGATCGAGTGACCGACGAATTCGAGCTTGCATGACGCGATCGGTGACCGTTCTGACCAATCCCACGGCCGGCGGTGGTCGAGCAGTCCACGCAGCACGGCGCGCCGTGACGCGTCTGCGCGAGCGTGAACTCGACGTCTCGACCGTCGAGGGCCGAACGGCGGGTGATGCGCTGGAGTTGTTGAAGCGAGCCGTCGGGTGCGGGACGGATGCCGTCGTTGCCGTGGGCGGCGACGGGGTCGTCAATCTCGCGTTACAGGTGATCGCGGGAACCGACACTCCGCTCGGACTGATTCCTGCGGGCACAGGCAACGATTTGGCCCGGACGCTCGGGGTCCCCCTCGACGATCCCACCCGCGCAGCGGATCTCGTGGTCGACGGAGTCGTGACGTCGATAGATCTCGGTAGGGTCGGGACGCGCTGGTTCGGTACGGTCCTGTCGAGCGGCTTCGATTCACTGGTCACCGAGCGCGCCGGCCGCCTGCAGTGGCTTGCCGGCCCGCTGCGGTACAACGCGGCCATGATATTGCAGTTGGCTGCTCTCCGAACACTCTCGTACACAATAGAATTGGATGACGCCGAGCTGCACCTGGATGCCGTTCTCGTCGCCGTCGGAAATGGCAGCAGCTACGGCGGCGGCATGGCCATCTGCCCGACCGCACGAGTGGACGACGGGCTGTTCGCCATCACTGTCGTCCGGGATGTGAGTCGAACGCGATTGCTTGCGCTGTCGCCGACGTTGTATCGGGGTGCCCACGTCGACCTTCCGGAGGTCGAGGTCTACAGCGCCCGGAACGTGACAGTGCACTGCGACGACATGGTGGCGTACGCAGACGGCGAACGCATCGCAGAATTACCCGTCACGATCGAATGCGTGCCGCGTGCGTTGCGAGTGTTCGTCGGAGCGGATTCCCCACTGCGCACGTAACGCGGTCGGCAGTCAGTATTTCAGCGACGAACGGTCGTGACCGGAGGAGATGGCCTTGTACAGCCACACCAGCCCGAAGACGATGGCCCCGGCCACGACCAACCAGAACAAGCCCTTGATGATGCTGCCCAGCAAGGCAAGTGCGATCCAGACGAGAACGATGAATCCGAGAATCTTCCAGAACATGAACGGCTCCTACCGTGTGACGCGCACCGGGTCGTATCGCGTTATGTCGATACTGGCAGCCGATCACGGCGAACACATCGGGGTGAACCCTGATCTTCTCACCGGTGTCGTGACCGGATTTCGTCGAGTTCGGTGAGCGCGTCGGCCCACCCTTGCAGTCGATCGGTGGCAGACAACAATTCTCGGCGATGAGATTCCACCACGTTCTTCGACGTGGACCCGGCCGGTCCGGTCATCCGTGCTGCAGCGGCGACGAGATCCTCGTACTGATCCACTCCGGCAGCGAGATCGCTTGCCGCAGCCTCGATTCCGGGCCGCAGATGCGTGCGTGTCGACGAGCTTGCCGCTCCCGCACGTTCGAGGGCCGCAATATCGACGGCAACACCTTCCAAGCCCCTCACCGCATCCGAGGCAACGCCGATCATCTCTTCGACGTCCTCGGCGGCGATGGTGCCCGATCGCGCCAGAATTCCGAGCAGCTCGAACAGACTCTGCTCCGCGCCTGCCAAACGTGACATCGGCTCGAAGGCGGCAGATCCACGCTGCGGTAACGAACGCCTGCCGGGCAGTCCCACCGGAACCGGTTGACCTCGCAGTCGCCGCAAACGACCGAAGGCGAACACAGCAGGAACGGCCAAGAGCGCGGCAGAACCACCACCGACGAACAGAGTCCATTCCGGAGCCGACAAGGCTGCGATCCCCGCAGTACTCACCGCAGTGGTCGTCGACGCGGCCCCGAACCTGATACTTCGCCGGCGAGCCCGTCGAATCTTCTTCAGGTGCTTGGCACGTGGATCCTTACGACGGCCGGCGGCATCGAGCAGTGAGGTTCCTGCGGCCCGCGCTGTCTCGGCCAGAGACCGGACCACCGCTCCGGATTCGGCAACGGCGGCTGTCACCGTCTCCCTGTCCAGCGAAACGGCCGGCCGCTTACGCGACCGGCCGGGTTCGTGATTCTTGTTGCTCATGCGTCGGAGCTACTGTCTACTCGAACGAACTTCGCGTTCGGTCGATCACGCCTGTGCCGGCGGCTCGGGCGTTGCGTCCGGGGCCTTGGCGATCGACGGCTTGGCGGCGGAATTACCCGTGGGCAGGGAGTCACCGGCCATGGAGGCACGGATCTGCTCGAGCCGGCTGTGACCGGCCATCTGCACAGATGCCTGCTGAACCTCGAGCATGCGTCCGGACACGGAGTTCTGAGCGAGCTCGGCGGAACCGAGCGCGTCTGCGTAACGACGCTCGATCTTGTCGCGTACCGCATCGAGACTCGGGGTGTTTCCCGGTGCCGACAACGTGCTGTCCATCGAGCGCAGCGATTCGCTGACCTTCTCCTGCATCTTCGCCTGCTCGAGCTGGCTGAGCAGTTTGGTGCGCTCGGCGACCTTCGATTGCAGGGCCATCGCGTTCTGCTCGACGGCTTTCTTGGCCTGTGTAGCAGCCTGCAGAGACTGGTCGTGCAGAACCTTGAGGTCCTCGACGCTCTGCTCGGCAGTCACGAGCTGAGCCGCGAACGCCTCGGCCGCGTTGGTGTACTGCGTGGCCTTCTCGACGTCACCTGCAGTGGCGGCCTGATCGGCCAGCGTCACGGCCTGACGAGCGTTGGCGTTGAGCTTCTCGACCTCGTCCAGCTGCCTGCTGAGCTTCATTTCGAGCTGACGCTGATTGCCGATGACGGACGCCGCCTGCTGCGACAGCGCCTGGTGCTGCCGCTGCGCGTCTTCGATCGCCTGCTGAATCTGAACCTTGGGGTCGGCCTTCTCGTCGATCTTGGAATTGAAGAGCGCCATCATGTATTTCCAGGCCTTGACGAAAGGATTAGCCATGGGGTGGTCCTGCCTCCATCTGTTGCGCCGCGGTGGCCGCGTACGGGTCGGCTGCTGTCGCAGTGACCGAAATGAACCTGTCAGTGCAGTGATGTTCGGGTGATTCGGTGGGGCCGGCAGCCGACTTCGGCTACTCGTTCGATCTTAGGCGGCGGCGAGAGCTCTGGCAGCAGGTGCCGGAATCACGACTCGTGTATCTCCGTCGATGCGGGTGGCCACAGCCGATTCCTCGGCACGCACAGCAGCGGTGGATGCATCCGACAGCGTGATACTCACGTCGCTCATCACGTCGGAGAGGGGAACGGCAAGAGCGTCGCAGATCGCTGCGAGCAGTTCGCTCGACGCTTCCTTGCGACCACGCTCCACCTCGGAGAGGTAGCCGAGGCTCACGCGCGCGGTGTTCGAGACTTCACGCAGGGTGCGGCTCTGTGCGACGCGAGTACGCCGCAAACTGTCGCCGAGTGCTTCACGCAATAGCAGCGCCATCTCGCTCCTCCTCGTTGGTGCTGTTGCCGACGACTGTGCCGTCGAGACGACCACGTTCGTATCGTTCGTTCGGAGCCGTCGTAGGGTCAACGTCCCAGCCGGCCCGATTGGTTCCCGACCCTATATGTCCGTCGCCTCCGACACGCGCCGAAGGGGCTCCGACACGGCTGTCAGAACTGTAACTTCCCGCATCGCCTCGTGGACGCCCGTCGAATGCACTCACACCGAGGACACACCCCGTCGCAACCGAATCGCCTGAACCACGTAGTCCAGGCCGGTGTACACGGTCAGTAGAACCGCCAGAGCCATCAGCGCCACCGCCACTGGATCGACTGCGCTGGGCAGCGGACACAGATACACGCCGATCGCGAACGTCTGGACCAGTGTCTTGACCTTGCCGCCACGACCGGCCGGAATGACTCCGTGACGAATGACGGCGAAACGGACCGCAGTGATGCCTATTTCGCGTACCCCGATGATCGCCGTCACCCACCAGGACAGATCGCCCAACATCGACAGTCCGACGAGGGCAGCGCCGATCAGCGCCTTGTCGGCGATGGGGTCGGCCATCTTCCCGAAATCGGTGACGAGTCCGTACTTGCGGGCGAGTTGGCCGTCGATCCGGTCGGTGATGGCCGCTGCGGCGAAGATCGCCGTCGCCGCCAACCGCCACGAGGTGTCGTGACCGTCTCCGACGAACAGTGCCGCAAGAAAGACCGGAACCAGAGCGATGCGCAGCACGGTCAAGACATTGGCGATGTTGAGCAGTGGGACGGCGTCCGATCCGCCCGGAGCAGCGTTGCCGTGCGGCAGCCCCGCACTGCGCGAGGCACCGCCGGACGGAACACCGTGGCCAGGCACTGTCGGGCCGGTCACGAAGCCGCTTCTCGGCCGCGGACCGGGCATTCGTTGCTGTGTCGGCGTTCGGGCAGCACCGACCCGTCGAGACGGGGACACTGCTCGCTGAACGACACACGGAAAGTTTATCGGTTGCATCGGTGACTACTGTTCACCACATGACTTCTGGGCCGAATCGGGCGAGTCGCGACACTGCCGATCCCGAATCCGACGAGTATTCCGACACCGTGGACGGCACGTCCATCGGCGACGCCACCCTGGTCGTGCGTCGAGCCCGAACCTCCGACATTCCCGAGATCAAGCGACTGATCGACATCTACGCGGGCCGAATCCTGCTCGAGAAGAACCTGGTGACGCTGTACGAGGCAGTGCAGGAGTTCTGGATTGCCGAGCGCGCAGGCGAAGTCATCGGATGCGGAGCTCTGCACGTGCTCTGGGCAGACCTGGGTGAGGTACGCACGGTGGCAGTCGACCCCGCAGCCAAGGGGCACGGAGCCGGCCACCTGATCGTCGCCAAACTCATCGAGGTGGCACGCGAGCTCGCGCTGCAGAAGGTGTTCGTGCTGACCTTCGAAGTGGATTTCTTCGCCCGGCACGGCTTCTCCGAAATCGAGGGAACGCCCGTCACTGCCGAGGTGTACGCGGAGATGTGCCGGTCGTACGACACCGGCGTCGCAGAGTTTCTCGACCTGAGCTACGTGAAGCCGAACACGTTGGGTAACACGCGCATGCTGCTTTCGCTCTGACAGAATTCTCCGGACACCCCTCGAATCCGGAAGTGAGCTCCATGCCCCTGATCGCCGTCACCTACACGTACTCCCCCACGACAACCGAGGGCCGCGACACCCATCGCGCCGCACACCGGGCGTGGCTGGCCGACTTGTTGGAGAAGAAGACGCTCGTCTCCAGTGGCCCGTTCGCCGACGACAGCGGCGCTCTGCTGCTCGTGGATGGCCCGGACGCCGCATCCGTGGAATCACTGTTCGCCCAGGATCCCTTCGCCGTCGAGAACCTCATCGAGTCGGCAGACTTCCACGAATGGACGCCGGTGATGGGCGCGTTCACGGCCTGAGTCTGCTCGCCCACCCGTTCTGCGTGAATGGACCATTGAAACCGCCCAGACGGCTGCAATGGTCCATTCACGCAGGTGCAGGGCCCGTCAGAACTCCTCGGACGCCGGCTGCTCGTCCGGGTCCCCGCCCTTGATCGACCACAACAGTCCGTCGAGTTCGTCGGGCTTGACGAGTACTTCGCGGGCTTTCGAGCCCTCGCTCGGACCCACGACGCCGCGGTTCTCCATGAGGTCCATCAGTCGTCCTGCCTTGGCGAATCCGACCCGTAGCTTGCGTTGCAGCATCGACGTGGAACCGAACTGGCTGGTGACGACGAGTTCGACGGCCTGCAGCAGCACGTCGAGGTCGTCACCGATGTCGGGGTCGACGTCCTTCTTGTCCGAGACCTTCGCGGCGGTGACGGTGTCGTTGTACTCGGGCTCGGCCTGATTCTTGGCGAAGTCGACGACGGCCGAGATTTCCTCGTCCGTGATGAACGCACCCTGCAGACGCGTCGGCTTGCCCGCACCCATCGGCAGGAACAGCGCGTCGCCCATGCCGATCAGTTTTTCGGCTCCGGGCTGATCGAGGATGACTCGCGAGTCGGTCAACGACGACGTTGCGAATGCCAGACGTGAGGGCACGTTGGTCTTGATCAGACCGGTGACGACGTCGACGGACGGACGCTGCGTGGCGAGTACCAGGTGGATACCTGCGGCGCGTGCCTTCTGGGTGATGCGCACGATCGCTTCCTCGACGTCGCGAGGAGCGGTCATCATCAGGTCGGCAAGCTCGTCGACGATGGCCAGGATGTAGGGGTACGGCCGGTAGACGCGTTCGCTGCCCAACGGCGCGGTGATCTCGCCGGACCGCACCTTCTTGTTGAAGTCGTCGATGTGCCGGACCTTGTTGATCTGCATGTCCTGGTAGCGCTGCTCCATCTCCTCGACGAGCCAGGCCAGGGCCGCGGCAGCTTTCTTCGGCTGCGTGATGATCGGCGTGATGAGGTGCGGGATGCCCTCGTACGGCGTCAACTCGACCATCTTCGGGTCGATCAGAATCATCCGGACCTCGTCGGGTGTCGCCCGTGCCAGCAGCGACACGAGCATCGAGTTCACGAAGCTCGATTTACCCGAACCGGTGGATCCCGCCACCAGCAGGTGCGGCATCTTCGCCAGGTTGGCGCTGACGAAATCGCCTTCGATGTCCTTGCCGAGGCCGATCACCAGAGGGTGGTGATCCTTGCGGGTCGACGGGGCGGTCAGCACATCGGCGAGGCGGACCATCTCGCGATCCGAGTTCGGCACCTCGATACCGACGGCGGACTTGCCGGGGATCGGGGCGAGCAATCGCACGTTGTCGGTCGCGACCGCGTAGGCGATGTTGCGAGCCAGCGCAGTGATCTTCTCGACCTTGACGCCCGGTCCGAGCTCCACCTCGTAGCGGGTGACCGTCGGTCCGCGGGTGAATCCGGTGACCGCAGCGTCGATCTTGAACTGCTCGAGTACCTCGGAGATGGCCTCGATCATCGCGTCGTTCGCCTGGCTGCGTGTCTTGGGCGGATCGCCGTCGATGAGCAGCGACAACGACGGCAGCGTGTAGTCGCCGTCGACGACGCGATCGACGACGATCTTGTCGTCGTCGGCAGCCGGCTTGGGTTCGGCGGCCTTGACGATCGGCTTGGGCTTCGGCCGCGGGGGCGCGGCAGGCTCGGGCACCGGGACCGGTGCGGCCGCGGCAGGCGTCATGACCTCGGTGGGGGCCTCCGGTGCCGGTGCAGGGGTCTTGCGAGCGCGTGATGGCTTGACGACCGGGATGTACTCCTCGGTCGGGTAGTTGTCGTACGGGTCGGTGGTGCCGTGCACCGGGTATCCGTCGGCGTCGAAGTTCGAGTCGTAGTCGCCGTAGCCCTCGTCGCCGAATTCCGAACCGAAATCGGCCGGGTCGTACTCGTCGTATTCGTCGCCTCGACTGTCGGTACCGAACAGTGCCCGCATCCGGTCCGGTACGTCTCGTACCGTGGTGCCGGTGAGCAGCAGCACGCCGAACAGGCCGGCGAGCAGCAGCAACGGTACGGCGAGCCACACCGTCAGGCCGTCGGCGATGGGTCCTCCCGCAACGTAGCCGACGAAGCCCGCTCCTTCGGACCGGCCGGTGGCGTCGGTCGGTGACCCCGCCGCCATGTGCCACAGCCCGAGAACGGGCAAGCCCAGCAGTATCGAGCCCAGAACCAGGCGTGGTCTGACGTCGGGGCGAGGCTCGGAACGCATCAGCACGACGGCGATCGCGACCCCCAGCACGGGTGCGACATAGCCGGCGTCGCCGATCACGGCACGGATCCCTACCTCGATCCACTCACCGACCGGGCCGCCGGCACTGAACCACACGCTTGCGGCGACGACGACGCTGACGGCGATGAGCCCGAGGGCGATTCCGTCACGTCGGTGACCGTGCTCGATGTCCGCGGCCTTGCTGACGGTGCGTGTGGTGGCACCGACACCTCGTGCCGCCATCGACCATGTGGACGCGATTCCGCGACCGATCGCGTCGAGCGCACCGCGGGACTTCTTCTTCGCGGGGGGCCGCCGCGACGCCGCACCTCTCGCGGGTGCCTTACCGCGGGACGATGCGCTTGCCCGCGTGGTCGCCGGGTTGCGCGGTGCGGTGGGCTTCTTGGGTGTCGTGACGGTTCGAGCCGTGCGGCCGGTACCGGACTTACGAGAGGTACCGGACGCGCGCGAGGAGCCGGATCCGCTGGATCCGGCCCTGGCGGTGGAGGTGCTGGTCTTTCCTGCCATGCCCCCAGGCTAGTCGCAACAGCCCCGTCGAAACCATCCGCAACACCAGTAACAACGACGGATGTGCGTCAGAAACTCAGGTCGAGCGCCTTCACGGCGGCGACATCGTTCGCAGAACCTTCGTACACGACCTCCACCTGGTCCCGACCGAATGCATAGAGAAGCAGTTCGGAGGGCTCCCCCACCACCGTCACACCCGGGCCCGAGCCACCCTTGAAGGTGGCCTGTCGGCCGTCCGGGGTACGGACGTGCACCGGAACCGGTGCCGAGCGGTGCCCTGCTCGTCCGATCAACCGCACCTGGGGCCACAGTCGGGACTCGACCGCGCTGGGCAGAACCCGTCGGGTCCACGTCCCTTCCGCGCGGCGCAGATCCTCGTGATGCACGAACATCTCACCGAGGTTGATCAGCGGATCCAGCAGGGCGAACGGCGACCACATCGGCGGCCCGGTCCGAACGTCCTCGACCACCGACGCGAACGGTCGATTCGCAACGGAACGCTGGACCCGCTCCGTGTATCCGGACAACGGACCGAGAAAGATACCCGGCGACGCATCGAGCCGCCGTTCGCGAACGACGAGGTGCGCGGCCAGATCGGCAGCGGTCCACTCACCGCACAGTGTCGGCGCATCGGGGCCGACGTCGAGAAGGGTTCTGACAAGCTGGGAACGTTCATCCTGGGCAAGGCTCACGTACTTCAGGCTACGGCTACACCGAAGGAGCGGCATCCTGCCGGGAGACCGACTCCTTGGTCTGGGTAACCTCCCAACAGTGCCGGTATCGGAAATTCTCGTCATCCTGCTCGCCGGCCTCGGGGCCGGTGCAATCAACGCCGTCGTCGGTTCGGGCACGTTGATCACGTTCCCCACCCTGGTCGCGTTCGGCTATCCCCCGGTGGTCGCCACGATGTCCAACGCAATCGGACTGGTGGCGGGAAGCGTATCGGGTACCTGGGGGTATCGCCGGGAACTTCGCGGGCAATGGCACCGACTGCGTTGGCAGCTTCCCGCCTCTTTCTTCGGCGCACTCGGTGGCGCATGGCTGCTGTTGCATCTACCCGAAAAAGTATTCGCCTCTGTCGTTCCGGTGTTGCTCATCGGTGCGTTGATTCTCGTTGTCGCACAACCGAAGATCCAGGCCTGGGCCAAACGTCGGTCCGAGGCGGCCGGCAAGGCGGCCGGCCACATCGGCCGCGGCCGCATGGCACTGGTTACCGTCGGCACTCTGCTGGTCGGAATCTACGGCGGCTATTTCACTGCAGCACAAGGAATCCTGCTCATCGGAGTGATGGGCGCGCTGCTCCCCGAATCCATGCAGCGCATGAACGCTGCCAAGAACTTGCTCTCACTCGTCGTCAATATCGTTGCAGCAGTTGCTTTCACGATTTTTCGCTTCGACGACATCAGCTGGCAAGCCGCCGGTCTGATCGCGGTCGGCTCCCTCATCGGCGGAGCGGTGGGAGCACGCTACGGCCGCCGGCTGTCGCCGGCGGCCCTGCGCGGTGCCATCGTCGTCCTCGGCCTCATCGGCCTGTGGCGACTGCTCGTCTGAACTCTAGGACTGCGGTTGCGGCTTGACCGCGATGATCGTCGGAACGATCATCGGCTTACGCCGGTACTTGTCCGCTACCCACCGGCCCACGACGCGGCGGACGGCCTGAGCGATCCGGTGGGTGTCGGACACGCCGTCCGAGGCCAGCCGCTGCAGCTCGGCCTCCACGAGCTGGCCGGCCTCTTTCAGGGCCGCCGGGTCGTCGGAGAATCCGCGACCGGACACCTCGGGTGCCGTCACTGCACGGCCGGTGGCCGAATCGACGGCAACGCTGATCGCGATGAAGCCGCCCTCGCCGAGCACCAGACGATCCGACAGCGTCGAATCTCCGACATCGCCGACCGACAAGCCGTCGACGTAGACGTGACCGACTGGGACCTGCCCGACGATCTCGGCGAGCCCGTCGACCATGTCGACAACGACGCCGTCCTCGGCGAGGACGATCCGGTCCTCGGATACGCCGGTCGCCTTCGCCAGAGCCGCATTGGCCCGGAGGTGACGCCACTCGCCGTGTACCGGCATGGCGTTGGTCGGCCGCACTGCGTTGTAGAGGTACAGCAATTCGCCTGCCGATGCGTGACCCGAGACGTGCACTTTCGCGTTCTGCTGCGTCACGACGGTCGCGCCACGCTTGGCGAGGCCGTTGACCACCGCGAACACGGAGTTCTCGTTGCCCGGGATCAGCGACGACGCCAGCACCACGAGATCGTTGGCCTTGACGTTGATCTGACGGTGCTCGCCGCGAGCCATCCTGGACAGCGCCGACAACGGCTCGCCCTGCGAACCGGTGGAGATGAGCACCAACCGGTCGTCCGGGAGCGTCGCGGCGGTATCGACATTCACCTCGAGGCCGTCGGGCACCCGTAGATAACCGAGATCCTGGGCGATCTGCATGTTGCGCACCATGGAACGACCGACGAATGCCACTCGGCGGTTGTACCGCTCGGCTACGTCGATGACCTGCTGGATGCGGTGCACGTGACTGGCGAACGACGCGACGATGACGCGCTGCTTCGCCTTGCCGATGACGGTGTCGAGCACTCCGCCGATCTCCCGTTCCGGCGTGACGAATCCGGGCACCTCGGCATTGGTGGAGTCGACCAGGAAGAGGTCAACGCCCTCGTCACCGAGCCGTGAGAAACCGGCCAGGTCGGTCAGACGACCGTCGAGCGGCAGCTGATCGAGCTTGATGTCTCCGGTGTGCAGCACCAGTCCCGCGTCGGTTCTGATGGCGATCGCGAGGGCGTCGGGAATGGAGTGGTTGACGGCGAAGTACTCGCAGTCGAACGGCCCGTGCTGTGTGTGTTGACCCTCGATCACCTCGACGAGATTCGGCCGCAGCCGGTGCTCACGACACTTGGCCGCGACCAGCGCGAGGGTGAACTTCGATCCGACGACGGGCAGGTCGGGACGCAGTCGAAGCAAGAACGGGACTGCGCCGATGTGGTCCTCGTGACCGTGCGTCAGTACCACCGCCTCGACATCGGCCATGCGGTTCTCGATGTGCCTGAAGTCGGGCAGGATCAGGTCGACGCCCGGCTGCTGGTCCTCGGGGAACAGGACGCCACAGTCGATGATCAGCATCTTGCCCTGATGCTCGAAGACAGTCATGTTGCGACCGATTTCGCCGATTCCGCCGAGCGCGACCACGCGTAGGCCCTTGAACGGAGCCTTCGGCGGTGTGCCGAGACGCTCGGTAGGGTCGAACTCACGACGCTTGTCGGGACGCTGCGTCCGAGCGGAATTCTGCACCATCGGCTTGCCCTGGCGGGCACCCGAAGGTTGGCCCTGCTTGGCAGCGGGACGCTCGGACGGCGGTCCGGCGTTTCGGGTTGCGCGTCCGCGCGATCGGTTAGGTCGTGTCATACAAGAACTCCTGCCGCCCGCAGCTCGGCTGCGAGCAATTCGATGTGATCGATGCTCGGTGGCACCTGGGGAAGTCGTGGTTCGCCGACATCGAGTCCGATGAGGCGCAGGCCTGCCTTCGATGCGCTGACGCCGCCGAGGCGTGCCACCGAACGGATGACCGGGATGAGGCTGACGTTGATCGCTTGGGCGCGGGCGATGTCGCCCATCATGAATGCGGTGTGGAGTTCGCGCAGACGGGCCGGAACGAGGTGCCCGATGACGCTGACGAACCCGGTGGCGCCGACCGAGAGCCAGGGCAGGTTCAGCGGGTCGTCGCCGGAGTAGAACTGCAGACCGGTCGACGCGATCAGCTCGGCACCGGCGTTGAGATCGCCCTTCGCATCCTTGACGGCAAGAATGCGGGGGTGCTCGGCGAGCCGACGCAGCGTTTCGGTCTCGATGGGGACGACCGATCGAGGCGGGATGTCGTAGAGCATCACTGGCAGATCGGTGGCGTTGGCGACCGCAGTGAAGTGGGCGTAGAGGCCCGCCTGCGGTGGCCTGGAGTAGTACGGGGTGACCACGAGCAGGCCGTGCGCACCGGCGCGAGCGGCATCACGGGCCAGTTCGACGCTGTGTGCGGTGTCGTTGCTCCCGGCCCCGGCGATGATTCGAGCCCGATGTCCGACAGCCGCGATCACGGCGCGCAACAGCTCGAGCTTCTCGTTCTCGGTGGTGGTGGGCGACTCACCCGTCGTCCCGGCCAGCACCAGCCCGTCGTTTCCCTGTTCGACGAGATGATGCGCGAGCCGAACGCCTGCGTCGATATCCAACTTCCCGTCGGCAGTGAACGGGGTCACCATTGCGGTGAGCACCGTACCGAACACAGGCGCAACGGAAGGAGCGGCGTCACCGTAGGTCATGGCAGCAGATTACCCGGTGCTTTACCCACTCCTACGCAGCGGGACTCCCCGCTGACACCGGTGGTCCGCGCCGGTCCGTTCGAGCCTCGAACGCGATTCCTAGACCTCGGTGACGAAGGGGCTGCGCGCGACTTCCGTCCCGTCCGGCTGGGTCGTGATCTCGAAGTCGCCGAACACGTCGGGCGCCACGTCCACGAGCTTACGCAGACATTCGACGGCGACGCGGCGGATTTCGACGTCCGCGTGCTCCGAGGCCCGCATCGACACGAAATGCCGCCAGGCGCGATAGTTACCACTCACCACCACGCGTGTCTCGGTCGCGTTCGGCAGAACCGATCTCGCGGCCTGCCGCGCCTGCTTGCCCCGCAAGGCAGCATTGGTGACCGACTCCAGTTTGCCGTCGAGGGCAGCGAGCAACTTGCTGTACGCGGCCCGACTCGCCTCCGTCGCCGATGCGAACAGGGCCTCGAGCTCGGGATCGCCCTCCACGGCCGGCGGAAGCACCACGTTGGCATCGTGTTCGGGTACGAAGCGCTGCGACAACTGCGAGTACGAGAAATGTCGATGCCGAATCAACTCGTGTGTGCACGACCGGGAGATACCGGTGATGTAGAAGCTCACGCTCGCGTGCTCGAGCACCGACAGGTGTCCGACGTCGAGCAGATGACGCAGATACGACGCATTGGTCGCAGTGCGAGGGTTCGGTTTAGACCAACTCTGGTAACACGCTCTGCCTGCGAATTCCACCAACGCCTGCCCACCGTCCGCGTCGGTCTCCCACGGGATGTCGGCGGGTGGGACGAACTCGGTTCGGGCCACCAACTGCACGTTCAGCGCGACTGTTCGAGGCGCAGCTCGACCTCTGATTTCTGACGACACCGCCCAACCCTAAACGGCGACGACCGCACCCTGCCGCGCACGACGCCACCGCTGACGCCGTCGTGACGTCGACCTGACATCACCCGACGCCTTGACTGACGCCTTCTGTGACGTCACACTGGCGTCATGGAACTGAGCCAGTACACCGACACGCTGCGCACCGATTTGATGGCCGCGGCGGCGTTGGGCGATGAACACACCCGGCAGACAGCCGAGGCCCTCGGCAAGACCGCGGAAGCGTCGGCGCGGTTGATGCTGCTGACCGCCCTGTCGGACTTCGCGGCCGAGGTGTCGAACGAACTGGGCGATCGAACCGTGGTCGTCCGCCTGGACGGTGGACAGGCACACGCAGACGTTCGACGGAACGATTCGACATCGGACCACGACGGCGAGCCCAAAGAGCCTGTTGCCGAGGAGTATCCGACCATGGACGACGTCTCGGGCGAGGTACGACGCGTCACGCTCCGACTCGTCGAGCAGATCAAGGAACGAGCCGAGGACGCAGCGAACAACAGCGGGGTGTCCCTGAACTCGTGGCTCTCCCAAGCAGTTCAGGGCGCGCTACGAGATCAGATGCGCAAGGACCGCGGTTGGAACAACTGAGGGCTCTCTCCCCTGTTTCTTCACGCGCCTCTACTTCTTCTCTCTCCACTGTCGCTCGAACGGCAGCCGCCAGGCATGCGGCGCGATGAGTTGATGAATTGCGTTGGGGCCCCACGACCCCGGTGAGTACAGGCGCACCGGCGGTGGATCGGCCAGCAACGGCTCCGATACCTGCCACAGTCGTTCGATACCCTCTGCCGTCGTGAACAGCGTGTGGTCGCCGTACATGGCGTCGAGGATCAACCGCTCGTAGGCCTCGAGCACGTCGCCGGCGCGTTCGGTTTCGTGTGTGGCGAACTGCATGCTCAGTTTGTCCAGCCGCATCCCGGGCCCGGGCCGCTTGCCGTAGAACGACAGCGACACCTTGGATGCGTCCGCCAGGTCGAAGGTGAGGTGGTCGGGACCTTGCGCTCCGACGCCCGAACCGGCAGGGAACATGCTCTTCGGTGGCTCTCGGAACGCTATCGAAATGATGCGTTGGCCTTCGGCGAGACGTTTCCCGCTACGGAGGTAGAACGGCACACCGGCCCAGCGCCAGTTGTCTATTTCGCATTTCAGCGCAACGAACGTGTCGGTGTCGGAATCGGGGGCGACACCTTCCTCCGAGCGGTAGCCCGTATATTGTCCGCGCACAACATTTTTCGGGTCCAGCGGGACCATCGATCGAAACACCTTGTTCTTCTCTTCACCGATCGCACGCGGTTCGAGTGCCGTCGGCGGTTCCATCGCCATGAACGCGAGCACCTGGAACAGGTGAGTGACGACCATGTCCTTGTACGCACCGGTGGACTCGTAGAACCCGGCCCGACCGTCGAGGGCGAGCTCCTCCGGGATGTCGATCTGAACGTGATCGATGAAGTTGCGGTTCCAGATCGGCTCGAACAGCCCGTTGGCGAAACGGAACGCCAGGATGTTCTGCGCCGGTTCCTTGCCGAGGAAGTGATCGATTCGATAGATCTGTTCTTCGTCGAAGGTCTCGTGCAGGCGAGCGTTCAGGTCGATTGCGCTCTGCAGATCGGTTCCGAACGGCTTCTCCATGATGATGCGCGATCGCTTGACCAGGTCTGCGGAGGCGAGCGTATCCACCACGGCCAGTGCAGCTCTCGGCGGAACCGACAGGTAGTGCAACCGCCTGGCGTTGCCTCCGAGTTCGATCTCGGCCTCGGCTACCGCGGCACCCAGCGCCGCCGGCCCGGCTTTCTGCGAGACGTACGTCAGCCGCGACGCGAACTGCCGCCACTGTTCGTCGCCGACTTTACGGCTGGAGTACGCATTGATCGATTCGCGAGCAAGGGCTCGAAATTCGTCGGTGGACATCTCCTCGAGCGAGGTACCCACCACGCGGATGTTCGGTGCCAGCTCGGACAACGCCAAATGCATCATCCCGGATAGCAATTTCCGTTTGGCCAGATCTCCGGTCGCCCCGAACAGGACGACGACCTGGGGTGGAAGTTCGGTGTCGATGCCTGTCGGAAAAGTGGTCATGCTCGAAAATACTGGCATCGATCCGGATCGAGCGCACGCCGGATCATGTCATCGCAGCGCAGCGACGAGATCACCTCGGGTACCCACCACCACGCGTTCGAGTTCGAGCCACTCCGCCATCTCGTGCAGGACGTCGCGCAACCGGGGTGCGATGTCGCGTGGATCGCGGTCGCCTTCGACGTACGCCGCTATGACGTGTAGTTCCGAGTTGGCCCGCACGGACTTGAGATCGACGCGCGCCACGAGATGGCCGTCCAGCAGGAAGGGAAATACGTAGTACCCGTGAATTCGCTTGTGCTGCGGGGTGTATATCTCGATGCGATAGTGGAAATCGAAGATTCTCTCCACACGCGGCCGATAGAAGATCATCGGATCGAACGGGCACAACAGGGTTGCGACGGTGGCAGTCCTCGGTGTTCTGGCGTCGCGGTGCACATAGGCCGGCGCGTTCCACCCTCGGACGGACACCTGCTCCAGGACGCCGTCTTCCACGAGGTCGGCGATTGCGGCCTTGGACTGCTTCTGGGAGAGCCGATAGTAGTCTCGAAGATCCGGCTCGGTGCCGACTCCCAGTGCACGAGAGGACTTTTCGATCAGGACCCGCACCGCATCCGCTTCGTCGACCTGCCTGCGGAGAACAGTTTCGGGAAGCACCCGTTCGCTGAGCTCGTACTGCCGAACGAACCCGGACCGTGCCGGCACGCTGACCACTCCAGCAGCGAAGAGTTGCTCGCAGACGACCTTGACGTCGCTTCGATCCCACCAGGGACCCTTGCGCCCGGGCTTCTCGACGTCGAGATGCTTCTCGATCTCACCCGCACTGGCCGCGCCGTGCTCTGCGATCACAGCGAGAACATCGTCCACCAGTGTGGGTTCACGATCGAGAATGCGGGCGGCTCCACCCCATCGACCGTGTCGGTACAACTCCATGCGCCACCGCATCAGTGGCCAGTCCTCCACCGGGAGCAACGCTGCCTCGTGCGCCCAGTATTCGACCAACCGCCTCGGGCGTCGGGTGGTGTCGGTCCATGCGGCGTCGTCGAGGATTTTTCTGTCGTAGGCACCGACGCGACTGAACACCGGCGCGTAGTGCGCGCGCACCACCACCGACACCGAATCGATCTGCAACAACCCGGTGGTGTCGATGGCTCCGTGCACCGCGCTCTTGCTCGCCGGGCGCGTGCGCGATCGGGTCGACGCCAGTCCTTGGGCGGCCAAGGCGGTGCGGCGCGCCATGGCAGCGCTCATGTCTCGCATCGGGCCACCCTGTCACGATCCACCGACACGGTGGTTCAGGTGCTGAAGAGATTCTTGGCCTTGAGGATCAGCTCGTACAGTCCGTAGGCGAACGGCACGGACACCCAGAGCCATGCGATCACCATCGTTCCCTGCATTCGCGCGGTGGTCATGCCTTGGCTCCTGTCGAGGTCGTCGAATCGGCGGCGTCGGCCGAATCGGATTCATGGAATTTCGACGCCACCGGTTTGATGGCTTCGTTGGCCAGGAACCCGACGACCAACAAACCGATCATCACGTAGAAGGCCGGGAGGTACCGGCCGGTGGTTCCCGCCTCGCCGGCGTCGGCGATGGCGTTGACGATCAGTGGTCCCAGAACACCTGCCACCGACCAGGCGGTGAGCAGTCGTCCGTGGATTGCGCCCACCTGGTACGTACCGAAGAGGTCCTTGAGATAGGCCGGAACGGTTGCGAATCCCGCGCCGTAGAACGACAGGATCAACAGCGCCGACACCATGAAGAGAATCTTGTTCGTGTTGGTGAACAGAGCGATGTACAGGTACAGGAGCGCGCCGACACCGAGGTACAGACGATAGATGTTCTTGCGACCCACCACGTCCGAGACCGAGGACCAGACGAAGCGACCGATCATGTTGGTCAGAGACAGAAACGCCACGAAACCAGCGGCCGCCGCGGCCAACGATTCCGGGGAGGTGGCGTCCGGAAAGAAGTCTTGGTAGATCCCGGAGCCGCGTTCGAGGATGCCGATGCCGGCAGTGACGTTGAAGCACAACACCACCCACAAGAGCCAGAACTGCGGAGTCTTGACGGCGTTGGCCGCGGAGACGTTGTGCGTCGAGATCATCGCCGACGCCGCGGGAGGCGTCCAGCCTTTCGGTGTCCACCCCTCGGCCGGGACTCTGATCAGCACGACTCCCAGCGCCATGAACACCGCGTACCCGACGCCGAGGGTGAGGAACGTCTTGGCGATCGAACCATCGGTGAAGCCGCCGAAGTTCACCATCAGTTGGCTGGTGAGAGGTGACGCGATCAGGGCACCGCCGCCGAAGCCCATGATCGCGATACCGGTCGCCATTCCCGGCCGGTCCGGGAACCACTTCATCAGCGTCGACACGGGCGAGATATATCCGATTCCGAGGCCGATACCGCCGATGAAGCCGTATCCGAAGATCACCAGCCAGAACTGGCCGAGTGCCATGCCGAGTGCGGAAATGAGCAGTCCCGATACGAAGAAGACAAGAGAAACGGCCATCGCCCAACGCGGGCCGTTCTTCTCCACTCTGGTGCCGAAGATCGCGGCCGACAGGCCCAGCATGACGATGGCGAGCTGAAACGGTATGGCGGTGACCGTTCCGCTGAGCCCCAGGGCGTCGGGCTGTGAGATGGCGTTCTTGAAGACGCTCCAGGCGTACGCAGATCCGATCGCCAGGTGTATAGACAGGGCTGCCGGGGGTATCAGCCAGCGACTCCACTCGGGCGTGGCAACGATTCTGGAGCGGTCGAGAATGGGGAGGGTCATCGAAATCCCTTGATATGGAGAGCGGTACAAATGTCGACTATCCCCTGCAGTCAAACACGAGCACGACCCTGCCTGCTCACAATCGGACATAGTTTCTTCACCGAACTCACTACATCGAGCCGCGTATCCTCGAGTGAGTGGATGTCGAGCGGTGGCGTAGCAGATTGCCGGTGAAACGAGCCTCGGACGGCGAGGTGATCGGATGGACCGTCGCACACAGCGCGGGTGAATCGGCCCCGTACGACGAACACGACGAGGGATACCTGGTCGATGCCGTCAATCCGGTGGGTATCACTGTTGCGCTGGGTGTGTCGCTGGAGGACGCGATTGCCGCCCTGGAGGAACGCGGACTGGCTTCCCTGTCGTTGCCGCACTGGACGAAAGCCCCACTGCCGTTGCAGCCCGAGACCGATCTGCTGACACCGCAAGACGATTGGCAGTGGCGCCGGGTGTTGATGACTCAGCTCGACGACAACCGTGTCTGGATCAGACCCGCGTACCCGAGTTGGCCGGAACGACTTCTGGAAATTCCGTTGTCGATCCCAGCCGACGACGTGCTGCGACCCCACTCCCCTGCCGATTCCGACTGATTCAATAGCTTCTCAGAACAGACCTCAGCGAATCGGCCAGCTGCGTCAACCCGGGTTCCTCCACGGGCAGATGACCGCACCCGTCAAGCACCACGATCTCGGTATCTGCCCGGATGCGTTGCAGGAATCGGATACTGACCTGCAACGGCGTCCATCGGTCCTCGGCGGGATGGGTCAGCAAGACCGATGGGCCGTCGTACTCTTCGGGCCGGGTGTGCGTGTAACCGAAGAAGTCGGCGAGAAAGCCGACGGGAACCGCGACCCCTCCACCTTTGGGGTCTCCAGCGCACACGTTCGACAGTTCGGAGTTCAGACTCATGTTCGCCATGTCGGCCATCCACCTGACTGGAACACGAACCCGACCCGCCACCGATGACACCGCCCGCAGCAGCTGGGGTGCGGGTCCGCCGAGGATGGCGAAGCGGGCGGCAGCCCGACGAGCACGTACATCGGCAGGGTCGAGCAGGCACGTGGCGATCACCTTGTCCACCAACCCCGTCCGGTGTGCGACCTCGTAGGCGAGCATGCCGCCCATGCTTGCACCGAGCAGAATCAACGGGCGGTTGTCGATCGACTTCTCCGCGACGACGAGGTCGCACAGAAGGTCGAGCCAGTCTCCGTATCGAACCGACGATGGATCGGGGACGACAGTGTCTCCGTACAAGGGCAGGTCGGGACACATCACCTCGAATCCCTCACGGGCTGCAATCGCGGCGTACGGCCACAGCAGGCCCGAGTAGCCGCCCGCTCCGTGCAGAGCCATCACTCGGACCTTCGATTCGGGCCTGACCGCGCGCGCCACGTGAACAGTCGTGTCGCGCCACGTCCAGTACGTCGATTCGGGACTGCCGAACTCCGTCCGATACTGATCTGGAAGAAAACGGAGGTATCGGTCGCAATCCATGGCCGAAATATTATCCGTCAGTCGGACAGTCCGGCCGACACCGTGCCGCCCAGTTCGTAGCAGCGTTCGCGAGCTGCCTTGCCTCCGTCGGCGAGGTGCAGGGTGCCGAATACCTTCTCCAATCCCCAGCCCGACGCGATGGTCTCGACACCGCGTGCAGCACCCACGGTGTCGTTGTTGCCGTGAATCCATGCGCCATAGGGCTTTCCAGCGACGGCGTCCAGACACGGGTAGTAGACCGTGTCGAAGAAGTGTTTCGGGGCACCGCTCATGTAACCGAAGTTCGCCGGGGTACCGAAGAGAAAGCCATCGGCGGCAAGCACATCCGGGACTGTCGCGCCGAGCGCAGGCACACTGCGCACGTCCACACCGCTGATCTCCGGGTCACGGGCTCCGGCGAGGACCGATTCGAGCAGTTCCCGCATCGGCGGGCTCGGTGTGTGGCGAACGATCAGCAGAGTGCGCGCCATGTCCGTCAGCTTTCGGCACGTTCCAGTGCCACAGCACGTTTCATCGTCTCGCGAGCTCGCCCGCGATCACCCGCGTAATCGTAGGCCCGCGCCAGCCGATACGAATTTCGCCAGTTGTCGGGATCTTTTTCCCATTCGGCCTTGACCTGTTGGAAGAGTTCGTCGGCCGCGTCTCGTTCGATGCGCCCCGACGGCCTCCTCGGCAGATCGTCGACGTCGAGTTCGAGGCCTTCCTCTCGGATGCGCGACGCCAGCCGCTGATGGTCCAATCCTGCTTTGAGCGTCGCCCACACGATCCACAACCCGACGATCGGCAGCAGGATGACCCCGATCCCCAGGGCAGTACTGGCCACCCCGCCGTTCTGGATCAACGTCACTCCGCGCTGTCCGAGCAGGAAGAAGTAGAAGCCGAGGATCAACACCATCACTGCAATGATGGCGACGACTTTGGTCGCTTTGTTCACTGTCGATCAGCTCACAGATCCAGAAGCGGGTCGAGGCCGACGGTCAGCCCCGGACGGGCAGCGATCTCTCGGACTCCGAGCAGTACGCCGGGCGCAAAGGACGTTCGGTCCAGCGAGTCGTGTCGGATGCTCAGCGTCTCGCCCTGTGTCCCCAGCAGAACCTCTTGGTGCGCAACGAGTCCCGCCAGTCTGATGGAGTGCACGCGCACTCCGTCCACGTCGGCTCCGCGAGCACCGTCGAGCTCCGTCGTCGTCGCATCGGGACTCTTCGGGGTGCCCGCTGCCGCCCGCGCTTCGGCGATCAGCGCGGCGGTACGGTACGCGGTCCCCGAGGGCGCATCTGCCTTGTTCGGGTGGTGCAGCTCGATCACCTCGACGGAATCGAAGAATCGGGCTGCCTGCTGAGCGAAGCGCATCGACAGCACCGCTCCGATGGCGAAGTTCGGTGCAATCAACACACCCGTCTGTGGCGATCCGGCCAACCACTCACGAACCTGCTCGAGCCGCTGCTCGTCGAAACCCGTTGTGCCGACGACAGCATGGATGCCGTGCTCGACCAAGAACTGCAGGTTGTCCATGACCACATCGGGATGGGTGAAATCCACGACCACCTGCGCACCGCTGTCGACGAAGTTCGCCAGCGGATCGCCCTGGTCGACAGTTGCCACGAGCTCCAGATCGCCGGCTGCGTCGACTGCGGCGCAGATCGCCTGACCGACCTTGCCGCGTGACCCCAGTACCCCTACTCGAACAGGTGCCGTTGCACTCACGTCGTTCCCACACTCGTTTCGTCGTCGTCTTGTCGTCCTACCGAAGACCGAGCCTACTTCCAGGCCCCCGACACCGGCAGCTACGGTCGGTCGGTGAAGTCCAGCGTTCTGTTCGCCGACCGCGTCGATCTCGTCCGTGGCGGCCGCTATCTCCTCAGCGATGCGACCGTGCGGGTCGACGAGGGCGAGCACTGGGTGTTGCTCGGTGCCAACGGTGCCGGCAAGAGCACCCTGCTCAGCTTGCTGGGAGCCGTCGTCCATCCCACGCGGGGCGCGGTGCACGTACTGGGCCACCGCCTGGGCCGCGTGGACATGCGCGAATTACGCACGCACATCGGACACGTCGATCCTCGTCTGAAGATCGAGGCCCCGCTGACTCTGCTCCAGGTCGTCCTGACGGGACTGACCAACACGCCCGATCTGATCCCGAGGTGGTCGGCCACCGAGGACGAGGTCGCTCGCGCCAACCGGCTCGTCGAGTCGCTGGGAATTGCCCACCGCGTTGACGCGTCGTGGCACACCCTCTCCCAGGGCGAGCGGGGCCGGGCACTGATCGCTCGCGCACTGCTGCCCGATCCGGCACTGCTGCTACTCGACGAACCCGCCACCGGCCTCGATCTCGCTGCCCGCGAACAACTCCTGACGGCGCTCGACTCGCTGCGTGCCGAACATCCCGGGCTCGCCAGCATCCTGGTCACCCACCATCTCGAGGAAATCCCCACCTCGACCACCCACGCGTTGCTGATCCGCGACGGTCGCATGCACGCTCAGGGGCCTGTCGACACGGTGCTGACCACGGACAACATCAGCACGTGCTTCGACCATCCGATCGAGATCTCTCGCCGACGCGGGCGGTGGGTGGCCACCGCGGCCCACCGCTGACGGTCATTCGAAAACGATGACCTGACGGATGGCGTTGCCGTCGGCCAATTCGTCCATGCCGCGGTTGATCTCGTCCAACGTGATGCGCGAGGAGATCAGCTTCTCGACGGGCAGTCGGCCCTCACGCCACATCTGGGCGTACGTCGGAATGTCGCGCGCCGGGACGGCCGAGCCGAGGTAACTACCGATGATCGTGCGCGCCTCGGCTACCAGACCGAGAGGTGAGATCGACGAACGGGCGTCGGGAGCAGGCAGGCCCACGGTGATCGTCTTTCCACCGGGAGCCGTTGCCGCGACTGCAGTTTCGAATGCACGGGCGTTGCCCGCTGCCTCGATGACGATGTCCGCCTTGATCCCCTTCTCAGCGAGATCTGCAGGTGAATAGACCTGTGTTGCACCCAGATCGGTTGCGGCGACGAGCTTGTCGGGGACGCCGTCGACACCGATGACCTCACCGGCACCGATCGATACCGCGGTCAGTACGGCCGCCATGCCCACTCCGCCGAGGCCGACCACCATCACCGACTGCCCTGGCTTCGGAGTTCCGGCGTTGAGGACAGCGCCGCCGCCGGTGAGCACTGCACAACCGAGGACCGCTGCGATGTCGGCTGGGATGTCGTCGTCGACCGGTACCACCGACTTCCTACTGACCACTGCGTGTGTGGCGAAGCCGGAGACTCCGAGGTGATGCTTGATCTCGGCACCGTCGCGGTGCAATTTGATGTCTCCGCCGAGCAACGTGCCCGCATTGTTCGACGCGCTTCCCACGACGCAGGGCATCTGGCCGTCGGTGGCGCACCCCGCGCAGTCACCGCAGCGCGGCAGGAACGTCATGACCACACGGGTTCCGACTGCTATGTCGTCGACGCCCGCGCCCACTTCCTCGACGCGGCCCGCGGCCTCGTGGCCGAGCAACATCGGTACCGGACGAACGCGATTACCGTCGACCACCGACAGATCCGAGTGGCACAGTCCGGCGGCTTCGATCCGGACGAGCAGTTCCCCGTCACCCGGTGAGCCCAGTTCGAGATCGGAGACGGTGATGGGATGCGAGTCCGCGAAGGGACGAGATCGGCCGATTTCTTCGAGTACAGCGCCGCGAATCTTCATCCCGCCAGACTATGCGGCTGCGCCGCATGTGCGTGGAACTTCGTAGCCCACTACGAAGTTCCACTCACATGGGCCGCAGGCCCTCACAGCGGCAGACGTGGCCTGAGCAGGTGCGCAACCAACGCCGTCCAGCCGGTTTGGTGTGTTGCTCCGAGTCCCTCGCCGGTGTCGCCGTCGAAGTATTCGTTGAAGGTCGGGTGCTCACTCCACAGTGGATCGGAACTCGACTCGATCCGCCGACCGTCGGCAGGCCGCTTGCCGTCGACCGGACGGAACAGTCCTGCCAAGCCGTTGTCGATCAAGTCTGCGGCATCGGTGAGAGTGCGATGGTTTCCCGAGCCGGTGGGAATTTCGATGGTGAACGAGTCGCCGTAGTAGCGCCCGTAGGCGCGCAGCTTGTCCGCCAACAGCACGTTCACCGGGAACCACACCGGCCCTCGCCAATTGGAGTTACCCCCGAACATTCCGGTGCGCGACTCCCCCGGCTCGTACTCGATGGACAGGCTTCGACCGTCGACGTCGAACGTGACCGGCTCGCGGTACGAAGCCGACAAGGAACGAATACCGAACTCCGACAAGAACTCTTCCGAGTCGAACATGCGAGAGAGGATCCGCTTGAGACGTTCGGGCTGCACGAGGGTGAGCAGAAGGCGCACCTCGTTGCCTTCCCGACGCGCCAGCAGCGGTGAGACCATTTCCGGCCGACGGTGCTGAACCCACCGCAGCCGCGCCGCGAGGTCCGGGCACTCCGCCTCGACCCAGGGCGGAATTTCCGTGGCCCCGAGAATGGGAAGCAGACCGACCATGGATCGCACTCGCATCGGTACCGCGTCGCCCTCGGGTTGCACGAGAACGTCGTAGAAGAATCCGTCTTCCTCGTGCCACAGCGAAATGTGCTGCGAACCGAACGAGTTGACCGCCTTCGCGATCGAGAGGAAATGCGAGAAGAACTTGGTCGCGACGTCGTCCCAGGCGCTGTCGTGGCGCGCGAGCTCGAGTGCGATCTTGAACATCTGCTGGCAGTAGAACGCCATCCAACTCGTGGCGTCGGACTGTTCCAGACGGAAACCGGGCGGCAGTGGAGCGGAGCGATTGAACAATCCGATGTTGTCCATACCAAGGAACCCGCCCTCGAAGATGTTCGACCCCTCCGAATCCTTGCGATTGACCCACCACGCGAAGTTGAGCAGCAACTTCGTGAACACCCGGACCAGGAACTCGCGATCCCGGTACCCGTCGATCCGATAGACGTGCCAGGCCGCCCAGGCGTGGACCGGAGGGTTGACGTCGCCGAACTCCCATTCGTAGGCCGGCAGTTGGCCGTTGGGATGCATGGCCCATTCCCGGCACATCAGGACCAACTGCTCCTTCGCGAAGTCCGGGTCCACATGTGCGAGAGGAATAGCGTGAAAGGCCAAGTCCCAGGCGGCGAACCATGGATATTCCCACTCGTCGGGCATCGAAATCACATCGGCCAGTGCGAGGTGACGCCAATGGGCGTTACGGCCCTTGGGGTCCTGACGCGAGTGCGGCGCCGGGGCTCCCACCTTGTCGCCCTCGATCCACTGCTCGACGTCGTAGCGGTAGAGCTGCTTGGTCCACAACAGCCCCGCATATGCCCGCCGCGCCACGTGTCGATCGGCATCGGTGAGGTCCGCACCGATCACTGCGCCGTAGAACTCGTCCGCCTCCGCACGACGGTCACCGGTGACCGCGTCGAATCCCGCACCGAACGTCTGCTCGTCCGGTCGATGGGGCGACAAGCGCAGTCGCACCGATTCGGTTGCGCCCGAGTCGATGTCGTCGAATCTATACCAGAATGCAGCCTTCGTTCCGGTCTGCTGGGGGTTCACCGCACCCTGTTCGCCGTCGACGACATGTCGGCCGATGCCGTCCTTGGGGTACTTCGACAGGTTGTCCTGCCCCCACAAGGACTCTGCATTGGTTTCGTTGTCGCAGAACAACATTGACGGCGATCCCTCGGCACTGAGGTAGTACCGACCGAGAAAGCCGTGATCGGCAGCAACGGCCTCGAGGCCGCCGGCCAGAAGTTCCGGTCGGGTCAGCTGGGTGAGCGATCCACCGCGATCGTCGCGCCCCCACGACCAGGTGTTGCGCAGCCACAGTTGCGGCAGCAGATCGACCGATGCCGCCTCGGGTCCGTGATTGGTGATGGAGATCGTGATGCAGATGTCGTCGGGCGAAGCCTTCGCATACGTGACCTGGACGTCGAAGAACCGGTTCTCGTCCAAGATCCCGGTATCGGCCAATTCGTATTCGCGGTCGTCTCGGCCGCGTCGAGCACTCTCCTCGCGCAGGTGCGCGTACGGGTACTCCGCATGCGGGTAGCGGTAGAGCCACTGCATCCAACTGTGCGTCGGAGTGCCGTCGATCGCCCAGAAGTACTCCTTGACGTCCTCGCCGTGATTCCCCTCCTCGTTGGCCAACCCGAAGAGTCGTTCCTTCAGAATCGGATCCTTGCGATTCCACAGGGCGAACGCGAAATTCAGGAAACCGAATCGATCGCAGATTCCACCGATTCCGTCCTCACCCCAGCGGTAGGCACGCTTGTGCGCCTGATCGAACGGAAACGACGCCCACGCGTTTCCGTCCTCGGAGTAGTCCTCGCGCACCGTGCCCCACTGCCGTCCCGCCAGGTACGGTCCCCACTGACGCCATGGCCCGCTGACCCCTGGTGACTCCGCCAAACGGTTGTGTTCGACGGTGGACGGGGTGGGAACGCTCACGGGATTGGTGGTCACGGCACACAGTCTGGTGCTTCCCGGTCAGCGATGCACGCCGACATTGGCGGCGAGGTACCCGACTCGGCGTTGCACCGCGGCGATCTCTCGGATGCCGTCGGTGAGCAGACTGCGCTCGAGCGGTGAGAGATCGGCCATGATCAGCACATCGCCGGGCCGATGGCCTGCCGTCATCTGATCGATCTGGTGTGACAGCCGCAGCCGTTGAAGCAGCGCGAACACCTCGGTCAACGTGGTGACGTCCCGTTCGGAGAGCATCCCGTTGCCCGACGCGGCCGCCAGACGCGCCGGTGTCGAGGCCGAGGCCATTCCGACCGACAGTCCACCCCACCGAGCGAGATTGACGATCGGAGTCAGTGCATGGGCCTTGAGGTCGAACGTGCCGCCGCGCCGCGCCAGCACGTCGCGCAGCGAACGCAGCCTGGCCCGTCCGGCGAGGGCGTCGCGAAGTTGCAGCCGCAGTGCATCGGGGTTGTCGACCAGCAGTCGGCGATAGGCCTCGGGAACGGTGTTCAACTCCCTCGGGCCCCACACCACCCTGCCGTCGATCATCAGCGAGGACATGATGAGGCCGGAGTCCCCAGCCGGAGTGGAGCCTGCGGAACGACCAGAGGTTCCTGCTTTGCCACGATCGCCGAAGGGGTTGCTGAGCCAGTGGGCCGCGGCACTTTCCCATTGCCCGGCCGAGCGTGCGAATCTCGGCGAGCTCGCAACCGCACCGTTGGTGTCGGACGGCAACCCGGCACCGTCGAGGCTCGCGTGTACCCGAGCGGCCAGGCCCATCAGCACTTCGTCGCGAGTTCTCGGCACCGAGTTCGATCGTCCACGCACGTAGGGGTCGGCGGTGGTATCCGACCAAGTCAAAGCGCTGTCGACGTCCGAGGAGGGCATCGCCTCCCGACGGGCGACGCTGCCCAGGGTGATCCAGGCGAAATTGTGTCGCGGTACTTCGGGCCGCGCCGCCCATTCGATCTCCACGGCTCGGCGAACGAGGCTGTCGACCACGACGGACAGAATCGCGCTGACGGCCAGGGCGTCGGTCCCACCCCGGAACAGGTCCGCCACCAATCCCGGAACGAGCCTTCCTGCGTCGGCGAGTTCGGCCGATGTCGTTGCCGAGGTCACCGCGCGACGAACCACGAAGCTGCGACGCGTGGACGCGGCATGCAGATCGGAGTCCTCGACGACGCCGAGAACCTCGCCTCGGCTGGACACGACGGGCATGTGCCGCAGTCCCAGCTCGAGCATGTCCATCAGGACGGTGCCGGCCAACCGGTCCGCGGTGACCGTCTCTGTGGGCGACGTCATGACGTGCTCGACCGGGGTGTCGACGCCGATTCCCGCGGCGACCACCCGCACCCTGAGGTCACGGTCGGTGAATATTCCGTAGCGCGAACCTCGCAGCGGAACCAGGACGTACGAGCTGCCCTGTTCGGTCATGTGCCGAACTGCGTTTCGGACGGAGGTGCCGACGGAGACGAACACCGGTGGGGCCGAGAGCAGTTCGCCGACAGCGCGGCCGGCACTACCCTCGGCCGCCCCACCTCGATGCGTGCTGGCCGAGGTGACGGCGTCGGCCAGAAACGCCAGCCCGGTCGGCGTTGCGAACAGCGGTCGAATCAGCTCTCCGGGCAACCGAAGAACGGTACTCGGCTCGGTTGCGCGCGCACAGAATTCGACCGTCCCGCCGACAAGCAACGCCGAGAAACCGAAGACCCCGCCCGGACCGATGGTGTCGATCGGTAGGGCGGCGGGCGAGGTGTCGTCGGAGTGCACGATCACCACTCGACCGGTACGCACCACCCACACGGTGTCGGCCACATCGAGCTTCGATGTCGGGCCCACAACCCATGCGCCACTGGCATAGTCGAGTTCGACGGCTGCTCCGGCGATGTCGGTCAGTACCGCAGGTGACGCGCCTTGGAACGGTGGGTGCGCGCCGAGGAAGTCGGCAAGCTCCGATCTATCCGCCACGGATCAGGTCGGCGCACTTTTCCGCCATGGTCATGACCGTGATGTTGGGATTGACATACGGCAGCTTCGGCATCGCCGACGCGTCGACCACGCGCAGGTTCGAGATGCCCTTGACGCGCAACTCGGGATCGAGCACGGCCATGGTGTCGTCCACCGATCCCATCCGCGCCGTACCTGCCGGGTGATAGACCGTGTTGTGGGTCTTGTGCACGTAGTCGAGCAGATCATCGTCGGTGACGGCATCGGGCCCGGGTGCGAGTTCGCGTTCGATCCAACCCGCGAGTGGACCGTCTGCGGCGATAGCGCGCGCCAGCTTCAGACCGGCGAGCATCACCGCGTCGTCGTGGCCGTCGGGGTCGGTGAAATAGCGCGGATCCACCTTTGCGCGATCGCGAAAGTCCCTGCTGCGCAACCGAACAGTTCCCCTAGAACGACCCTGGGTGACGTTGGGCGTCAAACAGAACCCGTTGTCGGTGGTCGGATAACCCCATCGGAGAGTGTTCATGTCGAACGGCACGCTGCCGTAGTGCATCATGATGTCCGGGTAGTTCAGCGACGAGTCGGTCTGCGCGAACACGCCGATCTCCCACCACTGCGAGGACGTGGTGACCATGGGCTTGCTCGCCTCCCAGAACACCAGCCCCTCGACGTGGTCGTCGAGGTTCTCTCCCACTCCCGGTGAATCGACCCGAACGGTGATTCCCATCTCCTGCAGCTGTGCCGCCGGTCCGATTCCGGAGAGCATCAACAACTTCGGAGTGTCGATGGCACCGGCGGTGACGATCACTTCGCGTCGCGCGGACACGGTGTCGTAACCGGTCAGGTCGGGGCGTTGGTACCGCACACCCGTCGCGGTCAGCGACTCGTCGATCAGAATCTCGCTGATCCAGCAGTCGGTGCGCACCTCCAGGTTCGGCCGCGAGCCGATGATCGGATGCAGGTACGCATGTGAGGTCGACATCCGCGAGCCGTCTTCTCCCGCGTTGATCTGAAACCAGCCCGCACCGTTGAGTACCGGCGTCCCGCGGTTGAATGCAACGGTGGGAAGCCCGACTCCGGCTGCCGATTCGAGCACTGCTGCACCGCATGGATCGTTCGGCGGCACGTCGCGGATTCGAACGGGGCCGTCATGTCCACGGCCGGTGTCGTTGTTCTCCACGCGCGCAACGAACGGCAGGATGTCCGACGCGCCCCAGCCCGTCGCACCGGCCGCGGCCCAGTCGTCGAGGGTTTCGGCCGGTGGGTGAAATGCGATGCAGGAGTTGTGCGACGAACAGCCGCCGAGCACTTTCGCCCGTGCGTGTCGCATGAAGCTGTTGCCGCGCTCCTGCGGTTCGACGGGGTAGTCCCAGTCGTAGCCGGAGTCGAGCAGATGCATCCACTCGACGAGTTCGAGAATTGCCTTGTCACCGACATCGGTCGGCCCTGCTTCGACAAGGCAGACGCTGACGGAGGGATCCTCGCTCAGTCGCGCGGCGAGCACACATCCCGCCGTGCCACCTCCTGCGACGACGTAATCGAACTGGGTGTCTGTCACTGCACGCTCCTTCTAATTGCCTGTGGAGGCATGTGATTTCAGAGTGCCGATGTGCTTGCGCCCCTTGAGTGCGTACCACAGCAGGCCTACGCCCAGGATGCCGCCGATGTAGACGAACGCACCGAACGTGTTGTACCAGGGGGTTCCGTACACGGCCTCGCGCGGCCAGGCGAGGTTGAGCGCCATCCCGGCACCCCACACCACCGCCGCAATGTTGACCGGCAGGCCGAACTTACCCATCGTGAAGTATCCGCCGGGTTTGAGATCCTCCGGCGGCCACTCGCCTTTGATGCGCTTGACCAACAGTGGTCCGGTGACCATCAGATACGCGAGATAGATCATGATGATCGCGATCGAGGTGAGGACCGTGAAGATCTGCGGCTGACCGATGTTGACGACGAGGATCACGATGGCCAGCACTCCGATGGTCACCGCGGGCACCACCGGGGTCTGGGTCTTCGGATTCACCTTGGCCAGACTCTCACCGAAGGGCAACGCGTTGTCTCGCGCCATGGCGAACGTGAGCCGGATCGCCGCGGTGTGTACTGCCAGTGAGCAGACGAAGACCGCAATGACGATGCAGATGAGGAAGACGGTGCCGAGCGGGCCCCACATCACCGATTCGACGATGGATTGCAGGCTGCCGTCGGGGCTGCCGAGGGAAGGATCGTTCAGGTCCGGCGCGGCCATGACGGCGAACACCAGGATGGCTCCACCGATGACGAACGACGCGAGGATGGCGCGAAAGATCGCTTTGGGGGCGGTGCGCCGAGGTTCGACGGTTTCCTCCCCGAGCGAGCTCGCGGTGTCGAATCCGTACATGACGTATCCCGACGCCAGCGACGCCACCAGGAAAGCACCGAGGTAGCCGCCGCTCTCACCGGCACCGTAGCCGTTGGTGGAGAAGAACACCTCGGGTCCTCGAGTGATGTTGGCCGCGAGCAAGATCGCGATGAGCACGGCCGCGATGAGTTCGATGAACACACCCGCACTGTTGATCATCGCCATCAGTCGAACGCCCAGCGCGTTGATCGTGGTGGTGATGGCGATCAGAATCGCACCGAGCAGCACTGCATTGGCCGCGAAGTCGGTGGCTCCCGAGCCGTCACCGATGATCTGAAATCCGCTCCAGATGCGTGGCAGATTCAGCTGCAGAGCGAGGGCAACGGCGGCCAGTGTCACGATCGATGCCGTGAGCATCAACCAGCCCGCCGACCAACCGACGATCCTGCGGCCCAACAGCTTCGCCCAGTTGTACACCGATCCCGCCACCGGATACTTCGCGGCCAACTCCATGAAGCACAGTGCCACGCAGAGCTGACCGACGAAGACCGCAGGCCACGACCACAGGTATGCCGGTCCGGCGGTGCCGAAGCCGAAGTAGAACAGCTGAAAGGTACCGGTGAGAATCGAGATGTAGCTGACGCCTGCGGCGAAGCTGGCGAATTTGCCGAGACTTCGATCGAGCGATTCCTTGTAACCGAAATCGTCCATTCCGCTCGAATTGTCGTTCAGTATTGCCATGCCTGTGGCCTTTCCCATCGTGCTCTATCGGGTACCGAACCACCCCGCCGCGGTAGGAGAGGTGTTGTGCCAAATGTGTTTCGCTTCTTGGTATTCGGACATACCGGACGGTCCGAGTTCGCGGCCGTTTCCGGACTGCTTGAAGCCGCCCCATTCCGCGGCCGCGGTGTAGACGCCGAAATCGTTGAGCCACACCGTGCCATGACGCAGCCCACGCACCATTCTTTCGCCTCGCGCGGCGTCGGACGTCCGAACACCCGCGGCGAGACCGTAATTCGTATCGTTACCCAGTAGAAGCGCCTCGGCCTCGGTGTCGAATCGCTCCACAGTGAGTATGGGCCCGAACGTCTCGTCTTGCACGATATTCATCGACCGATCGCAGTGATCGAAGATGGTGGGCAGGAAATAGCTACCTTTGCTCAAGGACGGATCGTCCGGCTTGGTACCTCCTATGACCAAGGTGGCCCCCTCCTCGATACCCGTCGCCACGAAGCCTTCGATCTTCTCGCGCTGCGCCTGCGACACCAGAGGTCCGGTCTCGCTGGCCGGGTCCATACCCGGCCCCATCACGATGGTCTTCGCACGCTCTGCCACGGCGGCCACGAACCGGTCGGCCACTGATTCCTCGATGATCAGTCGGGTACCGGCCGAACACACCTGACCGGAATGCAGAAACACTCCGGTCAGTACGTTGTCGACCGAATCGGCGAACGACTGCTCGTCGGCCACCGCGTCGGCGAAGACGATGTGTGGATTCTTGCCCCCGAGTTCCACCGCCACCTTCGTGACGTTCTCCGCGGCCGCGGCAAGAATGTGCCTGCCAGTGGCGAGTCCGCCGGTGAAGGAGATGAAGTCGACGTCGCGGTTCCTGGTGAGCGCATCTCCGAGCGTCGCGCCGCTGCCCTGCAACAGGTTGACCACACCGGCAGGCACTCCCGCTTCTTCCACGAGCTTGGTGAACGCGATGGTGCTCAGTGGCGTCACCTCGCTGGGTTTGAGCACCATGGTGCACCCGGCAGCCAAGGCGGGGGCGATTTTCCACGAGATCTGCAACAGCGGGTAGTTCCAAGGCGCGATCATCACGCAGACACCGATGGGCTCGTGCACCACTCGGCTCAGAATTTCCGGACGGTCGACGTCGATCAGTCGATCTGCCTGCACCACAGCGAGATCGGCGTAGAAGCGGAACACCGAGGTGACGTCGTCGATATCGATCTCACTCTCGCCGAACGTCTTTCCGGTATCGAGGGTCTCGATATGCGCCAACTTCACCTTGTCTCGTTGGAGCAAATCTGCGATGCGATTGAGCAGATCACTGCGCTCACCCACCGTCACCGAGCGCCACGGGCCGTCGTCGAACGCAGCCCGAGCCGCGGCAACAGCAGCCAGGGCATCGTCGGGTGTCGCCTCGTCGACGACGGCCACCACGCTGCCGTTGGACGGATCGACGATGTCGCGGGTCCCGCCGTCACCGGCTCCCTGCCATTGCCCGTCGATGAACAACGACGGCCGCAGTGAGCTCGGGTCGAATCCTGCATCGGAGTCGGTCACTCGACACCTTCTTCCGTGTGGGGGCCTGTTGGTGTGTCTACGGTATGCCTCAGCGGCCGGTGACTCCATCGGTCTGTTCTAGAACAATGATTGTCGAACATACGTCGGCAACTCGCAGGTGCTCGAGTGGAGCCTGCGCGACGACCAGTGCGAATCCGGGATCGGGGACCGAGCAACAACCCATTCGGACAATTCACACTACGGTGGCATTCATGACAATCGAAGATGTGGGCGGCAGGCGAACGGTGACGGCGGATGAGCTTCTTCTGTTGGTGGGTGATCATCTCCTCATCGAAGAGGGTGTCGCGACCGGGTTCATCGAAAGCGCTGGACAGGTTGCCGAGAACGTGGCGGTGACGGTCACCGATGGCGTCGACGGAACCACCACGACCGAGCGAGTTTTCCTTCCCGACGCCGAGGTGACCATCGAACCAGCCGACCGCGGACGCGCTCCGGTCACGATGTGACGATCGAGTTCAGCCGACACCGAAGTACATTCCTGTAACTCGAGCAACTCGAACAACACCAGCCACACTGGCACCGAACTGAGCTAGGGTGACGAAAACCCGTCATCGTTCAGGAGGGCAGCCGACAATGCGATCCGGCCGACAACAACCGTCGATTCGCGTTGCCGTGGTCTCTTGTATCGCCGTGTTCGGACTCGCCATGGGATCCAGTTCGGCGACGGCCGAGCCCGCTGCGCCGATCTCGACCCCAACGATTGCCGACGCAGTACGTTCGGCCGACGCGCAGCAGTACAACGATGCGCAGAATGCTCTGGTCAAGGGTCGCTACGAGACCGGTTTCGCCGCACTGGACGCGGTTGCCACCGCCGCACCGAACGATGCCAATGTCGCAGCACTGCAGACGTTCTACGCCAACGCAACCGATGATGCCGACGCGCGAGCGCAGCACTCGGCCCGCCTGCACGCCCTGTCTCCCCCGCTTGCCGATGCGGTGGATCGGGCTATCGAAGTCATCGACGAGGCGGCGACGGAGACGATCGACTTCGCGCCTGCGACCGATGGCGTGAGGACGGCAATCGTGGTGCTCGGCCTGGGCCTGAACGACGACGGCAGTATGGCACCGGAATTGGTGCAGCGACTGAAATCCGCTGCCGCGGTCGCCGAGCGTTCCCCCGAATCACCCATCATCGTCACCGGTGGAAATCCGCAGGGCGGCGTCACCGAAGCCGAAGCGATGAAGAAGTGGCTGATCGACAACGAGATTGTGGCCGACCGCATTCACGCCGAGTCCACTGCGAATTCGACGGTGCAGAATGCGCAGCGCGCCACCTCACTGGCCGCTGAGATCGGTGCTGTGAATCTGGTGCTCGCAACAACTCCCAGCCATCTTCGGCGAGCGATCTCCGACTTCGAGATCGCTGGTGCCGACGTGATCGGTGCCGCCACATCCACCCCCGACGATCTTCCGGCCCTGCCCGCGCTCGCACCGACAGCACGGTTGGGCATGACCGTCGACGCCACCAAGATCATCGGGATACCGCGCACCTACTGACGCATCCATCCGCGCAGCACCGACGCCGCCCCGGCGTCGAACATCACCCGACGATCCTCGTCGTCGGCCATCCCGGGTATCGACAACTCGAGCGACACCAGACCGTGCACGATCGCCCAGAACGAGTGGCTGATCACGTCCACCGACGCGCCGCTCATCGTGCCTGCCTCGACGGCGCTCGCCACCGCCGCCCGAAGCGGATCCATCGCGGCGGCCGCGGGGTGTGCCTGATCGGATACGTCGACCGAACCGAGCACTCCGCCGAACATCACTGCGTAGAGGTGTGGGTTGGCCATGGCCCAGCGGCGGTACGCAAATGCCAGTTCGCGCAGGTCGACCTCGGATTCCCCGGTGACAGGAACGCTGCGTTGCGCGTCACCGAAACTCGAGAACGACGCGCCGAACAGAGCCACCAGCAGCTCCGCTCGACCGCCGAACAGCGAGTAGATGGCCGTGGTCGAGGTGCCCTGCGCGGCCGCGAGTTTACGCAACGACAACGAGTCGACGCCATGGCGCGCAACGGTTTCCGCTGCGGCTTCGAGTAGCCGGGTGCGCAGTTCGGCATCGTGAATTCTGGGTCTCGCCACTTGCGAAATCTATCACAACAGTGTTTTATAACAGTGTCACGCCATGTGCTCGGCCCCGAAACGAACAGACGGGAACACGACATGCAATCCATCATCGACGGCCGCACCACGGTCGAATCCGACCGCGACACCGTCACGGTCTTCCTCATCGGAATGCGCATCAACAATCCCCTTGCCGTTCGCTCCTGGCTTCCCGCCGCGCGCGCGATGCCGCGGATGCTCAGCCACCTCGAGCAGGATCCCACCTCCGGACTGCTCGGCTACCACTCGTGGTTGGGCCGCACCACCATGCTCGTCAGTTACTGGCGCAACGCGGAAGACCTGACGCGATTCGCCTCCGATCCCGACGCACCACATGCCCCCGCCTGGCGTGCCTTCAACCGATCGGTCGCTGCGACCGGCCATGTCGGCGTATGGCACGAAACCTATACCGCGACAGCCCAGGACAGTGAAGCGATCTACGTCAACATGCCGACATTCGGCCTCGCGGGAGCCATCGGTGGAATCCCCGTGGGCACCGGCTCGCACACGTGGAAGCAGCGAATGAAGTCCGCTAAGTAGGCCTGTACGAGCTAGAGGAAGTTCCCGGCCCGCGCGGCGATATCGAGAACGGGCTGAGGAAAGACTCCCAGTGCCACGGTGACGACCACCGACACCCCGATCGCACAGGCCACCGGCGCGGTAGGACGCACCACCGTGGCGGTCCGTTCGCTGGATTCGGTGAAGAACATCAGCACGATCACGCGCACGTAGAAGAACGCTGCAATCGCACTGCACACCACTCCGACCACGACCAGTGCGGCTCCCCCCGCACCCGAGGCTGCGCTGAACACCGCGAACTTACCGATGAACCCACTGGTGAGCGGGATCCCGGCGAACGAGAGCAGGAACAATCCGAACACAGCGGCGACGAGCGGCGAGCGGCGACCGATACCCGCCCATCGCTCCAGGTCGCTCACCTCACCGCGTTCGTCTCGGGCCAGACCGATGACCGCGAATCCACCCAGCGTGCTGAAGGCATAGGCAAGCAGGTAGAACATCGTGGCCGACACCCCCGAATCACGTACATCACCCGAACTACCCAGCGCAGTCACTCCGGTGAGGATGAACCCGGTGTGCGCCACGGACGAGTAGGCCAGCATCCGTTTGACGTCGGTCTGCGTCACCGCGACAACCGAACCGAGCACCATCGTCGCGATGGCGATCACCCACAACATCGGACGCCAACTCGACTCGAGACCGGGCAGCGCCATTCCGAAGATTCGCAGAATCGCACCGAAGGCCGCCACCTTGGTCACGGTGGCCATCAGCGCCGTCACCGGAGTAGGGGCACCCTGGTAGACGTCGGGAATCCACGAATGGAAAGGCACGGCACCGACTTTGAACAGCAGACCCACCGCAAGCAAGGCGGTTCCGATCAGCGCGAGCGATCTGCCCTGGCCGTTTGCCGTGATGGCGTCGGCGATGCCGTCCAATCGGACCGTCCCGGCGTAGCCGTAGAGGAACGCGACTCCGAACAGGAAGAACGCAGACGAGAACGCGCCCAGCAGAAAGTATTTGAGGGCTGCTTCCTGAGAGAGCAGTCGTCGTCGTCTCGCCAGACCGCACAGCAGATACAGCGGCAACGACAGCACCTCCAGCGCCACGAACATCGTCAGCAGATCCGTGGACGCCGGAAAGAGCAGCATGCCGCCGATCGCGAACATCGCCAGTGGAAAGACCTCGGTCTGGGCGACGCCTGCATCGATGGCCTGCTTCTCTGCCACGCTGCCCGGCGTGGTCGAGGCCTGCGGAGTGAACGAGTCGATGCGGCGCTCGGCCCCGGCCCCGGTGACGGCGACGGTGCGCTCCGCCAACAGTGCGATTGCCGGAATTGCCACGAGCACAATGGTTCCCTGCAGGAACAGAGTCGGTCCGTCGATCGCGACGGCCCCGTTCATCGCGGCTGCCTCGGTGCCGGCCAGGCCGAGCACTGCCGCGAGGGCGCCGACCAGCCCTGCCAGAGCGAGACCCACGTGGGTTGCGCGACGAGCACGTAGCGGTACGAACGCCTCGACGAGAACCCCGAGAACCGCGACACCGAAGACGATCAACATGGGCGACAGCAGACCGTACTGCACTTCGGGAGTGGTCATCGTTGACCTCCTGCACTGTCGACGATCGTGGATTGCACTGCCGGAGTGATGATATCGAGTGCCGGTTTCGGGTACACCCCGAACACGATCAGCAACGCGAGCAACGGGACCACCACCAACGCCTCACGGGGAACGAGATCGGAGATCTTCTCGCTGCCCTCTCGGACGGGCCCCGTCATCACCCGTTGGTAGAGCCAGAGAATGTAGATCGCCGACAGCACGAGCGCACCGGTGGCCACGATCGCGGCGACGCCGTAGCGACCGAATGTGCCGATCAGCACCAAGAATTCGCTGATGAACGGGGCAAGACCGGGTAGCGAGAGCGTGGCCAGACCAGAGATCAGAAACGTTCCGGCGAGCACCGGCGCGACCTTCTGGACGCCGCCGTAGTCGGCGATCGCCCGTGAGCCACGACGGGACACGAGAAAGCCGGCGATCAAGAACAATGCGGCGGTGGAGATTCCATGGTTGACCATGTAGAGCGTCGCACCGGCCTGACTCTGACCGGTCATCGCGAAGATGCCGAGGATGATGAACCCGAAGTGCGAAATCGAGGTGTAGGCAATGAGTCTCATCATGTCGGTCTGACCGATCGCCAGTATCGCGCCGTACACGATTCCGATCACTGCGAGCGTGATGATCCACGGGGCGAACGTCTGCGACGAACCGGGAAAGAGCTCGAGGCAGAAGCGCAGCATGGCGAAGGTGCCGACCTTGTCCACCACCGACATCATCAGCACAGCAGTCGCCGGGGTGGACTGCACTGCAGCGTCGGGTAGCCACGTGTGGAACGGCCACAGCGGTGCCTTGATCGCGAACGCGAACATGAAGCCGAGGAACAGCGCGTTCAGAACCATCGGATCCACACCGAGTCCCCCCGATGACGCCGCATCCGCGATCGCGCGTAGATCGAACGTCCCGCCGTCGAACGGGCCGTCGGGCCTGGCCGTGGCGACGTACAACCCGATGACGGCAGCCAGCATCACCAGTCCACCGAACAGGTTGTAGAGCAGGAACTTCACCGCGGCGCGGGTTCTTTCGGAACCACCGAAACCACCGATGAGGAAGTACATGGGAATCAACATCGCCTCGAAGAAGATGTAGAACAGCAATACGTCCAACGCGAGGAACGAGACGATCACCATGGACTCGACCACCAGGATCAACGCCATGTAGGTGTGCGAGACCCGGCGCGATCCGTAGTTCGCCACACGGCTGCCGTCGTGCCAGCCCGCGACGAGGAGCAATGGGGTCAGAACGGTGGTGAGCAACACCAGCACGAGGCCTATTCCGTCGAGGCCGAGCGTGTAGCGCGCACCGAATGCCGCTATCCACGAATGGTCTTCGAGGAACTGGTAGCGATCGCCACCGGAGTCGAATGCCACGGCGAGTACCACCGACACCGCGAGTGTGCCGGCGGCGAAGCCCACGGCGACGCTGCGTGCGATCGTCGGTCGATCGGCCGGGACCAGGGCGACGACAATCGCGCCGAGAATCGGCAGAACCCACAGGACGGTCAGCCAGGGGAACGTCACAGGACCACCACCATCAGCACGACGAGAACTGCCCCCGCGAACATCGCCAACGCATAGGACCGTACGAATCCGGTCTGCAGCCGCCTCGATCGAGTGGATACTCCGCCGATCGATCTCCCCACCCCGTCCACGACCGCGTCGATACCCGCCTTGTCGGCGAATACCATTGTGTTCGTGAGCTTTTGACCGGGCCGCATGAATGCTGCCTCGTTGAAGGCGTCGCCGTACAGGTCAGCGCGTGCGGCTCTGGTCAGCACCGATACGTCCTCGGGTGGAGTCGGGGGAACGTCACGAGCGATGTACTTCCGGTACGCGACGCCTGCACCCACGAGTACCACCGCCAGAACTGCGACCGTCACGACCCAGGCAGGTATCGCGTGTTCTTCGTGCGCCGATCCCACCACCGGTTCCAGCCACGTCTCGAGGCGTCCACCCACCGCAAGGAAGGCACCCGATGCCACCGAGCCGACGGCCAACAGAATCATCGGAGCCGTCATCGTCGCCGACGCTTCGTGCGGATGTGCGTGCGCCGCCCAGCGTTTCGGGCCGAAGAACGTCATCAGCATCACCCGAGTCATGTAGAAGGCCGTCAAGCCCGCACCGAGCAACGTGACGCAGCCCAGCACCACACCTGCCGCTCCCCCGGCCGCGAACGCAATCTCGATGATCGGATCCTTGGCGAAGAAACCGGAGAACGGCGGAACTCCGATGATGGCGAGGTAGCCGAGACCGAACGTGACGAACGTGATCGGCATCGCGGCACGGAGCCCGCCGAACCGTCGCATGTCGGTCTCGTCGTTCATCGCGTGCATCACCGAGCCGGCCCCCAGGAACAGGCCTGCCTTGAAGAATCCGTGCGACAGCAGCAGCACGATGGCGAAGGCATAGCCGGACGGGCCGAGTCCGGCCGCGAGCACCATGTACCCGATCTGACTCATCGTCGAGGCGGCGAGCGCCTTCTTGATGTCGTCTTTCGCACAACCGATGACGGCACCGAACAGCAACGTCACCGCGCCGACCGTGACGGTCGCCGCCCGCGCCACCGGCGAGGCCTCGAACACCGGTCCGGATCGGACGACGAGATACACCCCGGCGGTGACCATCGTCGCCGCGTGGATGAGTGCGGAGACCGGCGTCGGGCCCTCCATCGCGTCGCCGAGCCACGACTGCAGCGGCACCTGGGCCGACTTTCCGCAGGCCGCCAGCAGCAACATCAGTGCCATGGCGGTCGCCACCGATTCACCCGCGTTCCCGATTCCCGCGAACACCACGTCGTACTGCACAGACCCGAAGTTCACGAACATGATCATCAGGGCGATGGCCAAGCCGATATCGCCGACGCGGTTGACCACGAACGCTTTTCGAGCAGCCGTCGCTGCCGATGGCTTGTGTTGCCAGAATCCGATGAGCAAGTACGACGCCAGACCGACACCCTCCCACCCCAGATAGAGGCCGAGGAAATTGTCTGCCAGCACCAGCAGCAGCATGGCTGCGAGAAACAGATTGAGGTACGCGAAGAAGCGTCGCCGCTCCGGGTCATGGCTCATGTACCCGATCGAGTACACGTGAATGAGTGATCCGACCCCGGTGATCAACAGGACGAAACAGATCGAGAGTTGATCGGCACGCATGCCGAAATCGACCTGCAATTCGTCGACGGGCACCCAGCGGAACAGCGTGTGAGTGAATGTTCTGTCCGACTCGTCCCGTCCGAGCATCGACGAGAACACCAGCGCCGCAACGACGAACGACGACACCGCGGCGGCCGTCGCGAGAAGGTGGCCCCACGAGTTGCAGCGCCGGCCACCGAGCAGAAGGACGGCCGCACCGAACGCCGGCAGAGCCGGGAGAAGCCACAGGATCGACATCGTTTCTGCTCCCCCGTCAGTTCTTCATCAGATTGTTCTCGTCCATCGAGATCGAGCGACGAGAACGGAAGATGGCCATGATGATCGCCAGGCCCACCACCACCTCGGCTGCAGCGACCACCATGGTGAAGAACGCGAACAACTGGCCGTCGAGATTGCCGTGCATGCGAGAGAACGTGACGAACGCGAGATTGACTGCGTTGAGCATCAATTCGATGCACATGAACACGATGATGGCGTTGCGCCTGACGATGACTCCCGCCGCGCCGATCGTGAACAGCAGAACCGACAGGTAGAGGTAGTTCTCTGGATTCATCGCACGTCACCCCCGTCCACCTTGTACTCGATGCCTCGATCGGCGAACAGTGCGTTGACGGACGAGTCCGACTCGCTTCCGTCCGGGAGCAGAGCCCGTCGATCGACGCCGTTGTGACGAGCGAACACACCGGGGCTCGGCAGCGGCGTCACCCTGGAGCCGTCACGGAACCGGTCCTGCGACATCTCCCGCTGACCCTTCACCGGTCCCAGAGCCTCCCGGTGCGCCAGAATCATCGCCCCGATGGTGGCCGTGATCAACAGCGCGCCGGTCAGCTCGAACGCCCAGACGTACTCGACGAAGATCAGCTCGGCCAGGCCTTCTACGTTCCCGGTGGAGTTGGCCGCGTCGAGTCCGGCGAAATCGAGTCGCCCGGCGCGGGCCGAGTCGCGCAGCAGCACCCCGAAGATCAACAGCCCGAAGCCGATTCCGATGACAACGGCCGCGATACGGTGCCCGCGCAGTGTCTCGGTCAACGACTCCGAGGTGTCGACCCCGACGAGCATCAGGACGAACAGAAACAGCATCATGACCGCGCCGGTGTAGACGACGATCTGCACGACACCGAGAAACAGGGCCCCTTGGGCCATGTAGAAGGTAGCGAGAACGACCATGGTGGCCGCGAGGAACAGTGCCGAGTAGACGGCCTTCGTGCTCATCACCACACCCAGTGCACCGATGACCGCAACGACACCGAGGGTCCAGAACTGCACGGCCTCGCCGGTGGAGGTTGCCTCGAGCGCGAGCTGAACGGTGGCAGTCATCGAACCGGCCCTCGATCCGTATCGGCCTCGCTCTCGGCACCGGTGACGGCACCGCGGTAGTAGTCCTCTGCCGAACACCCCGGTGCCATCGCGTGCGGCGGCGGCACCATGTCCGGCTCCAGCGGTGCCAGCAGCGAATCCTTCTCGTAGATCAGGTCGGCTCTGTTGTCACCGGCCAGTTCGTATTCGTTGGTCATCGTCAGAGCCCGTGTGGGACAGGCCTCCACACACAGTCCGCAGCCGATGCACCGGAGATAGTTGATCTGGTAGACCCCGCCGTATCGCTCGCCCGGCGAAAACCGTTCGGTCTCGGTATTGTCGGCACCTTCGACATAGATCGCGTCGGCCGGGCAGGCCCACGCACAGAGTTCGCAACCAATGCACTTCTCGAGCCCGTCGGCGTACCTGTTGAGCTGATGGCGGCCGTGATAGCGCATCTCGGTCGGCTTCTTCTCCTCCGGATACAGCTCGGTTTCGGGCTTTTTGAACATGGTGGCGAAGGTGACACCGAAACCTGCTATGGGACCGAGGAATTCAGGCATCGGCGTTCTCCTTCTGGGACGCGGCCACGGTGGACCGTGCGCCGGCGTGCCGGCTCGCGATGTTCGTGCCCTGCTTCGGAATGGGAGGTACGGGAAACCCGCCCGCCGCAGCGTCGAACGGTGCGACGGGTGCAGCAGGCGGCAGGTTTCGTGTGCGCGCGCGGCGGCGCAGTAAGAGCAGCAGCGAACCCAGGACGGCGACTGCAAAGATCGTCGACACCACGAACGTGACCAGAGGTACGTCGTATCGCCCGGCCCCCAGTACCCGCACCGTCGCGATCACCATCACCCAGATCAGAGCGACGGGAATGAGGATCTTCCAGCCGAAGTTCATGAACTGGTCATAACGCAACCGCGGCAACGTCGACCGCAACCAGATGAAGACGAACAGGAACACCCACACCTTGGCGACGAACCACAGCACCGGCCACCACCCGGAATTGGCACCGCTCCACAGACTCAACGGAACCGGAGCCCGCCAGCCACCCAGGAACAACGTGGTCGCGAGCGCCGACACCGTGACCATGTTGATGTACTCGGCAAGCATGAACATCGCGAAACGCAAGGAGGAATATTCGGTGTGGAACCCGCCCACCAACTCCCCCTCGGCCTCGGGCAAGTCGAACGGCGCGCGGTTGGTTTCACCCACCATCGCCGTCACGTACACCAGGAACGACGGCAACAACAGGAACACGTACCAGGTGTTCTGTTGCGCACCAACGATTCCGGACGTCGACATGGTGCCCGCGTACAGGAACACCGCAGCGAACGAAAGCCCCATCGCAACCTCGTAGGAAATGACCTGAGCCGTCGAACGCAGTGCGCCCAGCAACGGATACGTCGAACTCGACGCCCAACCGGCCAGGACGATCCCGTACACACCCACCGAGGTGACCGCGAGGATGTACAGAACCCCCACCGGCAGGTCGGTCATCTGAAGCGGAGTCGTAGAGCCGAACACCGACACCTCGGGACCGAACGGAATCACCGCGAAGGCCATGAAGGCAGGGACCACCGAAATGATCGGAGCCAGAATGTAAATCGGCTTGTCGACGCCGGTCGGAGTGATGCCCTCTTTCAGAGCGAGCTTGATCCCGTCCATCAGAGACTGCAACAGTCCCCACGGACCCACCCGATTGGGCCCGACGCGCATCTGCATCCACGCCATGATCTTGCGCTCGGCGTAGATGGCCACGAGCGGTGTGAGCACCAGAAAAACGAAGACCGCCAGGGCCTTGCCGACCACCAGCCACCACGGGTCGGTGCCGAACATCGACAGATCGGTCGGCGCTGCGACAATCACGACGCACCACCCTCGGGTCGTTCCGCAGGCTCCACTCCTGCACCCACGGGTCGTTCCGCAGGCTCCACTCCCGCACCCCCGGGTCGTTCCGCAGGCTCCACTCCTGCACCCCCGGGTCGTTCCGCAGGCTGATCCCTGCAAATCCTCACCACCGCACCCGACTCTGCGCCGAGTGTGCCGTACACCGAAGAACCGGGCGAGTTCATCGGTACCCACACCACGTTGTCGGGTAGATCGGTGATCTTCAGTGGCAACGTGATCGAGCCCCGGCCCGTCTCGACCCTGACCAGGTCGCCGGGCGACGCTTCGATGCTCGACGCCGTCGTCTCGGACAGTCTGATCACGGGTGCCCGGCCGGTCTGCGCGAGATTGTCCTCGCCGTCCTGCATCCGTCCCGAATCGATGAGCATTCGCCAGGTGGCCAGAATTGCCTGGCCGATGGAGAGCGTCGGCATATCTCGCCGTGGTGCCACTCGGGCCACAGGAATCCGTGATCCGCTCCAGGCTCCCAGCCGTGCCAACTCGCCGCGCGCCGCCGCCGCGTCGGGTAGCGACAGTTCGACTCCCATCTGCGCGGCAATGGCGTCGAGAACGCGTTGGTCGGGTAATACTGCGCCGGCACCAAGTGCGGTGTCGAACGTGCGAGGCCTGCCCTCCCAGTCGACGAAGGTTCCGGGCTTGTCGACCACCGGTGCCACCGGAAACACCACGTCGGCCCGCTCGGTGACGGCGCTGTGGCGTAGTTCCAGGCTGACCACGAAGGCCGATCGGTCCACCGCGTCGAGCGCACCCTGCGGATCGGGCAGATCGTCCGGGTCGATCCCTGCGGTGATCAGGGCGCGGTCAGGCCCGGCATCCGCCAGTATCGCCGCGGTATCTCGGCCCGCACCTGTAGGCAGTTCTGTCACTCCCCACACGGCTGCCACCTCGGCGCGGGCGGCGGCGTCGGCGACGGGCCGCCCGCCCGGCAGCAGGTTCGGCAACGTGCCTGCGTCGAGGGCACCGCGCTCTCCTGCCCGTCGCGGAATCCATGCCAGGTTCGCTCCGGTGTCGTCGGCCAACTTCGACGCTGCGGACAATGCACCGGGAACGGAACCGAGCCGCTCGCCCACGAGCACGATCGCTCCCGGGCTCCGGAGGAGCTGGGCGATCGATTCGGTACCGCGGTCACCGACGTGCAGTGCGTCGAGCCACTGTGGTTCCTCGCCGGGAATCGACTGCAGTAGCACCCCGTCGAGCTTGCGCAGACCGCGGCTGGCCCAGGGTGCGATCGACGCCACGACCACGCCGCGCGTCCGGCGCGCCTTGCGTAACCTGAGGAAGACCAGCGGTGACTCTTCTTCCGGCTCGAACCCCACCATCAACACCACAGGAGCGTTTTCGAGATCCGAGTAGGTCACGCCCAGCCCCGTCGCCGCGATACGACCGGCCAGGAACTCCGCTTCCTCGGCGCTGTGAGCACGGTTGCGGAAGTCGATGTCATTGGTGTGCAGCAGTGTTCGCGCGAACTTGGCGTATGCGTAGGAGTCTTCGACAGTCGATCTTCCGCCCACGAGTACCGCAGCGTTCCCGATCGACGCAGCCAGTCCCGTTGCCGCCGCCGCCAATGCGGCCGACCAGGACGTCTCGACCAGAGCCCCCGATTCGTCTCTGACCATCGGTGCGCCGATGCGGTCCGGCTCGCTGGCGTACTTGAATGCCCACCGGCCCTTGTCGCAGTTCCACTCTTCGTTGACCTGGGGATCGTCACCAGCCAAGCGGCGGAGGACCTTGCCACGACGATGATCCGTGCGTTGCGCACAGCCTCCTGCGCAGTGTTCGCACACGCTCGGCGAGGACGTCAGATCGTACGGGCGCGCTCGGAACCGATACTCGGTGTTCGTCAGTGCACCCACGGGGCAGATCTGGACGGTGTTTCCCGAGAAGTAGGAGTCGAACGGCTCGGTGCCGAAGATGCCGACCTGTTGCACGGCACCGCGTTCGAGCAGCTCGATAGACGGATCACCGGCAACCTGCGCCGCGAAGCGAGTACATCGAGCGCACAGGACACAGCGTTCGCGATCGAGCAGAACCTCGGCCGACAACGGAATCGGTTTGGGATACGTACGTTTGGTCTCGGTGAACCTGGACTCGGTGCGACCCGCGGCCATCGCCTGATTCTGCAGTGGACACTCACCGCCCTTGTCGCACACCGGGCAATCGAGAGGATGATTGATCAGCAGCAATTCCATGACGCCACGTTGCGCTTTGCCCGCGACCTCCGACGTCACCTGAGTGCGCACCACCATGCCCTCGGCCACGGTCGTCGTACAGGACGCCAACGGCTTGCGTTGCCCCTCGACATCGACCAGACATTGGCGGCAGGCGCCCACCGGATCGAGCAGCGGATGATCGCAGAATCGCGGAATCTGTACGCCCATCAACTCCGCCGCGCGAATCACCAACGTGCCCTTGGGAACACTGATCTCGTGGTCGTCGATGGTCAGTGTCACCATCTCTACTCGGGTGACCGACTGATCGGGATTGGCAGGAGTGGAGCCTGCGGAACGACCCGAAGATGCAGGAGTGGAGCCTGCGGAACGACCATGTGCTGCTGCAGTCATGACGTCAGCTCCTCTGCCATCAGGGTCGATCGGTGTGGATCGAATGGGCATCCCTGCTCGGTGACGTGACGGATGTATTCGTCACGGAAGTACTTCAGCGAAGACACGATCGGGCTGGCAGCACCGTCTCCCAACGCGCAGAAGGACTTTCCGGCGATGCCGTCGGCGATGTCGAGCAGGGTCGTCAGGTCGGCCTCGGTGCCGGTTCCACCGTCGAGGCGGCGCAGGATTTGCACCAGCCAGTACGTGCCCTCCCGGCACGGTGTGCATTTGCCGCAGGATTCGTGTGCGTAGAACTCGGTCCAGCGCAGCACCGCTCGCACCACGCAGGTCGTCTCGTCGAATATTTGCAGGGCCTTGGTGCCCAGCATCGATCCGGCGGCACCGACGCCCTCGTAGTCGAGTGGGACATCGAGATGCTCGCCGGTGAACATCGGCGTCGAGGATCCTCCCGGCGTCCAGAACTTCAGTTCGTGTCCCGGTCTGATCCCGCCCGCGTAGCCGAGCAACTCCCGCAGCGTGATCCCCAACGGTGCCTCATACTGGCCTGGACGGCAGACGTGGCCCGAGATGGAGTACAGCGTGAAGCCGGGCGACTTCTCGGTACCCATCGATCGGAACCACTCGATTCCTTTGCGCAGGATCACTGGAACACTGGCAATCGATTCGACGTTGTTCACCACCGTCGGGCGCGCGTAGAGGCCCGCCACTGCGGGGAACGGTGGCCGCAGCCGAGGTTGTCCGCGCCGACCTTCCAACGAGTCGAGGAGGGCTGTCTCCTCACCGCAGATGTAGGCGCCGGCTCCGGCGTGGATCACCAACTCCAAGTCGAAACTTGTTCCGAGAACACCCTTTCCCAGATAGCCCGCCGCGTAGGACTCGGCGACCGCAGCCTGCAGCCTGCGTAGCACCGGCACTACCTCGCCGCGGACGTACACGAATGCATGGGATGCGCGAATTGCGTACGCGGCGATCACTATTCCTTCGACCAGCGTGTGCGGGCTCGCCATCAGCAGTGGCATGTCCTTGCAGGTACCCGGCTCGGACTCGTCGGCATTGACCACCAGATAATGCTCTTTACCGTCGTTCTGCGGGATGAAGCTCCACTTCGTTCCGGTCGGAAATCCTGCGCCGCCGCGACCGCGTAATCCGGATTCCTTGACGAAGGCGATGAGGTCGTCGGGGTCCATCGCGAGGGCCTTCTCGAGCCCGCGGTATCCGTCGTGGCTGCGGTAGACGTCGAACGTCCAGGAATCCTTCTCGTCCCAGAACTCGCTCAACACCGGCGTCAGGGCCATGTCACGCTCCCTTCGTCGGTGGATCGGTCTCGGTGGTGTTCGGTTGTGGTGGCACGGTCGCCGAGGGTGCCGGTGCGGGCTTGTCTCGCACCGTCTCCGGTGCGGCCGCGGCTCCGACGTCCGGGTGATCGTCGTTCGGTCGTGCCCCGGCCTCGGGTGCCGACATCGCGTGTTCGCGCGCGTATCGCAGTCCGGCCAGGGTGGCATCGCCTGCACTACCGGTCGCTTCGAGTGCCTCGGGCCGATCGTCGGAAAATCCGGCGAGAATCCGCTCGGTCTCGCGGAACGTGCACAGCGGTGCTCCACGCGTCGGTGTGACCTGGGTGCCGGATCGAAGTGCATCGACCAGATCCCGCGCAGACGACGGGGTGCTGTTGTCGAAGAACTCCCAATTGACCATCATCACCGGGGCGTAATCGCATGCGGCATTGCACTCGATGTGTTCGAGGGTGATCGTGCCGTCGGCGGTGGTACCTCCGTGCTCGACATCCAGGTGATCACGCAGCGCGTCCATGATGGCGTCGCCGCCCATGACAGCACACAGCGTGTTGGTGCACACGCCGACGCGGTACGTCCCGGTGGGTTCGCGTCGATACATCGAGTAGAAGGTCGCGACTGCAGTCACCTCCGCCCCGGTGAGTTCGAGTACCTCCGAGCAGAATTCGATTCCAGCGGGCGTGAGGCAGCCGTCCTCGGCTTGCACGAGATGGAGCAGCGGCAGCAGGGCCGATCTGGCCTGCGGATAGCGCGCGACGACGATATCGGCGTCGGCGTGCAGCCGGGCGAGCACCTCGGCGGGATACGACGTTCGTGCACCCGGCGTGGCCAGTTGCACCGGTTCGTCCGGCCGGGCTCCGAGTTGGATCAGAACCGGTTCCGACTGGGGCTGCGCGGTCATCGATCCACCCCACCCATCACCGGGTCGATACTGGCGACCGCGGCGATGACGTCGGAGATCATTCCGCCCTCGCACATTGCCGCCACCGCTTGCAGGTTGGTGAAGGACGGATCTCTGAAATGCACTCGGTACGGCCTGGTTCCACCGTCGCTGACGATGTGTACCCCGAGCTCCCCTCGCGGCGACTCCACCGAGGACAACACCTGGCCGGCCGGGACCCGCATTCCCTCGGTCACCAGTTTGAAGTGGTGAATCAGCGATTCCATCGAGGTGTCCATGATGGTCCGCACATGCTCCTGAGAGTTGCCCAGGCCATCGGGTCCCGAGACCAGCTCGGCCGGCCACGCGATCTTCTTGTCGTCGATGACGACCGGGCCGGGATGCAGGCGGTCGAGGGCCTGTTCGACTATCTTGAGCGATTCCTTCATTTCTTCGACGCGAATCAGATATCGCCCGTAGCAGTCGCATCCGGTGTCGGTCACCACGTCGAACTCGTAGTTCTCGTACCCGCAGTACGGATCGGACCGTCGCAGGTCGTAGGGCAGTCCGGTCGAACGCAGCACCGGACCGGTGACGCCCAGCGCCATACATCCGGTGAGATCCAGATAACCTACGTTCTCGGTTCTGGCTTTCCAGATCGGGTTGTCGTTGAGCATGAGTTCGAGGTCGCGCAGGCGTCCCGGCAGCACGCGAAGGAGCTCGCGTACCCTGCCGACCGCGTCCTCGGGTAGGTCCTGCGACAGTCCGCCCGGCCGGATGTAGGCGTGGTTCATGCGCAGGCCGGTGATGGCCTCGAAGACGTCGAGTATCAGCTCGCGCTCACGGAACCCGAACAGCATCGCGGTGACCGCTCCCAATTCCATTCCGCCCGTGGCCAATGCGACGAGATGCGACGAGATGCGATTCAGCTCCATCAGCATCACCCGGATCACCGTGGCGCGCTCGGGAATGTCGTCGGTTATACCCAGTAGCTTCTCCACGCCGAGGCAGTATGCGGTTTCGTTGAAGAACGGCGACAGGTAGTCCATGCGGGTGACGAACGTGACGCCCTGGGTCCAGTTTCGGTACTCGAGATTCTTCTCGATTCCCGTGTGCAGATACCCGATCCCGCAACGAGCCTCGGTGACGGTCTCGCCCTCGATTTCGAGAATCAACCGCAGCACGCCGTGTGTTGACGGGTGCTGCGGGCCCATGTTGACCACGATCCGCTCGGTACTCGATCCGCGGGCCAACTCGACGACGTCGTCCCAGTCCTGTCCGGAGACCGCGTAGATGGTTTCGTCCGTTGCACTCATCAGTTGTACGACCTGCGCTCGTTGGGAGGCGCGACGCGAGCGCCCTTGTACTCGATGGGAATTCCGCCCAGCGGATAGTCCTTGCGTTGTGGATGACCGACCCAGTCGTCGGGCATCTCGATCCGCGTCAATGCAGGATGACCGTCGAAGACGATGCCGAAGAAGTCGTAGACCTCGCGCTCGTGCCAGTCGTTGGTGGGATACACCCCGCACAGCGACGGACTGTGTGGATCGTCGTCGGGGACGGCAACTTCGAGTCGGAGCCGACGGCCGTGCGTGATGGAGACCAGATGGTACACAACGTGCAACTCCCGGCCGATCAGGTCCGGATAGTGCACACCCGATGCGCCGGTACACAATTCGAATCGCAATTCTTCGTCGTCCCGTAGCGCCTGGGCGACGGCAGGCACGTACTCCCGCACCAGATGCAGCGTCAATTCGCCGCGATGAATCACCACCCGTTCGACGGCGGCGTCGAACGTAGCGACGGGGTTCACAGCAAGAAGGACGGTGGCCAACCGATCGACGAGGGCATCGAAGTAGCCGCCGTAGGGCCGCGTCGCGGTGTCCTCCGCTGCCGCCGGCGGCACCAATCGGCCGTAGCCCGACGTGTCGCCACTACCGCGAACCCCGAACATCCCGCGTGGCCGCTGAGACATTTTTCCTGGCGGCTGAGACATCCCACCCGGCGGCTGCGCCGTCATCGGAGCAAACCCTTCAGATCGATCGTCGGGGTGGACGAGAGTGCAGCCGCCTCGGCGGCCGCTCGCACCTGTTCCCGGTTCACACCCAACGGCATCTGCTGAATCTTTTTGTGCAACTCCAGGATTGCGTTGAGCAGCATCTCGGGCCGAGGCGGGCACCCGGGGAGATAGATGTCGACGGGCACGATGTGGTCCACTCCCTGGACCACCGCGTAGTTGTTGAACATTCCGCCCGAGGATGCACAGACACCCATGGCGAGAACCCATTTCGGTTCTGCCATCTGGTCGTAGACCTGCCTCAACACCGGAGCCATCTTCTGGCTGACGCGGCCGGCCACGATCATCAGATCCGCCTGCCGGGGGGACGCGCGAAACGCTTCCATTCCGAATCGCGCGAGATCGAAACGGCCGGACGTGGTGGCCATCATTTCGATGGCACAACATGCGAGCCCGAAGGTGGCGGGCCACAGCGAGCCCTTACGTGCGTACCCGGCCAACCCCTCGACGGTGGTCAGCAGGAATCCGCTGGGTAGCTTCTCTTCGAGTCCCATCGATCACGCTCTTTCGCTTCCGCAGAATGAGAACAGTGCATCGTTCCGTCGTCGTATCCGAGATCGTGTGGTCAGTCCCAACCGAGCCCGCCTCGCCGCCACTCGTACACGTAGGCCACCGACACGTTCACGACGAACAACGCCATCGCGACGAGCCCGAACGCACCGAGAACGTCGAGGTGGACGGCCCAGGGATAGAGGAAGACGATCTCGATGTCGAAGATGATGAACAGCATCGCGGTGAGATAGAACTTCACCGGAAATCGTTGTCCCGTAGGCGCATGCATCGTGGGTTCGATTCCACATTCGTACGCGTCGAACTTCGCTCGGTTGTATCGGGCGGGTCCCACCATCGTGCCGACCATCACCGAGAAGACCGCGAACGCGACTGCGACGGCACCCAGGACGAGAATCGGAACGTAGGCGTTCATTCGGGCATCCGCTCCCTCGATCGACGACCGCGCCGCCGCGAAAGTAAATGCGACGGCCGTACCAATGTGACCTGAACCACACAGTATGGGTTCGGTGCAGATCTCGCGGGATTTCGAGCAGTCCAGTTTCGTAAACCGTTGACGCGCATGGGCCACCCACCCTCGGACCCACTCATCTATGTGATTCACATCACTCTCGCCTCACATGCGGTCCACACCGCGAGGGACGACCAATCACCGAACATTTCCGGCCACCCGACCCGGGCTGCCGCCATCACTAAGGAGAGACGATGAAGTCGATTTCCGTCTCGACGCTCGCCGCCGAGGGACTGGGAACTGCCCTGCTCGTGATATTCGGCGTCGGCACCGCCGTCATCGCGGGCGACACCGTCGGAACCCCGGGCATCGCCCTGGCGTTCGGACTCACACTGCTTGCCCTCGTCTACGCGATCGGCCCGATCTCGGGCTGCCACATCAACCCGGCCGTGACGATCGGAGCCCTGATAGCTCGCGCCATCACCCCGATCAAGGCTGCGTTCTACATCGCCGCCCAGGCCGCAGGTGCAGTGATCGGCGCGCTGGTCGTACTGTTGGTCGCATCAGGCCGTCCCGGGTACGACATGTCGTCGGACGGTCTGGGCACCAACGGATTCGGCAGCTCCTCGCCCGGAGCGTACGGCTTGGCGTCGGTCGCGGTGTTCGAGACGATCGCGACCGGCCTGCTCGTCCTCGTCGTACTCGCCACCACGGCCCCCACCGTTCACCCCGTCGTGGCGGCCGGCATCCCGATCGGCCTGACCCTGACCGTGGTTCACCTGCTGGGCATAGGAATCGACTCGACCTCGGTCAACCCTGCTCGGTCCCTCGGCCCCGCCCTCGTCGCCGGCGGCCCTGCCCTGTCACAACTGTGGGTGTTCGTGGTGTTCCCCGTGCTCGGAGCTGCTGTCGCCGGCTCGATCCACCGGTTCGTGCTGACGGTGCCCGCATCGGAGAAAACGGTCTGATCTACCGCGATCGAGAGACCCTGGCACCGACGCGACCCGAGTGCTGCCTCAGCAGATCGACCACCGCGCGCCCGAGTCGGATCGGATCCACTGGATGGGGAACTGCGGCCTCGGCGCGCGACCAGTCGGCCAACCACCGGTCGTCGGGGCGTCCGATGAGCACCAGCACCGGCGGGCAGTCGTCGATCTCGTCCTTGAGTTGCTTGGCCAAACCCAGTCCGCCGACGGGCGAAGACTCACCGTCGAGGATCGCCACATCGATTCCACCCGCGTCCAGGTGCTCGATGACCACGGCCGCGGTGGCAACCTCGACGAAGTCGACGACGCCGAGCGCCGGATCGGGCCGGGTGCCCACCGCAGACATCACCTGAGCGCGCGTGGCCGCGTTACTGCTGTACACGAGCACATGCACCTGACCTGCCGAACTTGCTCTCGCTGTGGCGTCGGACACACCGCGATGGTAGCGCGGCCCCCGGTGGACCGGGCCCGAACGCACGTCGCAGAGGTACTTTCGCGTCGTCGACGTCGTGTGGCGGCAGCTCAGGAGATGGTGACGACCACGGCGGCCGGTTCCTCGGTGCTGTGCACCGCGAAGTCCGGACGGTCGGACGCCACGGCGACGAAGGACTGTGAGATTCCATCGGCATCGGCCAGGAAGTCGACTGCCACCACGGCGGAGTCCGGCTCGTTGCGAATCCGATCCGGCCCGGCATACGGAACGACGGTGACATCCGGCTCGGTCGAGGTACCGGCGATGTCGACCTGGAGTACGGCTCGCCCGGGAAGCGCGACCGGCTCACTGGTTCCGTATCGGACGGCCTCGTCGACGTAGCGCACCGTGTAGGACACCGGCCCGTTGCCGCCCAGTCGATACTCGACGGAGGAGGCTCCCAACATTACGTCCGTCACCGCCACGGGTGAGCCCGACGGGTGACGAATTCCCTCCAGCGACAGTCCCGGCACGACCGGCGGCAGCGTTTCGGTCGGGGCGGTCGGCGCGGTGAACGGGTCACCGACCACGAGCGAGCCGGTGGCGGTCTCGAAGTTCGGTGGCGGTGACGCATCGGGCGTCGGGCGAGGTGCCTCACCGGCGGAGCAACCGACGAGCAGCACAGCAGCGAGCAGTGGTGCTACGACCGACCCGGCCGCCACAGGCCTGCGATACCCCTCGCTCATCGACTCACCGTACAGATGAAACCGATCGGTTCGATAGTGTCGATCGGCCGCAGTTCGGTCACGGTCCCACCTGCCGCAAATCCTGCTAGCGTCGTCGAGCATGGAGTCCACGAGCTATTCGTCCGGTGAACGCGTGTTCGGACCTCCCAACGGGACGTTCGACGCGGACTGGGCGGCCACCGCGCTGCGGTCCAACCGACCGGAATTGGACCACCCGACCTCGGTGCGACTGGTCGAGCGGGCCTGGGAGTTGCTTCGATCGTCGAATCTTCGCGGCGAGCCACTCGCGACGGCTCTGGATCTCGAGCCCGGCCTCGCCTCGGCGGTCGCGGCCGTGGCAACGGAGACGGCGGAGCTCTACCTCGACCGACGGTAGGTCTATCGGTCGACCACCTCGGTCGCCAACCTCGCGTTGCGGCGCCCGTAGGCGAAGTAGATCAACAGACCGAGGGCCAACCAGACCAGGAACCGAATCCACGTCTCCACCACCAGGTTGGCCATCAGGTAGACGCACGAGAGCCCGGACAGAATCGGCACGACGGGAGAGAGCGGAACCCGAAAGGGCCGCTCGAGATCCGGCTTGGTCCGACGCAGGATCGGCACTGCCGCCGAGACCAGCAGAAACGCGAACAGGGCTCCGATGCTGACCATCTCGGCCAGCTCCTTCAGCGGTACCAGGGCCCCCAGCAGCGCCACGAACACCACGACGCCGACGGTCAACCGGGTCGGAGTCCCGAAACGGGGAGACACCTTCGCAACCGACTTGGGTAGCAAACCGTCCCGGCCCATCGCGAAGCCGATTCGGCTGATGGTCACCAACTCGACCAGAATGACCGACGTCAGACCTGCGACGGCCGCTATCGAGACCAGAACACCCGCCCAGCCTGCACCCACAGAATCGAACGCCTTGGCAATGGGAGCGCTGTCGTCGAGGTCGGTGTATTTCACCATGCCGGTGACGACGAACGCGACCATCATGTACAGCAAGGTGCATGCCACGAGCGTGCCGATCAGTGCACGAGGCAGATCATGGGCGGGCCGCTCGGCTTCCTCACTGAGATTGGCAACGGCCTCGAATCCTGTGTAGGCGAAGAACACGACCGCTGCAGCGGTGACGACGCCGGCAAATCCGAACGCCGAGGGTGCGATTCCGGCCACGGCCTGCATCAGGGGCTGATCGAGCGTCGAGCCACCGGCCTCGGCGGGCACGGACTCGGGCACGAACGGAACCAGGTTCGACTTCTGGACGAAGAACAGGCCGGCGATCACGATGAACACCGAAATGGCAACCTTGATCAGGACCAGCACGTTGGTCACTCGCGCCGACTCCTTGACTCCCACAGCGGCAATGACGCCCAGCACCGCGACGATGGCAACAGCCCCCACGTTCACCGGCGCTTCCTCGGTGAACAAGCTGGGTGGCAGAGAAAAGAGATCCGCGAGGTAGCCGGACCAGCTTCGAGCGACAACGGCAGCACCCAAAGCGAATTCGAGGATCAAATCCCATCCGATGATCCACGCGAACAGCTCCCCCAGGGTGGCGTACGCGTACGTGTACGCACTGCCCGCCGTCGGCACGGCCGATGCAAGCTCCGCATAACACAGTGCGGCAAGCAAACTCACGACACCGGCGATGACGAAGGAGATCACGACCGCCGGGCCGGCATTTTCTTTGGCCTGTACACCGGTGAGCGTGAATATGCCGGTTCCGATGACGATGCCGACCCCGAAACCGACCAAGTCGCGTAACCCGAGCTGCTTGCGCAGACTGCCGGACCCCTCGTCGTCGACGTCGCTCTCGATCTCGTCGACGGACTTCGTGCGAAACATTCCCATTTCCCGACGCTAAGCCATCCACTGTTTCCGCGCCGGAGGAAAGGTGGTGTTTGTTCTCGCGATTGTCGGTTATCCGGACAAATCGGAAATGCTTGCGTCACAACCGTCCTCGGGACCGAGCGACACTAGGACCGTCCCAAGAATTGTTCGGCGAAAAATCCGGCCAGCAGTACCGCGGTCCCGCCGATCTCGCCGACGATCAGAGCGAGCATGAACAGGTGCGTCCCCGGAACGGGATGGACGAACTGATTCTCGGTGTCTCGCCGGATCCCGTGCACGGTGTAGCCGGCGATCGCGGCGACGAAGAACACCAGCACCACCACCGCTGCGGTCAGGTCGACCACCGTCGGCCAGGCGCTGTAGTGCGCGAGAGCCGCAAGAACGAGAGCAGCGAAGGAGTACATCAACGCTGCCCGATGCGCGATGTCGACGTATCGGTGCGCGGTTCCGTCGCTCGACGTGGACATCTGGTGGTACTTGAGCACTCCGAGCGCCAACGCCCACATCAGCAACACACCCGACGCGAACACGATCACTTTCGTGTCGATCTCCAGCTGCATCCGCGCCTCCCCTTGGTTCCGCTGTCCGGGCCGAACGTAGCACCGGACACAATGTTGGTTACGGTTCCGCAATGCCGGTCGACTCCGCCCACACTCAGAACGACTGCGCATTGCGCTTAGAGTGGGGCCTGTCCGCGATCGACGCTGTGGTCGCCGGTGCCGACATCGCCGTCGTCGTGGACGTCCTGTCGTTCACGACCACTCTGACGGTGGCGGTGGACGCCGGAATCGAGGTCGTACCCAGCCGATGGCGCGACGACCGTGCCACCCACCTGGCCGAGCAACACGACGCCGTTCTCGCAGTCGGCCGTTCGGTTGCCACGCCGGGCGACGTCAGCTTGTGTCCTGCCACCGTGCGCGCCGCCGCACCGCCACCGAGACGACTCGTGTTGCCGTCGCCGAACGGTTCCACGATCGCCCACGCACTCGCCGCCCGGGTCGACACGTGCGTGGGCGCATCGCTCCGCAACGCCGCCGCGATCGCGCAGTGGGTCGTCGACGACCATCCCCACAGCGTGATTGCCGTCATAGCCGCCGGTGAGAGATGGCCGGATTCGTCGTTGCGGCCCGCAGTGGAGGACTTGTGGGGTGCCGGAGCCGTGCTGGCACCCCTCGTGGAGTCCGGCCTGTTCGATCCATCCCCCGAGGCGGTGGTCGCTGCGACCGCGTGGCACGCGGCCGCGTCGGATATAGCTACCGAGCTGCGGCGATGCGGCTCGGGGCGGGAGCTCATAGCGATGGGCCACCCCGAGGACGTCGACATCGCCGCCGAGGTCGACTCGAGTTCCTGCGTGCCGATACTGCGCGGCGATACCTTCGTCGAGCACCGAGGCCGATAGCCCCATCGGGCCTCCGAAACCCGCACCGACGCGGCCGATCGTGTCCGAAATTTTGATCGGAACACGGAATCACGGATCATACGGTGGTGAGTACGGAACGAGTCGCCCCGAAGACCACCGTCGTTGTACCGACGTACAACGAACGCGAGAACCTCCCCAAGCTGGTCGAACTGCTGGCCGGGCTGAAGGTCGAGGGGCTCGGTGTTCTCGTGGTCGACGACAACTCCCCCGACGGAACCGGTGACATCGCCGACAAACTCGCCATCGACGGTCCCCTCGAGGTCTCCGTTCTGCACCGCACCGAGAAGAACGGTCTGGGCCGCGCATACGTGGCCGGCATGACACGGGCCCTCGACGAGGGAGCCGACATCGTGATCCAGATGGACGCCGACCTGTCGCACCCCACCGAGGTGATTCCGGCGATGATCGACAAGCTGCTGAGCACCGACGCCGCGGTCGTGCTCGGTTCGCGCTACGTCCCCGGCGGTTCGGTCGCCGCGGACTGGCCGTGGCACCGCAAGGCGCTCTCGGCGTGGGCCAACTTCTACGTGAACACGATTCTTCGTCTCGGAGTCAAGGACGCGACCGCCGGCTTCAAGGCATGGCATGCCCGCACGCTCCGCACGATCGACGTTGCGTCGGTGGAGAGCAACGGGTACGCGTTCCAGGTCGAGATGAACTACCGCACCGTCAAACACGGGCTCACTCTCGCCGAGGTACCGATCACGTTCGAGGAGCGTAGCGAGGGCGAATCCAAGATGAGCCTGTCGGTCCAGCTCGAATCTGCCTTGGTGCCCTGGAAGTTGTTGCGGAACAAGAAGAAGCTCTGACCGAGGCGCCGCGCCGTGATCACGGCGTGAAGCGTCGGAAGTCACCTTCGGCGCCGATGACCTGACCGGTGATCGAGCCCGAATCGGGCGAGAGCAACATCGCCACGACCGCTGCGGCCTCGTCCGGTGAGTTCCACCGCCCGCGCGGCATGTGGCGCGAGACGAACTCGTTCAGATCCGCACTTGCCCAACCGGTATCGGTCGGACCAGGATTGATCGTGTTGACGGTGATGCCACGTTCGATCAGGGAATCGGCCACGGTCGGTGTTATCGCGGCGATGGCACCCTTGGTCACCGCATAGGGAATCTCGGTTGGCATCGGCCCCTCTCCCTGCCCGGACGTGAACAGCACGACGCGTCCGCCGTCAGGATGATCGACGTACCGTTGCGCGAATTCCTGCACCAGAAGCAACGACGCGCGCACGTTCACCGCCCACGTCAGGTCGAGGTTCTCTGCCGTCAGAGAACCCAGTTCGCCCAGCTGTGATCGCGCATGGTTGATCACCAACGAGTCGACGGCACCGAACCTGGATTCGACAGAATCGAACAGGGCGGCAGGCGCTTCGACATCGGAGAGATCGATGTCCAGATTCCCGAGTCTGCTTGGCGCAGTGGATAACTCGGCGAGAACCTGCACCGCTCCCGGCGTTCCCACTCCCCACGGTTCACTGACGTCGTAGGCATCGCATGATTGCGCGAAGACGCGGGCGCGCTCGTCCTGCAGCAATCTGCGGGTGATGGCGAAGCCGATTCCTTCCCTCCGACCGACGCCGGTGACGAGGACTGTTCTTCCGCGTGCCTGCGCGTCCGAGGTCATGCCGCGTCCTTCACTGTCGCGGCGTACACGTCGACGTAGTCCTGCCCCGACAGGTTCGCCAGCGCTGCCATCACCTCATCGGTGGTCGCCCGCAGAATGGCTTTACTGTTTTCTCCCCCTGCGTATCTCGTGAAATTCAATGGTTCGCCGACGACCATGCGCACCTTGCCCGGCCGCCACATCCTCGAGCCCACCGGGTTGACTCCGAGCGTCCCGTGCATCACCACCGGCACGACGGGCGCTCCCGTCTCGAGCGCTACTCTTGCCAGCCCGGTCTTGCCCTTGTACAACCGGCCGTCGGGAGATCGCGTCCCCTCCGGGTACACCGCCCACACCTTCCGTTGTCGCAGAATATTTTTCGCGGCATCGAGCGCCGGAGCCGAAGCACCTGCCCCGCGGCGGTCGACGGGAACCTGACCTGTCGCGCTGTAGAACCAACGCAGCGCCGCGCCCTTGATTCCCCGGCCGGTGAAGTACTCGCTCTTGGCGATGAACGTGACTCGGCGACGAACCAGGAGGACGAGAAAGAACGAGTCGACGACGGTGAGGTGGTTGCCGGCGATGATCACCGGTCCCGTCTTCGGGATATTGTCTGCGCCGACCACCGAAGGACGGCCGAGAACTCGGAGGATCGGGCCGATCAGCACATATTTGAAAAGCAGATACCACATTGATCGATCCTCTCGGCTGGACATCGTCACGGCTGAGAGTAGACAATGTCTACGTGGCTGACAACCTTCGGACTCGACTGGTGGACGCAGGCGTCCGCCTGCTCGAAAACGAGGGACAGGGCGGGCTCACCATCAGAGCGGTCACGCGTGAAGCCGGCGTATCGCACGGCGCACCGAGACGGTATTTTCCGACACTGAGCGCTTTGGCCGCAGCCGTGGCCCGAGTCGGTCTGGTCGATCTCTCGACCGCACTGAATTCTGCTGCACAGCAGTCGGATTCGCCCCGAGATGCACTGGATGCGATGGCGCACGCGTACGTGCAGTTCGCGGCGCGGCGCCCCGCGATGTTCGCGCTCATCTTTCGACACGACCTGCTCGAGGGCTCCGGCGAGAATCTGCGCGCACAGTCGCAACCCCTGTTCGAGGCTCTCACCTCGACACTCGATGCCGTCGTGCCGGAGAATCCACAGTTCACAGCGCTGAGACTGTGGACCTCCGTACACGGGATCGCGGCGCTGCACTCCACGCGGGCGCTCGACCCCATAGGCGGCACCCCGATGGTGACATCCCTGATCCGCCGCGCAGTGCGCGACGCGATCAGGAACGTCAGCGAATCAGAGACTTGACCGACGCGGGCAATTGCCGGACCGACTTGTACGGCCCCACGACGGCGGCACCGAAAGGACGATCGAGCAACACGGCCGCTACCTCGCGTACCTCGTCGTTGCCGACACTGTCGATCCGCGCCAGAGTGTCGGTGATGTCGCGGTGATTGCCGTAGTTCAGTTCGCTGCGACCGATACGGTTCATTCGAGAACCCGAATCTTCTAGTCCCAGCACCAATCCACCGCGCAACGAACCCTTGGCGCGAGCGCACTCGGCATCGGTGATGCCCTCGGCCGCAACCTTGGCGAGCACCTCGCGAATCACCGTGGTGACCTCGCCCAGGTTCTCCGGCTGGCATCCCGCGTACACCGAGAACGCCCCGCTGTCGGCAAACGTATCCACCGAGGAGTACACCGAGTAAGCCAGTCCGCGCTCTTCCCTGATCTCCTGGAACAGGCGAGAACTGAGCCCACCGCCGACAGCAGAATTCAGTACCGACAATGCCCAGCGGTGTCCTTCGTGTCGTCCGAACGCCCGCACGCCCAGGCACAGATGCGCCTGTTCGCTGTCCCGGGTGGTCAGGCTCAGCGTCGGATTCTGACGCAATCGCGCTGTACCGCTACGCCTTTCGGCCGGCCGCAGGCCCTTTTCCAGATGACCCGCGAAGGCGCGACGTACCAACGACACGATCTGCTTGTGATCGACGTTGCCTGCGACGGCGACGACCATCCGTTGCGGCGTATAGCGGCGAACATGGAACGAATGCAGTTGGGAACGGGTCATCGATTCGATGGATTCGACAGATCCGATGATCGGACGCCCGATCGGGTGATCACCGAACATCGCTTCCAGGAAAGCATCTCCCAGGAGATCCTCGGGATCGTCGTCGCGCATGGAGATCTCTTCGAGGACCACCTGACGCTCGACGTCCACATCTGCCGATCTACACCGACCACGAAGCACCACATCGCTGACGAGATCGATCGCGAGCGCGACGTCCTCGTCGAGCACGTGCGCGTAGAAGCACGTGCTCTCCTTGGAAGTGAATGCGTTCAGCTCTCCCCCGACACCGTCCATCACCTGGGCGATCTCGAGCGCACTACGCGTCGGCGTCGACTTGAACAGCAGATGTTCGAGGAAGTGCGCGGCACCGGCGACGCTGGGTTGCTCGTCGCGCGAGCCGACGCCGACCCACACACCGACCGATGCCGAGCGAACGCCGGGAACGAACTCGGTGACGACCCGAAGGCCGCCGGGCAGAGTCGTGCGTCGAACGCCCGTGTCGGTGCCGCTGGTCTCTGGAACGGCCGAACGGTACGTCCCGAGGGGACGTACCGTTCGGCTCGCTTGCTTCTTACTCAGCGCTGACCTCGGCGGGTGCCTCGGGAGCGTCGGCGGGAGCAGCTGCATTGTCGTCTTCGACGGGAACGAGGCTGATCTTGCCGCGGTTGTCGATATCGGCGATCTCGACGCGCAACTTCGACCCGACGCTCACGACGTCCTCGACCTTGTTGATGCGCTTGCCGTTACCGAGCTTCGAGATGTGCACCAGTCCGTCGCGGCCCGGGAGCAGCGAGACGAATGCACCGAAAGCCGTTGTCTTGACGACGGTTCCGAGGAATCGCTCGCCGACCTTCGGCAGCTGCGGGTTGGCGATGGCGTTGATCATGTCGATCGCGGCCTGTGCGGACGGGCCGTCCGCTGCACCGACGTAGACAGTGCCGTCATCTTCGATCGAGATGTTGGCACCGGTCTGCTCGGTGATGGAGTTGATCATCTTGCCCTTGGGCCCGATGACCTCGCCGATCTTGTCGACCGGCACCTTGATCGCGGTGACGCGAGGTGCGTACGGGCTCATCTCGTCCGGGGTGTCGATGGCCTCGGCCATGACCTCGAGGATCGTCGTGCGAGCGTCCTTCGCCTGCGACAGCGCGCCCGCGAGCACCTTCGAGGGGATTCCGTCGAGCTTGGTGTCGAGCTGCAGGGCGGTGACGAAGTCCTTGGTTCCGGCGACCTTGAAGTCCATGTCGCCGAACGCGTCCTCGGCACCGAGGATGTCGGTGAGGGCGACGTAGCGAGTCTCGCCGTCGACCTCGTCGGACACGAGGCCCATCGCGATACCGGCAACCGGGGCACGCAGCGGCACACCGGCATTGAGCAGCGACAGAGTCGATGCGCAGACCGAGCCCATCGAGGTCGAGCCGTTGGAGCTCAATGCCTCGGAGACCTGGCGGATGGCGTACGGGAACTCGGCCTGGCTGGGCAGCACCGGCAGCAGAGCACGCTCGGCGAGCGCTCCGTGGCCGATTTCGCGACGCTTCGGCGAACCGACGCGGCCCGTCTCACCGGTGGAGTACGGCGGGAAGTTGTAATGGTGCATGTAGCGCTTGGACGTCTCGGGCCCGAGCGAGTCGACCTGCTGCGCCATCTTGACCATGTCGAGGGTGGTGACGCCCAGGATCTGGGTCTCGCCGCGCTCGAACAGAGCCGATCCGTGGGTACGCGGGATGATCGCGACCTCGGCGGACAACGACCGGATGTCGGTGATGCCGCGGCCGTCGATGCGGAAGTGATCGGTGAGGATGCGCTGGCGAACCGACTTCTTGGTCAGTGCGCGGAACGCGGCACCGATCTCCTTCTCGCGGCCGGCGAAGCTGTCTCCGACCGAGGTGAGGACCTGAGCCTTGACCTCGTCGAGCTTGTTCTCGCGCTCGGCCTTGCCGGCAATGGTCAGTGCCTCGTTGAGCGGGATCTTCGCCGCGTTCTCGACGGCTTCGAAGACGTCGCTCTGGTACGCCGGGAAGACCGGGTAGTCGCCGGTCGGCTTGGCGGCCTTGGACGCGAGCTCCTGCTGCGCGGTGCACAGGGCTGCGATGAAGGGCTTCGAGGCCTCGAGGCCCTCGGCGACAACCGCCTCATTGGGTGCGGTAGCGCCGCCCTCGATGAGCTCGATGACGTTCTCGGTGGCCTCGGCCTCGACCATCATGATCGCAACGTCGGCGTCGGCACCGGAGCCGGAGACGATGCGGCCGGCGACGACCATGTTGAACACGGCCTTCTCGAGCTGCTCGTTGGTCGGGAACGCAACCCACTGCTTGTCGATCAGCGCGACGCGAACGCCGCCGATCGGACCGGAGAACGGCAGACCGGCGATCTGGGTCGATGCCGACGCGGCGTTGATCGCGACGACGTCGTACAGATCGGCGGGGTTGAGGCTCATGACCGTGATGACGACCTGGATCTCGTTGCGCAGTCCGTCGACGAACGTCGGACGCAGCGGCCGGTCGATCAGGCGGCAGGTGAGGATGGCGTCGGTGGACGGACGGCCCTCGCGGCGGAAGAACGATCCGGGGATACGGCCCGCGGCGTACATGCGCTCTTCGACGTCGACCGTCAGCGGGAAGAAATCGAATCCCTCACGGGGGTGCTTGCCCGCCGTCGTTGCCGACAGCAGCATGGTGTCCTCGTCGAGGTACGCGGCGACTGCGCCTGCGGCCTGCTGTGCGAGGCGACCCGTCTCGAAGCGGATGCTCCGCTTACCGAAAGAGCCGTTGTCGATGATCGCTGTTGCTTCGTAGACGCCTTCTTCGGCGTCCAATGTTGTGGTGTCCGACATGTGTTCTGTTCTCGTCCTCTCGTCTTTGCCGTGCCCGCGTGGACACACCACCAGCCCTCCTGGCTGTGGCGGCATACCTGTGCCGTCCATCTCCGAGAGTTCGTCTCGGGACGCGGCTGCGCGGAGGCGGCCATCGATCGAAGCCCTCCGGATCTCGTATCCGAAAAGCCACTACCGAAGACCGACACCACGGCGTGACAGGCATACACGGCGGTGTGCGGATACCGTGTATCCGCTGGTCGTGCTGACTATCCTGATGTTGCGGTACAAACACAGAAAGCCAACGAGGAACAGTCTAAGCACTGCCTCGTTGGCTACTGCACTATTGCTGCGAGTCGGGTGTACACCGGCGCGTCGAACCATGCATCGGCAACATCCTCGCGTCGATCGAAATTATCGACGCAGACCCAGACGCTCGATGAGCGAACGGTAGCGAGTGACGTCTACCTTCGCGATGTACTTGAGCAGACGACGACGACGTCCGACCAGCAGCAACAGGCCGCGGCGGGAGTGGTGATCGTGCTTGTGCATCTTGAGGTGCTCGGTCAAGTCGACGATGCGCTTGGTGAGCATTGCAACCTGCGCCTCGGGCGAACCCGTGTCGGTGGGGTGCAAGCCGTACTCGCCGAGAACGGCCTTCTTCTGTTCGGTGGTCAATGCCACTGGTACTACTCCTGATCAATGACGTCCGCGTGAAAGGAAGCAACGGGCCCCGCCGTGGACGATGCATGATCATCCGGGCGGTATCGAAGCCGGTGCAGCCGCCGCGGACCGCAGCGAACACCGAGGAGTCAGCCTATCAGGCTGCGCTGGCGGCCAGGATCGAGCGGGCCCGGTCGGCGTCCCGGCCCATCTCCTCCACGAGAGCTTCCATGGAATCGAACTTCTCCATTCCGCGCAGTCGCTCGACGAAGTCGACGGCCACGTGCTGCCCGTAGAGGTCTCCCTCGCCGTCGAGCACGAACGCCTCGACGGTCCTGGTGCGTCCCGAGAACGTGGGATTCGTGCCCACCGACACCGCCGCCGGGTGCCGCTCCCCCGGAGTGACCGTCCCCATGATCGGACCCGGACCGAGCACGGTGAACCAGGCGGCGTAGACCCCGTCCGCCGGTATGGCCGAGTACATCGGCGGAGCGACATTGGCTGTGGGATAGCCCATTTGACGGCCGCGTCCGTCGCCGTGCACGACGACACCCTCGACGCGATGCGGGCGGCCGAGCGCTGCGGCTGCTGCCGCGACGTCCCCGGCGTCCACGCACGACCTGATGTAGGTGGACGAGAACGTGACGGCATGCTCGGCCAACAGGTTGACTCCGTCGACCGCGAAGCCGGACCGTTCGCCGATCTTGCGCAGCATGGGGACCGTCCCGAGCGCCTTCTTCCCGTAGGTGAAGTTCTCGCCGACGACCACTTCTGCAACGTGCAGGCGTTCGATGAGGATCTCGTGCACGTATCGCTCGGGGGTGAGTTTCATCAGTTCGGGCGTGAACGGCATGACGCAGAACACGTCGATGCCCAGTTCCTCGGCCAGTTCGGCACGCCGGGTCAACGTCGTCAACTGCGCGGGGTGACTACCCGGACGGACCACTTCCATCGGGTGGGGGTCGAACGTCATGAGCACACTGGGTACGCCGCGTTCCCGAGCTGCGGCCACTGCTCTACCGATCAACTGCGCATGTCCGCGGTGAACGCCGTCGAACACACCGATCGTGAGCACACATCGGCCCCAGTCGGCAGGTACATCGTCGAGACCTCGCCATCTCTGCACACCGCGAAGCCTACGGCCCGGCGGCCGCTCGGTCATCCTCGGACAGGCGTGTCGCGTGCGGCAGGTATGGACAAAAGGGTGTCCCCACGGTAAATATTTCGGGGTGCCTAACTTATTTCTTCGATCTCGCGGATCTCGCGTGGGTCGAATCGTTGCGAGCTGGGCCGTGGCGGGACTGCTGGTAGCGACGTCGAGCGGATGCGCTGGCGCGGTCGGCGACGACGAGCCGACGTCGATGGACGACGGCAGACCGTTGGTGCTGACGACGTTCACGGTGCTGGCCGACATGGCCGCGAACGTTGCAGGCGACCATCTCCGTGTGGAGTCGATCACCAAGGCCGGAGCCGAGATTCACGGGTACGAGCCCACACCCGGCGACCTACGCACTGCCGAAAGCGCCGATCTGATCCTGGACAACGGTCTGGGACTCGAGGCGTGGTTCGAAAAGTTCGTCGAGCGGGTGCCCGCACCGCACGCGGTCGTCAGCGCACACGTGGAACCCGTCTACATCCGCGACGACGCGTATGCGGGCAAGGCCAATCCACATGCCTGGATGTCGCCGGTCGTGGCGGAGACCTACATCACCAACATCGCCGACGCGTTCGTGGCGCTCGACGCTGTCCATGCCGAGGAATACCGCGCCAACGCCGCCGCGTACATCACCGAGCTGCGGTCGGTCGGCGACGAACTGGAATCCGATCTGGCCCAACTTCCGGCGCAGCAACGTGCTCTGGTGACGTGTGAGGGCGCGTTCGGCTATCTGGCCCGCGACTTCGACCTGCAAGAGGCGTATCTGTGGCCGGTCAATGCCGAACAGGAAGGGACACCCAAACAAGTGGTCCGCACCATCGATTTCGTACGTGACAACGACGTGCCTGCCGTCTTCTGCGAGTCGACCGTCTCGGACAAGGCTCAGCTCCAGGTCGCCGAGGACACCGGTGCCCGCTTCGGCGGAAAGCTGTACGTCGACTCCCTCAGCGCCGCCGACGGACCCGTGCCCACCTACCTCGATCTGCTGCGTTACGACGCGCGGCTGATCGCCGACGCGTTGGTGGGCACGCGATGACCCGGCACATCTCGGGTGCGAACCGGGACGGTGCCGCGCTGACCGTCGACGCCGTCGACGTTCGGTACCGAGACGTCGTGGCGCTGGTCGGCGCGAGCCTGACCCTCGCACCCGGACGCGTCTGCGGCCTGGTCGGAATGAACGGATCGGGTAAGTCGACGCTGTTCAAGGCCATCATGGGCGTCGTCAAGACCGATGCCGGTTCGATCACGGTCTTCGGCGGCGACCCCGCCCGGGCCCGCAAAGCCGGGACGGTCAGCTACGTGCCCCAGGCCGAATCGGTCGACTGGACCTTCCCCATCAGCGTCCGGGACGTGGTGATGATGGGTCGTTACGGCAAACAGAACTTTCTCCGAACCCCTCGTGCGGCAGACAGAGCTGCGGTGGACGCGGCGCTCCAACGGGTCGATCTCACCGAGCTCGCCGATCGACAGATCGGGCAACTCTCCGGCGGACAGCGCAAACGGGCATTCGTGGCCCGCGCCATCGCTCAGGAAGCGTCCTTGCTGCTCCTCGACGAGCCGTTTGCAGGAGTGGACAAGAAGACCGAGGCGACGATCACGCGACTCCTCCGAGAACTGGCCGCTCAGGGTGCGTCCGTCCTCGTGTCCACCCACGATCTGCACGCCCTTCCGGAACTGTGCGACGAGGCGATCCTGCTGCAGCAGCGGGTCCTGATGCACGGCAGTCCAGCCGAGGTGTTGCGCCCGGAGAACCTGGCACTGGCCTTCGGCATGGACCCGTCGAGGATCGACGAACTGGGCGCGAGCTCTCCAACTTCGGAAGTGAGCTGAACCGTGTACCTGATCGACTTCGTCGTCAATCCTCTCGAATACACCTTCATGCAGCGTGCGCTGTTGGTGACCGTCACCGCCTCGATCGTCTGCGCAGTGTTGAGCTGCTGGCTCGTACTCATCGGCTGGTCACTGATGGGGGACGCCGTATCGCACGCGGTACTCCCCGGCGTCGCCCTGTCCTATCTGCTGGGTGCGCCGTTCGCCATCGGCGCGCTGCTGTTCGCACTCATCGCGGTCGGTGCCATCGGGGTGGTTCGCAACACCACCATCGTCAAGGAGGACGCCGCGATCGGCGTCGTGTTCACCACGTTGTTCGCCCTCGGCGTCGTCCTGATCTCCAAGTTTCCGAGCCAGATCGACCTCAACCACATCTTGTTCGGAAACCTGCTCGGGGTGTCGCAGTCGGACATGATCCAGGTGTTCGTGCTCGGCGGGCTGGCGTTGGCCGTGATGGTGATCAAGCGTCGCGATTTCACTCTGTTCGCCTTCGACCGCACGCAGGCTCGCGCGGTCGGTATCAATCCGAGCGTGATCTCGGCCGCGATGTTGACGCTGCTCGCGCTGACGACCGTCGTGGCGCTACAGGCCGTCGGCGTCATCCTGGTCGTCGCCATGCTGATCACACCCGGCGCAACCGCATACCTACTCACCCACAGCTTCGGCCGCATGCTGATGATTGCCCCCGCCATCTCGGTGGGCTGCGCCCTGGTCGGTATCTACGCCAGTTTCTATCTCGACGTCTCCTCGGGTGGCAGTGTGGTGCTGGCCCAAGGCCTGGTGTTCGTGCTGGCCTACCTGTTCAGCCCGGCGCAGGGCATCGTCACGCGCGCTCTGCGCCGCCGAGGACAGGTGACGGTGGCTCCGGCCGGGTGAGATGTGTTTTTCCATTGGATTGCCTAAGCTCGGCGACGTGGCGCAACGAAAAGACGATCCAGCTCCGGCCGACGAGGGCGTACAGCTGTCCGCAGTTGCGCAGGACTACCTCAAGGTCATCTGGACGGCCAGCGAATGGAGTGAAGACTCCGTCAGCACCAAGATGCTCTCCGAACGAATCGGCGTATCCGCATCCACGGTGTCCGAGGCGATTCGCAAACTCGCCGATCAGGGCATGGTGGACCACGCCCGGTACGGTGCCATCTCACTCACCGAGAAGGGCCGACTGGCGGCCATCGGCATGGTCCGTCGACACCGTCTCATCGAGACGTACCTCGTTCGCGAACTCGGGTACGGCTGGGACGAGGTCCACGACGAGGCAGAAATCCTCGAACATGCGGTATCCGATCTGATGATGGATCGGATAGACGCCAAACTCGGCCACCCCGAACGAGATCCACACGGGGACCCGATTCCGTCGGCCAACGGATCGATCGACACGCCGTCCGCAACCAGACTGAGCGAGTACCTCGACGGTCAGTCGGGACGAGTGGCTCGTATCTCCGATTCGGACCCCGCAATGCTCCGGTACTTCGATTCGGTCGGCATCGAGCTCGATCTACCGATCACCGTGGTCGAACGACGCGACTACGCCGGCACGGTGGCGATCGAACTCGCCCGACGCGGCAGCACGGAGTCCATCGATCTCGGTCACCGCGCCGCCGAAGCGATCTGGATGGTTCCGGCCACCTGAGCGGTGCAGTCCCCTCGGTCGCAGGTCCGACTCGAACGAGAAATCAGTACCCGCGCAGTGTTGCCGGCCGCACCACCATCACCGAGCTCGCCCGCTTGCCCTTTTCCTGCAGCAACGCGATGGTGTGCCCGGTGGGATCGACAGCCGCGTAGACCCCCTCGATTCCGACGGGATCGAGCCAGCGTCCCTGGCTGAGCGACTCCGCTTCGGCGGCATCGATCTGTCGGTGCGGAAATGCGGTGCGCGCGGCCTCGTCTATATCGAGGCCCACAGCGGGATTCTCGGCCAATTCCTCGAGCGTCACGGCGTGGTCGAGCGTGAACGGCCCGACCCTGGTTCTGCGCAGAACCGTCAGGTGGCCGCCGACGCCCAGTGCTGCGCCGAGATCCCGTGCGAGCGCGCGCACGTACGTCCCCGACGTGCAGTCCACCTCGACATCGAGGTCGACGAACCGGCCATCGGAATCGACGACATCGCGGCGAGCCGTCACGTCGAAGCGAGTGACAGTGACCTTGCGAGCGGCGAGGGTGAACTCCTCACCGGCGCGCGAGAGCTTGTGTGCCCGCTGACCGTCGACCTTGATGGCACTGACACTGGCCGGAACCTGCTCGATGTCACCGGTGAGTGCGGCAACCCCGGCCGCGATGTCCGAATCCGAGACATTCGTGGCCGGGACGTCGGCGAGCACCTCACCCTCGGCGTCATCGGTCGTCGTACTGCGCCCCAGTCGCACGGTGGCGGTGTACGACTTGGTTGTCAGCGTCAGCAATCCGAGCATCTTGGTCGCCCGCTCGACGCCCAGAACCAGCACCCCGGTCGCCATGGGGTCCAACGTCCCCGCATGACCGACCTTTCTGGTCTGCAACAACTTTCGGCACGACGCGACGACATCGTGGCTGGTGACGCCCGGCCCCTTGTCGACCACCAACACACCGGCACCGACGAGACCGGACGAGATCTTTCCGCGAGCACTCACGAGAGTGCATTGTGCCAGGCGCGACGAGCCGGTCGTCACATCACCGAGATCGCCGTCATCACCAAACCGTCGGACACCATCCATCGACCGTCGAAAGCCGTCAGCGGAGGTCCGGACACGGTGTCGCCCGGGACCAGCAGTTCGGATCGAAACGTTCCCGAGATGTCGTCACCGGTGCCGGTGCGCTCGAACGTGATGTGCGCGTCCTCGAACCCCAGCCAGCGACCGGTCAGCGGCTCCCAGGCCTTGTACGTCGCTTCTTTGGCGCAGAACAACACTCGATCCCAGTGGACGTCTTCTCGGCCCGCTGTCGAGAGCCACTCGCGCTCGGCTTCGAGGCTGACCGCGTCGAGCACACCGTCGGGAAGAGGTCCGTGTGGCTCGGCATCGATTCCCACCGAGCGAACCTGCATGGCGTAGCCCAGAACGGCACCGCGGTAGCCGTCGCAATGCGTCAACGACCCCACCACTCCCTTCGGCCACTGCGGTGCGCCGGAGGTGCCGCGCATGATCGGCGCGGGCTCCACACCGAGCTTCTGCATCGCCACACGCGCGCAGTGTCGAGCCGAGGTGAACTCACGCTTGCGCTTGTCCACCGCCTTGGCGACCAACGGCGCTTCGAGTGGGTGCGGCATCAAACCCGGTGGATCGGTGAACAATTCGGCCGAGACAACACCATTGGGGAGAAGCGATTCGATCACTGGCCTGCCCTCATCTTCTCGACCTCTGCCTCCATCTCGGGCGTCACGGTGAAGTGCCCGCCCCATTTGTTCAACGTGCCCGGCGGATACTCGGGAACCGGAAGAATCTGGCGCAGAACGTTGTTCGGCAGTCCACGGCGCTGCCATTCGCGAGGGTAACCCACCGAGACCTCCTCGAAGCGGACGCCGTCGTAGTAGGTGGTCCGCGGGATGTGCAGGTGACCGTACACCGAGCAGATCGCGTTGTACCTGGTGTGCCAGTCGGCCGTCAGCGTCGACCCGCACCACAGGGCGAACTCCGGGTAGAACAACACCTCGGTCGGCTGACGCACCATCGGAAAGTGGTTGATCAGCACGGTGGGAACCGTGGTGTCCAGCGCGTCGAGGCGCTCGCGGGTGGCGTCGATACGGGCATGGCACCAGGCATCGCGCGTCGCATACGGCTGAGAGGACAGCAGGAACTCGTCGGTGGCGACGACGTTCTTCTCGCGCGCGATCGCCAGCCCGTGCTCCTTGTCCCGCGCACCCTGCGGGAGAAACGTGTAGTCGTAGAGCAGGAACATCGGCACTATCGTCGCGGGTCCACCTTCGCCTTCCCAGAGCAGGTAGGGATCCTCGGGAGTGACGACGTCGATCTCGCGGCAGAGATTGACCAGGTACTCGTACCGAGCCGCTCCGTGGATCTGAACGGGGTCCTTCACCGTCGTCCACAACTCGTGATTGCCCGGAACCCAGATCACTTTCGCGAAGCGGCTGCGCAGCAGCTCGAGCGCCCATTTGATGTCGTCGGTCTTCTCCGAGACGTCCCCGGCGACGATCAGCCAATCCTCGGGTGACTCGGGATGAATGTCCTCGGTGACAGGTCGATTGCCTCGATGTCCGACATGAATGTCGCTCACTGCCCATAACTTGGCTGCCACTGATGATCCCTTCCGATGCACTCGGCCGCCGACGTCGAATCGCCACAACCGCCCGAGAACGTACCAACCTCCAATACTCCCCGGAGATTCCGCAGCGGTGCACGCGGGGTGAACCGCTGCGGTTCGTCGGACGGCTCCGAAAGGAGGGTCCACGCACCAACGACCGCAGATTCGGGTATATGGTGCCATCCATGACGCTTTTGCGGATAGGTGCAGGAAACGGCATCGTGCGATGACGGCACCGCCGATACGGGTACGCGACGCCGCCGCACTGCTCGGAGTCAGCGACGACACCGTCCGCCGGTGGATGGACAGCGGGACCCTGCCCTCCCGCGACGACGAGACGGGCCGCAAGGTCGTCGACGCGCGCGCTCTCGCGCAGTACGCCCGCGAGCACGCCGCTCCCCCGCCCGAGGTGGCATCGGGCGGTAGCTCTGCCCGGAACCGACTCGTGGGGCTGGTCACCGAGGTGGTCTCCGACGCGGTCATGAGCGAGGTCCGCATGCAGTGTGGGCCGTTCACCATCGTGTCCCTGATGAGCACCCGATCGGTCCAGGAATTGGGGCTCGAACCGGGCTCCATCACCGTCGCGGTCGTCAAGGCCACGACCGTCATTGTCGAAACTCCCTAGAACCGAAGGACGATGTCAGTGAAGAACATTCGAGCGGTTCACGGTGCTCTGGTCGCGGTCGCCCTGATGCTTGCAGGGTGCGCGGCCGACCCCGCTGCCGAGGACGCTCCGCAGGACGGGGGTTCGAGCACGCTGACCGTGTTCGCGGCGGCATCACTGCGCTCGACGTTCACCGCCCTCGGCACCCGCTTCGAGCAGGAACATCCCGGCACTACCGTCGATTTCAGCTTTGCGGGCTCCTCCGATCTGGCCGCGCAACTGGTCAACGGTGCACCTGCCGACGTGTTCGCCTCTGCCGATACCAAGAACATGAGCACGATCGTCGATGCCGGCCTCGTCGCCGTCGACCCGGTCGATTTCGCCTCCAACACCCTCACCATCGTCACTGCCCCGGGTAACCCCAAGGCCGTCCGGTCGTTCGTCGATCTGGCGAAACCCGATGTGCTGACGGTGATCTGCGCGCCGCAGGTGCCGTGCGGCGCGGCCACGGCAGCCGTCGAGAACGCCACCGGAACCGACATCCCGGCAGTCAGCGAGGAGTCGTCCGTCACCGACGTTCTGGGCAAGGTCACCTCCGGTCAGGCCGACGCCGGACTGGTGTACGTCACCGATGCAACGGGGGCCGCAGACGCCGTCACCGCCGTGCCTTTCCCGGAATCGAGCGGGGCGGTCAACACCTATCCGATCGCAGCATTGAGCGGATCCGACAACGTGGACACGGCCCGCGCCTTCACCGACTTCGTCGCCGGACCGATCGGCCGTGAAGTGCTGACGCAGGCCGGTTTCGCGGCACCGTGACCGGGCACGCCGCGGGCACAGGTCCGACCGTCGGCGTACCCGGATGGATATTCGTCCCTGCCGCTGCCGGAGCGCTTCTCGTCGTCGCACCGTTGGCCGCGATGTTCACCCGAATCGACTGGACGAACTTCTTCGGGCTCATCACGTCCGAGTCCGCAGTAGCCGCACTGCTGTTGAGTCTGAAGACGGCCTCGGCGAGCACGGTATTGTGCGTGCTCCTGGGTGTGCCGATGGCAACGGTCCTCGCCCGCAGTTCGTTTCGCGGGCTGTCGACGCTGCGTTCCCTCGTCGTCCTCCCACTGGTGCTCCCCCCGGTGGTCGGCGGCATCGCCTTGCTCTACACGTTCGGTCGCCAGGGGCTGTTGGGCGAACATCTCGATGCCTTCGGAATCCGGATCGCGTTCACCTCGACGGCCGTGGTGCTCGCCCAGGCCTTCGTGTCGTTGCCCTTTCTGGTGGTCAGCGTCGAGGGCGCGCTGCGCACTGCCGGGGACCGATACGACGTGGTGGCCGCAACCTTGGGCGCACCCCCTACGACGGTCCTGCGCCGCGTCACTCTCCCCTTGATCCTGCCCGGGTTGACGTCCGGAATCGTTCTCGCGTTCGCGCGCGCACTGGGCGAGTTCGGCGCGACACTGACGTTCGCCGGTTCTCTCGAGGGAGTGACCAGAACCCTGCCCCTCGAAATCTATCTGCAACGCGAGTCCGACCCCGACGCAGCGATAGCCCTGTCGCTCGTCCTCGTCGTCGTCGCGGCAGTGGTGGTCCTGGCCGCTCGCGGTACTCGAACGACGGGAACACCATGACTTCGCTACACCTGCGCGCCACCGTCGCGGCCCGGGGCGTCGATCTCGAGCTGGATGTCGCCGAGGGTGAAACAACGGCGATCCTGGGACCGAACGGCGCAGGTAAATCCACACTGCTGCAGCTCGTCGCGGGCCTGGTGCCACCCGACGACGGCAGCGTCCGCCTGGGCGAGGACGTTCTGACCGACACGGCCGCAAGGACGGCCGTTCCGGTGCACGCCCGCGGCATCGCGACTCTGGCACAGGAGACACTGCTGTTTCCTCACATGACCGCACGGACGAACGTCGCATTCGCACCACGTAGTTCCGGCGCCGACCGAAGGACGGCCAGGGCAGTGGCCGATCGATGGCTCGACGCAGTCGGAGCCTCTCACCTGGCCGAGCGCCGCCCGGCACAGCTGTCCGGGGGTCAAGCTCAGCGGGTTGCCATCGCCCGCGCACTCGCCGCCGATCCCCGACTCCTCCTGCTCGACGAACCGCTCGCCGCGCTCGACGTCGACACGGCCCCGGCCATCCGAAGACTGCTGCGCACCGTACTCCGAGAGAACGGTCGTACGGCACTGATCGTCACCCACGATCTGCTCGACGTCGTCGCACTCGCCGATACCGTCGCCGTCGTCGACGGTGGACGCGTCGTCGAACGCGGTTCGGTCGCCGACGTTCTCACCGCCCCGCGAAGCGAGTTCGGTGCTCGCATGGCCGGGGCCAATCTGATCTCGGGCCACGCACTCACCGTCGGCGACACCACCGCGCTGCGCACGCCGTGGGACACCGTCGTACACGGCTCGGGGCAACACGGTTCCGGGACGCCGGTGGTCGCAGTCTTCTCCCCCGCTGCCGTTTCGGTACACCTCACCGCGCCGCACGCCAGCCCGCGCAACGTCTTCGAAGTAGTCATCGAGGAGATGGAAGTGCAGGGCTCGGGCATCCGCGTCCGAGCTCGTCCGCACCCCGACGGCACACCGGGTATCGCGGCAGACATCACCACCGCCGCGGTATCGGAGCTGGGCCTGGAACCCGGCCGACGGGTGTTCTTCGTCGTCAAGAGCCGCGAGGTGGTGCTGCATCCGGCCCTGGTGTCACGGCGGTGATGCATGCGAACGCGATCAGTCTCGCAGTTGCCGATCACTACCGGTCACGAGCCATTTACCCGACAGCACTCGACCGGCGACCGCGACCATGCGCAGGCAGACGAAGACACCCAGACCCAGCCAGATGCCCACGACACCCCAGTCGAACACCAGGGCCGACCAGATGAACGGCAGAAACCCGACGATCGCACACGCCATCGTGGCGTTACGCAAGAACGCGGCATCGCCGCTGCCCAACAGCACCCCGTCCAACGCGAACACCACACCGGCCACTGGGATGATCGCCACGAAGATCCACCAGATCGCCTGCATCTGATCGATCACCGAGACGTCGGTGGTGAACAATCCCGGGACGACCGGCCGACCGACGGCGAAGGCCGCGGCCAGGATCACCGCGAAGACCGTCGACCATGCCGTCAACCGGCGTGCGAGCGCACGCGCATCCTCGGTCCTGCCTGCACCCAGGGCCGCTCCCACGAGTGTCTGCGCAGCGATCGCCAACGAGTCGAGCATCAACGACACCAGGTTCCACAGATGCAGCACCACCTGATTTGCCGCCACCGACGCGGCACCGAATCGCGACGCGACCGCTGCGGCAGACAGGAAGCACGCCTGGAACGCGAGACTGCGCACGATCAGATCGCGGCCGAGTACCAGCTGCGCCCGCATGACCGACCAGCGCGGGCGCAACGGCGCACCCGACCGCCCGAGGGCACCGACGAACAGAGCGCCTGCGACACCTTGGCCGATGACGTTCGCAACGGCCGAGCCCACCAATTCGAGCCGGGGAAATCCGAGCAGGCCGTGGACGAGGAGTGGACACAGCACCGCCGACACGCCGAAACCGAGCACGACGAACCGCAATGGTGTCGTCGTGTTCTGCACGCCGCGCATCCAGCCGTTCCCGGCCAGCGATATCAGAATGAACGGCACCCCCACCAGCGCCACGCGCAGCCACAGCAGTGCCTCCGCGGCAATGTCACCGCCACCGGCCAGTAGCGACACGACGGGGGCGGCGAACAACTGGACCACGAGGACGATCGCGAGACCGATCGCCACCGCCAGCCACGTCGCCTGAACCCCTTCCCCGACGGCGTCGCGCTCACGACCGGCACCGTGCATGCGCGCCGCACGCGCAGTGGTTCCGTAGGACAGGAAGGTCAGCTGCGTGCTGACCTGAGCGAGGACGAGCCCCCCGATCGCCAGGCCGGCCAGAGCCAACGCGCCGAGCCGGCCGACGACCGCCGCGTCGAACAGGAGGTAGAGGGGTTCGGCGGCCAGAACTCCGAGCGATGGAAGCGACAGCCCGAGAATTCTGCGAGCCGTGACAGGGGTGGAACTCACGACGCCGACAAGGCCTCACGGAGCGCATCGATCACGTCGGGGAGCTCTCCGGTCGCGGTGTAGCCCGCGGCGTTGTGATGTCCACCGCCGCCGAGCCCGGTCGCCACTGCAGATACGTCCACCTGCGTCTTGGATCTGAGCGACACCACCCAGACCGACCCGAAATCCTGCTGCTTCAACACCGCGGCCACCTCCGCCTCGGAGGTGGTCCGCACGATGTCGATGACACTCTCGATCTCCTCCGACCTCAGACCGGCCGAATCCTCGCTCCGGATGACGGCGTACACGAGCCCCCGTCCGCCCGCCGCGTCGGGCAGCAACTCGGCCGAACCCAGTACCGCCCCGAGCATCGGCAGCCAGTCGAAGGGGTGCGTATCGAGGAGGCGACGGGCGATACGTGCACCGTCGATGCCGGTCGCGAGCAATCTCTCCGCGAGCAGATGCGAACCCGGCCGCACCCACCGGAACGACCCGGTATCGGTGACCAGACCCGCGAACAGCAGATGCGCCAGGTCCGCATCGATGTCGACACCCCACCGATCCAGCAAGCGGACGATCACGGCCGTGGTGGACTCGGCGGACGCGTGGACGACGTTCAGTGTTCCGAACCGCGTGTTGCTCCGGTGATGGTCGATGACCAGGGACTCCGATGCGGAGTCGAGTCGCTCGCCGAGCGAACCGAGTCGACCTCGGCTTCCGGCGTCCACTGTGACCACCAGATCGACCGATTCGGCCACCTTCTCCGGCTCCACCAGCAGATGCCGGTTCGGTAGCTCTTCCATCGATTGAGGCAGAAACGCGGGCGCGGCGAACGCCACCTGCACCTGCGCGCCGCGACGTTCGAGTACCGAACCGATTGCCAATCCGCTGCCGATCGTGTCGGCATCCGGCTGGACATGGCAGAGCACGGTCACCGAGGAAGCGCGCTCGAGCATCTCGATCGCACGCGCCAGATCCTCGTCCAGCTCGAACTCCGAACCAGAACCATCGGACATCTCAGTCGGCTTCGGCTGGCTCGACGGCTTCTGCATCGCCGCGATCCGCGGGGGACTCCTCGCGGGGAGCCTTGTACGGGTCCGGGTCTCCGGCAGGCTTCGCGTTCGCCCGGGCGCGAGCCAGCTCCTCGTCGGCTGCGCGAGCGCGTTCGAGCAGCTCTTCCATGTGCCGGGCGGTGTCGGGGACGGTATCCGTCACGAACGTCAGCGTCGGAGTGAACCGCACACCGGTACCGGCTCCGACCTTCGAGCGGAGAACGCCCTTGGCCTTCTCCAGACCCGCCGCAGCTCCCTGCAGATCGGGCGGGGTATCGAGATCCTCGCCCATCACCGTGTAGTACACCGTGGCGTCGTGCAGGTCTGCCGTCACCTTCGTGTCGGTGATGGTCACGAACGCCAACCGTGGATCTTTGATCTCGTGGTCGATCGCCGTCGCAACGATAGCGGCGATTCGCTTGGACAACTTACGAGCCCTGGCCTGATCCACCACGACAATCACACTCCTCTTTCATGGCCGGACGTCACTGCAGTGCGACGTCTCGGCGATTACGCTCCAACATTCGCCGAACACGTTCGACGAACTCCCCGATCTAATCCTCGGGGCCGAAAATTCTTCGGCGTACTGCCAACAGTTCCAGATCCTGACGCTCGGCGACGTGCCGCTCGCACTCGTCGAGCTTGTCGTGCAACAGGTCGACGTTCGTGCCCGCCGCTGCCACGCCCAACATCGAACGCCGAATACGTTCTCGCTCACCGGTTTCGGCGGCAGACACTCCCAGCCTCTGCAGATCGCCGAGAACCGGTTCCACCATCGACCGTTTCTCGGCGAGCGAACGCACGTCCCCCAACAACACGTCCAACTCCAAAGCACCCAGATACACGCTGACGTCGCCCCTTCGATCAGCTCCGACGACAAAGCCGGTGGCGGTACATATGTCGTACCACCACCGGCTCGTCCCCGGAGTGCAGTGTCACTCCCCTGGCTTCACCACCGAGCCGACGTGACCGGGAACGGAGCTGCTCAGCTCCGGACCTGTTCTAGTCGCGCGGCTTTTCACGGAGCTCGTACGCCTCGATGACATCGCCCACCTTGATGTCGGAGTACGTCACCGTCAAACCACACTCGTATCCCTCACGAACCTCGACTGCGTCGTCCTTCTCGCGGCGAAGCGAGGAGATCGTCACGGTCTCGGCCACGACCGCATTGTCACGGAGCAGGCGCGCCTTGGCGTTGCGACGGATCGTACCGGAGGTGACGAGGCAACCGGCGATGTTTCCGACCTTCGAGGAACGGAACAGCGCGCGGATCTCGGCCTGGCCCAGAGCGACCTCTTCGTAGATCGGCTTGAGCATGCCCTTGAGGGCCTTCTCGATCTCGTCGATGGCCTGGTAGATCACCGAGTAGTACCGAATGTCGACGCCCTCGCGGTTGGCGAGTTCGGTTGCCTTGCCCTCGGCCCGCACGTTGAAGCCGATGATGATCGCGTTGGATGCCGACGCCAGGTTGACGTTGGTTTCCGTAACGCCACCGACACCGCGGTCGATGACGCGCAACTCGACTTCGTCGTCGATCTGGATACCGAGCAAGGCCTCTTCGAGCGCCTCGACGGTTCCCGAGTTGTCACCCTTGAGGATCAGGTTGAGCTGCGAAGTCTCCTTCAGAGCTGCATCGAGATCGTCGAGGCTGATGCGCTTGCGACTCTTGGCCGCCAGAGCATTGCGCTTACGGGCATTACGGCGATCGGCGATCTGACGGGCGATCCGGTCCTCGTCGACGACCAGAAGGTTGTCGCCTGCACCGGGCACCGACGTGAAGCCGATGACCTGAACGGGCCGGGACGGCATCGCTTCGGTGACGTCCTCGCCGTGCTCGTCGACCATGCGACGCACGCGGCCGTAGGCATCGCCGGCGACGATCGAGTCACCGACGCGCAGCGTTCCGCGGGCGATGAGCACGGTGGCCACCGGACCGCGACCGCGGTCGAGGTGTGCCTCGATGGCGACACCCTGGGCATCCATGTCCGGGTTGGCACGCAGATCGAGTGACGCATCGGCCGTCAGCAGCACCGCTTCGAGGAGGGCATCGATGTTGGTGCCCTGCTTGGCGGAGATGTCGACGAACATCGTCTCGCCGCCGTATTCCTCGGCGACCAGACCGTATTCGGTCAGCTGCTGCCGGATCTTGTCCGGGTTCGCGCCTTCCTTGTCGATCTTGTTGACCGCGACCACGATCGGCACGTCGGCCGCCTGGGCGTGGTTGATGGCTTCGACCGTCTGCGGCATGACACCGTCGTCGGCCGCGACCACGAGGATCGCAAGGTCGGTGGCCTTGGCACCACGAGCACGCATGGCCGTGAAGGCCTCGTGACCGGGGGTGTCGATGAAGGTCACGAGACGCTCGTTGCCTTCGAGCTCGGTCAACACCTGGTACGCACCGATGTGCTGCGTGATGCCGCCGGCCTCGCCTTCGCGCACCGTGGTGTTACGAATCGAGTCGAGCAGTCGAGTCTTACCGTGATCGACGTGGCCCATGACGGTGACCACCGGGGGACGCTGCTCGAGATCTTCCTCGCCGCCGGCATCTTCGCCGTAGGTGAGGTCGAACGAATCGAGCAGTTCGCGATCCTCGTCCTCGGGACTGACGACCTGCACGACGTAGTTCATCTCGCCGCCGAGAAGCTCCAGCGTCTCGTCGTTGACCGACTGCGTCGCGGTGACCATCTCACCGAGGTTGAACAGTGCCTGCACGAGTGCAGCGGGGTTGGCGTCGATCTTGTCTGCGAAGTCCGACAGCGATGCTCCGCGGGCGAGACGAATGGTCTCGCCGTTGCCGCGGGGCAGCCTGACGCCGCCGACTGCGGGAGCCTGCATGCTCTCGTACTCGGCGCGTTTCGCCCGCTTCGACTTGCGACCGCGGCGGACTGCTCCGCCGGGCCGACCGAACGCACCTGCGGCTGCGCCACGCTGACCGGGACGGCCACCGCCGCCGGGACGGCCACGGAAGCCACCTGCGGGAGCGCCGCCTGCCGGTGCACCACCGGGCGCGCCGGGAGCGCCACCGCCGCGGTAGCCACCGCCACCGCCGCCGCCCGGACGTCCACCCGGTGCGCCGCCGGGGCGACCGGGACGTCCTGCTGCGGGGCCGGGACGTGCCGAACGAGTCGGCATCGCACCCGGATTGGGGCGGGGAGGCATGGAGCCCGGGCTGGGCCGAGGTCCGGCCTGACCCGGTGCGGGACGGGGGCCGCCCTGTCCGGGAGCCGGACGAGCGCCGCCTGCCGGTGCGGCCGGGCGGGGTCCGCCCTGTCCGGGAGCCGGTCGTCCGCCGCCGGGGCGCGGAGCACCGGCACCGGGAGCGGGTCGCGGGGCCGGTCGTTCGACCGGAGCCGACGAGTACGGATTGTTTCCGACGCGCGGAGCCTTCGGGCCGGGCTTGGGGCCAGGACCAGCGGGCTTGGGGGCGGCCGGAGCCGACGCGGTTGCCTCGGCCGACGCGGCAGGTGCCTGCTCGGCCGGAGCAGCGGGTGCTGCCGGACGAGGGGTGGGCGCAGCCGGTGCCGGCGTGGGCGCAGCGGCCGGTGCCGACGGGGCAGCGGGAGCAACCTCTGCGGGCGACTGCGCTGCCGGAGTCTGCGCTGCGGGTGCCTGTGCAGCGGGGGCCTCGGGCTCGGCCGGGCGGGATGCCGGCTTGGGTCCGGGACGAGGTCCACTCGGCTTTGCTGCGCCGGGCTTCGCGGCGGAATCCGACGCACGATCTGCTGCTGCGCGACCGTTGGGTGCTGCTGCACCGGACGCCGGCGCGTCCGCGTTTGCGGACGGGAAGGATTCACGAAGTCGACGAGCCACGGGGGCTTCGACTGTGGATGATGCGGACTTGACGAACTCGCCTTGCTCTTTGAGCCGTGCGAGTAGTTCCTTACTGGTGACACCGAGTTCTTTTGCCAACTCGTGCACGCGGGCCTTGCCTGCCACTGCTCTCCTCACTGAGAGGCCGAGCGAGGCTTGGTGCCCGCACGACCTCGGGTTATCTCCGATGGACGTTCATCGTTGGTGCTTCACGGTGTGCTCATCAGTGCTGTTGCCTGTTCTTGTCGACGGGTGTTGCTCTTGTCGTGTTCTCGCCGTGCAGCCGTTCGTGCTCGTCGAGCACGTCCGATACTGCGGACGATTCCACATTTCCCGATATCCGAAACGCGCGGCCGAAGACTCGGCGACGTTCCGCATTGTGCAGGCATTCTCGGTTGTAGTGCAACCAAGCACCACGACCGGACATCGAATGCCGGATGTCGGGGACGAGAGCGAATTCGTACGAACCAGCTTCTCGAACCACGATCCTCAACAGATCGGCGGCCGGCACTCGCTCCCTGCACCCGACACATGTACGAATCGGCCGGCTTGTCACAACCGGATTCTCGCGTTCACGTCTCCGAGCGGAGAGGTCGTTACCGAACCATCGACCACTCTACCGCTGTATTGCCTCGATCTCCGCATTCCGGCCCTAGGCGCTGGTCGTCTCGGGTGCCGCCGCGTCACTGCGGATGTCGATACGCCAACCGGTCAATCGAGCGGCAAGTCGAGCGTTCTGCCCTTCCTTGCCGATCGCCAGCGACAACTGGTACTCCGGGACCACCACTCGCGCCGCGCGAGCGGCTGCGTCCACCACGGTCACAGACACAACCTTCGACGGCGACAGTGCATTCCCGACGAACGTCGCCGGGTCCTCGTCGAAGTCGATGATGTCGATCTTCTCGCCGGCCAGTTCGCTCATCACATTCCGCACGCGCTGCCCCATCGGCCCGATACATGCACCCTTGGCGTTCAGGCCCGAGACCGTCGACGCGACCGCGATCTTCGAGCGGTGCCCTGATTCACGCGCTACCGCCACGATGTCGACCGAACCGTCGGCGATCTCGGGCACCTCGAGCGCGAACAACTTGCGCACCAGATTGGGGTGTGTGCGCGAGAGCGTGATCTGCGGGCCGCGGTTGCCCCGCGCGACTCCGACGACGTAGCACTTGATGCGCTCACCGTGCTCGTACGTCTCCCCCGGAACCTGCTCGGCGGGCGGAAGCAGGCCGTCGGCCCCGTTCGCCTCGCTGCCGATCCGGACGATGACGGTGCCCTTGGCGTTGGCGCGCGTATCGCGCTGAATGACGCCGTTGACGATTTCACCCTCGTGGGTCGAGTACTCCCCGAAGGAGCGCTCGTGCTCCGCATCGCGCAAACGCTGCAGAATCACCTGACGAGCGGTGGTGGCAGCGATCCGGCCGAAGCCTTCCGGCGTGTCGTCCCACTCGGAGATCAGATTGCCCTCGGCGTCGAACTCCTTGGCCATAACGCGGACGGAACCGGTCTTGCGATCGACGTCGATTCGCGCGTTGGACTGGTGCCCCTCGGTGTGCCGGTAGGCGGTCAACAACGCGGTCTGGATCGTCGAGATCACCATCTCGATCGGAACGCCCTTGTCCGCCTCGATGGCGCGCAGAGCTGCAATATCGATATTCACTTGTCCGACCCTTCTTCCGGTGCTTCCACATTCACGATTTCGTCGGTGTTCGCGGGTGACGGCCTACCGCCCACCACGCCGCCCGCAAGATCCATCTCTTCTGCGGTCGGCCGCGAAAATTCTACCTGCACAACAGCTTTCACAACATCGGCCAGCGCGATCGATCGTGTCGAGAGAACTCCCTTGTCCTTGATCACGAGGGCAACCGAGTCACCGTCGAGAAGTCCGACGCGGCCCTCGACCTTGCCGTCGGCGAGTTCGATCCGCACCTTGCGACCACGCGCGCGACGCCAATGCCGTGGTTGTGTCAACGGGCGATCGATTCCGGGAGTGGTGACCTCGAGGGTGTACGGCGCTTCGCCGAAATCGGTCACGCCGTCGAACACATCGGAGATCACCCGGCTCAATTCCGGTAACGCGTCGAGGTCGACGCCGTCTTCACGGTCGACCATGATGCGCACGGCACTGTGCTTACCGGCAGCGACCACGTTCACGTCCTCGAGGTCGTAGCCCCGATCTCGAACCAGGTCGCCGAGCAGTTCGACAACCCTTTCCTGGGACGGAACAGGCATGTCGCGAACTCCTCGTGTGTAGTTGTCGGCAATGCGGCACAGGTGCGCCGGACCGCGTTTGGTGAACCAACAGACTACCGCCCCGCAGGTGGTGCTCGCGACCACGCACGGCCGAGGCGACACACGGGCACGGCGCGTGTCGCCTCGAGGGTCCCACACGGTCGAGGGTCTGGCACGATATCGGGGTGCCCACGCCGACCGCCCCTCTCTCGTTGAACAGACGTGGGTTGTTCCGGCTCGCCGGTGCCGCCGTCCTCACTGCGGTCACGGCGTCGACCGTCACGGCTTGCGGCGCGGAGGAAATCTCCGGTCCCGCACTCGATTCTCTGACGGCACAGTTGCGCTCCGCTCGCTCCGACGCCGCGGCTGCGTCTTCGGCGGCAACGGTCGCTCCCGATTACGCAGGAGCTCTCGGCGTGGTCGCGGCCCAGCGGGCCGAACATGCGGATGCACTCGAGACCGAGATCGCCCGGGCTACCGGAGCGACCACCGACACCTCGTCGGCGACTGCCACGACGACCACGACCGCGGCCCAGTCCGCGCCGCCACCCGATCTCGTCGCGGTGCGCGATGCGCTGACCGCCTCGGCACGCAGTGCGGCGACCGCCGCCCGCGACGAAAGCGGTTATCGCGCCGGCCTTCTCGGGTCGATCAGTGCCTCGTGCACGGTGTTCGCTCAGGTGGTACTCGCATGAGCGATCTCGGACCCGAACAACAGGGGCTCGTCGATGCACTCGTCGCCGAGTACGCAGCCGTCTTCGCGTACGGGATCGTCGCGGCGTTCTCCAACCCGACCCGAGCAGACATGGTGGCCGCGTGCACCGCGGCACACCGAGCGCGTCGAGACTCGACCATCGACGCACTCCGCGCGGCCAGCGTCACAGCGCCCCTGCCCGATCCGGCATACGCGTCGCCGTTTCCGGTGACCGATGCGATCTCGGCTGTGCAGCTCGCTGTTCAGGCAGAGATCGACACGAGTGTGGCGTGGCGTTCGGCCGTCGAGCGCAGTCGATCCGGCGGCACGCGCGAGATGGGCGTCCAGGCACTGACCGAGGCCGCGATCAGACTGGCCACATGGCAGCAGATCCTGGGTGTCATCCCGTCGTCGACGGCCTTTCCCGGTCAGCCGTGACCACGTCGTCCGCGCGACCGGCGGAACGACCCGGCATGAACAGTGCCGCAACCAATCCGATCGCCACCGCCCCTGCGCCTACGAGTAGAGCGGGTGCCAACGCGTCGGTGTATCCAGCGGGGGTGAGTGATCCTCCGTTTCCGATGAACACCGCCGTCAGGACGGCGATTCCGAGCGCGATTCCCACTTCCCGCACAGTGGAGTTCGCACTGCTCGCCGTGGCGTGATCGTCGTCGGCCATGTCTCGCAACACTGCGGTCGCCGAGGGCGCGAAGGTCAACCCCATGCCGACTCCGGCCATCAACAGCGCGGGCACCATCGACAGGTAGGCGGTGTCGGGTCCGAGGATCAGTGCCATCCACACCAGTGACAGCGACTGCAACGCCAGTCCGGACACCAACAAGCCGCGCAAGCCGACTCGATCGGCCACGAGACCCGCAATGGGTGCGACCACCATAGGCGCGGCGGTCCAGGGCAATGTGCGCAGGCCCGCCTCCAACGGGCTGTAGTGCATCACTATCTGCAGGTACTGAGCAAGCAGGAACACGGCCCCGAACATGCCGAGCGAGAACGTGATTCCGATGATGTTCGCCAGCGTGAAACTGCGTGATCGGAAGAGCGTCAACGGCAGTACCGAGAACGGGGTTCGCCATGCTCGGGAGACGAACGCGAGGAGAAGCACCGCAGAGCCGACGAAGCTCGCGAGCACGGTGGTCGATGCCCATCCGTCGTCGTTGCCGTGGACCACCGCCCACACGAGCAAGAACACCCCGCCGCCCGCGAGCACCACACCCAGCAGATCGAGAGGTTGCCTGCGTCCGGTCGACTCGGTCAGGGCGATGTACGCCAGCGGTACCGCGACGAGCGCCACCGGGACGTTGATCCAGAAGATCGCTTGCCAGGAAATACCGTCGACGACCGCACCACCGACGACAGGCCCGAGTGCGACACCGAGGCCCGAGACACCGCCCCAGATTCCGATTGCCATGGCGCGCTTGGCAATCGGGACGACAGCTGCGAGCAGAGTCAGCGACAGCGGCATGATCGCCGCGGCACCGAGGCCCTGTATCGCCCGCGCGGCGATGAGCATTGCCGGACTCGTGGCGAGCGCGCTGGCCACGGAGGCCGCGGTGAACAGCGCTATCCCGCCGAGGAACACCGCGCGCCTGCCCCAGCGATCGCCCAAGGTCGCTGCAGTGAGCATGAATGTCGCGAAGCTCAGCGTGTAGGCGTTGAGAAACCACTGCAGCTGTCCGACCGACGCATTCAGATCCTGCTGAACCACCGGCAGCGCGCTGGTCATCACCAGATTGTCGAGGGTCGCCATGAACATGGGCAGGGATGCGGCGACGATTCCCAGCCACACGGGAATCGACCGAGCGGCGGGGTGCACTGCAGGCGGAGCGGCTGTTGCGGTCATGGCGAACGTCCCGTCTCGAGTTTGTAAGCATCGAATGATTACTTATGATGCGACCGTAAGTTATCGACTGATAACCTGTCAACATGTCCGACACTCCCACGCCCAAGCCCCGAGCAACCCGAATGGACGCGGCCGACCGTCGAGAACTCGTCCTCGACGCCGCGACACGAGCGTTCGCACGCGGGGGCTTTGCCGGAACGAGCACCGATGCGGTGGCGAAGGAAGCGGGCGTCTCGCAGCCGTACGTGGTTCGGATGTTCGGAACCAAAGTCGAATTGTTTCGGCTGGTCTTCCAACGCTCCATCGACGGGATCATGACGGCGTTCGACGCAGTGCTCGCTTCGGGGCCTCTGGACCCAGCGGACGACGAGACCTGGGCCGACCTGGGCGGTGCCTACGCCGATCTGGTGGCCGATCGCGACCTCTTGATGGTCATGATGCACGGGTTCGGTGCAGGGTCGGTACCCGAGATCGGCCGCCAGGCACGAGAAGGAATGGGCGCGATCTACAACCAGATCCGCAGCGGTACCGGGTGTTCAGAAGATCAGGCTCGGCAGTTCATCGCGCACGGAATGCTGCTCAACGTCTTGTTGTCGATGCAGGCACCGGAGCATCCGGAGGACAGCGACGGACTGCACGAGATGACGATGTGCGCGTTCGGAACCAAGCTCGTCCCAGCCGATTCCGGACAGCTGTGACGCCTAGGGGCGCATCTCGTACCGACCGTCGTACGTGACGACGTCGTTCCAGACCGTCTCGAATCGTGCTGCGTCCACCACCGGCTTGCGTACGGCGTCCAGCGCCCATTTCTGCTGTGCATCGGTCGACGACGGCTTTCCGTACAGCGCGACGGCGTAGCCGGAGAAGTCCCTGATCTGGAAGTCGAAGATCTGGTCCAGCATGTCGGTGGAGATCTCGTCGGCCTGTTCGAGGATCAGGTGGCCGTAGACGACGAGTGAGAACAGATGCCCCACCACGAGCAGGAAGTCGAGGTCCTGTTGCTGCGACTCGTCGGGGGCGCACTCGGCGAGGAACGACGCGAACGCCTGGGCCTGCTCGTAGAAACGACCCACGTTGGGAACACCGGAATGCTTGCGATACACCGGGTTCCAATCGTGGAACCGAACCGAACTCGCGCCGCGAGCGGGGCCTTGGGCGAAGAAGAATCCGTCGTCGACGGCGTCGGTGAACGTGGCCACCTCCGCCTGATCGGTGGGCGAGAACATGTATGCCGGCATGAACTTGAGCATCAGGGCGACGTTGACATGCACCGTTCCCTCGAGTTTCGGCAATGTTCCGATGAGTTGCGCGGCTTCACGGAAGTAGGTGTTCTTCTCGTACCCCTTGGCGGCGATGACGTCGTGCAGCAAGCGAACCACCGACTCGCCCTCGGACGTCACCTTGGCCTTGGTCATGGGGTTGAACAACAGGTAGCGGCGGTCGCCGGGACCCGCAGCGCGGAAGTAGTCCAGAGCACGCGCGCTGAACAGCTTCATGGCGGTCAGCCGCGAGTAGGCATCGACAAACGCACTGCGCACGTGGGGGAATTCGGTGACACGGTTGCCGTACAGAATCCGATTGTTGGCGTGTGTGATCGCCTCGTAGAACGCGTGCTCGCAGATGCCGATCGAGCCGGTGCAGAGGTTGAACTTGCCGACGTTGACGGTGTTCAGTGCAGCCGAGAACGCGTCGGGTCCGGTATGCAGAATGTCCTCGCGGCGAACGGGATAATTCTCGAGCGAGAAGGTACTGACGTACATCTGGCCGTGAACGACGCTCTCGCGCAACCGATACGCGGGATGCGAGCTGTCGGCGACGAAGAAGACGTACGACTCCGGCCCGTCGATGTCGGTGCGTCTACCGAACACCGACACCATGCCCGCCACGTTGCCGTTACCGATGTAGTACTTCTCCCCCGACGCGGTGAACTCGAGGTCGTCGTCGACGGCGGACGTCAACAGCATGTCGGTGGAGTAGACGTCGGCACCGTGTGCGCGCTCGGACAATCCGAATGCCATGACGCCGCCGCGGTCGAGCTCTCGCGCTGCGCGGCGCTTGGCGTCGTCGTTGTCGCTCATCCAGATCGGGCCGAGGCCGAGCACCGTGACCTGCCAGGTGTACCAATAGGCCAAGCCGTAGAACCCGAGAATTTCGCTCAGAGCGGCGTTGCGGGCAGCGTCCCAACGAGCGTTGGGCAACCCGTTGGCATACTCGGCCGGCGTCGAGAACGTGGCGAACAGTTTCTGGGCTGCGACGAACTCGAGGAAGTCGGCGGGCCAGACTCCCTCGAGATCGTCGGCGAGCAGCCTGGCCTTACCGCGATCCTCGAACCAATCGATCAGTGCGCGGAGCTGACGACGAGACTCCTCGTCGAGCTCGGCGGGATCGAAAGTTGTCGGATCGAACAGCGCAAACTGAGCCACGGTGTGACCTCTCCTAGTCGTGTGACCCGAAGCTACCAGCGAGTAGACCGGCGCGTGGGGAGATCGAGCGTGGAGAGATCGGGACGGGCTGTTACGTGGTGGCGCGCACCGCGGCGACGATCTCGTCGACCGCGGAATCGATGTCGAGTTCACGGCTCTCACCCGAGAAGCGGTCCCGGATTTCGACCCTGCCATCGGCCCAACCGCGGCCGAGGACGACGACGAGCGGAACACCGATCAGTTCGGAGTCCTTGAACTTCACGCCGGGCGAGGCCTTGCGGTCGTCGAAGAGAACCTCGATGCCCTGCGAATCGAGTTGCGTCGCAATGGATTCTGCGCCGGCGCGCGCGGCCTCGTCCTTGTTCGCGATCACCAGATGTACGTCGGCGGGTGCTACCTCCGACGGCCACCGAAGGCCCTTGTCGTCGTGCATCTGCTCGGCGATGACGGCCACCAGACGGGAGACACCGACGCCGTAGGAACCCTGTACGAGTCGCACGGGCTTGCCGGTCTCGCCGAGTACGTCGACCGAGAATGCATCGGTGTACTTGTAGCCCAACTGGAAGATGTGCCCGATCTCGATTCCGCGAGCGCTGACCAGCGGCCCCTGTCCGTCGGGTGACATGTCCCCGTCACGCACCTCGGCGGCCTCGATGGTGCCGTCGGGAACGAAGTCGCGGCCGGCCACGAGGTTCACCACGTGCTTGCCCTGCACATCGGCACCGGTGATCCACGATGTTCCGTTCACCACCCGGGGGTCGACGAGGTAGCGAACTCCGTTGGCCTGCAGCGCACGTGGCCCGATGTATCCCTTGATCAGAAACGGGTGAGCAGCAAAGTCCGCGTCGGTCAGCAATGCGAATTCGGCAGGCTCTAGCGATGCTTCGAGGCGCTTCTCGTCCACCTCACGGTCACCGGGCAGGCCGATGGCCAGCAGCTCCCACTCGCCACCGGCGGACCGCACCTTGAGCAGGATGTTCTTGAGCGTGTCGGCACCGGTGACGGTACGACCCAGATCTGCGCCGTTCGCCCACTCGACCAGCGTCGCGATGGTGGGAGTGTTGCCCGTCTCGTAGTCGACCGCGGCAGGCTGCCCCTCGATGGCGATGGGGTCCGGTGCCGGGGTCGTGACGGCCTCGACGTTGGCCGCGTATCCCGATTCGATGCACCGAACGTAGGTGTCCTCGCCGATGTCGCTCTCGGCCAGGAATTCCTCGGACGCACTTCCGCCCATCGCGCCGGACGTCGCGGCGACGATGACGTAGCTGACCCCGAGCCTGGCGAAGATGCGCTGGTAGGCGTCGCGGTGTGCGGCGTAGGACCGCTTCAGTCCGTCCTCGTCCATGTCGAAGGAGTAGGAATCCTTCATGACGAATTCGCGTCCGCGCAGAATGCCGGCGCGAGGACGCTCTTCGTCGCGATACTTGGTCTGAATTTGGTACAGCGTGACCGGCAGGTCCTTGTACGAGTTGTATTCGGCCTTGACCGTCAACGCGAACAGCTCTTCGTGGGTCGGACCGAGAAGCATGTCGTTGCCCTTGCGATCCTGCAACCGGAACAGTGCGTCCCCGTATTCGGTCCACCGGTTCGTCGTCTCGTACGGCTCACGCGGCAGCAGGGCGGGCAGCGAAATTTCCTGCGCCCCGATGGCGTTCATTTCCTCGCGGACGACGCGTTCGACCTGTCGCAGCACCCGGAGACCCAGCGGCAGCCACGAATAGACGCCCGGCGCGATACGACGAACGTAGCCTGCGCGAACCAACAGCTTGTGACTGTCGACCTCGGCGTCGGCCGGGTCGTCGCGAAGGGTACGAAGGAACAGCTGCGAAAGACGGGTGATCACGGGTTGTCAGACTAGTCGGTGGTGCAGCGCCTGCGGATAGGCGGCCGCGAAGTGAGTAGCCTTGACCCCCGTGCTGATTCTGCTGCCTCCCTCCGAGACGAAGTCCGACGGCGGTTCCGGAGCACCTCTCGATCTGGGCCGGTTGTCGTTGCCGTCCCTGCTTCCGCTCCGCCGAACGCTTGCCGACGCCCTGGTCCGGCTCTCCGACGACGTCGACGCGTCCATCACCGCGCTCGGTCTCGGTCCGACCCAGGTGGACGAGATCGAACGGAACGCTCGCCTGTTCGCCTCGCCCACCACTCCGGCCCTGCGCCGGTACACAGGAGTGCTGTACGACGCTCTCGGGGCGTCGACCTTCACCCGTGCCGGACGCGCGCGTGCGGATGCCAGGCTGTGGATCGGGTCGGCACTGTTCGGGGCCGTTCGCGCGTCCGACCCGATTCCGGCCTACCGCCTCTCCGGCGGATCGACGATTCCCGGCTTCGGCACACTGCGATCACATTGGAAGCCGGAACTGTCCGAGGCCCTTCTCACCGAGGCCGAGGGAATCGTCGTCGACCTCCGGTCCGGCACCTATCAACAGCTCGGGCCCATCCCCGGGGCGATCACGGCAACGGTGCTCACCGAGAAGCCCGACGGCAGTCGGTCGGTGGTGAGCCACTTCAACAAGCATCACAAGGGATTGCTCGCCCGCGCGCTGACCCTGACCACGGCCGAGCCCAAAGATGTGAAAGCTGTTGCGCGCGTGGCGTCGAAGGCGGGTCTTCGAGTCGAAGTGGCGTCGGACACCGAACTGATCGTGCTCACCGAATGAGCGCCGTTCCGGAACTGCTCAGACAGGGAGCCGAGGCGTCGGTCGGCAAGAACAAGAGTCAACGCATCGCCGACGACATCGCCGACCGTCTGGTCTCGATGCAAGCGAACGAACTCGGCACGCTGGCACTGACCAACATGATCGGCACACTGTACGAAAACGGCTGGCAACCACTGGATCTGATGCATGTGGTCCGGCGTCAGCACACGGTGGCCGTGACGAATCTCGCTGCCGCGGCACTGCTGCACCATGCCGATCTCATCGAAGCGGACTCCCGCGCCCCGCACGATTGGGTCGATCAGATGTCGGCGATCTGCGAACAGTTCCCGACGGTCGCAGCCCGAGTCGACGCCACTCCCGACTTCCTCACGGCGTACCTCGTGGCGTCCGGCAAGTCCGACTACATCGCCGCCAGCGATCAGTGGCTCGACGTGCTCACTCTGCTCGGCCAGTGGCAAACCCTCCCCCGTTGGCCGCAACTGGGTGCCAAGCCCTCGCAATGGCCCCGCACACGCTCGTCGGTGCCGACGACCACCGGCTCGGATTCACCGAACAGCAAGATGCTGGCCAAGATTCGCGGTCTGCTGGCCAAGGCCGATGCCACCGATTTCGCGGAGGAGGCCGAGACGCTGACCGCCAAGGCGCAGGAGTTGATGACGCGATACTCGATCGACACGCTGCTGTTGGCCGAGGGTCATCTCGACGTTCGCGGTCGACGGGTGCACATCGACAGTCCGCACGCACCCGCCAAAGCCCAGCTCTTGCACGTCGCCGGTACTGCCAACCGGGTCAAGACGATCTGGGACGCGGAGTACGCCGTTGCGACGCTGGTGGGCGCGCCGGTAGACGTGGAACAGGCCGAGCTCGTCTTCACCTCGTTGCTGGTGCAGGCAACCCGAGCTCTCGGCCACTCGCCCGAAGCCAAGAAGCGAAAGAAGGCCGGCTCGGCCGCATTCGGCAAGGCGTTCCTCTACGCCTACGCCATCCGAATCGGAGATCGTCTCACCGATGCCGACGCGCATGCCCTCGACGAGGCGAGACAGGAATCGGGCGACCTGCTGCCGATTCTCGCGGCACAGACCGTTGCCGTGGAAGCGGAGTTCGACCGCCTCTTTCCCACCGCCAAGCCGATGCGCGGCCCGCGCCTCGATGCCGAAGGATGGGATTCGGGACGAGCCGCGGCCGACCGAGCCGATCTGTCCCGCTGAAACATTCCACGAGGTTCGTCGACCGATTCGGGAACTGTTGTAGCTTCAAGTCAGTTGAGCAGACATGAACCGAACACGCGCAGCTGCTCGACTCACCGTGCCCGTTCTGGTCGCACTGTCCGCCATCACGGCGTGCGGTACGTCGCCCTCCACCCCGGAGCCGAACGACGTCTCCGTAGCCGCGCAGTCGCCCGACGACCGCTCCGACAGCGTCACCGAATCACGCAACGAAGAAGCAGCGCTGACGCTCTTCGAATCTGCATTCACGGCCGAAGAACCTGCCGCCGCCGCGTCGGTCGTGGCGGAGAACGCCGTCGATCGACCTGGACCAGCGGTGGGGCCCGACGCGATCGTCGCCCGATTCGAGGCCACCCGGACACGGATTCCCGGTGCACGAGCCGTCGTCAAGCATGTCGCGGCCGATGGCAGATGGGTCGCAGTGCACTGGCAGGCCACCGCTGATCCGGCATCCGAGACCACCGGTGAAGCGAACATCGACCTCTTCGCCTTCGACGGCGGCAAGGTCACCGAGCACTGGGCCATGACGCAATCCGTGCCGGCCACGTCGATGAGCGGCAACACCATGTTCAGTGACCTCTACCGCTACCCGACCGCGCCCACCGAGCCGACCGAGGACGAGGAAGAGCGCCGACGTATGTCGGTGACGGCTACCTACGACGCGCTCTTCCGCGAACACGACGCGTCCGTGCTCGGGACCGACTTCGCCCCGTCCTACCTGCAACACAATCCGATTGCGGGCAACGGCACCGCGGCACTGCAACAGTTCTTCGCCGGCGGCGCGCAGTTCCCTGCCTCGGAATCGGTCGTCTCGCTGGCCGACGGCGATCTGGTGTGGACGTTCGCGAAAGCGCCGGGCGCAGCAGAATCCGACCCCTTCGTCGCGGGAGACATCTTCCGGTTCGACGGTGCCATCGTCGAGCACTGGGACGTCGTTCCGGAGTAGCGACCGCTGTCGGTCGATGACCGCCGGCAGGGCAAAATGGACCGGTGCCCGAGACTCTCGACGACATCGTGACCAGGACATCGGAACTACTGGCCGAGCGCGACGTGGCCGCGTTGTCGACCCTGATGGCGGGTCTGTCCACGACGAACGCGGTCAGAATGCTCGAACGGGTCGACTCGGCGCAGCGGGCGGTTCTGTTTCGGCTGTTGCCCAAGGACGAGGCCGTCGTCGTGTTCGAGCGCTTCGACGCGACCATTCGCAGCGAGCTGTTCGAGAGTTTGCGTAGCGACGACGTCATCGCCCTGTTCGAGAACCTCGATCCCGACGACCGAGTGGAACTGCTCGACGAGCTGCCCTCCAACATCGCGCATCGCATGATGCTCGGCCTGTCGCCCGCCCAACGGGCGCTTACCGCACCGATGCTGGGCTACGACCGCGGTTCGGTAGGCCGTCGAATGAGCCCGGAGTACGTGCGCCTACGCAGCGACACCACGGCAGCCGAGGCTCTCGACGCGGTGCGACGGACCGGTCCCGACGCAGAATCGGTGTACCTGCTGCCCATCACCGACGACCATCGCACGTTGCTCGGTGTGGTGACGCTCGCCGATCTGGCGACGGCGGAATCGACAACGCCGGTCGGAGAGCTCCATTCGTCGCATCCGGTGGTGCGGGCGGACTCGTCGGCGGAGGTCGCGGCACGTCTGTGTTTCGAGCATCGCAGTCCGGCGGTGGTGGTGGTCGATTCCGAACAGCGCCTGATCGGCATCCTCACCCTCGAGCAGTCCTCTCGCATTCTCGAGGAGGCCGAGGACGAGGACGCCGCCAGGGCGGGCGGTGCAGAACCGCTGCGTCGGCCGTACCTGTCGACGCCGGTCCTGTCCATCGTTCGTTCGCGCGTGGTCTGGCTGCTCGTGTTGGCGTTGTCGGCCATCCTCACCGTGCAGGTGCTCGAGATCTTCGAGCATGCACTGGCCGCGGTGGTGACCCTCGCGCTGTTCATTCCGCTGCTCACCGGCACGGGCGGGAACACCGGTTCGCAGGCCGCGACCACGGTGACCCGCGCGCTCGCCCTGGGTGACGTCCGCCCGCGCGACATCGCCGCTGTGCTGTTTCGCGAGGTCCGCGTCGGCGCGACGATGGGAGCGATGCTCGGAACGTTGGGGTTCGTCATTGCCGGACTCGTCTACGACTGGCACCTGGGCCTGGTCATCGGCACGACGCTGCTGTCGATATGCACGCTCGCCGCGACGGTCGGCGGTGCGATGCCGCTGATCGCCAAGAAGATCGGCGTCGACCCCGCGGTGTTCTCGACGCCCTTCATCTCGACCTTCTGCGATGCGACCGGCCTGATCGTCTACTTCCTCATCGCCAAGGCCGTACTGGGAGTCTGATCGGCCCCGCTCGTCAGCCCTTCTGGGCGTCTTCCTGCGCGGCCTGCGCCTGGGCCACCTGCTGCGGGGTGTATCGGATGAACAGTGCGGCGATGCCGGCGATCACGGCGCAGACCGCGCAACAGAACAGCGCGAACATGTACCCGGAACTCAGTGCGTCGAGCTGACTGTCGTTCATCAGAGTCGCCGGCCCGGATATGCCGCCGAGGGACAGTGTTCGCGACGTGACCAGTGCCCCGATGACGGCCAGCGCCAGAGGACCGCCGAGGGTCTGGGCGACCAGCGAGATTGCCGTCAGCGGACCGATTTCGGTGGGGCTCACGCCCGCGATGGCGCACAGAGGCAGCGGAACGACCGTCAGACCGACGCCGAAGCCGATCCCGATCACCGGGAAGAACAACCCTGGGAAGTACGCCGAATCCGCGTCCATCGTCGTCACGGACACCAGCAGCCAGCCGACCATGATGACCGCACCACAGAGAATGAGCCAGCGCGGAGCGATCCGAGTCACCAGTTGCGACGCGAGGAACGCCGCGGCACCGAGACCGAAGGCGAACGGCACGAAAGCCAGGCCGGCATGCAGCGGGCTGTAGCCCAGAATGTCCTGCACGAACAACGCCACATATGCAGCGAGACAGAACATGACCCCGCCGGCGAAGAAGATCGCGACGAAGGTCGCCACTCGATCGCGACTGACGAACAACGAGAACGGCAGCAGCGGGTTCTCGGCCCGTCGCTCGACCAACAGGAACAATCCGAGGAACAGCAGTCCGGCGATCAACGACACGATGACGATCGGGCTAGACCAGCCCAGCTCGGTACCCTCGCTCAGCGCGAGGACCACACCCGTGCAGCCCAGGGTCGCCAGGATCGCACCCGGCACGTCCAGGGCGAGCTTCGCCCCGACGGTCTCCTGCAGCGACACGACGGCGAGCACGACGATGACGATGCCGATCGGTACGTTGATCAGGAAGATCCAACGCCACGACACCTCGGTCAGAGCGCCGCCGATGATGAGCCCGGCAATGGACCCGACACCGGTCATGGCGGCGTAGATGGCGATGGCCTGATTACGCACCGGGCCAGGAGCGAATGTCGTGGCCACCAGCGCGAATGCCGTGGGCGACGCCACCGCGGCACCGACCCCCTGCAGTGCCCTCGCCGCAACGAGCGTGGCTTCGTTGACTGCCAGTCCGCACAGCAACGAGGCGATCGTGAACAGGACGACGCCGGCGAGGAACATCTTCTTTCGCCCGAAGGCGTCGCCGAGCCTGCCGCCGAGCAACATCAGCCCACCGAAGGCCAACGCGTAGGAGGTCAACACCCAGTTGCGCCCGGCGTCGGACAGACCCAGATCGGCCTGCAGCGGAGCCAAGGCCAGGTTGGCGACGGTGCCATCGAGAACCACCATCAGTTGCAGCCCGCTCAGGACGATGATCGCCATCCCGAACGCTCGAGTCGTCACCGGGTACTTGATCTCGGTGGCGGAGGTGTTGGACATCGATGACTCAGGCACGAGCGTTCACGTTACCGGCGTGTACAGAGAACCCGGCCACGGTGCCGATGACGACGATCGCCGGCGGCCTGATTTCGGCCTCGCGGACCGCGTCGGCGACGGTGCTCAACGTGGCCCGAACTTCACGTTGGGTGCGCATGGTGCCCTCCTGAACGACGATGACGGGGGTGTCCGACGGGCGGCCGCCCGCCACGAGTACATCGGCGAACAGCCCGATGCGCTCGACGGCCATCAGCAACACGATTGTGCCCTTGAGCTTGGCCAACGCGTCCCAGTCGACCAGAGAATCGGGATGATCGGGGGCCACGTGACCGCTCACGACGACGAATTCGTGGGTGACGGCGCGATGCGTCACCGGGATTCCGGCCGAGGACGGAACCGAGATCGCGCTGGTGATGCCCGGTACCACCGTGACCGGAATGCCCTCGGCGGCCAGCGCTTCGAGCTCCTCGTAACCGCGACCGAAGACGTACGGGTCACCGCCCTTGAGCCGAACCACGAACTTGCCGGCCTTGGCACCGTCGATCAGCGCCTGGTTGATGGCTTCCTGCGCCATTGCCCGGCCGTATGGAATCTTCGAGGCGTCGATGACCTCGACGTGTGGTCCGAGTTCGGCGAGCAACTCGGGTGGAGCCAGCCGATCGGCCACCACGACGTCCGCGTATGCCAGCAGTCTGCGGCCCCGGACGGTGATCAGATCCGGGTCGCCCGGCCCGCCGCCCACGAGCGCGACACCGGTCAGCGGCGCGTGCACCGAGTCGGCCACGACGCCGGACTGCAGCGCTTCGACGACGGCATTGCGCACGGCGGCCGATCGGCGATGTTCGCCGCCTGCCAGCACTCCCAGCGTGAGGCCGTCCCATTCGGCCGACGCCGGAGTGACGGCTGTGCCGTCCTTGGCGATGTCGGCACGGACACAGAAGATCTTGGACGCGGTCGCTTCCGCAACAATGGCGATATTGGTCTCGGCCTCGTCGGTGCAGGCGATGGCGTACCAGGCGTCGGCCAGATCGCCGTGGCGGTAATCGCGCAGTTCGAGCGTCACCTGCCCTGCTGTCGCCATTGCCTCCACGGCCGGAGTGGCCTCGCGGGTGACCACGTGGACCACTGCTCCGGACGAGATCAACAGCGGTAGTCGACGCTGTGCGACGGTGCCGCCACCGACCACGACGACGCGCCGCCCTTCGAGATTCAGGCCGACCAGATAGGGAGAGTCAGTCGCGTTCACGAGAGGAAACGCTACCGCGCGCGCTGGACTCGCTTCTCGTCCCATACGGGCTCGGCTGCTTCGTAAACCTGCCCGGTGGCACCGAACACCAGGAATCGATCGAAACTGCGGGCGAACCACCGGTCGTGTGTCACTGCGATCACGGTGCCCTCGAATGCCGCGATGGCGTCTTCGAGCGCATCGGCCGACATCAGGTCGAGGTTGTCGGTCGGCTCGTCGAGCAGCAGCAGCGTGGCGCCGGATAGCTCGAGCAGAAGAATCTGCACACGTGCCTGCTGCCCGCCCGACAGATTGTCGTAGGACTGTTCGGCCGCGCGGGCCAGACCGTATCGGTCCAACGCTCGGCCGGCAGCCTCACGGCCCATGCCGTCCCGGTGCTCGTTGCCCATGTGAAGAATCTCGAGCAGCGTGTTGCCGGCAAGATCCGGACGCGTGTGCGTCTGCGCGAACAGACCGGGCCGTACCCGGGCCCCGAGTACCGCTGTCCCGGTGTGCGGAACGGGCGCGAGTGCGAGTTCCTGGACCGGCTCGTGCTCCTTCTCGGGATCGGTGCCGCCGTTGGCGAGCAGACGCAGGAAGTGCGATTTGCCCGAGCCGTTGGAACCCAATACCGCCACGCGATCGCCGTACCAGATCTCGGTGTCGAACGGTTTCATCAGGCCGGTCAGTTCCAGGGCCGTGCACACGAGCGCACGCTTGGCCGTTCGACCACCGCGCAACCGGACGGTGACGTGCTGCTTGAGCGGCACGGCCTCGGGCGGTCCGGCCTCCTCGAATTTGGCCAGTCGCGTCTGCGATGCGTGGTAGCGGGCGGCGACGCCGTCGTTGAACTTCGCCTTCTCGCGCAGACGCAACACCAGCGCGCGCAGTTTGACCAATTCCTCGTCCCACCGCCTGCGCAGTTCGTCGAGTCGCGCATTCCGGTCTTCCCGCGCTGCGTGATACGTCGCGAACCCACCGCCGTGCACCCACGCGGTGGCCCCGCTCACCCCCGGCTCCAGGGTCACGATCCGGTTGGCAGCGTTGGCGATGAGCTCCCGGTCGTGGCTGATGAACAGGACGGATTTGTCGGAGTCGCGAATGGTCGCTTCGAGCCAACGTTTGCCGGGCACGTCGAGGTAGTTGTCCGGCTCGTCGAGCAGCAGCAGATCGTCGGTGCCGGCGAACAACGACTCGAGCACGAGCCGCTTCTGCTCACCGCCACTGAGCGTCGAAGCCGCGCGCCACTTCGCGCGATCGAACGGCATACCGAGTGCAGCCGTGGTCACCTTGTCCCAGAACGGTTCCAGGTCGTAGCCGCCCACGTCGCCCCAATCGGACAGGGCCTGCGCGTACTTCATCTGGGTCTTCTCGTCGTCGACCTCGATCATCGTGTTCTCGGCGGCGTCGAGCGCAGCAGCTGCGGACCGCACGGCTGGGGACGCGACCGACAGCAACAGGTCACGCACCGTCGAGTCGTCTCGCAATTGCCCGACGAACTGCCGCATCACCCCGAGCGAACCGGAGCTCGACACCGCGCCCTCGTCGGGAGCCTCGTCGCCCGCCACGATGCGCGTCAACGTCGTCTTACCGGTTCCGTTGGGCCCGATCAGTGCGGTCTTGGCACCGTCGCCCACCCGGAAGCCGACGCCGTTGAGCAGCTGCCGTCCGTCGGGCAGGAAGTACACGATGTCGTTGAGTTCGAGATGGGCCACAACGAACCAGCCAACCCCATAAGCCCCTCGATGGCCAATCGTTTTCACCCGAGCATGGCGGGGATGCCTGCTCTAGGCGAGCGCCAGGCTGGACGTTCGTGTCAGGACCTGCTTCCCGGCATCGTCGACGTGGGCATGGTGGACCTGCAGTCGCGCCGAGTCGCCGTGCAGGGTCAGCAGCATGACCCCGTTGTCGAACCACGGGCCCGCCTCTGCCTGCCACTCGACACCCGACGGGCCCACATGGGCGGCCCGCGCGAGCTTCGACAGGATCCTCGCCGCCGGGCGTTTGACGGCAAGTTTGTTGACCGCGCGGATCGGCAGATTCAGCGGATTGCGGAACGGAGACATCGTCAGCTGATACGTCGCAGGCACGTCGCGCCCGCCGACGCCGAAGTCGGCGTTGGCGACGTACGAGCAGTGCACGTCTCCCGAGAGCCACATGATCGACGCGGGCTTGTCGTCACCGCGCGAGAGCTCACGCGTCAGGGCTGCCATGTCGTTGAACGAGTTGGTGAATGCGGCCCAGTGCTCGAGGTCGAGTCCGATTCGCATCTTTTCGGCCACCTTGGCCGACCTCTGCCCCCAACTCCCCTGTGCCACAGCCTCGTTCCACTGTTCGAGATGATGCAGTGCCGGCAGCATCAGGTACGGCAGTGACGATCCGAACAGCAGGTGTCGGGGCGTCGTCTCGAGTGCGCGCTCGCGGACCCACGCCCATTCCTTCTCGTCGACCATTTCGCGGTTGTCGGGGTCAAGATTTCTTGAGCAGCGTGAGTCGATCATGATCAGACGGGTGTCGCCGAAATCTCGATAGAAGCTCCACCGGCCGGTCTCGGGGGCTCGATCGACACGTAACGCGAAGTCGGCCAACAGTTTCTCGCGATCCGCGTCGGTCTCGGCGGAGCGAACGGCGGCGTACATCTCGTCCCCCGCCAGTTCTTTCGGCGAGAGATTGCCCAGATGTTGATACACCCAGTACGACGAGTACGCCCCGATCACGCGGTCGTTCCACCACGGCCGGGTCTCGATGTCACGACGCCAGGAGGCCGACGAATTCCAGTCGTCGCGCAGATCGTGATCGTCGAGAATCATGCACGACGGGATGCTCGCCAACAGCGTCCGCACCGGCTCGAGTCCCCACGATTCCCGGTACAGCCACGAGTACTCCTCGAAGTCGCAGATCTCGTTCTCCGCGTCGGTGCCGATGGCACTGGTCGGTCCCTCTCCCGACTCCCGTCGCGCCTGCAGTCGTTCGACTATCTCGGGCGACGGGTCGTCGGCGTACACCTGGTCACCCAGAAGCAAGAGGGCCTGGGGCCACTGGCCCGGATCCTGCTCGATGAGGGTAGATCCGAGCCCGGCGAGTGCATCGGCACCGATCGTCTTCAGAGACTTCGCGCTGTAATCGTCGCCGCGCCGACACGACCCGAACGCAAGCGTGACCGGCCCCGCTGCGTCCACGGTGTGGATGCTGGCTCGCTTGCCGTCCTCCGGCCACACCCTGTGCTCGTCGACGAACACCTCGTAGCTCACCGGCGCGTTGGCGGGCAGGCCCTCGAGAGGAACGAGAGCGAAGTGGTGACCGTGCACTCCCCACGTTCGTTCCGATGCTCGGACGCCGGGATCGGTGACGACGGTGACGGTGCACGGGTGCGCCATCTCGAACCACAGGGTCGCGGTCTCGGTGCCGACATAACGAACGATCGGGCCGAGTAGAACCAGACTGTCGGAACTCATTCGACCCACAGTGCCCTCGTCGGCTCGCTTTCGCCAGTCAGTGCGGCAGATCCGCCGGTTCTTCGTCCGTCGCGGCCACCGCGACGACCACGGTGGCCCCGACTGCCTTCGGAACCAGCAGGCGCCGCGCCGAGCCGGCCAACAGAGCCGACGCTTCCGCGACGCTGGCAGTACCGACTGCGTCTCGCACCCGGTCCGACCCGGATTCGGTGACGACTGCAGACAGGTCCGACGCCGAGAACGTCGCTCCTCGAACACCCATTCTCGACGCGATCGCTGCCACCAGTTCTGCTTTTCGGTCGATCGATGCGATGCTCACCACCGACCAGTTCTCGTGCATCACCTCGGTGATCGCCTGCAGTACCTCGTCGGGTCCGACCCCTGCTCTGGTGCCGATTCCGATGACGACGCCGCGCCTCACACGCACGCGTAATCGTGTGCGGCAGAAACGAATCGCGTGATGGACTCGGGGTTTCCCGCCGCGTGTGTGTGCAGATACGACGCGTGGACACCACCCTGCACGAAACCCTCGCGTGCGGCGGTTCTGCCGTCGACCCCGTGCTTGTGCCAACCCCACGCCGCCGGTGCGCTCTCTCGGACGTCCACCAGTTTCGTTCGGTGGAATTCGTGGCCGGTGACGCGGCTACCCGCGTCGAACTGCGTCGACGATTCGAGGGCGACGGCATCGCGGTATCCGAGGGTGAGCGTGTTCCCGAATTCCGCGTCGACGTCGACTACTCCGGCCATGGCGTGGCCGTCCAATCTCTTTGCGAGATAAAGCAACCCGGCGCATTCGGCATGTATGGGCAATCCGCGGGCTGCAGCTGTCCTGATATCGGCGAGTAGCACTTCGTTCGCCGCGAGGGCGGCGGCATGTTCTTCCGGGAACCCGCCGGGAAGTACCACTCCTGCTGTGCCCGAGGGTAATCCGTCGCGCAGCGGATCGAAGACCGCAACATCTGCGCCGGCAGCCCTGAGCAGTTCGACGTGCTCGGTGTAGCCGAAGGTGAACGCCGGGCCGCCGGCGACAGCGATCACCGGTGCGCCGCCGGACGGTCTGACCTCGAGCGCAGGGTTCCAGGCCGGGACGGTCACCGACGAACGCGCCAGAGCCTCGACCGCCTCGATGTCCACGAACTGTGCGACCAATGCACTCATCGCGTCGACCGCATCGGTAGCGGCACCGCCGTGCTCCACCGCGGTGATCAGCCCCAGATGCCGTGATGGAACGACCAATTCACTCATCCTCGGCAGGGAGCCCAGAACCGGAACACCCACTCGTTCGCAGGCCTGACGGAGCACCTGTTCGTGCCGATCACTGCCGACGCGGTTGAGAATCACACCGCCGATCCGCACACTCGAGTCGTAGGTGGAGAATCCGTGCAGCACGGCGGCGAGGGATTGACTGTGCCCGCGTGCGTCGACCACGAGCACCACCGGCGCGCCGAGCATGGCCGCCACTCGCGCGGTCGAGCCCTCGGCGGACGCCTCCCCCGGACCGGTCATGTCGATCTTGCCGTCGAACAGGCCCATGACGCCTTCGACCACCGCGATGTCGCAGCCGCTGCTGCCGTGCAGAAACAGTGGGCCGATGCGGTCGGCACCGACCATGACCGCGTCGAGATTTCGACCGGGCAGGCCCGCGGCGAGCGAGTGGTAACCGGGATCGATGTAGTCCGGGCCGACCTTGAACGGAGCGACCCGACGGCCGGCACCGCGCAGGGCACCCATAAGTCCGGTGGCGACCGTCGTCTTTCCGCTGCCCGACGCGGGTGCCGCGATCACCACGGCCGGACACGACCGGTTCACCATTCGATGCCCCGCTGCCCTTTTCGACCCGCATCCATCGGGTGCTTGGCCTTGGTCATCTCGGTGACGAGGTCGGCGGCCGCGATCAACTCCGGCGGAGCGTCGCGGCCGGTGATGACGACGTGTTGATTGCCCGGCCGATGTGTCAGCACCTCGACCACCTCCGCGACGTCGACCCAGCCCCACTTGAGTGGATAGGTGAATTCGTCCAACACGTAGAAGCGATGGGATTGCTGCTCGATGCGCCGTGCGATCTCACGCCAGCCTTCGGCCGCGGCGTCGGCGTGGTCGACCTCGCTGCCCTTCTTGCGAGTCCACGACCACCCCTCGCCCATCTTGTGCCATTCGACAGCGCCGCCGATTCCCGTGCTCTCGTGCGCGTCGCCCAGAGCACGAAATGCCGCTTCCTCGCCCACCTTCCACTTCGCGCTCTTGACGAACTGGAAGACGCCGACATCGAAACCCTGGTTCCAGGCCCGCAAGGCCATTCCGAACGCAGCGGTCGATTTCCCTTTGCCGGGACCGGTGTGCACGGCGAGCACCGGCAGATTGCGGCGCTGACGTGTCGTGAGGCCGTCCTCCGGAACGGTTCCCGGAGCAGGTACTCCCTGTGGCATCGCGTATCCCCCTACGCCGCTGCGCGAACGACGGCGGTGACCTGCTCGGCCGACAGGTCCGCGAGCGCCACGTATCCGCCTCCGAGACAGCCGGCGAAGTCCGCGGCCAATCCCAGCCGCACCATGCCCGACTCGCAGTCGACGACGACCGACGCGATCTTGTCCGCCGCGATGCGGCCGGCGGCGATTCGCGCCCGACCGACGGGATCGGTGCCGCCCGTGGCACGCCCATCCGTCAGAGCGACCACCAACGCGCGCCGCAGCGGGTCTCGAACCTTCTCGCGCAGCACCAACTCTCGTGCGGTCAGGAATCCCTGCGCCAACGGAGACTTGCCCCCGGTCTTCATCTTTCGCAGCCGCGTCACGGCGACATCGACCGAGGACGTCGGCGGCAGTACTGTCTCGGCCTCGGTGCCGCGCACGGTGATGACCGCGACCTTGTCGCGCCGTTGATAGGCGTCACGGAGCAGTGAGAGCACCGCACCCGTCACCGCCGACAGTCGATCTCGCGCAGCCATGGATCCCGACGCGTCGACGACGAAGACGATGAGATTGCCCTCGCGTCCCTCCTTGACGGCTCCGCGCAGGTCCTCGGGTGCCAGTCGCAGCCGCCCGGACGTGCGCCCACGCACCACCTGCTGCTCGGCTGCCGCGAACAACGTACCGATCAGATGCAGACCCCGGCCCGGTTCGACGGTGGGACGAACCGACCGTCCGTACGAGGACCTCGACCGCGAGCGCCTACCCGGAGCACCTTCACCGACCCCCGGGAGTTCGATGAGCCGCGCCTTGAACTGCGCGCCCGGCGTTCCCGCCTGCCGATCGCTGCCCGCACCGGTCGGGGCCTTGTCCTGGCTGTCGGCCGGTTCCTGCGGCGCGTCGGATTCCGTACTCGACGGCGCGTCGGAATTTTCCGCCGCGTCGGGCTTCGGTGCTCCGCCGTCACCGTCGGGATCCGGTTCCGGCTCGGGATCGGGTTGCTGCTCGGCCTGTTCGGCGGCGTCGCGCATGGCGTCGTCGAGCTGCTTGTCGTCTATACCCGGCTCGTCGAAGGGGTCGCGTCGACGCCTGTGCGGTAGCGCCAATTCGGCCGCGACGCGCACGTCCTCCTCGGTCACCTCGCTCGCACCTCGCCACGCAGCGTGGGCCGAGGCCGTACGCGCGACCACCAGGTCTGCGCGCATACCGTCGACGTCGAACGATGCGCACAGCGCGGCGATGCGCCGAAGTTCCTTGTCGCTCAACACCACATCGTCGAGGATCGTGCGTGCGGCCACGATCTGCGCTGCAACGGCGGCGTCCTCGTCGACGTACGCGGCCGCGAACGCGTGGGGATCACGCTCGTAGTTCATACGCCTGCGCACGACGTTCATGCGCACGTCCACATCACGCGACGCGGTGACCTCGACCGCCAGACCGAATCGGTCGAGCAACTGTGGCCGGAGCTCTCCCTCCTCGGGATTCATCGTGCCCACGAGGACGAATTGTGCTGGGTGAGAATGCGATACGCCGTCTCGTTCGACATGTACGCGACCCATCGCCGCCGCGTCGAGCAGGACGTCCACAAGATGGTCGTGCAACAGGTTCACTTCGTCGACGTAGAGCACGCCGCGGTGTGCTGCTGCGAGCAGGCCGGGTTGGAATGCTCGTTCCCCGTCGCGCAGTACCTTCTCGAGATCGATGGACCCCACCACGCGGTCCTCGGTCGCTCCCACCGGAAGCTCGACCAGCTTGGCCGGGCGGGCACCGTCCTCGTCCTCGACGGCCGGCAGCAGAGTTGCGAGCGCGCGAACCACCGTCGATTTCGCGGTCCCCTTCTCGCCGCGCACCAGCACACCGCCGATACCGGGGTGCACCGCGCACAGGATCAACGACAACCGCAGCTGATCCTGACCGACGATCGCACTGAACGGATACCCCGGTTCGGGGACACTGCTCTCTCGCTGCACAACCAATTCCCTTCGTGCTCGGAGTTCCGCGCCGAGCGTTCGGTGGACTACACGAAGCCGGGCGGCGATCTGGCTGACAGGAGAACACTCCTGATCACAGTGGCGGGACCGCGCCTGATTCTCACAGGACTTCTCCGCACTCGACTTCGAACGGAACACTACCGCCGAACGAACGAATGCCACACACGCCTGGACGTGTGTGGCATTCGTAGCCTCGGATCCGAACGGGCTGTTACGCCTCGCTCCAGGCGGTGCCGCCACCGCGACGCATCGGAGTATGCGGAATACCGTCCTCGAGCACTTCCTCGCCGTCGGGCAGGAAGCCGTGCTTGGCGTACATGTCGACGAGGTAGCTCTGCGCGTTGATCCGGCACGGTGCCGAACCGACCTCGGCCAGGGCGGCCCGCAGAATTCGCGTGGTGTGTCCCTGTCCCCTGGCCGAACGCTGGGTGCACAAGCGGCCGATACGGAACGCCTTCTCGCCGTCGTCGTGCTCCTCGAGCAGACGCAGAGTGCACACCACTTCGCCGTCTCGTTCGAGCCAGAAGTGCCGCGTCTCGGTCAGCAGGTCACGTCCGTCCAACTCCGGATAGGCGCAGGCCTGCTCGACCACGAACACCTCGACACGCAGCTTCAACAGGTCGTACAACGTGCTGTTGGACAGGTCTAGTGCCCACGATCGTTTGAGAGCTGCTGCTTGCGTATTCATACCTTTTGCTATCACACACCCGTGTGCTGTGCGAGCTCACGCGAACTTTCCAGCTCCAGCGTCTTCGAGGTCCAGGCCCAGACCTCGTCGAACAGCGAGCTGTTCTGAGCCAGTTTGACCCCCAGGGACGGGACCATTTCCTTGAGCTTGGGCTGCCACGCGTCGTACTTGTCTCCGAAGCACCGCTGCAGCACGTCCAGCATGGCCGGTACGGCTGTCGATGCGCCGGGAGAGGCACCGAGCAGGCCCGCGATGCTGCCGTCGGCAGCGTTGACCACAGCGGTACCGAACTCGAGAACGCCGCCGCGTCCCTTCTTCCGGATCACCTGCACACGCTGGCCGGCCGTGACCAGCTCCCAGTCCTTGGCGACGACGGTCGGCGCGAACTCCCGCAGAGTCTCGACCCGATCGGCCTGCGACTGAGCCAACTCGCTCACCAGGTACTTCACGAGCCCGAGCTCGGTCACGCCGACGCCGAGCATCGACATCAGGTTGCCCGGCTTGACCGAGCCGGGCAGATCGGTGATCTTGCCCTGCTTGAGGAACTTCGGTGACCATCCCGCGTACGGTCCGAACAACAATCCCTGCTGGCCGTTGATGACGCGCGTGTCGAGGTGCGGCACCGACATCGGCGGTGCTCCCACCGAGGCCTTTCCATACACCTTGGCCGAGTGCTGCTCGATCAGCTCGGGGTTGGTGCACCGCAGCCATTCGCCGCTGACGGGGAATCCGCCGAAGCCCTTGATCTCGGCGATGCCCGACTTCTGCAGCAGGTGCAGCGCGCCGCCGCCCGCCCCGACGAACACGAACTTGGCGTTGACGTTCTTCTTGGCACCGGTGCGCTGGTTCGCCACCTTGACGTCCCACGTGCCGTCGGACTGCTTGGTGATGTTGCGCACATCGTGCCCGAAGTGCACGGTGCCACCCGCAGCGGACAGGTAGTTCAGCAGCTGCTTGGTGAGCGCACCGAAGTCGACGTCGGTGCCTTCCTGACTCCAGTTGAGCGCAACCGGATCGGAGAAGTCACGGCCACGAGCCATCAGCGGCAGTCGCGCGGTGAACTCGTCCTTGGAATCGATGTACTCCATGCCGGCGAACAAGGGGTTGCCGACGAGCGCCTCGTAGCGCGCCCGCAGGTACTTCACGTTGTCCTCGCCGTGCACGAAGCTCACGTGCGGGATCGGATTGATGAAGTTCTTGGCGTCGGAGAGGACGCCGGTCTCGATGCCGTGGGCCCAGAACTGCCGCGAGACCTGGAACTGCTCGTTGACGTTGAGCGCCTTGGCGATATCGACGCTGCCGTCCTTGTTCTGCGGCGTGTAATTGAGCTCGCAGAGCGCCGAATGCCCGGTGCCCGCGTTGTTCCACGCGTCGCTGCTCTCGGCCGCTGCGGCGTCGAGACGTTCGTAGACGTCGATCGACCAGTTCGGCTCGAGCTGACGGAGCAGCGCACCGAGGGTGGCGCTCATGATTCCGGCACCGACCAGAACGACGTCGGTCTTGATCCGCTTACCCTGCTCATCTGTGGACACTGGAGAATCGACTTCCTTGTCTGTAAAGGTCTCGGCCGGTGGCGGTATCGGTCCGAGAACTCTTCTGTAGAGGGTTACTCACCCGATGCGGTCAGGTTACTAGCTGGGCCTACCCCATCGGACACCACGTCAACCTGCTCTCGATTGTGCTCCTCGGACGCTGTCGGCGGCGCCCACTACAGTTGTGATCTGTGACTACCTGGGTTCCCGATGTCCTCGGCGACGGCTACGAACAGACGACCATCCCACTCGGAGACGATCCGGACGGCGAGGGCCAGGTCGAGGCCACTCTGGTGCGGTATCAACCGCCGGGTGTCGCCAACTTCGACCGCGCGGTCATCTATGTCCACGGGTTCACCGACTACTTCTTCCAGCGACACATCGCCGAGCATTTCGCCGCCAAGGGATACGCGTTCTACGCGCTTGACCTGCGCAAATGTGGACGATCGCGCCGTGAGGGCCAGACCGCACACTTCGTCACCGATCTGGCGATGTACGACGCCGAGCTGAACGAGGCGCTGAGCCTGGTGCGCGCCGAGCGCGCGGACGCGCCGGTGCTGCTGATGGCGCACTCCACCGGTGGCCTCGTGTTGCCGCTGTGGCTCAACCGTCTCAACCGTCAGGAAGGCGGCTCGTCCGGGTTGGGCCTGGCAGGCGTCGTCCTCAACAGCCCCTGGTTCGACCTGCAGGGCCCGCCTGCGATACGTAGCGTCGGTACCGCGGCGATCGACGTCATCGGCAGATTCCGGGCCAAGACCCCGGTTCCCGGGGGCGGCTTGGACACCTACGGCCTTTCCCTCGCGGCATCGGAGCAGGGCGAGTGGGATTACGACCTGGACTGGAAACCCCTCGCCGGCTTCCCCATCACCTTCGGCTGGATCCGTGCGGTCCGGCACGGGCATGCCGAGCTGCACCGCGGCCTCGATATCGGAATTCCCTCGCTGATCCTTCGCTCGAAAGTGACGCATTTCTCTCGCCGCTACAGCTCGGCCGTCGACGCGGCCGATGCCGTTCTCGACGTCCGGCAGATCGCCCGTTGGGCCGGCTGCCTGGGTGATCGAACCTCCATCGTCCCCATCGAGGGCGCACGCCACGACGTCTTCCTGTCCACCGAGGGCCCTCGCGCCCAGGCCTTCGAGGAAATGGACGAATGGCTCGAGTGGTTGCACCGAGGAGAGAAGACCGACCACGCGTCGGGCAAGGACCACACCGAGATCGGACACATTTCATGACTGAGCACTTCGACGTCGTCATCATCGGCTCCGGCTCGGGAAACTCGATCGTCGATCAGAGGTTCGACGACAAGAAGGTCGCCCTGATCGAGGAGAATTCGACGTTCGGCGGAACCTGCCTCAACGTCGGCTGTATCCCCACCAAGATGTACGTCTACGCGGCCGAGGTCGCCCGTACCGTGCGAGATTCCGCCAAGTACGGCATCGATGCACACGTCGACGCGGTCCGCTGGCCGGACATCGTCGAGCGGGTATTCGGACGCATCGACCCCATCTCCGAGGGCGGTAAGCGATACCGGGCCGAGGGCAGCCCCAACGTGACGCTGTTCCAGGGTCACGCGAGCTTTGTCGGGCCGCGCACCATCGACACCGGAACCGGCACGACCATCACGGCCGACCGGATCGTCATCGCGGCCGGCTCGCGTCCCATCGTGCCGCAATCGATCGAAGATTCCGGTGTCGACTACCACACCAACAACGACGTCATGCGTTTACCGGCACTGCCCGAACACCTCGTGATCCTCGGATCCGGTTACATCGCAGCCGAATTCGCGCACGTCTTCTCCGCACTCGGGTCGAAGGTATCGATCGTCGCCCGCAAGGATTCGCTGCTGCGCGCGTTGGATGCCGATATCGCGAAGCGATTCACCGAGCTCGCCCGGGCCAAGTGGGACGTTCACCTCGACTCCGGTGACACGCGCGGGATTTCGGAGGGCGGACTGCACGGCGTCGAACTCTCGGACGGCACCAAGGTCCTCGGAGACGCGTTTCTCGTGGCCGTCGGCCGCCAGCCCAACGGCGACCGACTGAATCTCGGTGCTGCCGGGATCGAGCTGGACGACGAGGGCCGCATCGTGGTCGACGAGTTCGGCCGCACCACCGCCGAGGGCGTGTTCGCACTGGGCGACGTCTCCTCGCCGTATCAGCTCAAGCATGTGGCCAACCAGGAAGCGCGCGTCGTCCAGTACAACCTGTTGCAGGACGCCTGGCACGGCGACACGTCCGCGTTGCGTACCTACGATCACCGCTTCGTTCCCGCTGCCGTGTTCACCGATCCGCAGATCGCGGAGGTGGGTATGACCGAGGAACAGGCCAGAGACGCAGGGCTCGACATCACGGTGAAGGTCCAAGACTACGGCGACGTCGCCTTCGGCTGGGCGATGGAGGACAGCGAAGGGCTGTGCAAGATCATTGCCGAGAAGGGCACCGGCAAGATACTCGGGGCTCACATCATCGGAGCTCAGGCCCCGACTCTCATCCAGCCGCTCATCCAGGCGATGAGCTTCGGACTGTCCGCCCAGGACATGGCCCGTGGTCAGTACTGGATCCACCCAGGACTGCCCGAGGTGGTCGAGAACGCCCTCCTGGGCCTCGACCTGTAGGTTTCGATCACCAGGGGCTGGTGCGGAGCACGATCTCCGTGGCCAGCGCCGCCGGGGCGTCGGCCGCGACATGTTCGACGCCGTCGAGCGCGACGACCCGAAAGTCCGAGTAGACGAAGCGGCCGCTGTTGTCGGCGGACGAACGCATCTCGGAGTTGCCGATGACCAGCGTCGTCGGCAACTCGATTGCGGGGCAATCGGCGTCCCGCACGATGCCCCGATGGTCGGCGATCGCCGGGTGGCAACGATCCACGGCGATGAGGCTGGCAAACCGACCGAAAGTCTTCGCCGCCAGTCTCCAGGCCGATTCCGCACCGGCACCGCTCCCGACGAGGTGGACCCACGACAGCTTCAGCTCGTCCAGCAAGGCGAGAACAGCGTCGTCCCCCACTCCGTCGATGTCTTCCACCGCAACGGTTTTCAGATCCGAGTTGTGCAAGCGCTCGCTCACCGAGTCGTAGACATCGACCGAATCGCCGATGTCCGGCAACAGGAGCACGGCGTGCCGACTGTCCGGTCCCGCTACTCGTACCGAAACAGACCCGCCCGCAGCACTCACATGCGTGAACTCCATGGGGACGACGGTACTGCCTCTTGCCAGAACCACGCACCGGTTCTATGGTTAGTTGCATGAGTAATGAACCAGTGAGGTACCGAACCTCGCCGCCGCGGCGGTGGCTCTGATGGACGAGGGCAGGCCGATCTTCCTGCAGATCGCCGAGCTCGTCGAGAACTCGATCATCGACGGCTCCCTGGCCGAGGAAGAACAGGTTCCCTCCACCAACGAGCTCGCCGCGTTCCATCGCATCAATCCGGCCACAGCGGGCAAAGGGCTCGCGAAGCTCGTCGCCGACGGCGTCGTCTACAAGAAACGAGGGATCGGGATGTTCGTCACCACAGGCGCACGGGACGCACTCCGGTTCCGTCGACGCGATCTGTTCGCCCGTCAGTACATCGACCCGCTGGTCACCGAGGCACGCAAGCTCGGAATGACCGTGGACGAACTCAAGACCATGCTCGACAACTGGGAGGCAGCGCGATGAGCATCCACGATATCGGTACGCCCGACGAACTCCGCCGCGTCGTTGCGTCGGCCACACACCTGACCAAGAAGTTCGGCTCGTTCACCGCCGTCGACGACGTGAGCTTCGAGATCGAACGCAACAAGATCTACGGCTTCCTCGGCCGCAACGGAGCAGGCAAGACCACCGTCATGCAGATGATGACCGCCCAGATGCGCGAAAGTGATGGTGGGATCTCGGTATTCGGCGAACGCCCGTGGGAGAACCCACGCGCTCTGAGTCACGTGTGCTTCGTCAAGGAAAGCCAGAAGTATCCCGACGATCTGAAGGTCAAGAACGCCATTGCGCAGGCCTCCCACATTCTTCCGCACTGGGACAACGACTTCGCCGCCGAATTGCTGCGCGATTTCGACCTCCCGTTGGGTCGCAAGATCAAGAAGCTCTCTCGCGGAATGACGTCGGCACTCGGAATCGTCATCGGTCTCGCGTCCCGAGCGCCACTCACCTTCTTCGACGAGCCCTACCTGGGGCTGGACGCAGTCTCACGACACATGTTCTACGACCGGCTGCTGACCGACTACGCGGAGAACCCCCGAACGGTCGTTCTGTCGACGCACCTCATAGACGAGGTCAGCAATCTGATCGAGCACGTGATTCTCATCGACAAGGGAAGAATTCTGCTCGACGCCGAGTCGGACGATCTGCGCGAGAGAGCATTCGAGATCACCGGTCCGACCGAGGCTGTCGACCGGTTCGCTGCAGAGCATCGAATCTTGCACAGAACTGCTCTCGGCTCGACAGCCCGAGCGACGATCGACGGGCGACTGAACGATCACCAGCAATCCCTCGGCGTGGCGTCCGGTCTCAGCATCGAACCGATTCCGTTGCAGCAGTTGATCATCGATCGAACCACTGCCCATTCCGGCTCTATCCACGAGTCGACCACCGCCGAGGAGGCCTTGTCATGAAGCGAATATTGAACGTAGCTCGGGTCCACAACACCTCCTGGGCAACCACATTCGCGTGGCCCCTGGGAATTCTCGTCGCAGTGTTCGTGATCACCTACGGCATCTTCTCGGTAGTTCCGGAAAGCGATTCGGATTTCAGCTTCAGCGGCGGCGTGTTCTCGGTCTATGGGTTCGCTATTGCCTTCTACGTCACGGCTATCACCCAGTGCTTCCCGTACGCACTGAGCCTGAGCATCACGCGTCGCGAATTCCTCACTGCGACAGCACTGGTGGGGGTAGCACAATCGGTCGCCCTCGGCACGATCGTCTACCTGTTGTCGGTCGTCGAAGCCGCGACCGGCGGCTTCGGACTGAAGATCCGCATGTTCGGTCTGGCCCGCTACGCCACCGACAACCCGCTCCTGCAGTGGCTGACTCTGGTGATCGGGCTACTACTGATCGGGTCCATCGGGGCGTTCGTCGGAGTCGTCTACCGGCGCTTCCGCACGAACGGTCTGTTCACGCTCGGACTCGCCGGCCTCGTCGTCTTCGGAGGCGGCGCGATCGTGATCACGTGGCAGAACTGGTGGCCCGACGTCGTAACGTTCTTCACCGACACCCCACGCGTGCTTCTGCTGGTGGTCGTTCCGCTCGTGATCACCGGGATCTTCTCGACCGTCAGTTGGATGGGCTTGCTCAAAGCATCTGCGTGACGATCTTGCTCGTCGAGCCGTCGACGCCGTTCTCTATCAGATCGAGAACGGCGTCGATATCGATGTTGCTGTCCACCAGATCCGCCAGCAGATCCAACTGCTGTTCCCGTAGGGCCGCAACCGACGTGTCGGACGCAACCTCGAATCCCGCGCGACCCGCCTTCACTGCCACCCAGGCGAGAAAGGATCGACGGAAATCATCGGATTCGAGGAGTCCGTGCCAGTGAGTTCCCACGACACCGCCACGCACACTGCCCTCGCCGACGCCCCCCGCGGTCGTCAGCAGGGCATCGTCTCCGTTCCGGACCACTCGTCCATGGTGAATTTCGTACCCCCGCACGGGATCCGAGCCGAATGCGACGGAACGACCACTCACCTGCACGAGTACCTTCTCGGCCGCGAATTCGATGTCGAGATCGAGCAATCCCAGTCCCTCGACCGTTCCGACGCCCGACTCCACGGAATCAGAGATGGTTCGGCCCAACATCTGGTAACCGCCGCAGATGCCGAGAACCGGCCTCCCCGCAGCGGCGCGCTCGGAAAGGGCACGAGCAAGACCGGTGCGCCGCAACCATTCCAGATCCGACACCGTGGACTTGCTGCCGGGTACGACCACCAAATCCGCATCCTCGAGCCGAGAAGGCTCGGTGACCCAATGCACCGACACTCCGGGCTCGCACGCCAGCGCCTCGACATCGGTCGTGTTGGAGATCCTCGGCAATCGCACCGCCGCCACCCGCAGCCACTGCGAGCCGAGCGGAGGACGGGGCCTGCCCACGGGCGCATCGGGAACGGTGCCGAGCGAATCCTCCGCGTCCATCCACAACCCGTCGGCGAACGGAACGACTCCGTACGTCGGCCGCCCGGTCAACGTCCGCAACTGGTCGAGCCCCGGTGCCAACAGAGCCGAATCACCCCGAAACTTGTTGATCACGAACCCTGCCACCAGAGCCTGATCCTCGGGTGACAACACCGCCACCGTCCCGAACAGGTGCGCCAGCACTCCCCCGCGGTCGATGTCGCCCACCACGATCACCGGCAGCGACGCCGCCCTCGCCAACCCCATGTTGGCCAGATCGGTGGCGCGTAGATTGATCTCGGCCGGTGAACCGGCACCCTCGCAGATCACCACGTCGAATTCGGCACGTAGCGAGGACAACTCGTCGGCGACCACATGCCGGAGCGCCTGCCGATGTTCGATGTAGTTGCTCGCACTCACCTGGGCCACCGCACGCCCGCGCACCACCAACTGCGACGTCCGATCACTGCCGGGCTTGAGCAACACCGGATTGAACCGCACGCTGGGCTCGAGGCCACAGGCGGCCGCCTGCATCGCCTGAGCCCGGCCGATCTCGCCGCCGTCCAACGTGACGACCGAGTTGTTCGACATGTTCTGCGCCTTGAACGGGGCCACCCGAACACCCCGCCGCGCCAGCATCCGGCACAGGCCGGCTACCAACACACTCTTGCCTGCATCGGAGGTAGTGCCGGCAACCAGCAGAGCGCCTTTCACGGCAGTATCAGATTTCTATTCACTCCGCAGGCTCCGCTCACGGCAGTATCAGATTTCTATTCACTCCGCAGGCTCCGCTCACGGCAGTGTCAGGATCTCGCAACCCGTCTCGGTCACCACGAGCGTGTGCTCGAACTGGGCCGTCCACTTACGGTCGTGTGTGACCACCGTCCAGCCGTCGTCCCACATCTCGGCGTTGATCGTGCCCAGGTTGATCATCGGTTCGATGGTGAACGTCATGCCCGGCTCGATGATGGTCTCCACCGACGGCTGGTCGTAGTGCAGCACGACGAGGCCGTTGTGGAACGTCGTACCGATGCCGTGGCCGGTGAAGTCCTCCACCACGCCGTAGCCGAAACGGTGCGCATAGGACTCGATCACTCGCCCGACCACGTTCAGGGCGCGCCCCGGCTTGACCGCCTTGATGGCACGCATCGTCGCTTCGTGGGTCCGCTCGACGAGCAGGCGCGCCTCCTCGGACACGTCTCCTGCCAGGAACGTCGCGTTGGTGTCGCCGTGCACACCATCGATGTACGCGGTGACGTCGATGTTGACGATGTCCCCGTCCTCGATCACCGTCGAATCGGGAATGCCGTGGCAGATGACCTCGTTCAGCGAGGTGCAGCACGATTTCGGAAAACCCTTGTAGCCCAACGTGGACGGGTAGGCGCCGTGGTCGACCATGTATTCGTGTGCAATACGGTCGAGCTCATCGGTGGTCACTCCCGGTGCCACGGCCCGGCCCGCTTCCTGCAGAGCGCGAGCCGCGATCTTCGACGCCACGCGCATCTTCTCGATGACCTCGGGGGTCTGCACCCACGGCTCGCTGCCTTCGTTCACGGTCGACTTCCACGCGTATTCGGGTCGCTCGATCGACTTCGGCACGGAGAGGACGGGCGAGACGACGCCTGGCACGAGTGGCTGACGGGGCTTGCTCTCGGCGGTGACAGACATGCCGTCCAGAGTAGTCGTCGCAACCGTGTCCGGAAGAACCAGCGCTGCTGGTCGAGGCCACCGAATCCGCAACCGCGCGACGGGATATGATCTGGGTCACGTTCGCCGTCGACGTACCCGAACCGAGGAAGGAAGCGTCGTGGTCCATTCCAGTCTGTTGCGCCCCCGGGACGGCGATGCCCTTCGCGCCGAACTACGCCAGGTCGCCGCGACGTCCGCCGTGCCCGTCGTGTTCGGCGGGGAAGTGTCCTCGGAAACGCTGCACCTGAGCGAATTTCACGGCACCCGCACGCGTGGGCTGGACGGGCTCGCCATCCCGCCCAGGTCCGGTCTCGGTGGCCGGGTCATGGACCAACGTCGGCCCGCGGCCGTCAGTGATTACGGCGCGTCGATGTCGATCACCCACCACTTCGACCGGCCGGTCCTCGGCGAGGGCCTCAAGTCGATCCTGGCGGTGCCGGTTGTCGTCGCCGGAGCAGCCCGCATGGTCATGTACGCAGCGGTGCGAGAACGCGGCCCCCTCGGTGATCGAGTCGGCGACATCATGACCGCCGCAGCCCGGCGCCTCGGTCAGGAGATCGCCATCCGGGACGAGGTCGACCGCAGGGTGCGCCTCATGGAAAGTGCGCGGGCCACGTCGGACGGGAACCTCTCGCGGACGGCCGAGTTGCGCGGTGTGCACGACGAGCTCGCCGAGCTCGCTCGGTCGATCGGAGACGCGGCGGTCAAGCACAGACTGGACGCGGTCACCGCGCGACTGGCAGCAACACTCGGTCGGACGGCGAACCAGGACAGCGACTCCGGCGACTCGCAGGCATTGACGCCACGCGAGATCGACGTCATCTCGCAGGTCGCGCTCGGTTGCACCAACGTCGAAGTCGCGGCACGGCTGTCGATCGGTGCCGAGACGGTGAAGTCCTATCTCCGCAGCGTGATGCGAAAAACCGACTCGCACACTCGATACGAAGCGGTTCTCGCGTGTCGTCGACTCGGGCTGCTGTCGGGCTGAACCCGGCCCACCGGCGCAGCGCTCAGTACCCGGGCGGAAGCTGCTCGAACATCTCCCGGGTGACGGCGACCGCATTGTCCGAGCTGCCGCCGCGTACCACCAAGGTCGCGAAGGCGATGTCGCCTCGGTAACCGACGAACCACGAGTGCGATCCGCCCTCGACCTCTGCTTCTCCGGTCTTGCCGTACACCTCGCCCTGGTCGGCGATCCGCTCTGCGGTGCCGCTGGTGACCACCGAGCGCATCATGCCGCGTAACCCGTCGACCATGGCAGGTTCTATCGGTGGATGATCGCCGGTGATGGCGGTTTCCCGTCCGACCAGAAGATTGGGAACCGGTGTGGAGCCGTGGGCAACCGTCGCGGCGGCCAGTGCCATCCCGAAGGTCGAGACCACCACCTTGCCCTGGCCGAATCCGTCCTCGGTGCGCTGGACGAGTTCGTCCGCGGGCGGGACCGAACCCGAGTCGGTCGGCAAGCCCACAACGTCGTAGTCCGGACCGACGCCGAACTGGGACGCGGCCACAGTCAACGCGTCGGGCGACATCTCGCTCGCCAGCTTCGCGAAGGAGGTGTTGCACGATCGGGTGAACGCGGTGCTCATGGTCACGTCACCGAGGGCGAACTCGTTGTAGTTGGGGACGCTTCGTTCGCCGATCTCGATACGACCGGGGCACGGAACGGTGCTCCCCGGGGTCGCGAGTCCGCTGGAGATCGCCGCCCCGGCAGTGATGATCTTGAACGTCGAACCTGGTGGGTAGAGACCGGCCGACGCGACCGGACCGTCCCGATCGGCGGCCGGATTCTGCGCCACAGCGAGGATGGCCCCGGTGGACGGCTGAATGACCACCGTCATGGCCTGCTCGGCCCTGGCGTTCACTGCTCGTTGGGCCGCGACCTGAATATTCCGATCGAGGCTGATCGAGAAGGACGGTGCCGGCTCGGGCGGGGTGTCGGTAAGGACGTCGATGTCGACGCCGTTGCGGTTGCTGGTCACCACGCTCCAGCCGGCCTTGCCGTCGACGTCGTCTATGACGGCCTTCTTGACCTGGCCCACCAGGTCCGGCGCGAAGGTGGGGTCGGTGGACACGAGATCCGATTCGTCGGACGCCGTGACACCGGGAATCTCGGTCAGCGCCGCCGAGATGGGTTCGAAGTCGCTGTCTCGCAGCAGCGCCACCGGGTAGTCGCCATCGACCGAAGTCGCCGACTCCACGATCGACTGGGCCGTGATCGACGCATCGAACGGTGTCAGCAGTGTCGACAACGCCGTCGCCGAGGCCACGACGTTGTTCGCGGCCGAGGCGTCGAACTTGATTCGATGTACGACCCCGGGCACCAGGACGTCGGTGCCGGAGCGCTCGTTGACGCGAGCGCGTGGTGCAGCCGTCGAGCGCAAGGCCATGGTCTGCGTGTCGCCGAGCTTCGGGTGGATATCCGAGGCGGTCCACCGCACCACCCACTCTCCCGCACTCCGACCCATGTTCAGTTGGCCGTCGTACGTCCACACCCGATCCTTGGGCAGCTGCCAACGGTAGGTGTAGCCGACCGTGGCGGTGTCGCCGTCGACTCGAACCGACGTCGTCTCGGCGTCGAGGGCCTCTGCTTGGAGATTGGTCCACGCCTCGCTCAGCGCAGCGGCCGCGGCGTCCGGCTTGTCGGTATCGGCGGCGGCCGTGGGGATGTCGTTGGCCTCGAAGGCCGCGAGGAAAGCCTGAGCTGCGGGCTCCGGACCGTCGGGCTTGGGTGTACACCCAGTGAGGCAGGCACCGACGACGGCACCGATCACGGTCACCACGCCCAGCCGTCCGCGCATCCAGGTCGCATCACGTGATCTCATTGCGCCCCATCGTAATACGGCCGGTGCGTCGACCACGGCAACGAATCGCGTTTCGGGACAGGCCGATCGAGCGACCGTTCTCAGTCCAGCAGCACCGTGGTGAACGTCGCCACTTGCGTCAAACCGATTTTCGCGTAGGCCCGGCGCGCGACGTAGTTGAAGCTGTTGACGTACAGGCTCGCAGTACGCCCCTGGCGGACGACCGAGTTCACCACGGTCGCCGTTCCGGATGCACCCAGGCCGTGCCCGCGTCGGTCCGGGTGCACCCATACCCCTTGGATTTGCCCGACCGTCCCGGACTGCGAGCCGATCTCGGCCTTGAACACCACGCGGCCGTCCTCGAATCTGGCCCAGGCACGTTGCGCTGCAATGAGACTGGCGATCCGACGCCGGTATCCCCTACCGCCGTCGTTCAGTCGCGGGTCGACGCCGACCTCTTCGATGAACATGGCAACGGCCGCGGTCAGATACACGTCCAGCTCGTCGGGTCGAACGAGCCGAACGAGAGGATCAGGCGAGATGGACGACGGTACCGACGTGGCCAACAACGGTTGCTCACCGCGCACCTCTCGCGCCGGACCCCAATCCGTCTCGAGCATTTCCCACAATGGAAGCGTCAACTCCGCTCTGCCGACCAACGACGAGCACAGACGCGGCCCACGGCACGCGCGGTCCGCGAAGGAACGAAGATCGTCGCTGGAACCGAGCAACGGAACCAGATTCGCACCGTAGAAGCACAGCGACTCGTCCGGACCGCCTCTGCTCCACATCTCGCCGTGGAACGACCTCGGATCGAGGCCCGATTCCTGCACGCGCGCGGCAACCATGCAGGTTGCAACGGGGTCGGCGTCGAGCACCCGGAGCACGTGCGCGACGTCCCGATTACCGAGAGGCTTCGCGCCGAGGAGCTTGAGCACCTACCGACCTCCTGACCCACCTACCGCGTACGCACCGATTCTGAAGCGAATCATTCCAGACAATGTGTTCCCCCGGTGGCAGAGCGGCAAACCGGACGCCGAACAGGTGTACCCGCTCAGCTGACGGTGACCACCGGCGCGCCACCGCTGGCGATCTCGTCCTTCTCGAACTCCTCGGCGATGCGCATCGCTTCCTCGATCAACGTCTCCACGATCTGCGCTTCGGGGACCGTCTTGATGACCTTGCCCTTGACGAAGATCTGGCCCTTGCCGTTGCCCGACGCAACACCGAGGTCGGCGTCGCGGGCCTCGCCCGGCCCGTTCACGACGCAGCCCATGACCGCGACGCGTAGCGGGATCTCCATGCCTTCGAGTCCGGCAGTCACCTCGTCGGCGAGGGTGTAGACGTCGACCTGTGCGCGCCCACACGAGGGGCAGGACACGATCTCGAGTTTGCGGGGGCGCAGATTGAACGATTGCAAGATCTGGTTTCCCACCTTGATCTCCTCCGCCGGCGGTGCCGACAGGGAAACTCGGATGGTGTCGCCGATGCCCTTGGACAACAAGGCCCCGAAGGCCACAGCGGACTTGATGGTCCCCTGGAAAGCCGGTCCCGCTTCGGTGACACCGAGGTGCAGTGGGTAGTCGCACTGTGCCGCCAACTGCTCGTACGCAGCGACCATGATGACGGGGTCGTTGTGCTTGACCGAGATCTTGATGTTGCCGAAACCGTGCTCCTCGAACAGGCCTGCTTCCCACAGCGCGGATTCGACGAGCGCCTCGGGTGTCGCCTTGCCGTACTTCTTCATCAGCCGCGGGTCGAGGGAGCCTGCGTTGACACCGATGCGGATCGGAATGTTCGCGTCACCGGCCGCCTTGGCGACCTCCTTGACGCGGCCGTCGAACTCCTTGATGTTGCCCGGGTTGACGCGCACCGCTGCGCACCCGGCGTCGATGGCCGCGAAGATGTACTTCGGTTGGAAGTGGATGTCGGCGATCACCGGAATCTGGCTCTTCTTGGCGATGATCGACAGCGCGTCGGCGTCGTCCTGTGTGGGGCACGCAACACGAACGATGTCGCAACCCGACGCCGTCAGCTCTGCAATCTGCTGCAGGGTGGCGTTGATGTCGTGGGTCTTGGTGGTGCACATCGATTGCACCGAGATGGGGCTCTCGCTTCCGACACCCACCGACCCGACCTGGAGCTGCCTGGTCTTTCGACGTGGCGCGAGTACGGGCACCGGCGGTGCGGGCATTCCCAATCCGACTGACACGGACACAGTGGCCTTCTTTCCTAGCTACGACTGTCGAGTCTACTTAGAACAATTGAATCGGGTTGACGATGTCCGCCGTGAGCGTCAACAAGGAGAACCCGATGAAAACGATGATGACCACGTAGGTGACGGGCATCAGTTTCATGTAGTCCACCGGCGCACCGTCGGGCAGGCCGCGACGATTGCGGAAAATGTTGCGGATGCGCTCGTAGATGGTCACGGCGATATGGCCACCATCGAGCGGCAACAGCGGCACGATGTTGAACACACCGAGGAAGAAGTTGAGCGACGCCAGCAGCCCGACGAACGTCTGCCAGTTGTCGTTTTCCACGGCCTGGCCACCGATGACACTGGCTCCGACGACACTCATCGGCGTGTCGAGCCCTCGTTCACCGCCGAAGATCGAATCCCACAGTGCCTCCACCTTGCTCGGCAACTGCACCAACGCTTTCCCGGTCTGCACGAAGATGTCCCCGGTGAAAACAAAGGTCTCGGGCACCGCTTCGATCGGGTTGTATCGAATGTTCGGCGGTGGACCGCCGGTGACGCCGATCGCTCCCACGGTTGTCGAGTTCTTCGCTTTGGTCTCAGGATCGACGACGTAGCGCTGAACCTGAAGGATCGGAACGCTCAGAGTCTGCGAAGCACCGTCGCGATCGACTGTCAGATCGGCCGACCCGGTCGAGTCCCGAATGGCGAGAACGACGTCGGACCAGGTCTCTGTCGGCTGACCGTTCACCGCAGTGATGATGTCGCCCGTGCGCAGTCCGGCTTCAGCAGCCGGACCGTCTCCCGAACACGGCGCAAGTTCACCGTCCTCGGTCTGGGACGTGCTGACACAACCGATGCCCTGGACCGTCGTTGTCGGCGTCACCCGATCCGGCGTGCCCCAGCCGAGCACCAACACGTAGACCAGCACGATTCCCAGCACGAAGTTCATGGCGATGCCGCCGACCATGACGACGATGCGCTTCCATGTCTTCTGGCGGTACATTGCGCGCTCGACCTCGTCGGGCGCGAGCTCGTCGATGGCGGTCATGCCGGCGATGTCGCAGAACCCGCCTGCCGGAATGGCTTTGAGTCCGTACTCGGTCTCCCCGCGACGGAAGGAGAAGATCTTCGGGCCGAACCCGATGTAGTAGCGGCGAACCTTCATGCCGAGCGCTTTCGCGGTCCACATGTGTCCAGCCTCGTGCAGCGCGATCGATACCCCGATTCCGACGGCGAACAGCACGACACCCAGAGCGAACACCATGTGTCAGAGGCCTTTCGGTTTCAGTAGTTCACGGGCGTGGGCCCGGGCCCAGGAGTCCGCCGCGAGTACGTCGTCGACGTCCCTGGGAGCCGTCGACCAGTCCTGCCCGCCGTCGCCCAGTACCGCGCGCACCGTCTCGACGATCTGCGGAAATTCGATCCTGTCGGCCAGGAACGCTTCTGCTGCGATTTCGTTGGACGCGTTGTACACCGCAGTCATGCACCCACCCATGATCCCGGCCTCACGCGCCAGCTGCACCGCCGGAAACACTCGGTCGTCGAGTGGCTCGAAGTCCCAGGAGAATGCGGTCGTGAAGTCGAGTGCACGAGCGACGTCGGGCACTCGATCGGGCCAGCCGAGGGCCAGCCCGATCGGCAACTTCATGTCCGGTGGACTGGCCTGAGCGATGGTCGAACCGTCGACGAACGTCACCATCGAGTGCACGATGGACTGCCGGTGCACGGTGACGTCGATTTTCTCGTAGGGCACACCGAACAGCAGGTGCGCCTCGATCAGTTCCAGACCTTTGTTGACCAGTGTCGCCGAGTTCAACGTGTTCATCGGCCCCATCGACCAGGTGGGATGCGCGGCGGCCTGCTCCGGCATGACCGACTTCAGTTCGCTCTCGCTCCACCCTCGAAACGGACCTCCCGATGCAGTGAGAACCAGTCGATCCACTTCGCCGCGCGAACCGCTGCGCAGGCACTGGGCGAGCGCGGAGTGCTCGGAGTCGACCGGCACGATCTGACCGGGGGCTGCGGCGGCGAGAACCAGCTCGCCGCCGGCGACCAGGGATTCCTTGTTGGCCAACGCCAGGCGCGCACCGCTGTTCAGCGCGGCCAGGGTCGGTTCGAGGCCGAGAGAACCCACGAGGGCATTGAGCACGACGTCCGCCGGGGTCGACTCGACCAGCTCGGTCACTGCTCGCGGACCACTCAGCACTCCGGGGAAATCGAGCTCGGCGGCGGCCTCGGGCTGGGCGACGGCTACCCGTCGGACACCGGTCTCCGCGATCTGGCGACGGAGCAGTTCGATGTTTCCACCGCCCGCAGCCAGCCCGACCACGACGAAGCGGTCCGGGTTGGCGGCGATGACGTCGAGCGCTTGGGTTCCGATCGACCCGGTACTTCCCAGCAACAGCACACGTATCGGCTCGGGGCGATCCGAGTTGGTCGTTCGCTCACGATGGTCTGGCACCGGTCCATTGTTGCCTACCGAGGCTGAGAAACCCCTATGTGCCGACGCAGGCTGGCACGCTGGGGTGCATGGACTTCTCGAAGTACCGCTCGGCACCGTTCAATTACGACGATGCGGGGGCCACCGCCGGCCCACTGCCCACCGGATACCACCACGTCACGATGTCGAGGGTCGTGGGATCGGGGCTGGACGACTTCGTGGCGGCGGCCGATGCGTTGATGCGATGGGACATGCACCGAGGAGCAGGACTGAAGGTCCGTTCCGAGGCCGAGACCGCTGTGCCCGACTCGGTGGTCGTTCTCACACTCGGACCGGTGCGCATTCCGTGTCGTGTGGTCTACGTCATCGACGAGGCGAACCGTCAGGGTTTCGCCTACGGAACACTCGACGGGCATCCCGAGTCCGGCGAAGAACTCTTCTACGTCGACTACTCCCCCGCGGACGGTGCCGTCACCGCCCACATATCGGCGTTCTCGCGTCCCGGTCGCTGGTACACCAAGCTCGGCGGCCCGGTGGGCAGACGCGTCCAGGCAGCATTCACCGACCGCTATCTGAGCGCGCTGGCATCGGCGTGCCGACAGGCCGACTGACTCAGGCCTCGGGCGGGTGCACAGCTCGCCAGTGTTCGGCGATGTCGATTCTCTTCGCGACCCAGACCTTGTCGTGCGACTGCACGTGATCGAGGAAACGTTCCAGTGCAGCCATGCGGGCCGGCCTGCCCACCAGCCGGCAGTGAAGTCCGACCGAGAGCATCTTGGGACTCCCACTCGCGCCCTCGGCATAGAGAACGTCGAAGGCGTCACGTAGATGCGCGTGGAACTCGTCGCCCGTCGAGAATCCTCCCGGCGATGCGAAACGCATGTCGTTGGTGTCCAGGGTGTACGGCACCACCAGGTGATCGACGACCCCGGCGTCTCGGGGCACCTTCTCCCAGTACGGCAGATCGTCTGCATAGGAGTCGGAGTCGTACACGAATCCGCCGTGCTCCACCACGAGCGATCGGGTGTTCGGAGAGTCGCGCCCGGTGTACCACCCCAGTGGCGCAGACCCCGTCAGCTCGCGCAGGATGGTCACGGCCTCCGCCATGTGCTCGCGCTCGACGTTCGCGTCGATCTGCTGATACGACAACCACCGCAAGCCGTGACATGCGATCTCGTGGTCCAACTCCAGCAGTGCCGCAACCACTTCCGGGTTCCGCTCCATGGCCTTGGCGACCGCGAACACCGTCAGCGGTAACCCACGCTTCTCGAATGCGCGCAGCACGCGCCACACTCCGGCTCTGGATCCGTACTCGTACAGCGATTCCATGCTCATGTGTCGATTCGGAAACGCCTGTGCGCCGATCATTTCCGACAGGAACGTCTCGGACTTCGTGTCGCCGTCGAGCACGTTGTTCTCGGCACCCTCCTCGTAATTGAGGACGAACTGGACGGCGATGTTCGCCTCACCCGGCCACTGCGCGAGCGGCGGCGTGCGGCCGTAACCGACCATGTCGCGGGGATAGCTCAGCGGGGACCGACTCGGACGATGGGGAAGGCGCTCAGGGGTCACCGCCGCAGTCTCTCATTCGAGCCCACACACGCGCTGGGTGAGCGATGCAACCCTGATCACTACGACGGGCGGTCGTATGCCAATATTGTTCCGACAACGCGTCTGGCACCGTTCGTGCCGGGACCCACGTGAACGCATCACCCGAGAGGATCGACCGGTGGCAAATACCGAACTGGAATCCGCTTCGTACGACCCGGTCGTCGATACCCGCAACGAGGTGCCCGAGGTGCCGTCCGCCGCGTGGGGATGGAGCGGCGAGTCGAACAAGGCGATGCGCGTCGCAGCCATCGTCGTTGCCGCGTTCCTGCTGTTCATGATCATCGGAAATCACACCGGCAAGGTCGAGGACCTGTGGTTGGTCGGATTTGCCGTGGCGCTGGTCGGACTCGTCGTGCGCGACGTCATCGTCCGCCGCAAGCCCCGCTAGCGGCTCAGTTCTCGGCGGCGAGCTGACCGCACGCCGCTGCGATCTCCTGACCACGGGTATCGCGCACGGTGCACGACACGCCCTGCGCGATGACCCGTCGAACGAACTCCCGCTCCACCGGCTTCGGGCTGGCATCCCACTCGCTACCCGGAGTCGGGTTGAGGGGAATCAGGTTGACGTGTACCCGGGATCCGAGCGCTTTGTGCAGCTTCTTGCCCAGCATGTCCGCTCGCCACGGCTGATCGTTGACGTCCCGGATCATCGCGTACTCGATCGAGACGCGTCGACCGGTCTGATCGGCGTAGTACCGGGCAGCGGAGAGAACCTCCGCCACCGACCAACGATTGTTGACCGGGACCAACGTGTCTCGCAGCTCATCGTCCGGCGTGTGCAGAGACACGGCCAAGGTCACCGACAGACCCTCGTCGGCCAGCTTTCGAATGGCCGGAGCAAGGCCGACCGTCGACACGGTGACCGAACGCTGTGACAGTCCCAGCCCGTCGGGGGCTGGTGAGACGATCTTGCGCACTGCCGCGACAACGCGCTTGTAGTTGGCCAGCGGCTCGCCCATCCCCATGAACACGACGTTCGACAGACGACCCTCACCGCCGGGGACGACGCCGTCGCGCATGTCCGCGGCCGCCGAACGGACCTGATCGACGATCTCGGCCGTCGACAGGTTCCGCGTCAGGCCGGCCTGACCGGTGGCGCAGAACGGACATGCCATTCCGCAACCGGCCTGACTCGAGATGCACAGCGTCGCGCGATCCGGATACCGCATCAGAACACTCTCGAGCAGAGTCCCGTCGTTGGCCTTCCACAGCGTCTTTCGAGTGTCACCGTCATCACATGCCAAGTGCTTGATCGGCGTCAGCAAGGTGGGAAAAAGATCGGCACCGACCTTCTCCCGAGCCTCGGCCGGAAGATCGGTCATCTTGGTGGTGTCGGCCTCGAGCCGCGCGTAGTAATGCCGCGCAAGTTGGTCGGCCCGGAATGCCGGTAGACCGAGTGCCTTCACTGCCTCACGCAGGCCCTCTTTGTCCAGGTCGGCGAGGTGACGCGACGGCATACCCCGTCGCGGAGCTGTGAAGACCAGCGGAAGATTCGGTCTCTTCTGCTCGGTCGTGCTGTCCGTTGCGGCTGCGGAATCACTCATGCTCGACCCCCGCGTCGTTCCTGCTGGCTCAACTCCATACCCACCATTGTCCACCCGTTCTGCTCACAGTCCTATTCGCGACGGTTTTCGACGGTGCCCTGACGGGTATCGACGCCGGGACCGATTGCGCGTGCATTCGGACCACGCGTGCGAAAGGATCATCGACATGGCCACCAGAGCAGACGACAACAACGAGGCACCGTTCGACACATCGGCCTCGGTCACGCCCGGATTCGACCGGCCGACGAGTGCCGCCGGCGACCTCACCCCCATCACCACGCCGGATTCGGACGGCCATTCCGCGCCCGACCCCGAGTTCGTTCCGGAACAGCAGCACACCCCCACCGATGTGGCGCACACCCGCACCGCCGCCCTCTGGACCGGCCTGGTGGTCGGGGCCGTCGTCCTCGTCGTTCTCCTGGTGTTCATCGTGCAGAACCTCGACTCGGTCACCGTCCAGATCTTCGCCTGGCAGCTCGACCTACCCCTCGGAATCAGCATGCTGCTGGCCGCGATCGCGGGCGCGCTGGTGATGGCCATGGCCGGCGGTGCCCGAATCCTGCAGGTCCGGCGCGCAGCGAAGAAGAACCAGCGTCACGGTTCGTGAACACTATGTACAGAAGCTGGCACCGATGCTCTGAATCGATAAGGTTGGCGGTGCCCGACTTCACTCGAGGAGCATGACGTGACTACTTTCATGGAGACACCGGTGGCATCCGGCGTTGCACCCGACCGCGCACGATCGTGGCTGTTGGTTCCGGCCACCAAGCCCGATACCTTCGACGCTGCTGTCGCATCCGGTGTCGACGCCGTCATCCTCGACATCGAGGACGCAGTCGCTCCGGCGAAGAAGCCTGCCGCTCGCGAGACCGTCGTGCGCTGGCTCAGCGAGGGCAACTCGGCCTGGGTGCGCGTCAACGACGCGACGACCCCGTACTGGGCCGACGATCTCGCCGCGTTGTCCGGGCTGCCCGGCCTGGTGGGGGTCATGCTCGCGAAGACCGAGAGCGGCGGTCAGGTCGAGGCGACAGCCGCCCGCCTCGCCGACGGCACCCCGATCCTCGCGCTGGTCGAATCGGCAGCAGGACTCGAGGCCGCCACCGAAATCGCGCGCGCGGACTCGACATTCCGTCTCGCCTTCGGCAGCGGCGACTTCCGACGCGACACGGGCATGAGCGACGACCCGCTCGCCATGGCCTACCCGCGCTCGCGACTGGTCGTCTCCTCGCGCGTCGCACGACTGCCCGGACCCATCGACGGTCCGACACTGACCGCGAACGACAGCATCCTCGGGCGCGATGCAGCCCTGACGCTCTCGATGGGCATGGCAGGCAAACTGTGTATGCACACCGATCAGGTGGCCATCGTCAACCGCGAACTGGCCCCCTCCCCGACCGACGTGTCCTGGGCTCACGATGTCATCGACGCTCTCGGTGCCGACGGTGCTCACGTCAAGGACGGCAGCGATCTGCCGCGTCTGGCAAAGGCCCTCAAGATCAACGAACTGGCTCGAATCTTCGGAATCTCTGCCGCGTCCTGATCGCTCGCAGCCGAGCCAGGCTCAGATCGACTCGACGCCGGTCGGCTTGTATCGAACGTGGATGCGATAGCGCACATTCAGGGTGAGGCCGTCGACCTGCCGTGCCGCAGCGCGCGCTACCCGCGGTGAGAACTCGATTCCCAGCACATCCCGCAAAACCCGGCGGTCGGGAAACGCCCACCTCGTGTCGACGCGTCGCATCTCGAATCCCTGGGCATCGAAGAACGCCTCGACGGCCGCCGGATCGTAGTGCGGGAGATCCGCACGCATCCAGTCCCCGTACGGAGACGCCGTCGCGTCGAGGTCCACGACCACCAACGCCCCTCCGGGCCGCAGAACTCGCATCGCTTCGCTGATACCCGGGCCGCAGCCGGGGCCGAAGAAATACGCGGTTCGCGCGTGGACGAGATCGACCGAACCTGTGTCGACGGGCAGCGCGTCCGCTCTACCCGCACGCACGTCGACGTTCGCAAGTGACTCGACGCGCGTGCGGGCTGCGGCCACCAATGGGGCGTGCGGTTCCACACCGATGACGTACCGAGCGTCCGCAGCGAAGATCGGAAGATGGAAACCGCTGCCGCAGCCCACGTCCACGACGTTCTCGGCCGTCCAATCGACGGTCGATCGAATGGTCGCGAACACAGCGCCGTCGACGTCCTGAGCCCTGTTCTCCGCCTCGTACAGATGCGGCCAGTGCCAGATGTTGGGACTGGGAATCACCCCGCCGCGATCACCGCTCATCGTCCGGCGGAGTCGGTCAGAGCAACACGGTGAAGACGAGCCACGCAACGAACGCAGAGGGCAGCAACGAGTCGAGTCTGTCCATGATGCCGCCGTGGCCGGGCAGCAACGAGCCCATGTCCTTGATTCGAAGGTCGCGCTTGACCTGCGATTCGATGAGGTCGCCCAGTGTTCCCGTCACGACCAGCACGACTCCCAGCAGGACACCGATCATCGAATTGGCCTCGAGAATCAGGGTCACCGTCAGCAGGCAACCGATGACGCAGAAGATGAGCGATCCGACCAGCCCTTCCCAGGACTTCTTCGGGCTGATGGCCGGTGCCATCGGGTGTTTGCCGAACAGCACACCGGCGATGTAACCACCGACATCCGAGCACACGACGCCGATGACGAAGACCAGGATGCGACCGGCACCGTTGTCCTGCAGGACCATCAGAACGGCGAACGAGGCCAACAGTGGTAGCCAACACGCCACCAGAACGGTGACGGAGAGTTCTTCGAGATAGTTCTTGGGAGCAGTACCGAAGCCTTGTCTCAGCAACAGCCACACCATGCAGACCACGACGGTGCCCACAGCCGCACTGAGCACTCCGACGGCACCGAACGGCCAGCCCAGCCAGATCATGGCCTGACCACCGAGGATCAGCGGGATGCGCGGAACGAGAACACCGCCCTCGCGGAGCCGCTTGGACACCTCGTACGTCGCGACGGCCAACGCCACGGCCACAACACCGATCCATACCAGCGGCACGAACACGAGCACGAGGATCAACCCGATACCCAAACTGCCGCCGACGCCGATCGCGGCAGGCAGATTTCGACCCGCCTTGCCGGCGGACTTCGTGGCGGCGACCCCGGACGAGCCAGCGGGCGTGCCGCTGCCCTCCTGCCGATCCGGTCCCACCACTGTCGTCAACTCCTCGATATTCATCGTCATTCCACCGTGTTGCGCAACTATCGAAGGAGGTCAGACCTCCATCAATTCACCCTCTTTGCGCTTGACCAGTTCGTCGACGGAGGCGGTGTACTTAGCGGTGGTCTTGTCGAGCTCGTTCTCGGCACGTACGACGTCGTCCTCGCCGGCCTCGCCGTCCTTCTGGATGCGCTTGAGCTCTTCCATCGTCTTGCGGCGCACGTTGCGAATGGACACCTTGGCGTCCTCGCCCTTGCCCTTGGCCTGCTTGACGAACTCGCGGCGTCGTTCCTCGGTCAGCTGCGGCACGCCGATACGAATCAGGTTGCCGTCGTTGGTGGGGTTGACGCCGAGATCGGAATTGCGGATAGCGGTTTCGATCGGTCCGAGCTGATTCGACTCGTACGGCTTGATCACCACCAATCGCGCCTCCGGCACGCTGATGCTGGCCAGCTGGGTGATCGGCGTCGGGGCACCGTAGTACTCGATGACGATGCGCGAGAACATTCCCGGGTTGGCCCGCCCGGTGCGGATCGAGGACAGATCGTCACGGGCAACCGATACGGCCTTTTCCATCTTCTCTTCGGCGTCGAAGAGAGCTTCGTCAATCACGATCTGTCCTCCATCGTCTTCGTTCTCGGTTCGTTCGCGGTCGTGTCGGCGGCATTCACGACGTGACCAGCGTGCCGATGTTCTCGCCCGACACGGCGCGAGCAATGTTTCCCTGAATCAGCAAATTGAACACCAACATCGGCATCTGATTGTCCATGCAGAGGCTGAAGGCAGTCGCGTCGGCAACTTTGAGGCCTCGCTCGATGGCTTCGCGGTGGGTGATCGTGTCGAACATCGTCGCGTCGGGATCGAGCCGTGGATCGGCCGAGTAGACACCGTCGACGGCCTTGGCCATCAACAGCACCTCGGCACCGATCTCGAGCGCCCGCTGCGCCGCCGTGGTATCCGTCGAGAAGTACGGCATGCCCATACCTGCGCCGAAGATGACGACACGCCCCTTCTCGAGGTGCCGTCGCGCGCGCAGCGGAAGGTACGGCTCGGCCACCTGGCCCATCGTGATCGCGGTCTGGACTCTGGTGGCAACACCCTGCTTTTCCAGAAAATCCTGCAGCGCAAGACAATTCATGACCGTGCCGAGCATGCCCATGTAATCCGAGCGAGATCGGTCCATCCCCCGCTGCTGCAATTCGGCACCGCGGAAGAAGTTTCCGCCACCGATCACCACGGCGACCTGAACTCCGGTGGCCACCACCTCGGCGATCTGCTCGGCAACGTTGTTCACGACATCCGGATCGAGCCCCACCTGGCCACCACCGAACATCTCCCCACCCAGTTTGAGCATCACGCGTCGGAACCCGGGACGGTCAGGGGCCGGATCGGTCATAGCTCTCCTCGGTACTCGTCGAACACTACGGTTTACTCACCGATCATCCTGCCCTATCGGCACCCGATCGGTGGACACGGCTCCGACCTGCCTCGCGCACGAACGATGCCGTCCACTCGATGAAATCGAATGAACGGCATCGCCCCGATCGGATCGAGCGCAAACTAGCTGGCGCCGACCTCGAATCGGGAGAAACGGGTGATGGTCACGCCGGCCTCGTCGAGGATGGCCTTGACGGTCTTGTTGCCGTCCTGAACCGACTTCTGCTCGGTGAGAACGACGTCCTTGAAGAATCCGTTGACGCGACCTTCGACGATCTTCGGCAGAGCCTGCTCCGGCTTGCCCTCTTCGCGCGCGGTTTCTTCTGCGATCCGACGCTCGGCGGCGACCAGATCCTCGGGAACCTCGTCACGGGTGACGTACTTGGCCTTGAGCGCTGCGATCTGCATCGCGGCAGCGCGCGCAGCATCTCCGGCGGCGTCGCCGTCACCGGTGTACTCGACCAGCACGCCGACGGCAGGCGGCAGGTCCGCGCTGCGCTTGTGCAGGTAGGTCGCGGTGTTGCCGTCGTAGGACACGACGCGGCGAATTTCGAGCTTCTCGCCGATCTTGGCCGACAACTCGTTCAGAGCCGTCTCGACGGTCTTGCCGTTCAGGTCGAGTGCCTTGAGAGCGTCGACATCAGCAGGCTCGCCTGCTGCAGCCGTCGCCGCGACGGACGCGGCGAACGTCTGGAACTCGTCGTTCTTGGCCACGAAGTCGGTCTCGGAGTTGATCTCCACGAGCACTCCACCCTCGGCGACGACGAGGCCTTCGGCGGTGTTGCGCTCGGCGCGCTTGCCGACGTCCTTGGCACCCTTGATACGCAGGTACTCGACGGCCTTGTCGTAGTCGCCGTCGTTCTCGGCGAGTGCGTTCTTGCAGTCCATCATTCCGGAGCCGGTGAGCTCGCGGAGCCGCTTGACGTCGGCGGCAGTGTAGTTCGCCATCGTGGGCGAGCCTCCTCAAAAGTCTGAATACGGGCGTTGACGAAAGTGCTGTTCTCGAAGCGTGATCGACGGGCTCGCTGTGGAGCCGGACCGATCACAACCCTGACATACCGAAGCGGCCCCGGCCCACCCTTGAGGGTGAACCGGGACCGAATTCGATCAAGCCTGAGCGGCCGGTGCTTCTTCTGCTGCCGGTGCTTCTTCTGCTGCCGGGGCGTCGGCGGCCGGCGCATCGGCTGCGGGAGCCTCTGCTGCCGGAGCGTCAGCGGCCGGGGACGTCTGTGCGAGCTGCTCGAGCTCCCACTCTGCGAGCGGCTCGCCTGCGCCGACCTCGGGCTTGGCGTCGGTTGCGGTGTTCTGGCCTGCACGGGCCTGCACACCTTCGGCCACTGCGGATGCGACGACCTTGGTCAGCAGCGCAGCGGAACGGATCGCGTCGTCGTTACCCGGGATCGGGTAGTCGACCACGTCGGGATCGCAGTTGGTGTCCAGGATCGCGATGACCGGGATCTTCAGCTTGCGCGCTTCGCCGACGGCGATGTGCTCCTTGTTGGTGTCGACGATCCAGATGGCCGACGGAACCTTGGCCATGTCGCGGATGCCGCCGAGGGTGCGATCGAGCTTGGTCATCTCACGCGTGAGCATGAGGATTTCCTTCTTGGTGCGTCCCTCGAAGCCACCGGTCTGCTCCATTGCCTCGAGCTCCTTGAGGCGGACCAGGCGCTTGTGCACGGTCTGGAAGTTGGTGAGCATGCCACCGAGCCAGCGCTGGTTCACGTAGGGCATGCCCACGCGAGTTGCCTCAGCGGCGATGGACTCCTGTGCCTGCTTCTTGGTGCCGACGAACAGAACGGTGCCGCCGTGGGCGACCGTCTCCTTGACGAACTCGTAGGCCTTGTCGATGAAGGTCAGAGTCTGCTGCAAGTCGATGATGTAGATGCCGTTGCGGTCGGTGAAGATGAATCGCTTCATCTTCGGGTTCCAGCGACGGGTCTGGTGTCCGAAGTGTGTGCCGCTGTCGAGCAGCTGCTTCATTGTTACTACAGCCATGGCTGAATAACTCTCTTTCATGGTTCGGTTGACGCAGAGTGTCGGTGACCTCTGCCCTGGCGACCGCCGAAGTTGTCGGACCTGAACCACAGGGGGATCAGGACCGCCGACAACCGGTTCTCGTATCGTGAACTCTGCCGAGGCAGTCGATACGATGACGCGGACGCGCGAAGTCGACCCGTGCACGCACAGGCCGCAACAAGGAGTGTAGACCTGCGGCGGCCCCCGTCATAACCAGGCCCGACTGTCAAGAGATTCCGGTGCCTGTGGACGAATCTTTCGGTTGTCCACAATTCGTGCCGGGCCTCGTTTTCCAGCACATTCACAGGCCATCGTCGACGAGTGAACACTCTTCGTACCGGCTGCATCGCCTGCGTTCTTGCCGCGATCGTGCTGACCACGCCGGCCGCGGCAGCCGAATCGGACTCGTTCGCGTGGCCGATACGGCCGCACCCTAGCGTCGTGACACCGTTCGACCGCCCGGAACACGATTGGCTCCCCGGCCATCGCGGGGTCGACCTCGCCGCGGCGGACGGCACCTCGGTTCTGGCCGTCGCCGACGGCACGGTCGTGTTCGCGGGCGTCGTGGCCGGTAAGCCGGTGGTGTCGGTGGACCATCCGGGCGGACTTCGATCGACGTACGAACCCGTGACGGCGGCGGTCGGGGCCGGAGCACGAGTACGACGCGGCCAAGTCCTGGGTTCGCTGACGTCGGGACACGACGGCTGCACGGCGACATGCCTGCATTGGGGCATCAAGCGGGGCCGCGAATACCTCGATCCGACTGCCCTGGTGCGTGCCCGTCCGATCAGATTGAAACCCGTGCCGGAGCCGGTTCGGTGACGGTCAGCGCGCAGGGCCGGAGTGACGACCGGACGCGGCAGGAAAGTCGTCCGCGACCATGGCGGCAAGCTCGACGAAAGCGCTCCTGGTCTGGGGACGCAGCTTCTCGAGATCGACCACGGCCCCCTCGGCGAGGTGCTCGTCGAACGGAACCACCAGCACCGCGCGGCAGCGTTCCAGGAAGTGCTGCTGCAACAAGTTCATGTCGACCGCGGACGAACCCGGTCGGACCGAACTGATCACCACGACCGTGCGCTCGACCAGATGGCCGTATCCGTGCAGTTCCAGCCAGTCCAGAGTCGCGGCTGCACTGCGTGCCCCGTCGACGGCCGGCGAACTGACCAGAACCAGCGCATTGGCCAGCTGCAGCACCCCGTTCATCGCCGAGTGCATGATGCCGGTTCCGCAGTCGGTGAGGATCAGGTTGTAATAGACCTGCAGCATGTCGATGACCGCGCGATAGTCCTCTTCGCCGAACATCTCCGACGCCGAGGGATCCCGCTCACCGGCCAACACTTCCAGTCGGCTCGGTGCCTGCGAGGTATGAGCGCGAATGTCGGAATACCGGCGAATGTTCGGGGCTGCGGCCAACAAGTCGCGAACAGTCGACGCGGTCTGACGCGGTACCCGCTCTCCGAGTGTCCCGAAATCCGGGTTCGCGTCGACGGCAATGACGCAATCTCCGCGCAGCGACGCGAACGTCGACCCCAGACCCAGAGTGGTCGTCGTCTTGCCGACCCCGCCCTTGAGCGACAGGAACGCGATGCGGTAGTCCCCCAGCACCGGCTGGCGTATGCGATCGACCTGGTTGCGGTAGCGCTCCTCGGCCGTCGACTCGCCGGGGTTGATGACGCCACCGGTCAACCGGTGCACACCGCGACGCCACCCCGACGACGAGGTGCGCTTGGGTCGTTTCAGCAGCGATTCGGCACCCAGGTCCTGACTGCTCGGACGATACGGATTCGGGGCACCTGCCCACGGCTGCGGGGACCAGGGTGCCTGCTGGGCCGGCTGGGCCTGCGACCGATCGTCCCCGACGGGCGGAACGGGCGGCATCTGTGCGTCGGGATAGGCGGCCGGCGGGCCCGGTCGAAGCGGCACGGGCGGGTTGTACCGCGGGGGCACGGGTGGTCGCTGCGCAGAATCGGGCGTCTGCCACGGCGGGGGCTGCCGGGGCGTGGAGCGTGGAGTGGACATCGGTTCCGACGGTACGGATCCGGCGGCATCGTCACCCCGGCCGGCGACTGCACTGCCGTCGACTGCACTGCCGGGTCGTGCCCCGTTCACCGGCGCACTGTGGCCATGCGTCGACCACGGCTCCGATTTACCTTGCGGTCGGTCGCGGTCCACGGTCCCCCGTATTCGGTGTAGTCGATCCTGGGCAGACGCTACCAAACGATGCGCCGCCCAGCTCGACGCTCATGCTCTGGGATGCGCCTGATCGTGCACCGCCCGCAACCGTTCGACGGATACGTGAGTGTAGATCTGCGTCGTGGCAAGAGATGCATGTCCGAGCAGTTCTTGCACCACCCGGAGATCTGCACCTCCTTCCAGCAGATGCGTGGCTGCCGTATGGCGGAGGCCGTGCGGTCCCAGGCTGGGTCCGCCGGGGACCGTCTCCAGCACAGCATGCACCGCCGACCTGGCCTGTCGCTGGTCGAGTCGTCCACCCCGACGCCCGAGCAACAGGGCCGGTCCGGATCGATCGACGGCCAGGGCAGGCCTGCCGTCGGTGAGCCAGGCGTCGAGTGCCTGCGCGGCCGGCAGACCGTACGGTGCCGACCGTTCCTTGTTGCCCTTGCCCACCACCCGAACGACTCGTCGATCGGTGTCCACGTCGTCGACATCGAGACCGCACAGCTCCCCCACGCGGACCCCGGTCGCATACAACAGTTCGACGACGAGTCGATCGCGCAGCGCTATGGGATCGAGTTCGGCGGCACCCGACTCGGCAGCGTCCAGCGCTCGCGTCGCTTGATCGTGACGCAGCACTCCGGGCAGGGTGCGGTGACCCGACGGGGACGCGAGACGCTGCGCGGGGCCAACCTTCACAGCCCCGACCCGTTCGAGCCACGCCCCGAACGTTCGCACCGACGAGGTGCGCCTGGCCATAGATGTCCGGGCCGCGCCGGCCGCCGAGTACCCCGCCAACCACGAGCGCACGACACGCAGATCCAGATCGGCGATCGTTGCGCCCGGTGAGGACGCGGCCAGGTGCGCCAGTAACGAACGCGCGTCGGCAACGTAGGCCCGGATGGTGTGCTCCGACCGTTCCCGGCCGAGGCGCAGGTGTTCGGCGAACTCCTCGACGTGCACCTCCAGGTGCGGCGGCAGCGAATCGGTCATCGGCTCAGCTTGGGCGCTGACGTCTCGCGCGACAACCGGACACGCCGTCGGGCGGACGTCGGTGCTCGATCAGGCGTCGACTCCCGCCTCCGCCTGTGCCAGCTCACGCTTCCAGGCTCGGAAGGTTTCCTCGGTCCGCCCCCGACGCCAGTAACCCGAGATCGACGCCCACTCGGCCCCGACCCCACGTTCCTTGCGGATGTACGGACGGAGGTTGTGCATGACGGCCTGCGCCTCACCGTGGACGAACACCTGCGCCTGCCCGGGTAGCCATTCGGTGTTCTTGACGGCCTCGATCAGCGGTGCGTTGTCTCCGGCCCGGTCGTCGCCGATCTCGTTCGACGACGCGCCCCGGTGCACCCAGGTGACGTCGACGACTGCGAGAGTCTCCATGTAGATCTCGTCGTGACGATCGCCGACCTCGATGAACACCTTGGCGATGGCGTCTTCCGGGAGGGCCTCGACCGCAGCCGAGATGGCCGGGATAGCCGATTCGTCGCCTGCGAACAGGTGCCAATCCGCATCGGGGCGAGGCGCGTATGCCCCCGACGGCCCGAAGAACGACATCTCGTCGCCCGGCTTCGCGCGTGTGGCCCACGGTCCGGCGACGCCCTCGTCGCCGTGCACCACGAAGTCGATGGCGATTTCCCGCGCGTCGGTGTCGACGGATCGAACGGTATAAGTCCGCATGATCGGTTCGTCCTCGGTTCCGAAGAACAGCTTGACGTACGCATCGGTCTTATCGATGGCGTCGAACTCCTCGAAGCCTGGACCACCCAGATACACCCGGTGCATGTGCGGGGTCAGCGCTTCCGTGCGCACTACGGTCAACGTGGTTTTCTTACGCGGCACTACAGACCCCTCTTCGAGCGAACGACGCCGATGCTCACTGCACCGACTAAGCATTACCTAACACCCTACCTTCACCGGGCCTCGGTAGGGCCGTCACCTCAGCCACGCACCACCCGGGCCCACCCGGTTTCGTCGTTGCTCACGAAGCCGTCCATCTCCATCACCGGTAGCGCGGCGCGGACCTTCGACAACGGAACTCCGGAACTCTCCGACAGTTCACGGGTGGACAACGCTCCCGTGGCCGGCAGCGCGTCGTAGATCAACAGTGCGGTCTCGGACAGCGCATCGATTTCCCGGAACAGATCGGGACGGGGTTCCTCCGGCGAGCCGAGCGCCCCGGCCTCGGCGACCACATCGTGCGAGCTCGACACCAGAACGGCCTCACCCTCACGAATCATGCGATGGCATCCCTTCGACGTCGGAGAGGTGACGGGCCCCGGCACGGCAAGAACGGGGCGGCCCAGTTTCGCCGCCCACGCCGCGGTGTTGCGCGCCCCGCTCCGCCATCCCGCCTCCACGACCACCACCGCCGATCCGAGTGCCGCCACCAACCGGTTGCGCGCCAGGAACCGGTGCTTGGCCGGAGTGGTGCCCGGCGCGTATTCACTGAGAACCACCCCGCTCGAGGCGATCTGACGCAACAGGCGGGAGTGTCCCGCCGGGTATGCCCGGTCGACGCCGCAGGCGAGCACCGCCATCGTCGTCCCCTCGACTCCGAGCGCCGCACGGTGCGCTGCCGCATCGATACCGAACGCAGCCCCCGATACGACGGTCCAGCCGTCCAGCGCCAGATCGGCGGAAATCTCGGCAGTGACGTGGTCGCCGTACGGACTCGACGCTCGGGTTCCGACTATCGACACCGATCGTTCGGTGTCTGCTCCGACAGACCGGTTTCCCAACGCCCACAGTGCGATCGGCGGCGATGTGTCGACACCCGCGGTGAGGCCGGACCCATCGAAGCCGAGAAAACGCCACGCAGGCCACTCGTCGTCGTCAGGGGTGATCAGCCGTCCACCGAGAGCGGCCATGTGGTCCAGATCTGCTGCTGCAGTGTCGACATGAGCCCGTGCTGCCAGTCGCTCACCCAAGTGTCCGGCGCGTACGGCTGCGGCGGTGACCTCGGGGCCGTGGGCAGCGGCGTGGTCCGTCACCGTGCGATGCGGACCCTGTGCCACCCGAGACAGATACGCCCACGCCAGCCGACGTGCGTCATAGGTCATGCCACTCCCCTGTCTCGAAAATCCAGTGCGGCACCGACCTCGTCTGCACCGGGCACGGTGCCGCCGGCGAGATCGTTCAGAGTCCACGCCACCCGAATCGCACGATCCGCGCCGCGCGCGGTCAGCGATCCATTGCGCAATGCCCGCTCGATCGGTGCCAGCGTCGACCGAGCGAGCCGAAACCGTTGACGCAGTGCGGGTCCGGGCACTTCCGCATTGGTCCTCCACCCGAACTCCGACCAACGATGAGCGGCAGCATCCCTCGCTCCCGTCACGCGGGCGCGAATATCGGCCGTTCCTTCTCCGATGTCGTCGACCAGCGCCCCGGTCGCGACTCCCATCATCTGAATTCGGAGATCGACCCGGTCGAGGAGCGGTCCGGACAGTTTTCCCAAGTACTTGCGGCGAGCAGTGGGCGCGCACACGCAGTCGGCCTGCCGCGCCGGTGCGCACGGACACGGATTGGCCGCCAGGACGAGTTGGAACCTCGCCGGGTACCGGGCCACCCCGTCGCGACGCGCAATCCGAATTTCACCGTCTTCGAGTGGGGTTCGCAACGCTTCGAGTACCCGGATGCTCATCTCGGCGCATTCGTCGAGGAACAGAACTCCGCGATGCGCGCGACTGACTGCGCCGGGCTTGGCCATACCGGTACCTCCGCCGACCAACGCGCTCACCGACGTCGAATGGTGTGGCGCGATGAACGGCGGTGACGTGATCAGCGGTCGCGCGCTCGTCAGCAGCCCCGCCACCGAATGGATCGCGGTCACCTCCAGCGCCTCGGACTCGGTGAGCGGCGGGAGTATTCCCGGAAGACGTTGCGCGAGCATTGTTTTCCCGATGCCCGGTGGCCCGGTCAACATGATGTGATGCGCACCGGCCGCAGCGACCTCCAACGCCCATCGGGCATCTGCCTGACCGGCAACGTCACTGAGATCCGGGTAACTCTCCTGATGCCAGTCGGTGGGGGTGGGCGATTCCAGCGCCTGCTCACCACGAAGCCACGCAACGACATCTGCCAGGCAATCGGCACCCAACACCTCGATACCGTCCACCAGACCCGCTTCGGGCAGACACCGACTCGGCACCACCACCCGCTGCCACCCCGCCGCCTTCACCGCGAGCACTCCGGGCAGTACCCCGCGGACCGCTCGCAACCTGCCGTCCAGAGCCAACTCCCCCAGAAACACCGTCTCCGACAGGCTTCCCCGCGGAATGGCCTTGGCGGCGTCGAGGACCGACAATGCCAGCGCGAGGTCGTACACCGAGCCACCCTTGGGCAACGTCGCCGGAGACAACGCGAGAATCACTCGACTGTCCGGCCAGGTACCACCCGAATTCTTCACCGCGGCCTTGACCCGATCACGCGATTCGTTCAGCGCGGTATCGGGCAGTCCCACCAGATGGGTCCCCGGAAGACCCTGACCGATATCGGCTTCGATCTCCACCAACACTCCGTCGACGCCGTTGACCGCCACCGAATGGGCTCGTCCCAGGGGCATCAGAACGCCGCCCTGACGTGAGTGAGAACAGGGTCGTCACCGCGACCGATCACGATGGCGATCACGTCGAATCGGATGTGGACCCACGGCCCTCCGCGAAGCGAAAGCCACTGCAACGCCAATCCTCTGATCCGAGTCTGCTTGGTGTACGTCACCGCTTCCGCCGGCGTTCCGTAACCGATTCCCGAACGCGTTTTGACTTCGACGAACACCATCGTCTCGCCCTCGCGCGCAATGATGTCGAGCTCCCCCGAACGATGCCGCCAATTCCGCTCGATCACCTCCAGGCCGATGTGCTCGAGATGGCGTGCAGCAAGGTCCTCACCGCGGGCCCCGAGTTCTTGATTGGTCGGCATGTCGAATTCCTCCACTCTGCGGCCGCACAGCACGGCCGGATCCGGTCGCCATGACGGTGACACGACCGAAAGGAGGTGATTCCGAGAAAGTGCAGGTGCCGCATTGCCCTGTGGACACGCGCAATCCTGTGGAGAGAACCGTCGAATCGCAGGGCCGACACACCTGTTTTGTCGTACCTGTGTGCTTACCGGCGTTCATGCCCTGTCGATCGCCCGACAAATGGTTCGAACATGCAAAAGCTCCGTCCGGATTACTGCACGGACGGAGCTGAAGCACGGAATCGGTAATCGAATTCGATGACCGAACTACCGCTGACCGAAGACAGCGGGCATATCAAGGCTGGGAGGCGGTCAGTGCGCAGCCTCGTAGGCGGCCTGAACTTCCTGGCTGATTCGACCTCGGGCGCTGACCTCGTGGCCGTTTTCGCGAGCCCACGCTCTGATGTCCTGCAGATCGACCTTTCCTCGAGCCGGTGCAGGCGCGGCACCGGTCTTGCGGGGGCGGCGACCGGAAATCTTCTCGGCGTGCTCGATCCAGAAAGCCAGCTGCTCGTGCAGTTCGTTCGCATGCTTGAGATTCAAGTCGATGCGGTACTGGTTTCCACCGATACCGAATTCGATCGACTCCCCCTGGCCTTCTTTGATTACCGAGCCGTCGACATCGTCGATCATCTGGACAAGCGTCTTGCGTGCCATCTCGTACCTCTTACGCGTCTGGGAGAATGTGGTAATTCAAGTTCTACCACCGATTATCGGACCGAGGCAAAGACCCAACGATGTTCACATCGGCGTAGGGTCGAAAACATTCGGTACGAAAACGTGTGAATACCGGAAGCTATTTGCATCATTAAATCGAAATACTATGTGAGACAACAGAATTCGGCGTTCACATTTCGACGATTCTCCCGCGCTCGACGTAACCCGGCAACGGGCCTCTGCTCGAAACAGAACACGCGGAATTATTCGGTCGGTTGTCCAGCTTTTCGCTGATCGGTGCGCTTCGGAACACTCCACACGGGAAATCTGCCGAGCGGAACCGTCCAGGTGCGCCCGTCAGGCACCGGGCACACCTGCCGATCCGACCCGGGTAGGACTATTCGGGGAGACGCAGATCCGGTTTGTCCAGCTCTTCGATGTTGACGTCCTTGAACGTGATCACCCGCACGTGCTTGACGAAACGAGCCGGTCTGTACATGTCCCATACCCACGAGTCGGACATCCGCAATTCGAAGTAGATCTCACCGTCGGCATTGTGCGGAATGAGTTCGACGGAGTTCGCGAGATAGAAACGACGCTCGGTTTCGACGACATAGTTGAACTGTCCGACGATGTCCCGATACTCGCGGTACAGCGAGAGCTCCATCTCGGTTTCGTACTTTTCGAGATCTTCGGCACTCATCGGTCTCTTTCATCCTCCAGTCGGGCGTGAAATTCAATCATGGCGCACCGTCGTCGGTGCAGTCCATTCGCCCCAGTGCGTCGACCTCGCTACGCGAGCGACCGGCTGCCGCGGCAGCCACGTTGGCATAGGACATTCGATGCTCTCGGCTCGGGCCGAGCGTGGTCATCGCGGTCGAATGCGCACGTGTGCTGTACCCCTTGTGCACGGCGAATCCGTAACCGGGAATGTCGGTGTCCATCTGCACCATCAACCGGTCTCTGGACACCTTGGCCAGGACACTGGCCGCAGCGATGCAGGCAGCTGTGGCGTCCCCTCCGATGACGGGTAGAGACGGCACCGGAAGTCCGGGAACCCGAAAGCCGTCGGTGAGGACATACCCGGGAGTGAGGCTCAGGCCCGCCACCGCGCGGCGCATTCCCTCGATGTTCGCCACGTGTACCCCGATGCGGTCGACCTCGGCCGCGTCGACGAACACCACACTCCACGCGAGTGCCAATTTCTTGATCCGGGGAAAGAGCTCCTCCCGGCGACGCTCGGTCAGCTTCTTGGAATCGTCGAGGTCCGCGAGGGCAGTGTGCGACCGAGAGCCCAGGATGCACGCCGCGACCGTCAACGGCCCCGCGCAGGCTCCCCTGCCTGCTTCGTCGACACCCGCAACCGGACCGAGCCCGTTGCGTTCGAGTGCCGATTCCATGGTCCGCAGCCCCGCCGCCCTCCTGATGATGGGACGCGGCGGCCACGACGAGCGGCTCAGAGATGCGCGCGCACGAGGCGCGGGACGAGGACGGGCCGTCATCGACCCTGAATGTCCGGCGAGTCCAGGAGGCCGGTTCGCGATGGCGGCAACGCGGTGGCCACGGCCTTACCTATCACGTTGTCCAGCGGAACGGTGCCGGTGAACTCGTCGGTGACGTGATACCGCGAGTCTCGCGAATTGCTGCGATTGTCGCCCATGACCCAGATGTTGCCCTCGGGCACCGTTACAGGGTCGAAGCACCGGCCCGACTTCAATTCGGTCTCGCACGTCATCGTGTCCGGAACGAACGGGAAATCCATCTGTATGTACGGCTCGTCCAACGGCTTTCCGTCCACGAGCACCCGTCCCTGAGCGTCACAGCACTCGACCGTCTGACCGCCGGTGGCAATGACACGTTTGACCAGATCGTTCTCGTCCGGAGCGACGACTCCGATCAAAGAGCCCACTTCCTGGGCCCCGCGGATGACCGAATTGTCGGAGCGCTGCGAGACGAATTCGTCGTTCCAGGAATCGGGGCCGCGGAACACGACGATATCGCCGGGCTTCGGATCGCCGAATCGATAGCCGATCTTCTCCACGACGATGCGGTCCCCGGTGCAGCCGGCGCAGCCGTGCAGTGTCGGTTCCATCGATTCGGATGGGATGAGATAGACCCGGGCGACGAACGTCTGAAGCAGAAAACTCAGCACGAGAGCTACCAGAATGAGGATGGGAAGTTCACGCCAGAAGGACCGCTGCTTGCGATCCGCACGCTTGTTCCGGGGAGACTCGTCGTCGGGCTCGTTCGTCGAACCCTGTGGGGTCGGATCCTGTGGGGACTGCGTCACCTGGACAGGTTAGCCGCAACCGTCGCCCGCGGGCCGGTCGGTCCGCGCCTGCGGCGTTTTCACCGAGCATCGCTCGTACCGGTGCGTCCGAAACATCAGGGCGGTGGCTCCAACGCACCATGCCACGTCACCGATGTTCGGTGACGCGGCATGGTTGCTGCTCGAAGCGGTCGATACGACCGGGTCAGCGCTTTTCTTTGATCTTGGCGGCCTTGCCACGCAGATCGCGGAGGTAGTACAGCTTCGCGCGACGAACGTCGCCGCGAGTGAGGACCTCGAACTGCGCGATGTTGGGGCTGTGCACCGGGAAAGTGCGCTCCACGCCGACGCCGAACGACACCTTACGAACGGTGAACGTCTCGCGAACGCCACCGCCCTGACGTCGAATCACGACGCCCTTGAAGATCTGAATACGCTCTTTCGAGCCTTCGATAACCTTGACGTGCACGTTCAGCGTGTCGCCGGGGCGGAAATCGGGGATGTCGCTACGCAGCGACTGATTGTCGAGAAAGTCCAGGGTGTTCATCGGTTGTGCCATCCTTGCGTTCTGCGCTTGAGCAGAGGAACCGAGCGGCTCGCCACCGGGGCGGCACAACTGGTTCGTACTCCGAGTGAGGTGTGTGCCTCGCGAGAGGCAACCCGCCTATTGTGCCAGACCGTCAGGCGTTCGAGGAAATCGCCCCGACCGAGGACTGGGCCACGGTTCCGGCCTGGGGTGCAGGCACAACGGTCCGCGCGAGCTCGTCCTCGGTGGCCTCGACCGCGTGAACAATGCTGGGCTTGCCCGCGATCGCATCCTGCAGGTAGATCTTGGCCCGTATCAACGGCCTGCGCCACTTCTTCTCTCGCCGCAGCGCACGCTCCATCTTCTTCGGTCTGCTCGTGTAGCGCCACCTCGCCCAGGGTGCACTCGGCCTGCTGAGTCGGACCGCGGCCAGAATGAGGATGGGCAGAACGAACAGCCCGATCAGCCCGGTCCAGATCTTGCCCTTGAGCAGCACGACGACGCACAGACTCAGGTTGAGCAGTGCCAGCACACCGAGTGTTCCGCGAACCCAGGGATCGGGATCGGCCCGGAAATCGGCGGGGCTGAGCAACTCCAACGGGTGAAGTCCCAGTAGCAGGAACCCGGTGAAGGCGACGGCTGCGAATACCGCATCGACGGATGTTCGGCCCTGCTCGGACCAGTAGACGTCGCGGAGATAGAAGATGAGGGCAAATTCGTCGAGCACGAGGGCAGCACCGCTGCCGAAGATCGCCGCCAGCACGGCACCGATGGTCTGCGACCCGTCCACGTACACCGCGATGAGCCCGATCCCCGCCAACAGCATCAGCACGATTCCGAACACGACATGGTGAATGTGCTGACCGCCAGGGGTGATGTTGCCCGGCCACCACTTCACATCTGCGCGAATCATTCTGACACTCAGGCGAATCAGCAGAAATCCCACGAGTAGGCCGAGCAGGAAGCAGAGCAACGGAAGGCGGCCGTGCTCGACGACACCGTGCTCCAACCACCTCACGCGCTCCACGTCCTTCCCGCAGCACGCCCGAAACAACGGCTATCGCCGAATCAGCCTATTCTCGTTCGTCGCCGCCGGGGTCGGCATCGACCGGGAAAGTCCGAGCGCTACTTCCCGAAGCCCGCTTTGCGCAACGCGTCGGCCATGGAACCTGCCGCAGGCGTTGCTGCTTGGCCGCCGCGTCGGTCGCGTTGCGGGCGGTTGCCCTGGCCGCCATTGCTCTGACGGCCGTTGCCCTTGCTCGAGGACGTACCGCGGGAGCGGTCACCCTGCTGCCCACGAGGTGCGTCCTTGCCACCGCTCGCACCGGGCTCGTCGTCCAACCGCAGACTCAGGCCGATGCGCTGACGTGGGATGTCGACCTCCATCACCTTGACCCGCACCACATCGCCGGATTTGACGACCTCACGCGGGTCCTTGACGAAGTTGTGCGACATCGCAGAGACGTGAACGAGTCCGTCCTGATGCACGCCGACGTCGACGAAAGCACCGAACGCCGCCACGTTGGTCACGACACCTTCGAGCGTCATCCCCGGCTTCAGGTCGGCGACCTTCTCGATACCGGCTGCGAAAGTAGCGGTCTTGAACTCCGGACGCGGGTCGCGTCCAGGCTTCTCCAGCTCGGAGATGATATCGGTGACGGTGGGCAACCCGAATCGTTCGTCGACGAATTCGGCGGGATCGAGGCGGCGCAGGAGTGCGGTGTTGCCCACCACCTCGCGCACGCCCACGCCTGCCTTGCCAACGATGCGGCGCACGACAGGATAGGCCTCCGGGTGCACGCTGGAGCGGTCGAGTGGATCCTCTCCTCCGGAGATACGCAGGAACCCGGCGCACTGCTCGAAAGCCTTGGGCCCCAAGCGCGGTACGTCCTTGAGGGTGCTGCGGCTGGCGAACGGACCGTTCTGGTCGCGGTGCGCCACGATGCTCTCGGCGAGCGAACCGGCGATACCGGAGACCCTCGACAGCAAGGGCACCGACGCTGTGTTGACGTCGACACCCACCGCGTTCACCGCATCCTCGACCACGGCCCCGAGAGAACGGGCGAGCAGAGTTTCGGAGATGTCGTGCTGGTACTGGCCGACACCGATGGACTTGGGGTCGATCTTGACCAGCTCGGCCAACGGATCCTGCAGCCTGCGAGCGATCGAGACCGCGCCGCGGATGGAGACGTCGAGTTCGGGCAGCTCACTCGAGGCGTACGCCGACGCCGAGTAGACCGAGGCACCCGCCTCGGACACCACCACCTTGGTCAAATTCGCCGCCGGGAACTTTGCAATCAATTCTGCTGCCAGAGAATCGGTTTCGCGTGACGCCGTACCGTTTCCGATGGCGATGAGCTCCACCTTGTGCTTGGCCGCGAGCCCGGCGAGTGTGGCCACCGCCTGGTCCCACTTGCCCTGCGGCTTGTGGGGATAGATCGTGTCGTAGTCGACGACCTTGCCGGTGGCGTCGACGATCGCCACCTTCGTTCCGGTACGAAAGCCCGGGTCGAGTCCCATCGTGGTGCGGTTTCCGGCGGGTGCGGCCAACAACAGGTCTTTGAGGTTGCTCGCGAACACGTCCACGGCGTCCTTCTCGGCCGACTGGCGCAGTCTCATGCGCGTATCGAGTGAGACGGTGACCAGCATCTTGGTGCGCCATGCCCAGCGAACGGTATCGAGCAGCCACTTGTCGGCCGGGCGGCCGCGATCTGCGATTCCGAACTTGGTTGCGATACGCCCCTCGTAGACACTGGGCACACCGGGAGTCGGCTCGTCCCGCTCGGGTTCGAACCCGAGGGACAGAATCTCTTCCTTCTCACCACGTAGCGTCGCGAGGATGCGATGCGAGGGCAGGCTCGTGAACGGTTCGGAGAACTCGAAATAGTCCGAGAATTTCGCGCCTTCCTCCTCTTTTCCCTTGCGCACGGTGGCGACCAGCTTGCCGGAGGTCCACATCAGTTCACGCAGCTCACCCACCAGGTCGGCATCCTCGGCGAAACGCTCGACGAGAATTGCTCGTGCCCCGTCGAGCTGCTCCTGATCGAACTGCGCCGGGTCGGTGGACGGATCGGTGAACAGCGCGTCTGCGACGGGTTCGTGGCCGGCCTCGCGCGCAATCTGTGCCTTCGTCCGACGCTTGGGCTTGAACGGCAGGTAGATGTCCTCGACGCGGGCCTTGGTCTCGGCCAGCATCAGCGACTGTTCGAGCGCGTCGTCGAGTTTGCCCTGCGAACGAATCGATTCGATGACGGCATCTCGCCGCTCGTCGAGTTCTCGGAGGTATCGAAGTCGCTCGTCGAGTTGGCGCAATTGCGCGTCGTCGAGCGTGCCGGTGACCTCCTTGCGGTAGCGAGCGATGAACGGGACCGTGGACCCGCCGTCGAGGAGTTCTACAGCGGCACGAACCTGTTCTTCGCGAACATCGAGTTCTTCGGCTATGCGCTTGTTCACAGATTTCAGAGCAGTGGTCACGGCGATGGACCCTACCGCTAGTGTGGGACAGGTCGGTCAGCGGTTCTATGTGCGGGAGAGTTCTGTAGATGGTCAGGGGGGCTCGGTTACTGACCGCCACCTGCGCCGCACTGTTGGTCCTGAGCGCGTGCTCCGTACCGCCCGATGATCAAGCCGGCGATCCCGGTGGCAGGGATTCGGCCGAGACATCGGCATCGCCGTTCCCGGATATCCAGAAGGTCGACGGCGTGGCCTTGGAAGCGCGTATTCCGATGGCGGTGGAATCGGCGCGAGCCCGCGGTGCCGATGTCAATTTCGCGTTGCTGGATCGAGAGACCGGCTCCTACTACAACAGCGATGCCGACGAGCCGATCGAAACGGCGTCGGTCTCCAAGCTCTTCATTGCCGACGAGGTGATGTTCGAGGCGCAGTCGCAGAACCGCCCCGTCTCCGCCGACGAGCTGGCCACGATGACCAGCATGCTCGAGTTCTCCGACGACAATGCCGCATACACGCTCTGGTATCGATACGGTTCGTCCGAGATCGTCCGCGCAGTCGCGGCGCGATATGCCCTGAGGAACACCGACGCTCCCGGCGACGACCAGTGGTACAACACGGAAACGACTCCCAGCGACCTGGTCGGCTACTACGCCGGGCTGCTGAACGGCAGCGGCGGCCTGACCACCGCGTCGACCGACATCCTCATCGGAATGCTGCGACGCTCGGCCCCCGTAGCTGCCGACGGCTACAAGCAACACTTCGGGATCGTCGACGGCTTACCTGGCGAGACCGTGCATGCAGTCAAGCAGGGCTGGATGTGCTGCGTGTCCGATCGGTGGGTCCATCTGTCGACGGGAACCATCGGCGCGGACAATCGCTACGTACTGGCCCTGTCGTCCCGTGAAGACATCTTCTACGCCGACGACATGGAGAGTTACCCGGACACGGCCGTCGTCGACGTGAGCGACGACGCCAGCGCACTGCACGCACGGGACACCCTGACCGGCTTCGTGTCGATGTTGTTCCCCGACGGCAGAATCAGCTGAAAACGTCAGTCCGTCAGTAGATCCGGACGTCGGTCCGCTGTTCTGCGCAGAGATTGTTCTCGACGCCAGGCGGCGATCTTCGCGTGGTCGCCGGACAACAGAATCTCGGGGACGTCGAGTTCTCGCCATCGGGCCGGCCGGGTGTAACTCGGACCTTCCAGCAGCCCATCGGAGAACGAATCCTCTTGGTGCGACTGCTGATTGCCGAGTACGCCCGGCATCAATCTGACGACGGCCTCGGCCATGACCAGTACTGCCGCCTCGCCGCCGATGAGAACGTAGTCTCCGATGCTGACTTCCTCGACCCGAACGCGGCGTGCGGCGTCGTCGAACACGCGTTGATCGATGCCTTCGTAGCGACCGCACGCGAACACGAGATGCTGTTCGGTGGACCATCTTTCGGCAGTGCGTTGCGTGAACGGCACGCCTGCGGGAGTGGGGACGACGAGGAGCGACTCGTCGGTCAGCACCTGGTCGAGTGCGTCACCCCAGACGGTCGGCTTCATGACCATTCCCGGCCCGCCGCCGTACGGGGAATCGTCGACGGCCTTGTGCACGTCGTGGGTCCAGGAGCGCAGGTCGTGAACGTCCACCGATACCAGCCCGCGATCGATCGCCTTACCGAGCAGAGCAGTACGCAGTGGGGTGAGGTATTCCGGGAAGATGGTGACGACGTCGAGGCGCACGAACTACTCCGGATCCAGCAAGCCCTCGGGCGGATCGATCTCGATTGTCTTGTCTGCCAACGACACAGACGTCACGATGGCCGAAACGAAGGGTACGAGAATCTCGGAACGACCGGATTGCTCATCGGCCGAGGGCGTGATGGACAGCAGTTCGCCTGCTGCCGAGTGCAGGACCTCGCGGACGGTACCGACGACCGAACCGTCGGTGAGTACCACGGTGAGGCCTTCGAGTTCGTGATCGTAGAACTCGTCCGGATCGTCGGACGGTGGGAGATCGGTCGATTCGACGACGAAGAGAATTCCGCGCAGTTCGTCCGCTGCGGTCTTGTCGTCGATGCCGTTCAGACGCAGCAGAAGCCGCCCGGAGTGTTCCCGGACGGCGTCCACCGTGTGTGTCACGGGCTGTGCATTCGATCGTGGCTTGCGGCCACGCAGAACAGTGCCGACGGCGAATCTGTCGTCGGGGTCGTCGGTTCGGACCTCGACAACCACTTCACCTTTGATGCCGTGCGACTTGGCGACACGACCGATGACCAGCTCCATGATGGGTTACGTGACCTATTGGTCCGTGTCGACGACGTCGACACGGATGCCGCGACCACCGATTCCGGAGACGAGAGTGCGCAGCGCCGTAGCGGTGCGACCCCCGCGTCCGATGACCTTGCCCAGGTCGTCGGGGTGCACGTGAACTTCCACGGTGCGACCACGACGGCCGGTGATCATCTCGACGCGAACGTCATCGGGATTGGCGACGATGCCGCGAACGAGATGTTCGACGGCATCGGCGACAACGGCACTCACTTCTCAGCAGCCTCGGCGGCCGGCGCGTCTGCCGTCTCGGTTGCTGCAGCGTCGGTGGTGTCCGCGGCAGCGGAATCGTCCGACTTCGGTGCCTTCTTCTTCTTGGCGGTGGTGGCCTCGCCCTGGGGCTCGGAATCCGCCTGCGCCAGCGCAGCGTTGAAGAGGTCGAGCTTCGACGGCTTGGGCTCGGCGACGCGGAGGGTGCCTTCGGTGCCGGGCAGGCCCTTGAACTTCTGCCAGTCGCCGGTGATCTTCAGCAGTGCCTCGACGGGCTCGGTCGGCTGCGCGCCGACGCCCAGCCAGTACTGCGCACGCTCGGAGTTGATCTCGATGACGCTGGGGTCCTGCTTGGGCTCGTACGTCCCGATGGTCTCGATTGCACGGCCGTTACGGCGGGTGCGGGCGTCGGAAATGACGACGCGGTAATGCGGGGTGCGGATCTTGCCGATACGCATGAGCTTGATCTTGACGGCCATGTTCTGGTGAAGCCTTTCGAGGAGTGGTCACTGCGCAATTCAGCGGTTCGCACGGCATGAGAACCCGGTTTTGCGTTGGAGTTGTCGTGACCGCCGCGCGGTACGTAACCGGAGACGGGCGAACAGCGGTCCATTCTGCCAGACGACCACCCGATACCCTCAATCGCCCGGTCAGGCCAGCAGAATCACCAAAGCCGGAAAGGTGTTGTTGACGGAGTGGGCCGTGGTCGACGCGACGATCGAGCCACTTCTCATTCTCGCGATGCCGATGGCGAGTCCTCCCCACAGCAAGACGACGAAGCGCCACCATTCTCGGTGCCAGATCGCGAACATCACCGCCGTGATCACCAGTACCACCCAGCGGTTGCCCAGCCACGCCATCGGCATGGGTCGAGTGCGTTTTTCGAGAGCTCCCCACAACATGCCGCGGAACATCGTTTCTTCGCAGATCGGTGCGCCGATCCAAATCCACACCGCGAAAGCGACTTTCCACCCCATGGCGATGTCTGCCATACCGCCCAGCGGTGCCTGATCCTGAAAATCGATACGCGAGAGCAGCACGAGTGCGAGCAGCACTCCACCGACGAGGGCGACTCCACCCCAGGCCAGACCGGATCGGATATGACCGACGAGTTCGTGAACGGATCTCGGGAGCCCGAAGTCGACGACGGGGCCGTTGCCCCTCGACATCGTGACCGCCACCGCCAGTCCTGCGGCGAGCAGGCTCGGGATCATGATCCCCACGACGAACAGCGGCGAGGACTCCGAGGACACGACCAGGCCGAGGAGCAGGAACCCGGCAAGATTGAGGCCGAGCACGAGGGCGGCCGCCGGCAGTCCCCACCGTTGGCCGGGTCTGCGCTCCGCAGCCGCTGCTTCGGCACGCCAGTATGTCTCGGACAGTCCCGAGCCCTGCTGTTGCACGTGATTCATCGGTGCCATTCCCGCCCAGCTGGGCCGGTTCACGTCGAATTCCCCCGCGCCTCCTGGTGTGCGGCCGAACTGGTCGGCATCGAATCGGTCCGGGCCTTGCCGCGGATCAACCATCGCCGTATCCCGATCCACTCGCGGCGCGTCCGCGACGATCGGTCACGCGGCCGCGCAGAATCACCAGCTCGGGGTTGGACAACACGTCCGCTCCCCCGCGCGGGTCGTCGGAGTACACGACGAGATCGGCGGGCGCACCGTGCTCGAGCCCGCCTCGCCCCAGCCACGACCGGGCGTCCCAGCAAGCAGCACCGAGCGCGTCGGTCGGTGACAATCCGACGCGTCCCAGAGCGTCCACCTCGTCGGCGATGCGGCCGTGCGCGATGGATCCGCCGGCGTCGGTTCCGGCGAAGATCGGGATACCTGCGTCGTGGGCACGGCCGACGGTATCGCCGACTCGCGCATGCAACGCGCGCATGTGCCGGGCGTAGACCGGGTAGCGGATGGCCGAGTCCGCGATGCCGGGAAAGGTCTCGATGTTGATCAACGTCGGCACCAACGCTGTCCCGTGCTGGACCATCATCTCAATGGTCTCGTCGGTCAGGCCGGTGCCGTGTTCGATGCAGTCGATGCCTGCCGCGATCAGTCCGGGGAGCGCGTCTTCCCCGAAGACGTGCGCGGTGACGCGTGCCCCTTCCGCATGGGCCGCGGCAATGGCGTCGACGAGGATCGCGTCGTTCCAGAGGGGCCGGAGGTCTCCCACCGAGCGGTCGATCCAGTCACCGACGAGCTTGACCCACCCGTCGCCGAATCGCGCCTGTTGCGCGACCGCCTCGGGAAGTTGTGATTCGTCCTCGATGTCGATCGCCAGGCCAGGGATGTATCGCTTCGGGGAGGCGATGTGCCGCCCCGCCCTGATGATGCGTGGGAGGTCGTCGTGGTCGTCCAACGCCCGCGTGTCGACCGGAGAGCCCGCGTCACGCAGCAGCAGAGCCCCGACGCCTCGTTCGGTCTCGGCCTGCGCAATCGACCCGGCCAGGTCGGTGTGTCCTCCGCCGTACTCGATGCCGACATGACAGTGCGCGTCGACGAGCCCGGGCAGGATCCACCCGCCGTCGTGGATGAAGTCGGCATCGGCGATGGGCTCCGTGGACAGGACGCCACCGTCGATCCACAGGTCGATCGGGGACTCGTCCGGCAGCCCGCGTCCCCGCACCCGCAATGCCGACACCGCAGGCCCGCTTACTTCTTCGGCAGCTTCAGCTGCGAGAGATCGATTCCCTCGAGTCCCGGCGGCAATTGATCGAGGCCCTTGGGCATCGACGACAGGTCGGGCATTCCGGCAGGCATTCCACCAGGCATTCCGGGGAACCCGCCGCGGATCTTCGGCTGTGTGGGCCCGCGAGCACCCTTCTTGCCTTTCTTGCCCTTCTTGTTGTTGCGCACCTGCTTTCGCGCACCCGGCATGCCCATCCGACCGGCCATCGCCGACATCATCTTGCGTGCCTCGAAGAACCGATCGACCAATTGGTTGACGTCGGAGACCTTCACGCCCGAGCCGTTCGCGATCCGCAGTCGTCGGGAGGCATTGATGATCTTCGGATCGGTGCGCTCTTGCGGCGTCATGCCGCGAATGATCGCCTGCACCCGGTCCAGTTGCTTCTCGTCGACATTGGCCAGTTCTTTCATCTGGCCCGCGCCGGGCAACATTCCCAACAGATTTCCGATGGGACCCATCTTGCGAACGGCCATCATCTGCTCGAGGAAATCGTCGAGCGTGAGCTGGCCGGAGCCGATCTTGTTGGCGGTGGCCTCGGCCTGCTCGGCGTCGAAGTGCTGCTCGGCCTGCTCGATGAGGCTGAGCACGTCACCCATCCCGAGGATGCGACTGGCCATGCGGTCGGGGTGGAAGACGTCGAAATCTTCGAGCTTCTCGCCGGTCGACGCGAACATGATGGGCTGCCCGGTCACCTCGCGCACGCTCAGTGCTGCGCCGCCGCGGGCATCGCCGTCGAGCTTGGTCAGCACGACACCGGTGAAGCCGACTCCGTCGCGGAACGCCTCGGCGGTACTGACGGCGTCCTGGCCGACCATGGCGTCGAGAACGAACAAGGTTTCGTCCGGCTCGACCGCGTCGCGAATCCCGGCGGCCTGGCTCATCAGCTCGGTGTCGATACCGAGACGGCCTGCGGTGTCGACGATGACCACGTCGTACTGCTTGCTGCGAGCCTCGGCCACTCCGGCGCGGGCCACCTCGACCGGGTCCGCGGCCGACACACCGAGCGCGTTCTCGCCACCGCCGATGGACGTGCCCGGGTGCGGGGCGAAGACTGCCGCGCCTGCCCGTTCGCCGACGATCTGGAGCTGGCTGACGGCACCGGGACGTTGCAGGTCACAGGCGACGAGAAGCGGGGTGTGCCCCTGCCCCTTCAGCCACTTGGCGAGCTTGCCCGCCAAGGTCGTCTTACCGGAACCCTGCAGGCCGGCCAGCATGATGACGGTGGGCGGGTTCTTGGCGAACACCAGTCTGCGTGTTTCGCCGCCGAGGATGCCGACCAGTTCCTCGTTGACGATCTTGACGACCTGCTGAGCCGGGTTGAGTGCGCCCGATACTTCGGCACCCTTGGCGCGGACCTTGATGCGGTTGATGAACTCCCGCACGACGGGCAACGCCACGTCCGCCTCGAGCAGGGCCAGTCGGATCTCGCGGGCTGTGGCGTCGATATCCGCACCGGACAGTCGACCTTTGCCACGCAGGTCCTTGAGAGTCCCGGTCAACCTGTCGGAAAGGGATTCGAACACCGATTGCACTCCTGAGCTAGCCGATCACCGAAAACGAGCCGAGTCCGGCACTGTCACCAGACCGAGTCCGGCGTTGTCACCAGACTAACGCCAGCCCACCTTATCCTCGCTCAGGGCGTCGGGCAGTGAGTCCGTTCGGTGCGGTGCGACCGGTCAGGCCTTGCTTGCCGAATCACTCCACGTCACAGCCACGCCGCGGGTGGAGAGCCACTGTGCGGGATCGACTTTGACGCCGGCGGGATCGTGCACCTCGAAATGCAGGTGCGGGCCGGTCGACTGACCGCGATTGCCCACAGTTGCGATCTGTTCTCCGGCTGTGACCCGCTGACCGGGCTGCACCGAGAAGTCGTTGACGTGTCCGTAGATGGTCTCGGTGCCGTCGTCGTGCAGAACCTTGACCCAGAGTCCGAACCCGGACGCCGGTCCCGCATCGGACACCGTGCCGTCGGCTGCAGCGTAGATGGGCGTGCCGATCGGGGCGGCGATGTCCAGCCCGCTGTGCTGAGTGCCCCACCGCGAACCGAAGTTCGACGTCAACACTCCGGCGACGGGCTGGACCGTCGCCTTCTTCAACGAACGCAAACTCTCAAGCGGCGACGCCGGCCCGGCACCCGTTCCACCGAGTCCGACGTCGTCGAGCCACTGCTGGGCCGCGGCGTCCACCTCGGGGCCGAGAGCGGCGAGCGGCCCCGGAGTCGGTGCCTGTGTCGAGGCGTCCGACGGGACTGCCGAAGGATCGGTCTGCGGGGCCGGAGCAAGGTCCGGTGCGGCCTGCGGCGGCGCACCGAAAGGCGGCGCGAACTGCGGTGGCACGAACTGCGGTGGCACGAACTGCGGTGGCACGAACTGCGGTGGCACGATCTGGGGCAGCTCGAATCCGGCAGGCAGCACACCCTCCGGGACGGCGAAGGGGAATCCGGCCGCGGGCGGTTCCGGGACGGGTGCCGCGCCTGCGGTGCCCGCGCCCATGGTGGTCGCGCCGACGACGATGGCACCGGTTGCGGCGACGATGGTGGCCGCACGCCTGCCGGTGTCCTGAACTTCCTCCGCGGCGCGATGCTTGCCACCGGGCGTACCCGATGCCGTCTCGGCCGGTACGTAGATGTTCGACCGTCGGTGTGATCCCACAGTGCGCGCCTCTCGAAATGTCAGAATTGGAGCCTGCAGGAACGACGAGACGTTCGAGCAGCGGAGCCGGCAGTTCGGCCCGAAGGGCCTGCTGCGTCAGGTGACGAACATAACAAATCGGTCTCGGGGGTAAACCCATCGGCCGGAAGTTCGTGAAATGTCACCACGGCATGTCGGTTTCCGACGAACTTCCGACCAACGGTCAAGTGCCCTCGGGCTTTTCCGGGGGTTTGGGCGGTTCCGGCGATGGCACGACGGCGAGGAGCGCGCGTTCGAGATCCTCGCGCACAGCCCGACTGTCCGCGCCGGCCAAGTCGATGCAGAAGGAATCGACCACAGAACTACCCAGCGTCGATACCCGCGCCCAGCGAATATCGAATCCCTGCTGCTCGATTGCACTCGCCAATCGACACAGCAGGCCGAGGCGGTCCTCGGCTCGCAGTTCGAGCACGACCTGACCCGGTTCGTTGTCGTCGAACCACAGCACCCGAGGCGGAGCCTGGGCGTACAGGACCGGCACAGCCGAATCCTCGCCGTCCTCGTCCGAGGTCTCGACGCGGGCGTCTCGTTCCTTCGCGTCGAGTACGGCGACCAGGTCGAGCTCGCCCGCCTGCGCACGGATGATCTCCTGCCGGATCAACCCCGCCTGCGGCGGAGCACCGAACAACGGTGCGACATCGAACGAGTTGATCGCCGAACCGTCGTGACTGCCGAGCGAGGCCGACAGCACCCGCAAGGAATGCAGTGCCAGCACTCCGGCCGCGTCGGACAGCAGTCCTGGAGTGTCGGGTGCAACCACGGTCACGACGAAGGTGTGCAGACCGTCGGTGGGCGTGATGTCGACGTGCACTCCCCCGCGCGAGGCCAACTCGATGTGCGCCGGGTCGAGCGGATCCGGCGACGGCAGAGTCTCTCCCGCCATCACCAGCCGACAACGACGAACGAGTTCACGGATCAGCGACGCCTTCCAGTCCCCCCACACGCCGGGTCCGGTCGCGAGAGAGTCCGCCTCGGCGAGCGCATGCAGAAGCTCCAGCAGAACGGTGTCCGCACCGAGCGCATCCACGACGGTCTGCACGGTTGCCGGGTCGTCCAGATCGCGCCGGGTGGCAGTCTCCGGCAGCAAGAGGTGATAGCGGACCATTGCCGTCAGCAGGGCCACGTCGGAGGGCCACAAGCCGAGCCGGTTACCGATCTGAACGGCGAGATCGGCACCGACGACGCTGTGGTCGCCGCCGCGCCCCTTTCCGATGTCGTGGACGAGCGCGCCGAGCACCAGCAGATCGGGACGAGCGACACGTGTGGTCAATGCACTTGCGTACGCGGCAGTTTCGACCAGGTGTCGATCCACTGTCCAGGTGTGCACCGCATCTCGAGGCGGCAGATCTCGAACCGCACCCCATTCCGGAATCAGCCTGCCCCACAATCCGGTTCGATCGAGCGCCTCGATGGCCGCGATGGCCTTGCGGCCGGATCCCAGCAGCACCAACAGATCGTTGAGTGCTTCCTTGGGCCACGGCTCACGGAGTTCGGGGGCGCTGTCGGACAGGCGGTTGAGCGTGGAGGCAGACATCGGCATGCCGGTCTGAGCCGACGCTGCCGCAACCCGCATGATCAGACCCGGATCCTTGTTCGGTCGTGCATCGCGTGCCAGCACCACCTCGCCCGCGTGCTCGACGACTCCCTCGTCCAGCGGACGGCGAACGGGTACGCGACGCAGACGCGAAAGACCTCGTCGTGGAAGCGAATTGCCGGCGGTACGCAAACCCACATCGACCGAGTAGCTGATGGTGCGTGCCGAATCGCTGAGCACACGAGCGAGATCGAACCGATCGCCGATGCGAAGCGCAGCACCGATCTCGTCGGCGTCCTGCGCACGTAGCTGATCTCGCGCACGACCGGCCACCCGGTGCAGTTCGGTTCGCACGTCGAGAAGTCGCCCGTGCGCGAATGCCAAACCGCCGCCGGGTGATTCGGGTCCCAACCCGGGCATGCCATCGGTCAACTGAGCAATCGAGAGGGCGTCGAGCAGTTGCACGTCGCGCAGCCCGCCGCGGCCGCTCTTGAGGTCGGGTTCGGCACGGTGTGCGATCTCGCCGCTCCGTGCCCAGCGCCCCTGAGTCTGGCCGATCAGCTCGTCGAAGCGACCGCGAATTCCGGTGCGCCACTGCCGACGTATGCCACCGATCAACAGGTTGCTCAATTCCACGTCACCGGCGATGTGGCGTGCTTCGAGCATGCCGAGTGCTGCGGTCATGTCCGCCGCGGCAACCTGCAGGGCCTGCGGCACGGTACGCACACTGTGATCGAGCTTGATGTGGGCGTCCCACAACGGATACCAGAGCTTGTCGGCGACGTCGGCCACGATGCGGGGGTCGAGATCGTCGTGCAACAGAATCAAGTCCAGGTCGGAGTACGGCAGCAGTTCGCGACGCGCCAGACCTCCTACTGCGACTATCGCGAAACCGGAATCCGGCTTCACGCCCAGTTCTGCGCCCTTGGTGGTCAGCCAGAACTCGTGAAGATCGACGAGCGCCTGCCTGAGCGAGGGCGCATCGAGGCGGCGGTTGCGGGTGCCGCCGTCGAGCAGTTGCTTTCTGGCCCGAGCGAGATCCGCAGCTGCATCGCTCGTGCCCTTCGATGCGGAGCCCGTAGAGACCGAAGGCCCCGGTTCTGGCGCGCGTGCGCCAGAACCGGGGCCCCCGGACCGAGACCCTGTGGGGTCAGAGCGCATCGGCGCCACGTTCTCCGGTACGGACTCGGATGACCGAATCCACCGGGGAAACCCACACTTTGCCGTCACCGATCTTGCCGGTGCGGGCTGCTTCGACGATGACCTCGACGACCTTCTCCACTGCGGCGTCGTCGACGACTACCTCGACACGCACCTTCGGAACGAAATCGACCGAGTACTCCGCACCTCGGTAGACCTCGGTGTGGCCCTTCTGGCGGCCGTAGCCCTGAACCTCACTGACGGTCATTCCGAGCACGCCGGCCTGTTCCAGCCCCGTCTTGACGTCCTCCAGGGTGAACGGTTTGACGATTGCCGTGATCAGCTTCATTTTTGCTTCCCTTCACAAGACCTCGAGTGCCCGTTGTCGTACGGTGCAGCGTTCATCTCTATCTCTACCTTGTCAGGCGAAATCATATGCAGTCTCGGCGTGCTCGGCCTCGTCGATGCCGTTCGCCTCTTCCTCGTCCGTCACGCGCCAGCCCAGCGGCTTCAGAGCGAAGGCGATGACCGCGGTCACGATTGCGGTGAAGACCAATGCGAACAACGCGATGACGATCTGCACGACGAGCTGCTTGTAGTCACCACCGTAGAACAGGCCGGTCTCGGATCCGAGGAAGCCGATTCCGATGGTGCCCCACAGGCCTGCGACCAGGTGGACGCCGACGACGTCGAGCGAGTCGTCGTAACCGAACTTGAACTTCAGTCCGACGGCGAGAGCCGACAGCACGCCGGCGATGACGCCGAGGATCATGGCTCCGACCGGGGTGAGCGCACCGGCGGCCGGGGTGATGGCGACCAGACCTGCGACGATGCCCGATGCGGCACCGAGGCTGGTTGCGTGTCCGTCGCGGATGCGCTCGGTGATGAGCCAGCCTGCGATGGCCGCTGCGGTGGCCGCGGTGGTGTTGACCCAGGCCACGCCTGCGATGCCGTCGGCGGCGAATGCCGAACCGGCGTTGAATCCGAACCAGCCGAACCACAGCAGCGCTGCGCCGAGCATGACGAACGGGAGGTTGTGCGGACGGTAGGCGACCTTGCCGAATCCGGCTCGCTTGCCGATGATGATCGCCAGGATCAGGCCTGCGATACCGGCGTTGATGTGCACGACGGTTCCACCGGCGAAGTCGATCGGTGCGACGTTGGCGACGGTGTCACCGTCGTCGTTGACCATCGTTCCGAAAATCTTTGCAGCCAAGCCCTTCTCGGAGCCCGACAGCAGTCCACCGCCCCAGACCATGTGTGCCAGCGGGAAGTACGCGAGGGTGACCCAGATTCCTGCGAAGGCGAGCCAGGTGCCGTACTTGACTCGACCGGCGATCGAGCCGCTGATCAGGGCGACCGTGATGATGGCGAACGTGACCTGGAACGCTACGTCGATGACGTTGGCGTAACCCCATGCGCCGGCGATGTAGTTGCCGTCCGCGTCGGTGATCGAATCCTTGAGTCCGAAGAACTCGAACGGGTTGGCGAAGACACCGCCGATGTCCTGGGTGCCGTAGGACATCGACCATCCCCACAGGAAGTAGATGATCGAGACGACGGCCATAGCTCCGAACGACATCATCATCATGTTCAACACGGACTTCGACTGCGACATACCGCCGTAGAAGAACGCCAAGCCCGGCGTCATCAGCAGTACCAGCGATGCTGCCATCAGCATCCACGCGGCGTTGCCGGAGTTGGCCAACATATCCTCGGGACTCACGTACACCCTCCATTCTCCTGCACACCGGTTGGCGCGCCGTTACGCAAGAAGAGTGGTTTCACGAAGTTTCATCCGTGACACTCGGGTGTTTCGGGCATGTGAACGCATGACCGAATTCTGTTGCTAAAAGGTTTCGTGCTGGCGTTTGTGCTTTTTACCCGGTTCGCCGGAGCCCGGCGAGGTCGATCAACCGAGCAGTGCGTCGACGAACGCCCCTGGCTCGAACGGAGCCAGATCGTCGGCACCTTCGCCGAGACCGACGAGCTTGACGGGTACCCCGAGTTCCCGCTGTACCTGAAAAACGATGCCGCCCTTCGCGGTTCCGTCGAGCTTGGTCAGCACGACACCGGTGATGTCCACGATCTCGGCGAAGACGCGCGCCTGAGTCAGTCCGTTCTGGCCGACCGTCGCATCCAGAACGAGCAGCACGTCGTCGACGTGGGCCCGCTTCTCGATGACGCGTTTGACCTTGCTCAGCTCGTCCATCAGACCGGACTTCGTGTGCAGGCGACCTGCGGTGTCGACCAGCACCACGTCGACTCCGTTCTCGATTCCCTTGCTCACCGCGTCGAAGGCAACGGCGGCCGGGTCGGCGGCTTCCTTGCCGCGCACCACTTCGGCACCGACTCGCTCGGCCCAGGTCTGCAGCTGATCCGCGGCAGCAGCGCGGAACGTGTCGGCCGCACCGAGGAGCACTCGCCGGCCGTCCGCGACCAGGACACGGGCGAGCTTGCCGGTGGTCGTGGTCTTGCCGGTGCCGTTGACTCCGACGACCAACAACACCGCAGGCGCGCCGTCGTGCGGAAGCGCGCGAATCGAACGATCGAACTCCGGATGCAGTTGCGCCACCAGAATTTCCCGCAGCAGGGCTCGCGCATCGGCTTCGGTACGAATACTGCGAGCTGCCATCTGCTCGCGCAGCGTGCGCATGATCTCCGTGGTCGTGGCCGAGCCGATGTCGGCGATCAGCAACGTGTCCTCGACCTCTTCCCAGGAGTCCTCGTCCAGGTCTCCGCCGCCGAGCAATCCGAGCAGGGACTTGCCCACCGCAGACTGGGAACGAGCCAGACGTCCACGAAGACGGTCCAACCGACCTTCGGTCGGATCGATGGTGTCCAGTCGAGGAGCAGGCGCCTCGGCGTCCGGGGCGGGTTCCGGCACCGCAGGCGCGGTGGGCTCGGCCGGCTCGGCTGGCTCGACAACCGGCACCTGAGGCTCGACGACCGGAACCTCGGGGTCGAGGACCTCCGGCTCGTCCCGAGTGTGGGTGGGTGGCACCGGCGTCGGCTCGACCGGGAAGGTCTCGACAGGCTTCGGGGCAGGCGGGACGGGCTTCGGGGCAGGCGGGACGGGCTTCGGGGCAGGCGGGACGGGCTCGGCGGTCGCAGTGCCCTGACTGAACGAGAAACCGCTGCCCGCGGTGTAGCCACCGGATCTGTCCTTGGTGGCCGCGTCCTCGATTCGGGCGGCCTCGTCCGACTTGAGGGACACTCTCCGGCGACGGGACAGAACGAACCCGACGACGAGGACGACGAGCAGGACGGCAGCGATCGCCGCGACGATGATCCACGCTTGATTACTCACGTGACCATCCTCTCAGGTGGTAACGACCGAACGCATCGGTGGTGCATCGCCGAAATGGACTGTCCGCCGTCCGGGTCGTGTCGATAGCATCGTCGCCATGACGTGGACCACGGTGCGCGACGCCGACCAACTGACCGCCATGTTCGGCGAACCCAGCTTTCGGGCGGCCAACAAGGATCGCCGGACCCTGCATCCACTCGACGTGCACTGGCTCGCGGCCTCGCCTTTCTGCCTGATGGGAACCTCGGACGCGAGCGGGCGGTGCGACGTCTCCCCCAAGGGTGATCCGCCCGGCAGCCTGGTCCACGTGGTCGACGAGGCCACGATCGCACTGGCCGAACGGCCCGGTAATCGTCGAATGGACGGCTACCGCAACATTCTCGAGAATCCGTTCGTCGGCCTGAACTTCTTCGTGCCGGGGCGCGGCGACACCCTGCGCATCAACGGTCGCGCGTCGCTGGTGACCGACGCACCGTTCTTCGACGAACTACAGGTCAAGGGCCACCGACCCATCATGTGCCTCGTCGTCGACATCGAGCAGGTGTTCCACCACTGCGCCAAGGCATTCATGCGGTCCAAGTTGTGGCAGCCGGACACGTGGGATGCGGACTCCATTCCCGATGTCGCGTCCTTGACGAAAGCGTTGATTCCGCAGGCACCCGAAACGGTGGAAGAACTCCGCGAGTACTACGGGCCCTCCTACGCCGAGCAGCTCTACCCCGAGAAGTAGCGCAGCCTCACGTCGCGGAATCGGTGTCGCTGGGCACCGACACGTCCGGTTCGGCGGCCTCGACGGCAGGTTCGACTGCATCGACGGCGACGCGCTCGCGATTGAGCCGCTGCGAGATGACGGTGGTGATGCCGTCACCGCGCATACTGACGCCGTAGAGGGCGTCGGCCACTTCCATCGTCGGCTTCTGGTGCGTGATGACGATCAGTTGCGACTTCTCGCGGAGTTGCTCGAACAAACCGATGAGTCGCCGCAGGTTGGTGTCGTCCAGCGCTGCTTCGACCTCGTCCATCACGTAGAACGGCGACGGTCGAGCACGGAAGATCGCCACGAGCATCGCAACGGCCGTCAGCGACTTCTCGCCGCCGGACAGCAGCGACAGCCGCTTGACCTTCTTGCCGGGCGGCCGTGCTTCCACTTCGATTCCGGTGGTGAGCATGTCCGACGGGTCGGTCAGAATCAGCCGTCCCTCGCCCCCGGGGAACAGTTTGGCGAAGACACCGGTGAATTCACGCTCGACGTCCAGCCAGGCCTCGGTGAACACCTGCAGGATGCGGTCGTCCACGTCGGCGACGACCCCGAGCAGGTCCTTGCGCGCGGACTTGACGTCCTCGAGCTGGGTGGACAGAAAGTTGTATCGCTCTTCCAGTGCCGCGAACTCTTCCAGAGCCAGCGGGTTCACCTTGCCGAGCGTGGCCAGATCCCGTTCGGCGCGTTTGACACGCGCCTGCTGAGTGGCGCGGTCGAACGGCATCGGGGCGGGTGCCACCACCTGCTCACCGCGTTCCTTGGCCGCCTCGTACTCGGCCATTTCGAGTTCGGTCGGAGGCAGCGGGACGTCGGGGCCGTATTCCGCCACCAGATCGTCGAGCCCGATCCCGTGCTGTTCGAGAATGGTCGTCTCGAGTTGCTCGATGCGCAGGGCGGCCTGGGCACGCGCCACCTCGTCGCGGTGCACCGCGTCGGTGATCGAGGCCAACTGTCCCTGAAGTGCCCGAACCTGCTCCTTGACCGTGTCGAGTTCGGCTGTGCGCGTTGTCCGTTCGGCCGAGAGCTCGTCGCGCCGTCGTGCGGCAGCAGCGACGACCGCCCCGAGACGAGTCGCGAGCTCTTCACCCGACTCCGCCACTGCGGCAGCGACCGCGGCAGCATGACGCCGAGCCGCGCTCTCCCTCTCGGCCCTGGCTCTGGCCTCCCGCTCGGCTCGCGCCGCCCGGCGTAGCGAATCTGCCCGTCCCCGGACCGACTGCGCACGCTCCTCCGCGGTGCGCACGTTCAGCCGAGCTTCGACTTCCACGGCGCGAACCTCGGTGAGTGCGGCCGCCGCCATTTCACGCTCCATCGTGGTAGCCGCGTCGCCGCTCTCACCGTCTCCCACGAACCCGGATTGTTCGTCCTCGGCAGATCGCAGGCTGTCTTCCAGCTCGGCCAGCCGAGCGACCGCTTCCTCGCGACTCGTCTCGGCCGAATCACGCTGCGTCGTCAACCGTGCCGACTCGGCATGAGCAGACCGCGCCAATTGACCGAGCCTGCCCAGCTGCTCGTACACAGCTGCCATAGCGGCATCGGATTCGTTGAGGGCAGCCAGAGCCTGCTCCGCCGATTCACGTCGGTCGCGCTGTTCCGCGAGCGCACCGGAAAGCGCTGCATCGAGTTCCTCGGCCCGGCGCACGGCCGCAGCCAGCTCGACGGTCGAGGTGTCGATGGCGGATTGCACTTCGAGCGTGCTGGGCCGTCGGTCCGATCCTCCGGTCACCCACCCGGGTTCGACGACGTCGCCGTCCTTGGTCACCGCGCGCAGTCGGCCGTTGTCGGAGACGAGTCGGTGCGCGGTATCGAGCGAGTCGACGGCAACCACGCCGTCGAGCAATGCCGTCATGGCACCGGCCAGGCGGTCCGGGTAGTCGATGAGATCGAGCACCCACCGCGCGCCATCAGGAAGTTCCGGTCGCGAGAGTGGTTGCACTGCAACGGAACTGCTGTGCACTATGGCTGCGCGACCACCGTCCGCGGCGCGGAGCGCCAGGACTGCATCGCGGGCAGCGGCGAAAGACTCGGCGTGGGCAGCGTCGGCCGCCGGTCCCATCGCGACTGCGACCGCGATCTCGAATCCCGGCTCGACCGTCAGGTGCCCGGCCAGCAGTCCCGACAGTCCGTCCTGTTCGTTCTCCACCAACCAGCCGGCACCGTCTTTTCGTTCGAGGCCCATCGTCAGCGCCTCGATCCTCGCTTCGAAGGACGCCACCCGCTTACCCGCGGTGCGTTCCTCGGCCTGCAATTCCGAGACACGCGCATCGGCATGACGTAGCGCAGCCACTGCGCGCTCGTAGTGGGTGTCCAAGCTCAGTTCGCTGGCGTCGAGGGTACCGATCTGGTCCTGCACGCTCTCGAACTCGCGCTGGGCCGCCTCGCCCCGTTCACGGGCCTCGTCGATGGCCACCGACAGGCGTGCCACCTCGGCGTCGATAGATTCGACCTTGGTCCGGAAGGTATCGACCCGCCCGGACAAGCGTGCAAAGCCCTCCCTGCGATCGGCCACCGCACGCACGGCCGCCAGGTGCGCCCGTTCCGCAGCCGCAGCCGCCGACTCTCGTTCGGCCAACTGTTCGCGGGCCGCCTCGAGGGTTTCCCGCGCCATCTCCACGGCTTCGACGAGTTCCATCTCTTCTTCGGCAACCCGCTCGGCTTGTGCCTCCAGCTCGTCTGGGTCCTGCCCTCGACCGGCGCTCTGCACGGAGTCGAGGTGCCGGGCCCGCTCGTGCGCGATGCGAACAGTCGCGTTGACTCGTTCGGCCAGCGCGGAAAGTCGAAACCACGACTGCCCGGCTGCTTCGGCGCTGGGCGTCAGGCGAGCGACGGCTTGCTCGTGTTCGGCGAGGGCTACGGTCCCCGCCTCGAGGGCGTCCTGCACCATCGCATACTGCTCGCGAGCCGCTTCCTCGTCCTGCGTCTGGTTGGCGAATTCTTCTCGCCTGGCCACCAAATCGTCTGCCGCCAGCCGGAGGCGAGCGTCGCGCAGGTCTGCCTGCACCGTCTGCGCTCGACGTGCGACCTCGGCCTGCCGACCCAACGGCTTGAGTTGCCGACGCAGTTCGGTCGTCAGATCGGTCAGTCGCGCGAGATTGGCCTGCATCGCGTCGAGTTTGCGGACCGCCTTTTCCTTGCGTTTGCGGTGCTTGAGAACGCCGGCAGCTTCCTCGATGAATGCTCGCCGGTCCTCCGGGCGGGATTCGAGAATCGCCGCCAGCCGGCCCTGCCCGACGATCACGTGCATCTCGCGCCCGATACCGGAGTCGCTCAGCAGCTCCTGGACGTCCATCAAACGGCAGGAACTTCCGTTGATCTCGTACTCGCCCGCACCATCGCGAAACATGCGGCGGGTGATCGATACCTCGGAGTAGTCGATCGGCAGCGCTCCGTCGGAGTTGTCGATCGTCAGCGTCACCTCGGCTCGACCCAGCGGCGCTCGACCCGAGGTTCCCGCGAAGATGACGTCTTCCATCTTGCCGCCGCGCAGGGCTTTGGCACCCTGCTCGCCCATCACCCAGGTCAGAGCGTCCACGACATTCGATTTACCGGAGCCGTTCGGTCCGACCACGCAGGTGATACCGGGCTCGAATCGAAGAGTCGTCGCCGAAGCGAAGGACTTGAAGCCCTTGAGCGTCAGACTCTTCAGATACATAGCGTCCGTACTTTACCGGCCAGGTGCCCACCCGCGCGCCCAGCCTCCGGTAGTGCAGGTCAGCGCTCGACGAAACCGCTCAGATCACCGCGGGCCGACCCCCAACTCTCGACGACGAGCGTCACCGTGCCGGGGGTTCCACCGCCGCGTAGCAGTTCGAGAAGCGCGTCGAGACGATCGCGCGGTCCCTCGGCGATCACCAGCACCCGTCCGTCGGCGTGGTTGGTCGCGTGACCGACGAGACCGAGTTCGAGAGCACGCGATCGAGTCCACCACCGAAACCCGACGCCCTGCACCAGGCCGTGCACCCACGCTGTCAGACGCTCGTCGCTCATGCCGGGCTCAACTCTCGGACGGATCCGTCGAAACTCGTTGCGTACAACGACGTCGGGTCGAATCCCACCCCGCCGAACGCGACCGCAGATGTCAGCGGCACACCTGTCGCCACGGCACACGACGACCCCGACGTCGGGTCGATGCGAATAACTCGTCCCGCGAGATTCTGTGCGAGATAGATCATTCCGTCGACACCCACGGTCAGGTCGTCCGACATGGTGAGTGGTCCGAATCCGTCGACGCGAACACGCGAGACCGAACCGGACGGATCCTGCTCGTCGAGGACGTACACGACGGGCTCGACATCGAACGTGTTGCCCACGTAGATCTTTCCACGCGCAATCGCAATCCCGTTGGCAGACCCCAGATCCGCACGTACCGTCGACACGGTGCGATCGGTCGCGATCCGGCTCAGGCCTGCAGCGACACCCAGATTACGGGTGGTGAAGAGATCACCCGTCTCCGATCTCGCCAGTCCGTTGGGCATCGCCAGGCCCGACGCGTACGTCGAGCGACCACCGGTATCGAGATCGAGCGCGTCGATCGTTCCGGTCGAGGAATCGAAAAGTCCTGCGGCCGCACTGTTTCCGGTGGTGAAGTACAGGGTGTCTCCGTCCCGCACCAAGCCGCCGGGTGACTCGACGCCCGACACCAGAGTGCCCCGGTCTCCGTTCGGCGCGACGCTACGTAGAGCACCCGGTCCGATCGGCGACGTCTCGGAAACGATCATCGAGCCGCGGCCGTCGAACTCCAGATTCTCGAGCATCCCGAATCCCGACGCCACTGTGCTCACCGACCACGGAGTACACGCACTCGACGCCTGTGCGGCCGGGGCCGCGGCGATCGACGCGCCGCAGAGCAACGCAGCGGTGAAGATCGCCCGAGACTTCATCAGGCGTCCACGTCGATGTCCAGGTTGATCGTCGTTCCGGCCTTCAAGGTCCGCCCGACCGTGCACACCTTGTCGATGGCACGCTCGACGACGGTCAGCAGGCGTTGCTGCGCCTCGGGGTCCATCGCGCTGAGGTCGACTCGAAGGATCTCGTTCAACTCGGGATAGAGCTCGTTCTCGCGGTCGGCGGCCCCGGACACCTCGACGGTGGCGGAGTAGTCGTCACCGAGTCGACGAGAGAGCGGGACGTCGGAGCTCATGCCCGTGCACGCCGCGAGGGCGATCTTGAGCAGCTCCCCCGGAGTGAAAACACCCTCGACCGATTCGGACCCGATGAGCACCTCGGCTCCCCGCGAACTGCGACCGGTGTATCGACGTGTGCCTGTGCGCTCGACCCAGAGGTTGGTCGGCGTGCTCTGTTCTGCCATGACCGAAATACTAGGCGGGCGGTTCAGGAGTGGAGCCTGCGGAATGGGGTCAGGTCCGGAGGTGTCGCGGCCGCGGCTGGCAGGTGGGGCAGCTGAACGAGGAGCGGTTCATGAATTTTTCGCGCCGGATCGGTGCGCCGCACCTCGAACAGGGCAGTCCTTCCTGCCCGTAGGCATCGAGCGACCTGTCGAAGTAGCCGGACTGCCCGTTGACGTTGACGTACAGCGCATCGAAGGAGGTTCCGCCTTGAGCGAGGGCCTCCCCCATCACCGCGTGGACCCCGGTCAGCAGACGCCGCAGCGCGGGACGCGTCAGTGCTTCTGCGATTCGATTGCCGTGAATCTTCGCGCGCCACAACGCTTCGTCTGCGTATATGTTGCCGACACCGGACAGCACGGTCTGGTCGAGCAGTGCCCGCTTGATCTCGGTGTGCTTGCCGCGCAACACGTTCACCACCGATTCGGCATCGAACAGTGGGTCGATAGGATCGCGGGCGATGTGCGCGACCGGTTCGGGTACCTGGGTTCCGTTCACCGTCACGATCGGAGCGAGTGCCCAACCGCCGAAGGTCCGTTGGTCGACGAAGCGGAGGTCGCTACCGTCGTCCAGGCGAGCTCGAATTCTCAGGTGCTTCTCGTCCGGGGCAGTGGGAGGCTGCACGAGCATCTGCCCGCTCATACCCAGGTGGACGACGGTCGCGAAATCTCCGGGTTCCATCACCAGCCACAGATACTTGCCACGCCGCTGGGCCGAGGTGATGCGCTGACCCTGCAATTGGCCGATCAGATCGAGGCCGCCGAGGTCGTGTCGCCGTACGGCGCGAGGGTGCAGTACCTCCACCGAGCGCACCGTCTTGCCGACCACGTGAGATTCCAGGCCGAGCCGGACCACCTCGACCTCAGGCAGTTCGGGCATCAGGAAGAGTCGGATGCGGAGTCGGCAACGACAGGAGTCTCGTTGTCCGACAACGAGTTCCACGCCGTGCTGGCAGCCTTCTGCTCGGCTTCCTTCTTCGACCGGCCCACCCCGACGCCGCGCGGGAATCCGCCGACGAGCACAGTGGCCGTGAATTCCTTGTCGTGGTCGGGTCCGGTGGACGAGATCTCGTACGCGGGGACACCCAGTGCACGTTCCGCAGTCAACTCCTGCAGGCTGGTCTTCCAATCCAGACCCGCACCGAGCTTGGGAGCCCGATCGAGCAAGCCGGCGAACAGTGTCAGAACCACGGTGCGGGCAACATCGATTCCGTGTTGCAGGTGGATGGCACCGAGCAAGGACTCCATACCGTCGGCCAAGATGCTGGGCTTGTCGCGCCCGCCGGTCTGCTCTTCGCCCTTACCCAGCAACAGATGACGACCGAGGCCGCCGTCACCGAGATCACGAGCCACCTCGGCGAGCGCATGCATGTTGACCACACTGGCTCTGATCTTGGCCAGCTGTCCTTCGGACTTGGTGGGGTGCACCGCGTACAGGTGCTCGGTGACCGCCAAGCCGAGCACGGAGTCGCCCAAGAACTCGAGCCGTTCGTTGGTCGGCAGACCACCGTGCTCGTAGGCGAACGACCGGTGCGTCAGAGCCAGCGTCAACAAGGGTTCGGACAGAGAAACACCGATAGCGGCGAGGAGCGACTCTCGGTCGTCCCCGCCGCTGACGGCAGTAGAGCTATTGTTCTGTGGCCCGCCGTTGTGTCGGTCCACTACTTCGTTTGTCACCTGAGCGGGAATCAGACCGCTGCGACGACCTGGCGGCCCTTGTAGGTACCGCACGAAGGGCACGCGATGTGGGGCAGCGTCTTCTCGCCGCAACCACGGTTGGGGCACGTCACGAGGGTGGGCGCAGTGGTTTTCCACTGTGCACGACGCGACCTCGTGTTGGAACGCGACATTTTGCGCTTCGGGACAGCCACTTACTTCTCCTCGGCTTCGTTGTTCACAAGTTCTGTGCTCGGTTCTGGATCCACGCCAAATTTGGCTGCAAGTCCAGCCCAGCGAGGATCAATTGTATCGTGACTGTGGCCGGATTCAGCAATCGCCAGGCGAACGCCGCATTCTGGGCACAATCCCTCGCACTCGTCACTGCAGACGGGGTGGAGTGGAAGCTCCAGACCGACCGCGTCGACGATGACGGGTTCGAGATCTATCAGGTCGTCGACGATGCGGTGAATCTCGTCCGCATCCGTCGTCTCCTCGGTGATGCTGTTCGGGTAAGCGAACAGCTCGGTGAGGTAGACGTCGACATTGCCAGTGGCCGGGTCGAGGCAGCGCGTGCACTCACCGGCCGTGGCAGCTCGCACGGAACCGGTGACGAGAACGCCCTCGGATACCGCCTGCAACTGCAGATCGAGCGAGACCGGTACACCGGCTTCGATGGCAATGGCATCGAGGCCGATTCGGGAAGGAGCCGGAACCGTCCGCTCGATGGTTTTCGTCGACCCGGGTCGACGACCGAGGTTGAGAATGTCCAGAACGAATCCTGCGTCCAGTTCGGGACGCGTCGTTCTCTTGGGCGGGGGCACGGCTGATCTTCCTTACTGTCGGTGTGCCTACTGTCGGTAAGCAACCACACAACGATACGCATCTGCGCATACGTGAGCAAATCGTGACGGGTCAGTGCCGACTACGACGTCCCTGGTCTGCACTTCCGTAGGAGGTGTCGCCGTACGGTTCGTTGCCGTAGTCCGGGACGCCCGAGCCGGTGCGCAGCTGCTGCCGACCGCGACCCACCGACCGAATGGTGCCGCTGAGGAACTCCTCGAACTCTGCAAGCTTGGTGTCGACGTAGACGTCGCACTCGCTGCGCATCCGATCGGATTCGGCGTGTGCGCTGTCGATCACCCGAGCCGACTCGGCGTGGGCCGCCTGAACGACCTCCGTCTCCGAGACGAGCCGGTTCTGTTCGGCGGTGCCGTCTGCGACCGACCGCTCGTACGACGCCGTACCGGACTCGATCATCCGATCGGCCTCGGTGCGAGCGCGAACGGTCAGCGCCTCGTACTCACGCTGGCCTTCGAGAACCGTTCGCTCGGCCTCGGCTTCGGCATCGGCCACGAGCTGATCGGCATGCGCCGACGCTTCGGACACCATGCGATCGGCCTGGGCTTTGGCGTCGGCGAGAATGCGGTCCGCCGAGTCGCGTGCGTTCTCCACCGTGTCCTGAGCTTCGGCGTTCGCACTGGTGACGGTCTTCTCCGCCGTCGCCCGCGCGTCACCCACCAGCTTGTCGCGATGATCCAACACGTCCTGCGCATCGTCGAGCTCGCCGGGTATGGCGTCACGGACGTCGTCGAGCAGTTCCAGGACATCGCCGCGAGGGACGACGCACCCGGCAGTCATCGGAACGCCGCGCGCCTCCTCGACAATGGCGACGAGCTCGTCGAGCGCCTCGAATACGCGGTACACCGGTTACCCCAATCGTCGAATCTGCCACCGCGAACGCATCTGCTCCGCAGACGACACCCACAGTTCTTCGTTGTTCAGTCTGCCCGCCGATACGCCGGTCTGCGCTATACCCACCCGGTGTGTCGCCCTTTCGAACTACTGGGCCATCGAACTACTGCGCCATCGAACTACTGGGCGGCACGCTCGGCGATACGCGACATCAACCGGTCCTGCACGAACGGCGGCAACATACCGGTGACGTCTCCCCCGAACGTGGCCACCTCCTTGACCAACGAGCTCGACAGAAAACTGTGCGCCGGATTCGCAGGGAGGAACACCGTGTCCACTCCGGTCAGCGTCCGGTTCATCTGCGCCATCTGCAACTCGTAATCGAAGTCGACAGCACTCCGAAGACCCTTCACGATCGCCGAAAAGCCCTCTTGCCGTGCGTAATCGACCAGCAGGCCGTACCACGAACCGACCCGAACATTGGGCAGATGCTCGGTCGCGACCTCGAGCATCTCGATCCGCTCCTCGACGCTGAACATGCCCTTCTTGCTCTTGTTCACCATCACCGTCACCACCACCTCGTCGAAGGCGGCCGCCGCGCGCTCGAAGATATCCAGGTGACCGATGGTCACCGGGTCGAAGGATCCAGGACACAGTGCGCCAGTCATGCCCGCGAACCTATCAGCTCAGACAGCTCATTCCGCAGGCTCCACTCCTGACCCAACCCGGTCATTCCGCAGGCTCCACTCCTGACCCAACCCGGTCATTCCGCAGGCTCCACTCCTGACCCAACCCGGTCATTCCGCAGGCTCCACTCCTGACCACCTCGGTCATTCCGCAGGCTCCACTCCTGCCCGGATTGCGATCTCGATTCGGCTCTCGCCGTACTTCTTCGACTTCTCCGGCACGAGCCCGGTCGGCCACACGGTCTCCGGCGAACGCGACGACCGTTCGAGCACGACCACCGCGTCGACCGAGAGCCATCCCCCGCTCACGAGCCGCTCGAGGAGACCGGCCACGGCGGTATCCGTGACGGCGTACGGCGGATCTGCCAACACCAGGTCGTAGGCCGCGTCGGCGGTGCCGGCCAGGACCGAGGCCACCGGCGCGCACTTGACCGAAGCTCCGGTCAGGCCGACCGATTCGATGTTCTTGCGCACTACCGCGGCCGCCCGTGCGTCGGATTCGACCAGCACCGCCGACGCGGCCCCACGTGAGAGTGCTTCGAGGCCGAGCGCACCCGACCCTGCGAACAGATCCAACACCGCGGCCCCTTCGAGCTCAATCCGACTTTCGAGCGCACTGAACAGTGCCTCTCTAACCCGCTCCGACGTGGGCCGGGTGCCTTGGCCGGGGACCGCCAATCGGCGACCCCCGGCAACGCCCGCGACGATCCGGGTCATTCGCTCCCGGCCTCTTCGCCCGTCGACCCCCCGCCGATGACGACGAGCAGATCGCCGCCCTCCACCTGCTGAACGCCCGAGATCGCCAGACGAGTGACCGAGCCGCCCCGCGGTGCCGTGATCGCTGCCTCCATCTTCATCGCTTCGATCGTGGCAATGGTGTCGCCGGCCGAGATCTTCTGGCCCTCTTCGACTGCCAGGGTGACCACCCCGGCGAACGGAGCCGGAATGTGTCCGGAGTTGGAGCGGTCTGCCTTCTCGACCGTGGGTGCTTCGCTCGCGATGGACCGATCGCGCACCGACACCGGACGTAGCTGCCCGTTCAGGATGCACATGACGGTGCGCATACCGCGTTCGTCCGGGTCGGAGATCGCTTCGAGTCCGATGAGCAGTTCGACGCCCTTCTCGAGCGTGACTCGATGCTCCTCGCCCTGACGCAGACCGTAGAAGAACTGGTTGGCCGACAATCGGGTCGTGTCGCCGTACTTCTCTCGATGAGCTTCGAGTTCCGCTGTCGGGCCGGGGAAGAGCAACCGATTGAGAGTGGTACGGCGTTGCGCCGACGTCCCGTCGAGGTTCTTCTCGTCCTCGTCGGTCAGCGGCGTCACCGGCTTGCCCGCACCACGGCCTTCGAGCGCCTTGGTGCGCAGCGGCTCCGGCCAGCCGCCGGCGGGTGTTCCGAGGTCGCCGCGTAGGAACCCGACAACGGAATCGGGGATGTCGTACCGGCTGGGGTCCTCGGCGAATTCCTCGGCGGACGCATTCGCACCCACGAGCGCAAGAGCCAGATCGCCCACGACCTTCGAGCTCGGCGTCACCTTGGTCAATCGACCCAACATGCGGTCGGCCGCAGCGTAATTGGCTTCGACCGTCTCGAAGCGATCACCGAGACCGAGCGAAATAGCCTGTTGGCGTAGGTTCGACAGCTGGCCGCCCGGAATCTCGTGGGTGTACACGCGACCGGTCGGTGCAGGAAGCCCGGACTCGAAGGGCGCGTACACTTTTCGCACGGCCTCCCAGTACGGCTCGAGATCGCAGACGGCCTGCAGATCGAGGCCGGTGTCGCGCTCGGTGTGCGCGGCCGCGGCGACGATCGCCGACAGCGCGGGCTGACTGGTGGTTCCGGCCATCGCAGCACAGGCACCGTCGACCGCGTCGGCTCCGGCTTCCCAGGCCGCGAGATAGGTAGCGAGCTGTCCGCCGGGAGTGTCGTGGGTGTGCACGTGCACCGGCAGGTCGAAGTTGGACCGCAACGCCGTCACCAGCGTCTTGGCCGCGGGGGCACGCAACAGACCCGCCATGTCCTTGATGGCCAGCACGTGCGCGCCGGCATCGACGATCTGCTCGGCCAACTTCAGGTAGTAGTCGAGCGTGTACAGGTTCTCGTTCGGATTCGACAGGTCGCCGGTGTAACTCAGGGCCACTTCTGCGATGGCCGTACCGGTTTCGCGCACTGCATCGATCGCCGGACGCATCTGATCGACGTTGTTGAGCGCATCGAAGATACGGAAGATGTCGATTCCGGTGTCGGTGGCCTCGGCGACGAAGCTACGGGTGACCTTCTCCGGGTACGGGGTGTATCCGACGGTGTTCCTGCCGCGCAGCAACATCTGAATCGCGATGTTGGGCACGGCTTCTCGCAGGCTCGCCAACCGCTCCCACGGATCCTCGTGCAGGAAGCGCAACGCCACGTCGTACGTCGCCCCTCCCCAGGCCTCGATCGAGAGCAACTGCGGCGTCGTTCGCGCCACGTACGGCGCTACGCCGAGCAGACCACTGGTGCGCACACGCGTTGCCAACAACGACTGATGGGCATCACGGAACGTGGTGTCGGTGACACCGAGCGCCTTCTGATTGCGCAGATCGCGGGCGAACCCCTCCGGCCCGAGGGCCAGCAGCCGTTGCCGGGAGCCGTCGGGAATGGGAGCCGAGAAGTCGACCTCGGGCAGCTTGTCGTGCGGGTACACCGGTGAGGGACGTTCCCCGTGCGGCTTGTTGACCGTCACGTCGGCCAGGTAGGTCAGAATTTTGGTGCCACGGTCACCCGAGGAACGCGACGTCAGCAGTTCCGGACGTTCCTCGATGAAGGAGGTGGTGACGCGTCCTGCGGTGAAATCGGGGTCGACCAGAACCGCCTGCAGGAACGGGATGTTCGTCGCGACACCGCGAATTCTGAACTCCGCCACCGCACGTCGGGCACGCGCCACGGCAGTGTCGAAATCACGGCCGCGACAGGTGAGCTTGACGAGCATCGAGTCGAAGTAGGCACCGACCTCGGCACCCAACGTCGTGCCGCCGTCGAGGCGCACGCCGGCACCGCCCGGGGTGCGGTAGGCAGTGATGCGGCCGACGTCGGGCCGGAATCCGTTGGCGGGATCCTCGGTGGTGATGCGGCATTGCAACGCTGCACCGCGCAACACGATGTTCTCCTGCTGCAATCCCAGGTCCGCCAACGTCTCACCGGAGGCGATACGCAACTGCGACTGCACCAGGTCCACATCGGTCACTTCTTCGGTGACTGTGTGCTCCACCTGAATTCGCGGATTCATCTCGATGAAGACGTGATTGCCGCGGGTGTCGAGAAGGAACTCGACGGTACCGGCGCAGGAATAGCCGATCTGCTTGGCGAACGCCACGGCGTCGGCGCAGATCTTCTCGCGTAATTCCTGAGGAAGGTTGGGTGCCGGGGCCAGCTCGATCACCTTCTGGTGTCGACGCTGCACACTGCAATCGCGCTCGAAGAGATGGACGACGTTGCCTTGGCCGTCGGCAAGGATCTGTACCTCGATATGACGGGGGTCGATCACTGCCTGCTCGAGGAACACGGTCGCATCGCCGAACGCCGACTCCGCTTCGCGCGCAGCAGCTTCGATGGACTCGCGTAGTTGCTCGGGCTCGGCCACGCGGCGCATTCCGCGACCACCGCCACCTGCCACGGCCTTGACGAACAGCGGGAAAGTCATCGATTCCGATGCCGCGACCAATTCGTCGATATCGGACGACGGTTCCGACGACGCCAACACCGGTAGTCCCGCGGCCTTCGCAGCGGCGATCGCACGCGCCTTGTTACCGGTCAGCTCGAGGACATCGGCGGAGGGCCCGACGAACGTGATGCCCGCCTCCACACACGCGGCGGCGAGATCCGGGTTCTCGGAAAGGAATCCGTAGCCGGGGTACACAGCATCGGCACCGCTGCGCTTGGCGGCGGCGACGATCTCGTCGACCGAGAGATACGCCCGAACGGGATGGCCCTTCTCCCCGATCTGATAAGCCTCGTCGGCCTTCGTTCGGTGCACCGAGTTTCGATCCTCGAACGGGAACACCGCCACCGTCGAGGCACCGAGTTCGTAGGACGCACGGAAGGCGCGGATAGCGATCTCGCCGCGGTTGGCAACCAAAACTTTGGAGAACATTGGCTCAACTTACCCGGCAGACAGAGCCCCGGAGGCGTACTGATCCCACGATGCGGGAACTTTTGTTCAATTTCGGCTACTGAAACGGTGCAGTGCGGACTGCGACGGGGTCAGGACTTGTCGAGGTAGTCGATTCTGTCGGATCGCCACGCCGAACGCATCATCGACGCGATGCCGGGATTGTCGGCCAGAGACGGGTCCCGCGCGAACAACGACCGGGCACAATCCTGGGCGTCGGAAATGATGTCCTCGTCGTCGATGAACGAGAGCAACCGAAGTCCGGTCACCGTGCCCGACTGCGCGGCTCCCAACACGTCACCTTCTCGGCGGGTCGCCAGGTCCAGTTTGGCGAGCTCGAACCCGTCGTTGGTGGCGGCCACAGCCTCGAGCCGAGCGAACGACCCACCGCCCGGGCTGAGCCAGCTGATCATGATGCACAGCCCCTGATGCCCGCCGCGGCCGATTCGCCCACGCAGCTGGTGGAGCTGGCTGACGCCGAAGCGGTCGGCATCCATGATCACCATGACCGTGGCATTGGGTACATCCACGCCCACCTCGACCACCGTCGTGCAGACGAGCACGTCGATCTCACCCGCGTTGAATTCCGACATGGTGATGTCCTTGTCGTCACCGGACCGTCGACCGTGCAGCAGCCCCACACGCAGATCGGCCATCGGCCCGGCGGAGAGCGTCTCGTAGAGATCCACGGCAGCCGTCGTCTCCGGCCCGTCCTCCACTTTCGGCGCAGCCTTCTTCGCCGCTCCGCTCTTCTTGCCCGTGTCCGCATCCTCGCCGTCACCGATACGAGAACAGACCACGTAGGCCTGTCGGCCGGCCGCGACCTCCTCGTGAATCCGTTGCCAGGCTCGATCCACCCATCCCGGTTTGGATCTGGCCGGGACGACGTTGCTGACGATCGGCGACCTGCCGCGCGGAAGCTCCGTCAGTACCGACGTCTCCAGGTCCCCCAGTGTCGACATCGCGATCGTGCGCGGAATCGGTGTCGCCGTCATCACGAGGAGATGCGGGCTGGTGTTTCCACGAGCCTTCGCGCGCAAGGCATCTCGCTGCTCCACACCGAATCTGTGCTGCTCGTCCACGACGACCATCGCGAGGTCGAGAAACTCGACCCGATCCTCGATGAGAGCGTGGGTGCCGATGACGATCCCGGCATCACCTGTCACGGCATCGAGCAGGGCCGATCGCTTTGCCGCAGTGGACATCGACCCCGTCAGCAGAGCCACCTTGGTGGCCAGCTCGTGCGATCCCAGCTCGCCACCGGCGGCCAGCGTGCCGAGCATCGATCGAATCGATCGCGCATGTTGGGAGGCAAGCACTTCCGTCGGTGCCAACAGTGCGCACTGGTGTCCGGCGTCGATCACCTGCAGCATGGCACGCAACGCGACGATGGTCTTACCCGAGCCGACCTCGCCCTGCAACAGACGCGACATCGGATGCGGACCCGACAGGTCGTTGGCGATCTCCGCAGCAACCTGGTGCTGACCGACCGTCAACTCGAACGGCAGCCGGCGATCGAACTCCGCCGCGATGCCGTCGGTGATCGGTGGGCACCGCGCGGCTACCCGGTTTGACGCGTCGCGTCGTCGGTCCGCGAGTACCAATTGAACAGCCAATGCCTCGTCGAACTTCAATCGTTCCCGGGCGGCGTCCTTGTCCGCCGCGGTATCGGGAAAGTGGACCGAACGCAGCGCGGCGTCGATGTCGATGAGGCCACGCTCGCGGCGCACCGATTCCGGCAGCGGATCGACCACGTCGTCCAGCTGGTCGAGTACCTGCCGAACGCAGCGCATGAATGTCCAGCTCTCGACATCTTTCGCCGCGGGATAGATAGGGACGAAGGCGCGGTCGAACACCGACATGTCGACGGCTCCGGACGAATCGACCGAGCCACGCGCCAGGCCGGCCAGCGTGCCACCTCCGACGATGCGCCCCGCGGGGACGATGGCCCCGTCGTTGTCGTCGCCCCCGAGGATCACGTAACTGGGGTGGGTGAGGTTCCACCGCCGACCGAAATACTTGACCTTGCCCGAGAACATGCCCCGCCGCCCGGGCACGACCACGTGTTTGAGCTTGTGCGGGCTGAAGAACGTGGCTTCGATCCGCTGCCCGTCGGCCGCAAGGGTGACGGCAAGGAATTGACCGTTGCGGTTCTTCATCGAACGCAGGGTGGCCGATTCCACGGTGGCGACAATGGTGATGTGTTCCCCCTCGGGGGGTTCCTTCTCGCCGAGCTCGGAACCGTGCGTCATGTAGCGATGCGGGTAGTGCCGCAGCAGGTCTTCGACGGTATGGATGCCGAACACCTCGGCCAGCGGTGCCGCAGCCGCCGCTCCGAGGACATCGTCGAGCCGATCCACCAGCGTTGCCATAGTTCCGAGATTCCCTATTCCACTCCGAATTGCACGAGATCCCCGGGCTGCCCGCCCGGGTAGACCACCACGTCGACGCCGGGATGCGCACCCGCCACATAGTCGGCGAGCCGACCTCCGAGATCCGCGGGAGCCAGTGCCCCGAGCAACACCGTCACCATCTCACCGCCGGTGGCCAACAGCTGGTCCAGCAGTCTGCATCCGGCATCGAGCGGATGCTCGGCAACGATCACCACTTCCTGCCCGGCCAGACCGAGACAGTCACCCGGCTCGCACATGCCGACCCAGGTCAGCGAGCGTTGCTCGGCGATGCGCAACGAACCCCACCTCGTCCCCGCTGCAGCATCGGACATTGCGAACGCGTCGTCGACGGCTGCTCTGGCCGCGTCGTGCACTGCGAGCGCAGCCAACCCCTGCACCATCGCCGAGCACGGCAACATCGACACGTCCTTACCGTCGGCCCTGGCCGCAGCACCGACGGCAACGAGCTCCTGAGCGGACAGCGCCCCGTTCGGCAGCACCAGAACCTCGCGGTGCTTCATGCCCACGATGGCGCGATGCAACACCGACGAATCGATGGGCTCGTCGCATCGCACCACCGTCGCACCTTCCTGTACGTAGAGAGCCGCGGCACCGTCACCGGCGACCAGGGCCAAAATATCGCGACCCACCGACATAGCCTCGGGCTCGTGCTCACCGACGTTCGCGTCGACGGCGTACTCGGCCAGTCCGAAACACGAGATGCGCACTCCTCGAATATTTCCCGCCGCGATCCCGCACTCGACGGCACCGCCCGGGTCGGTGGTGTGCACATGAGCGGAGTACGCCCCGGAGCCGTCTCCGGCCACCACGACCGAATCGCCGAGGTCCGACAGCGCTGCACGCAGCGCTGCCGCGCGGGTGTCGTCGATGCCGGGGACGACGTAGAGAACCTCGTAGCCGAGCGGCCGGGACTGCGAACGAGCCGCCGCCCCGTCGGAGGCTCCGGGTGCGTTCGAAACGCCGACTTCGATCACCCGTTCGTGGTCCTGAGGACGGCGATAGCGTCGCCTCGGCGGGGTGCGGCCCGTCACGACCTCGACCAACGCGTCGAAGATCACCGACAACCCCAGCGCCCCCGCATCCACGACGCCCGCCTCTCGCAACGGTGCGAGTTGGTCCGTCGTGCGATCGAGAGCGCGAGCGGTGGCCTCGGCGATATCTACCACCAGCGTGGCCAGATCGACGTTCGCGTCGTGGGCAGCGGCCTCGTGGGCAGCGGCTTCGAGCACCGTGAGCATGGTGCCCTCGGCGGGGACACTGACCGCGCCCGCCACCAGAACTCGTGCACGCCGCAACATGGCCTGGATCGACACGGTGTCCAGCGGACCGTCGGCTGCGGCCTCACCCACGGCGCGCAGGAGTTGCGAGACGATGACCCCGGAATTTCCTCGCGCGCCCGATACGGCTCCCACCGCCAGAGCCCGTCCGATCGCACCCGCGCCTGCGGCCGGCCCGGCACTGCGCATGGACTCGACCGCAGCCCGGAACGTGAACATCAGGTTGGTGCCGGTATCGGAGTCCGGAATCGGGAAGACGTTCAGTGCGTCGATCTCGTCGCACCGAGCAGTGAGGGAATCCACACAGCGATAGGCCCACCGGCGCAGGTCCGAGGCATCGATGGATTCGAGTACGTCGACCACCTCGAGCGCCTCCCCTGCGTTCCGTCCGTACCTGCGCCCGGGCCCGACGATGTCGGCCGCGGACAGTGCCCGAAGCTTAGTCGGGCAGAATCGTCAGCGCGGCGCGCGTGAGCCGGTACACCTCGTCTGCGGTGGCGGTTTGGTGATTGGGTGGGACGCCGCTATTCTTGCAGGGTTGCCTCGAGGCGATCTTCACGCATTGCAATCCTTGCATCTGCTCGTAGTTCGTTTCGATGTCTTCGACCACATGTAACGCTCAACATCTAACAAGGAGTTCGCGACTATGGCTGCCGTCTGCGACGTATGCGCCAAGGGGCCCGGCTTCGGTAAGTCGGTCTCGCACTCGCACCGACGGACCAACCGTCGTTGGAACCCGAACATTCAGACCGTTCACGCTCAGGTTGCGCCTGGCAACTCCAAGCGCATGAACGTGTGCACCTCCTGCTTGAAGGCAGGCAAGGTGGTTCGGGGCTGATTTCGGCCCCGCTCTTCGATTTCCTCCACGGCCTCGACTGCGTGCGAGAACTGTGCCCCGCATCCACTCGGATGCGGGGCACAGTTGTCTGTCGATGTTCCTGCGCATTCGGGCAAACAGTTGGACGTCCGATAGAGTGCCGAACGTGACTCATTCGGACAGCGAAAGCTCGAGCAAGGTCAGCATCGAAGACGGAGTGCTGCACATCGTCGTCGCCACCGAGGCGGGCGGTTCCTCTCTCGACCTGGACGGCATCACCTCGGGAACGCAGGCACTGCACGAGGTGAACACCGGTGCCACATCTGTAGGAAGCGTCCTGCTCATCGGCCGCGGGCCGAACTTCTGCGCCGGCGGCAACGTACGGGACTTCGCCGGTGCCGACGATCGCGGTGCCTTCGTCGGCTCGGTTGCCGATGCGTTCCACGCCTTCGTTCGCGAACTGGCAGCAGTGACGGTTCCCATCGTCGCTGGTGTACACGGCTGGGCGGCCGGCGCCGGCATGAGCCTGGTGTGTCTCACCGATATCGCCATCGGCGGACCGTCGACCAAGCTTCGACCGGCCTACCCCGCCATCGGGTTCACGCCGGACGGTGGCATGTCCTGGACCCTGCCCCGCATCGTCGGATCCGGCCACGCAATGGACATCCTGTTGAACGATTCGATTCTCAACGGTGAGGATGCGGTGCGTCTCGGAATCCTCAGCCGCCTCGTGGGCGACGACTTCGTCGACAGCGAGGCCGAACGACTGGCCCGAACCCTCGCCGTCGGCCCCACCTCGGCGTATCAGGGAATCAAGAAGCTGCTCGCGGCGTCCGACACCGCAACTCTGGCAGAGCAATTGGATGCCGAGGCCGCCTCGATCTCGGCGGCCGCAGTCTCACCTGCAGGAGTGGAAGGCGTCGACGCATTCGTCGAGAAGCGTCGCCCCGATTTTTCCTGAGCCGGTCACAGCAACGTCCAGTCGATCGGTTCGTCCCCGCCCTCGACCAACAATTCGTTGGCGCGACTGAAGGGCTTGGATCCGAAGAATCCCCGTGATGCGGACAGCGGTGACGGATGGGCCGACTCGATGCACGGCACCGATCCCAGCATGGGTTTGAGCGTCGCCGCGTCACGGCCCCAGAGAATCGCCACCAGGCCAGGAGCCCGGGGATCCTCGGCTCTGTCAACAAGAGCACGAATTGCCTGCTCCGTCACCGCTTCCCAGCCCTTCTTGCGGTGCGACGCCGCTGCGGACGGTTCGACCGTGAGCACTCGGTTGAGCAGCATCACACCCTGCTCCGCCCACGGCGTGAGATCACCGTTGCTGGGCGTCGGCAGACCGAGATCGTCCGAATATTCCTTGAAGATGTTGGCCAGACTGCGCGGAACGGGACGCACGTCGGGGGCGACCGAAAAGCTCAGCCCCACTGCATGACCCGGGGTCGGGTACGGGTCCTGGCCGACGATCAGCACCCGAACCCGGTCGAACGGGTACCGAAATGCACGCAGAACGTTCTCACCGGCAGGGAGGTAGTGCTTTCCGGCGGCGAGCTCGGCTCGCAGAAAGTCGCCCATCGCAGCAACATTCGTCTCGACCGGAGCCAAGGCACGGGCCCAACCCGGATCTACGCTCTCGGCGAGCGGGCGGGCCGTCACCGGTCGATCCGGCGCAGCGCGTCGCGGTAGTACGCGGCGTTCGCGGAGTACATCTGCACGTTGATGTCCACGTGCCCCTCCGGAACCTCGAAGCCCTCACGGATCTTCGCGGGAACACCGAGCGCCATGCTGCGTTCGGGAACGACGAACTTGAACGGCACCACCGCACCCGCACCCACGATGGAACCGGCCCCGATCCTCGAGCCGTTGAGCACCACGGAACCCGATGCAATGAGGCAGTTGTCGCCGATGGTCGCACCCTCGACATGCGCGTTGTGACCGAGAACGCAACCGGCACCGATCACGGTCGCGTCGATGGGGGTGCAGTGGATGACGGTCCCGTCCTGGATGTTGGTGCCCGCACCGACGGAGATCGTGCCGTAATCGGCTCGGAGCACGGCCGTCGGCCACACCGACGATCCCGCCGCCAAGGTCACCGCTCCGATGACGACTGCATCGGGATGGACATAGGCGTCCGGGTGAATATCGGGTTCGCGGTCGCCGAGCGCGTAGATAGCCATCCTTGCAACTTAGCCGACTCCATCGACCCGGTCGGAGCTCACTCTCCGTCGAAGCTCGACCAACCGGATCTGCCCACGCGGTGGTGCCCGGCGACAGTGACGCCACCGTCGGTTGCATTCGACGCCGGCTCGACGCGGCCGATCACGATCCAGCCCGTCGGAACAGTAGCGAGGCCGGGGAACGTGCCGACGAGAGCATGATCCTCGCCGCCGGTGAGTACCCACTCGAGGGGGTCTACCCCCAACAGCTCTGCAGCCGAACGGACTTCGTCGGCGATCGGAAGACGCTCGGGTTCCAGAACCATCGATACGCCGGATGCGTCGGCGATATGACCCAGGTCGGCCAACAACCCGTCGGACACATCGGTGAGTGATGTCGCGCCTGCTTCGGCGGCCTCGATTCCGGCACGGTACGGCGGGGAGGGCACGCGGTGTGCATCGAGAACCGCGTCGTGCCCGGAGCGATCGCCGCCCGCGAGCAACAGAGCGAGTCCGGCCGCGGACCACCCGAGCCGCCCCGCGAACGCGATCACATCACCAACCTGCGCACCCGATCGCAGTACGGGAGCCCTGCCCTGTAGGTCACCGAGCGCAGTGATCGAGATCACCAGCTGATCCGATTGCACCACATCACCGCCGACGATGGCCGAGCCCGCAGCCGACGCCTCGCGCCACATGCCCTCGTTCAGACCGTCCGTCACGCTCACCGGTGTGTCCGCCGGGCAGCCGAGAGCCACCAGGAATGCCGAACACTGCCCACCCATCGCGGCGATGTCTGCCCCGTTCTGCGCGATCGCCTTCCGACCGATCTCCACCGGAGTCGACCAATCGAGCCGAAAGTGCCTGCCGTGCACCAACATATCGGTCGTGGCGGCCACCCTGCCGTCGGATGCACTGACGACGGCAGCGTCGTCGCCGGGGCCGACGATGGTCGACGTCGGTTGCACTCGATCGGCGACGGCCCGGGCGATGACGTCGAACTCGCCGATCTGGGCCACCGTCGGTTCGGCGGCGGTGGTCCCCGAAGGGCCGGTGTCGTCGATGATATTCCTCCCTGAGAGCGCAATTCGGACGTCGGTCTCCCGCGAAATCGGCACCGCGCCTGCGGTACCTTTAGCGGTGCCCGGGCCCGGTCCGGCGCAGCCGGTTTCGTGCTGTGAGTACGCAACCGACTCAACGTACAGTCGACTCAACTTACAGTCGATCGTCCCAGCAAGGAAAGGGACCACCGATGGTGCAAGCCTTCGTTCTCGTTCAGACCGAAGTCGGCCGTGCCACGACCGTTGCGCGGCAGATCGAGTCGGTCGACGGCGTCGTATCCGCAGAAGCTGTGGTCGGACCCTACGACGTCATCGTCAGGGCCGACGGCGCATCCGACACCGAGATCGCGGACATCGTCTCCCGAATTCAGAAGGTCGACGCCATCACACGCACCCTCACCTGTCCCGTCGCCCCGCAGTCGACCTCGGCGGTTCGGTAGCGCATGAATTCTGCCGACCACGACAACGACCACGACAACGACAGCGGCGACGACGCCGGCACCCGGTCCGAGAATGCAGCAGCGGCCGACGAGGCCCGCGAGCAGCGCCACCCTGCGGTCATAGCCACCGCGATCGCCCTGCCGGTCGCGTTGGTGGTGGGAGTTCTCGTGGCCGCGATAGCGGTGAACAGCTCCCCCGCCCACGATCCGGTAGCGCTGGGGCCGGTCGACGCACCCGACGCCGCGAGCGCACAGTGCTCGACCCTCCTCGATGCGCTGCCCGACGAGCTGGGCGACTACAGCCGCGCCGACCTGGCCGACCCGGCACCTGTCGGAGTCCGAGCCTGGGTATCGGCCGAGGAGAACGCCGAGCCGGTCGTGCTTCGCTGCGGGCTGCCTCGCCCTATCGGATTCGATGTGGCTGCACCACTTCAGGTGATCGACGGCGTCCAGTGGTTCGAGGTGTCCGGCGAGAACGACGGCATCGACGCCAGCACGTGGTTCGTCGTAGATCGGGGCACGTACATCGCTCTCACCATTCCCGGCGACTCCGGCCCGACACCTCTGCAGGATGCCTCGTCAGCAGTGTCGGCAGCACTACCCCAGCAGCCCCTCGACCCGGCACCGTTGCAGTAGCGCCGGGTCAGCGCAGGCCGGTACCGCGTGCGAGAGCGGTGTCGATCAGGGTGCTGATCAGGGTCGAGTAGTCGATTCCGCTCTCGGCCCACATCTTGGGGTACATCGAGATCGACGTGAATCCGGGCATCGTGTTGATCTCGTTGATCACCGGGCCTTCCTCGGTGACGAAGAAGTCGACCCGCGCTAATCCTTGGCAGTCCAGTGCGCGGAAGGCCGAGACTGCGAGTTCGCGAATACGATCGCTGATGTCGTCGTCGAGTGCGGCAGGAATGTCGAATTCGCTGACATCGTCGAGGTACTTGGTGTCGAAGTCGTAGAAGGCGTGATCGTCGCTGTCCGCGTCGGGGAGCCGGATCTCGGCGATCGCGCTGGCGCGCACGCTGCCGTCGGGGAATTCGAGTACGCCGCATTCGACCTCGCGGCCGTGGATCATTCCTTCGACGATCACCTTGGGGTCGTGCTCGCGGGCAACGCCGATCGCCGACTGCAGGTGATCCCACGAGGTGATGCGCGAGATTCCGATCGACGATCCGCCTCGCGCGGGCTTGACGAAGGCAGGGAGACCGATGTGGTCGCGTTCGGCTTCGGTCAGGTCATCGGTGCCGCGTCGCAGCACGACCTGCCTGCCGATCGGTAGTCCGTCGGCTCCCAGAAGCTTCTTGGTGAACTCCTTGTCCATGCCTGCGGCACTGGCCAACACTCCGGGACCCACGTACGGGACACCGGCGAGTTCGAGCATTCCCTGCAGGGTGCCGTCCTCGCCGTACGGCCCGTGCAGCACCGGAAACACGACGTCGACCGCAGCCAGGACCTGTCCGGCGTCGCCCTCACCGAGAGCGATCAGCGCGCCTGCGCGTCCCGGATCGGTGCTCAGCGCGAGTGCGGCACCGGACTTGTCCACCGTCGGCAGTACTCGATCACGAATCGTCAGCGCATCCGGATCACTGGAGCCGAGCACCCAGGCACCGTCGGGGGTGATCCCCACCGGGACCACCTCGTAGGTATCGGGGTCCAGATTCGCGAGCACGCTACCCGCCGAGACACAGGACACCGCGTGCTCACTGCTGCGGCCACCGAAGACGACGGCAACTTTGATTCGGGGAGTACTCACGGTGACAAACCGTACCGCCGTCTCCCCGCGAACGCGGATTCGCCCTGTTCGTGCACACGTCGAGAACGTGACCTCACTCGGGCTTGATTCGACGCCCCAGCAGGTGGCCCACCGCGTCCGGAACCGACATTCCCCCGTGGCACACACGGTGCACGGCATCGGTCAACGGCATCTCGACGTCGTAGCTCTCGGCGAGCGCGCGCACCGACGTACAGGACTTCACGCCCTCGGCCACCTGCCCGTGCGCTGCTTCCTGCGCGCTCTCGAGGGAGCCTCCCGAACCGAGCCGCTCACCGAACGTACGGTTGCGCGAGAGCGGCGACGAGCAGGTGGCGACCAGATCTCCCACGCCGGCGAGCCCGGACAGCGTCGACGGTGTGGCCCCGAGCGCGACACCGAGCCGGATGATCTCGGCCAGGCCTCGGGTCATGATCGACGCGAGGGTGTTCTCGCCGTAGCCGACTCCGCTGGCCATTCCACAGGCGAGGGCGATGACGTTCTTGCACGCGCCACCGATCTCGGCACCGATGACGTCGGAGTTGGTGTACGGCCTGAAATATCCTGTGGCGCAAGCTTTTTGAATCTCGAGCGCTCGTTGCGAGTCGGAACACGCAATGACGGTCGCGGCCGGCTGCCCCTCGGCGATCGGGCGCGCCAGATTCGGCCCGGACAGGCAGGCCACACGGCTGGGATCGGCCCCGGTCACCTGTGAAATCACCTGACTCATGCGCATGAGCGTTCCGGTCTCTATGCCCTTGGCCAGAGACAGCAGTGTCGCGTGCGGTGCGATCGCATCCGTCCACTCCCCCAGGTTCGCGCGCAGACTCTGCGACGGCACCGCGAGCACCACGATGTCCGCACCATCGAGGGCGGTCGCCGGATCGCTCGTGGCGCGGATCGACGACGGCAGTTCGATTCCGGGGAGGTAGTCCGCGTTCTCGTGCCGTTCGCTGATCGAGGCAGCGAGTTCCTCTCGGCGCGCCCACATGGTGACATCGGTTCCGGCATCGGCCAACACTTTGGCGAATGCGGTACCCCACGACCCGGACCCCAGTACCGCTGCTCTGCTCATGCCGCCAACCTCTCACCTGCTCGCCGATGCCCTGCCTACGCGCGCATCACCCTAACGCGCAGACCTGCCCGGGCGGTCGGAGTCGGCAGACATCGGTGACGCTGGCAGGATCGAACACCATGGGCGCAATTCGAAGCAGCGACGACGACCGCGAGGGTCGGCCGTCCGATGCGCTGCGCCGCGCGGTCGGAGTCGTCATCGCGGTCAAGGACCTGACAGCGGCGAAGTCCCGTCTGGCGTCCGAGTTCTCCGGGGCCGACCGGACCCGATTGGTGCTCGCCATGTTCGTCGACACGGTCACCGCGGCCGGTTCGGTATCGGTGGTCGATTCGGTCACCGTCGTCACACCCGATCCGGTCGTCGCCGACACCGCGCGACAAATCGGTGCCCGGGTGCTGGACGAACCGTCGGCTTCCGGCGCTCGAGATCCCGAAGCCCGTCTCAATGCCGCATTCTCCGCTGCTGCGGCCGCACTGCGAGTCGATCACGCACCACGCGATCGCCACGGGAACCCCGGCGCGGCCCCGGCCGATCGGGTCGACATCGTTGCGCTGCAAGCGGATCTGCCTGCGCTGCGTCCCGCCGAACTCGCGCAGGCGTATGCGACGGCAGTCTCCGGCGGCAGGTCGGTCGTGGTCGACCATCACGGCACCGGAACCGCAGCGCTGATCCTGAAGAATTCTGCCGACGAGCTCGCGCCGCTGTTCGGATCGGATTCCGCACGCCGCCACACCTTGTCGGGAGCGCGACCACTGGACGGCACGTGGCCGGGACTTCGACTCGACGTCGACACCGTCGACGACGTACGTCGGGCTCATCGACTCGGGGTCGGACCGGAGACGACAGCCGTACTCCGCTCACTCGGTTGGAGCGACGAGGAATCCGCAACCACCGCGTGATTCGGTGAACGTGCGAACAAGTTCGGTCATCGGAGTTTCACCGACGGCGGGTATGGGGGATGATCGTGCTGTGAGCACAGACGACGCGCAGCCAGCGACCGAAGATCCGGCGATCGAGACCGCGGACAGCAACGGTGCGGAGCCGGTGTGGAGTGCCCCGGTGACCGCAACGATGCCGAGCATTCCCTCCGCCCTTCCTGCCGCCACTCCGGAATCGGTGGATGCCGCCATGGTGCTTCCCGAAAATCGGTACCTGAACCGGGAATTGAGCTGGCTGGATTTCAACTCCCGTGTTCTCGCGCTCGCAGAGGACTCGTCCCTGCCGCTACTCGAGCGTGCCAAGTTCCTGGCCATCTACGCGTCCAATCTGGACGAGTTCTACATGGTTCGTGTCGCAGGGCTCAAACGCCGCGACGAGACCGGACTGTCGGTTCGATCGGCCGATGGCATGACCCCGCGCGAGCAGCTCGCGGTCATCGGGCAGCGTACTCAGGAGCTCGCTCTCAAACACGCCCGAGTACTGCTCGATTCGATCCTGCCCGAGCTCACGGCAGAGGGCATCGCAATCATCCGGTGGTCCGATCTCGACAGCGACGAGCGTGCGCGTCTGTCCGACTATTTCACCGAACAGGTCTTCCCGGTCCTCACCCCACTGGCCGTCGACCCGGCGCACCCCTTCCCGTACATCAGCGGCCTGAGCCTGAATCTCGCTGTGACGGTGAAGGATTACTCCACGACCGGCGAGCACTTCGCCCGTGTGAAGGTACCCGACAACGTCGACCGATTCGTGCGCGTCAAGCGCGGTGAGGGAAGCCATCGCATCGACGCCTTCCTGTCGATGGAGGAATTGATCTCGGCGCACCTCGACGTGTTGTTCCCCGGCATGGAGGTGGTCGAGAGCCACGCGTTCCGCATTACTCGCAACGCCGATTTCGAGGTCGAAGAGGACCGCGACGAGGATCTCCTGCAGGCACTCGAACGAGAGCTGGCCCGTAGGCGTTTCGGTTCTCCCGTCCGCCTCGAGATCGCCGACGACATGACCGAGCACATGCTCGAACTGTTGTTACGTGAACTCGACGTCGATCCGGGCGACGTCATTCAGGTTCCCGGTCTGCTCGATCTGTCGTGCCTGTGGCAGGTCTACAGCGTCGACCGCCCCAATCTCAAGGACGCTCCCTTCGTCCCGGCAACACATCCCGCGTTCGGTGAGCGCGAAACCCCGAAGAGCGTGTTCTCGACGCTGCGCGACGGCGACGTTCTGGTGCATCACCCGTACGACTCGTTCTCCACCAGCGTGCAGCGCTTCATCGAACAGGCTGCGGCCGATCCGCAGGTCCTCGCGATCAAGCAAACTCTGTACCGCACCTCGGGTGACTCGCCGATCGTCAACGCACTCGTCGACGCGGCCGGGGCCGGCAAGCAGGTGGTTGCACTCGTCGAGATCAAGGCACGATTCGACGAGCAGGCGAACATCGAGTGGGCACGCAAGCTCGAAAAGGCCGGGGTGCACGTGGTCTACGGCCTCGTCGGGTTGAAGACTCACTGCAAGACCTGCCTCGTCGTCCGCCGAGAAGGATCGGTCATCCGCCGGTACTGCCATATCGGCACGGGCAACTACAATCCGAAGACGGCGCGTATCTACGAGGACGTCGGGTTGCTCACGTCGTCGCCCGAGATCGGTGCGGACCTCACCGACCTGTTCAACTCGCTCACCGGATACTCGCGAAAGTCCAAGTACCGCAATCTTCTCGTGGCCCCGTACGGCGTGCGACGCGGCATCGTCGAGCGCATCGAAGCGGAAGTCGAGCACCTCAAGGCGGGTCGCGCAGCCGGAATTCGCCTCAAGGCCAACGCTCTTGTCGACGAGCAGGTGATCGACGCTCTGTACCGCGCATCGGTCGCCGGGGTCCCCGTCAAGGTGGTCGTACGCGGGATCTGCGCGCTCAAGCCGGGCGTACCGGGCCTGTCGGAGAACATCGAAGTTCGGTCCATTCTCGGCAGGTTCCTCGAACACTCACGGGTTCTGCATTTCCAGGGTGCCGACGAATTCTGGATCGGCAGCGCCGACATGATGCACCGAAACCTCGACCGGCGAGTGGAAGTGATGGCCCAGGTCAAGGATCCGAAGCTGACCAAGCAACTCGGTGACATCTTCGACTCGGCCCTCGACCCCACCACCCGCTGCTGGGAACTGGGGCCGGACGGTGGCTGGGTCGCGTCGCCTGCGCAAGGCGAAAGTGTCCGAGAACACCAGGTGGAATTGATGCGCAGCCGGAGGAATCAGGCGTCCTGATGGGCACTTCCGATGGCTCCCCCCGCGCCAACATCTTCGCGGCCGGATCGATTCTGTGGCGACGATCGCCGGAGAACGACTCGGTGGTGGAAGTAGCTCTGGTACACAGGCCGAAGTACGACGACTGGTCTTTTCCCAAGGGAAAGCTCGATCCCGGGGAGACAGCGGTCGACGCGGCTGTCCGAGAAGTCAAGGAGGAGACGGGCTTCGACTCGACTCTCGGACGGTCGCTGTCCTACGTCACCTACCCGATTCCCGGCCACCGTCGCATGAAGAAGGTGCTCTACTGGGCTGCCGAGGCAACCGGCGGAGAATTCGTCCCGAACGACGAAGTGGACGATCTTCGCTGGATCGCACCCGACAAGATCGGCGGCGAACTCTCGTATCCCATGGACCACAAGATTCTTCGACGATTCGTCGCCAAGCCGGCCGCTACGTCCACCGTGCTGCTGGTCCGGCACGGCAGTGCCGGCTCGCGGTCGCGATACAAGGGCAACGACGCCGATCGCCCCCTCGACAAGACCGGTAGACGTCAGGCCGAGGCACTCGTCTCACTGCTGGGCGCGTTCGGCGGTGACTCGGTGTATGCGGCCGACCGCGTCCGGTGCGAACAGACGGTCGCGCCGTTCGCCGAATCACTGGGCGTGCAGGTCGAACCGGAGCATCTGCTGTCCGAGGAGGGGTACGCCGAGGACCCCCGAAAGGGCCGCCACCGGGCTCGCGACATCGCCGAGTCCATGAGCACACCGGTGATCTGCAGCCAAGGCAAGGTGATCCCCGATCTCATGCGATGGTGGGCCGACAAGGACGGCATCACGTTGCCTGCCAACAGAAATCGAAAAGGGAGCGTGTGGGTGCTCTCGCGCCACGACGGTCGGCTCGTCGCGGCCGACCACATCGCCAGCCCGCTACCGAACCTGGTCGCCGACGACTGAGTCGCATCCGAGGATCCTCGGATCACGAACACGGCAGAAGGCCCCGACCGAAATTTCGGTCGGGGCCTTCTGTGGAGTGCGAGAACGGCCCGGTCCTGGATGACCGGTGCCGGTCGAGCGCTACTTCTTTGCAGCGCGCTTCGCGGGTGCCTTCTTGGCCGGAGCCTTCTTGGCGGGGGCCTTCTTGGCGACGGTCTTCTTGGCCGCTGTCTTGGCCGGAGCCTTCTTGGCAGGGGCCGTAGTGGTTGCGGCCTTGCGTGCGGTCGTCTTGGCCGGAGCCTTCTTGGCAGCAGCCGTCGTGGTCTTGCGTGCGGTTGTCTTTGCGGGAGCTGCCTTCTTGGCGGCGGTCTTTGCGGGAGCTGCCTTCTTGGCGGCAGTCTTCGCCGGAGCCGCCTTCTTGGCTGCCGCGGTGGTGGCCTTGCGGGCGGTCGTCTTCACCGCTGCCTTCTTGGCGGCCGTCTTCTTCGCTGCCGCAGTCTTCTTGGCCGGAGCTGCTGCCGAACCGCGCTTGACGGCAGGTCCGGTTGCGGGCAGCTTCTGTCCACCGGCGATGACGGCCTTGAACTGCGCGCCCGGACGGAATGCCGGTACGTTGGTCGGCTTGACGCGAACGGTCTCACCGGTGCGGGGGTTACGGGCGACACGCGCCGCGCGACGACGCTGCTCGAACACGCCGAAGCCCGTGATCGTGACACTTTCGCCGCGGTGGACCGCGCGCACGATGGTGTCGACGATGTTCTCGACAGCCTCTGTGGCGCTCCGCCTGTCAGACCCCAACTTCTCGGTCAGGGCGTCAATCAGCTCTGCCTTGTTCATGGATTTCCTCCGCTATATTGTGGCCCATCGTCGGACCGACTACTACAACGGTAAACCCCAAGTCGTCAAGAGTCTATGCGCCACGCCAATTTTCATTTCGGTGTCGCGGAATGCTTCACGGCCGCAAAGCGTGTCGGACCCCCCGTCCGTCAGCTTTTCGACGGCTCCTCGATCCTTGCCGGAAGGGTGAGGGGTTTGTATGAAGGCCTTGACTTTTCGTACTCCGTAATGGCCTCTACCTGGCGTAATGTCAGTCCGATGTCGTCCAGACCCTCCAGCAGACGCCACCGCGTGTAGTCGTCAATCGCGAAGCGCACCACCAAGGTTCCAGCCGTGACCGTCTTGTCGACGAGGTCCACGACGAGCTCCAGACCGGGCTGTTCTTCTAAGGCTTTCCACAGCAATTCGACGTCCGATTGCTCCACCTCGGCCGCCACCAAGCCGGCCTTGCCCATGTTTCCGCGGAAGATATCGGCGAATCTGGATGCGATGACGACCCGGAAACCGAAGTCCGACAGCGCCCAGACAGCGTGCTCGCGTGACGATCCCGTGCCGAAGTCCGGCCCGGCCACGAGAACCGATCCGCGGTCGTAGGGCGCGAGGTTCAAGATGAAGTTCGGATCGGACCGCCAACCGGCGAACAATCCGTCCTCGAATCCGGTGCGAGTCACTCGCTTGAGATAGACCGCCGGAATGATCTGGTCGGTATCGACATTGGACCGCCGGAGCGGAACGCCGATGCCTTTGTGTCGAGTGAAAGCTTCCATCGAAATTTCTCCTGTGAGTTCGATCGATCCGGTCGGAGGGCTCGCTGCTACGCGAGATCCGCCGGAGAGGACAGGGTTCCGCGAACTGCAGTGGCCGCCGCAACCAGAGGCGACACGAGGTGAGTGCGACCACCCTTGCCCTGACGCCCCTCGAAATTGCGGTTGGACGTGGATGCCGAACGCTCTCCCGAGGTGAGCTGATCGGGGTTCATTCCCAGACACATCGAGCAGCCGGCCTGCCGCCACTCGGCCCCTGCTGCGGTGAAGATCTCACCGAGCCCTTCCTCTTCGGCCTGCGCGCGCACCCGCATCGACCCGGGTACCACCAGCATTCGCACGCCGTCTGCGACGCGGCGGCCCTCGAGGACGGACGCCACCGCACGCAGATCCTCGATGCGGCCGTTCGTGCACGAGCCGACGAACACGGTGTCGACGGAGATCTCGCGGATCGGTGTACCGGCTTCGAGACCCATGTACTGCAAGGCCTTCTGGGCCGATACGCGCTCGCCCTCGTCGAGCATTGCCTCGGGATCGGGCACGGCATCTCCCAACGGAGCACCTTGACCCGGGTTCGTTCCCCAGGTGACGAACGGCGTCAGAGTGCTCGCATCGATGTGTACCTCGTTGTCGAACACTGCATCCGGGTCGGTTGCCAGTTCGTTCCAGGCGGCCACCGCCGCATCCCACTCTGCCCCCTGGGGCGCATGCGGCCGTCCCTTCAGGTATTCGTACGTGATCTCGTCGGGTGCGATCATGCCCGCGCGCGCCCCGGCCTCGATCGACATGTTGCAGATGGTCATTCGGGCTTCCATCGACAACTTGCGGATGGCCTCACCGCGATATTCGAGCACGTATCCCTGACCGCCGCCGGTGCCGATCTTGGCGATCACCGCGAGAATCAGATCCTTGCTCGTCACACCGGGAGCCAGTTCTCCGTCGACGGTGATGGCCATGGTCTTGAACGGTCGCAGAGACAGAGTCTGGGTGGCCATCACATGCTCGACCTCGCTGGTGCCGATTCCCATTGCGATCGAACCGAATGCACCGTGCGTCGAGGTGTGGCTGTCTCCGCACACGATGGTCATACCCGGCTGGGTCAGACCGAGCTGCGGGCCGATGATGTGGACGATGCCCTGATCGAGATCTCCCATCGGGTACAACCGAACTCCGAATTCCTCGCAGTTGCGGCGAAGAGTATCGACCTGGGTGCGTGAGACGAGATCGGCAATCGGCGCGAAGATGTCGGCCGTCGGGACGTTGTGGTCCTCCGTTGCGATCGTCAGGTCCGGGCGACGAAGGTCGCGGCCGGCCAACCGCAGACCGTCGAATGCCTGGGGGCTGGTGACCTCGTGCACGAGGTGCAGATCGATGTAGATCAGATCCGGCTCACGTGCACCGCCTTCTCCCCCACCGGGGACGACCACATGTTGGTCCCACACCTTCTCCGCCAGCGTCTTCGGCGCTTGTGCTACGGACGCATCGGATTTCGTCGTTTCGGACATCGCTGTCGCAGACCTCGTCTTCCCTGTCGTCGCGCCGGCGGACGGGCTGGTCCACCTCGCGTGATCGTCTCGACATCGTCCCCCGCGGCACGCTGGACTTCTCGCGGTTGTGCAATCTCAGCATTCGGGAGGCTAATATCGTTCTATGAGACAGCATAGCCTGAGCGGCACCGTCGACAAATCGAGCGGTATCGGTGTCCTCGACAAGGCCATGGCCGTGTTGCATGCAGTGGCCGAGACACCCTGCACTCTCAACGACCTGTGTGCCCGCACAGCGCTCCCCCGCGCCACTGCGCATCGGCTCGCGGTCGGACTCGAAACCCACCGCCTCCTCGTGCGCGATTCCGACGGATTGTGGCGCACCGGTCCGGGGCTGGGGGAATTGGCGGCGAGCGCGTCGGATGCTCTGCTCGACGCCGCAGCATCGGTACTGCCTCGGCTTCGCGAAATCACCGGAGAGAGCGTGCAGATCTACCGCCGCGAGGGGACCGTTCGTGTCTGTGTCGCATCCATGGAGCCCCCGACCGGTCTCCGAGATACCGTGCTCGTCGGGGCCCGGCTACCCATGACAGCCGGCTCCGGGGCGAAAGTTCTTCTGGCGTGGGCAGATTCGCAGACTCAACGCACAGTGCTGCCGGACGCCGAATTCGGCGAACGGGTGCTGCTGGAGATCCGCAGGCGAGGGTGGGCGCAGAGCGCAGGTGAACGTGAGCCGGGGGTCGCGAGCGTCTCGGCTCCCGTTCGCGACAGCAACGACACTGTCGTGGCAGCGATCTCGGTGTCCGGCCCGATCGACCGCATCGGACGCAAGCCGGGCGCACGCTGGGCGGCAGACCTGCTCGCCGCCGCCGACGCGCTGCACAAGCGCCTCTGAGCGCCGAACCGAGGCCGATCGAGCGGCACCCACCAAAAACCGGCTGAAGTGACCGCAGAAGTGGAGTACGTTCGTCTCGAACGGCCCACCCGGCCGGTCGCCGACTGCAAGGAGTGCCCCATGTCAGAATCCGGCAGCGAAGAGTTGAAGAAGAAGTTCCGCGAGGTTCTCGAACAGAAGAACAGCAAGTCGCACAATTCCGTCGACCACAAGGACGGTGGCCCCAAGGTGAACAATGCCCACGGTCCGGCCGATCACCAGAAGATGTTCCGCCGCAAGAGCGTCTGACGCGAAGCGATACCACCGCACGACAGCAACGACGGTCACACCGAAACGACAGCAACCCCTCGATCCGGAGATCGAGGGGGTGCTGTCTTCGTAGCCCCGACGGGATTCGAACCCGCGCTACCGCCTTGAGAGGGCGGCGTCCTAGGCCGCTAGACGACGGGGCCAGGAACTTCACCTGCATTGTTGACGCTGTATCGAACACGTGATGCTGAAGTAGCTTAACTGCCTCGGCATCGGCGGCAAAATCGCCGCTCACCTGCTCGCTGGGGTACCAGGACTCGAACCTAGAATGGCGGTACCAGAAACCGCTGTGTTGCCAATTACACCATACCCCAAGGGACTTGAATCGAAATACGCATCCGATCGATGTGCACTGCGTTTCGAGCCGGGATAGAGACTATCAAAGGTCACTACCCATTCTCCAAATCGGCTGCTCAGAGCCCTGATAACCGCCCTCGAGGCCCGCTCGGACACCATCGCGTGAACGCAGAACCCGCGCATCGTCGGCCGCAGAGCATGCAGCAGACTTCTGTGTCGTGAGCGTTCTCGAACTTCGCAGACGCCGATGAAGGTGCTGCTCGTTCCCCAGGGCAACCGGGCCGTGCTGATCCGCCTCGACGAGGACGGCTCCCCGTCCGGCGGCAGTTCCGCTGCCGAGGAGGTGACCGACGATCTGGTGGGCTCCGTGGCCGCTGTCGAACGAGAGCACGCTCCCCGTTGGGTGTGGGAGGACACGAGCCGCATCTACCCGCGACTGCTCGACGGAGGGGTGCGGGTCCGGCGCTGCCACGATCTCGCCCTCGTCGGTGCCATTCTGGCGATGCGAACGGGGCGCACCACGACACCGTCCACACCCGCAGACCTGCGACCCGGATTGTTCGACGCCGACCCGCATGCGGATCCGGTGGCAGTGCTCGCCGACTACCGCCGTCAGAGCGAGGAGATCGGTGACGATCGGGCGCTGCAGCTGTTGGCGGCCGCCGAGTCGGCCGGAGGTCTGGCCGCGGCGGAGATGACATTCGACGGATTGCCGTTCTCGGCCGCTGCGCATCGGCGGCACCTCGACGCGACCCTCGGTGCGAGGCCGGTCGACGGATCGACTCCTCCTGCGTTGGTGAAGCTCGAGAACGAGATCTCGTCGGCGTTCGGGCGCCGCGTGAACCCCGGTTCACCCGCGGAGGTGGTCGCCGCGTTCGCGCGCGCCGGTATCGAGCTCACATCCACTCGAGCACACGTGATCCGAGACATCGACCATCCTGCGGTGCCGCTGTTGCTTCGCCACCGAGATCTGTCGAAACTGCACAGCACCAACGGGTGGACGTGGCTGGACGCGTGGGTTCGCGGAGATCGTTTCCGGCCGGTCTACGTGCCAGGGGCCGTCGTCTCCGGCCGCTGGGCGAGCCGGGGCGGTGGGGGTCTGCAGATCCCGAAACCTCTGCGCGCCAGCGTGATCGCCGACCCGGGGTACACCTTCGTCGCCGCCGACGCCGGCCAGCTCGAGCCCCGCATTCTCGCCGCGATGTCGGGTGACCCACGCATGGTCGCCGCTGCGGGAACAGCGGATCTCTACGCCCCCGTCGCGGCCGAGTCGTTCGACGGTGATCGTGCGCACGCCAAGGTCGCTGTTCTCGGAGTGCTGTACGGCGCGACGTCGGGTGAGGCTCGTGCGTTGCTGACCCGCCTACGCGCCAGATTCCCCGACGCGGTGGCGGTCGTGGAAGAGGCGGCGCGGGCCGGCGAGCGCGGCGAGGTGGTCCGGTCGTGGCTGGGCCGAGCGTGCCCTCCCCCTACGCCGCAGTGGTGGTCCACCGGTGACGCCCACGCGCGTGGCCGATTCACGCGCAACTTCGTGGTGCAGGCGACCGCAGCCGAGTGGGCGCTGTGCCTGTTGGCAGATCTGCGCGGGCGATTGCGGTCGAGCAGAAGTGAGTTGGTGTTCTTTCAGCACGACGAAGTAGTGGTGCACTGTCCACTCGGAGACGCACCGTGGGTGTCCGAGGCCGTTGCTGCGGCGGCAGACTCGGCCACGCGTCTGATGTTCGGCGACACGGCGGTGCTCTTCCCGATGGAGACCAGGATCGACCGCTTCTACGGTGCCCCGGCTGCCGAGCCGGAGTCCGACTGAGCGCTCGGTGGGTCCTCGAACGTCACGTCTATTTCCTCGAACGCGGTACTGCGCTGTGCTTCTGCCTGTCCGGTGTAGGTGAGTTTGTCACCTTCGGTCAGGTCGACGTCGTCGGTGAACGGGGCCAGAAGGGCCCGCGGAAACAGCCTGTCGACACGAACCACGTTGATCTCGATGCAGATCACGATCGATACCGAGGTCACGTACAGAAAGGCCAACAGCCCGAGCACGACCGCAAAGACACCGTTCGTCACCGTCGCACTCGCGGCGACGTACTTCACGTACACACCGCCGAAGGTCTGCAGCAGCTGCCACGTCAGACCGGCCGCTATGGCTCCCGGGAGTACCTGTCCGATCGACACCGCTCGCACTGTGGCGAGCCGAAACGCAACGACGAACACCCCGACGTACAGCAGCGTTCCGATCACGAACACGACGAGACCGGATTCCGGACCGAAATATCCTGCGGCACTGAGCACATTGAGTGCGGTGATCGCCAGTACCGCCAGACCCACGGTGCTCAGCAAACCCAATCCCCGCACTCGGGCTCGAATGGGATCGGGCCGAAAGTTCTTCGGTACGGCCCATGCGGTGTTCATCGCGTTCTGCAGCGCAACGGACACGCCGAGTCCGCCGTACAGCGACCCGAGGATACCCACCGTCAGACCGACCGTGCCGCCACCTATCCGTTCGGGACGCCCCAGTTCTTCCCCGATCGCCGGGATCTGACCGAGTGCCGAGTTCAGGATCTGTTGTTGCAACTCCGGGTTGCCCATCAACACGATGCCCAGAATCACGGAGAAGAGCAGCAGCGCAGGAAAGAGCGAGACGAATGCGTAGTACGTGATCAGCGCGGCCAGGTAACCACCCTGATCGTCGACGAACTTGTAGACCACCGCAATCGGAAATCCGAGAACCGGACGCCTGCGCTGCAGTCGATCCAGTCGGTCGGCGACGCTCATGTGCGAAAGTCTCCGACCGACCTCGACGGCCGGCGTCGCACCGCCGTCACGCGATAAGGGTACGTGCGGCGGTCAAACGAGCGAGGGTCCTCTCGCGGCCGAGAAGTTCCATGGACTCGTACAGCGGCGGGCTGATGTGGGAGCCGGTGACTCCCACCCGAACCGGCGCGAAGGCCTTGCGGGGCTTGAGTTCCATCTTCTCGATGAGCGCGTCCTTGAGGGCGACTTCCAGCTCGGCCGTCGACCAATCCGTCACTGCGGTCAGTGCTTCGATGGCGGCGTCGAGTACCGGTGCCGCGTCTGCGCCGAGATTCTTGGCCGCCGCTGCAGGATCGATCTCGAACTCCGCGTCGTCGACGAAGAGGAACTTCAGCAGGCCCCACGCATCCGACAGCACGACGATGCGCGTCTGCACCAGATCCGCCGCGACAGCGAACATCTTCTCGTCGACCGGCTCGGTGAGATGCCCTCGAGCAACGAGGAATTCGCGTAACCGTGCCGCGAAGTCGTCTGCAGCCAACATCCTGATGTGCTCGGCGTTGATCGCGTCGGCCTTCTTCTGGTCGAAGCGCGCAGGGTTGGAATTGACCGACGAGATCTCGAACGCCGCCACCATCTCGTCGAGCGAGAACACGTCGTGATCGTCGGAGATGCCCCACCCGAGAAGCGCCAGGTAGTTCAGCAGCCCCTCCGGGACGAAGCCTCGGTCGCGGTGGATGAACAGGTTCGATTCGGGGTCACGCTTGGACAGCTTCTTGTTGCCCTGGCCCATCACGAACGGCAGATGTCCGAACTCCGGGGTGCGGTCGGCCACACCGATTCGGATCAGGGCCTCGTACAGTGCGAGCTGTCGAGGCGTCGACGACAACAGGTCCTCGCCGCGCAGCACGTGCGTGATCTTCATCAGTGCGTCGTCGACCGGATTGACCAACGTGTACAGCGGAACTCCGTTGCCGCGAGTCAAGGCGAAGTCCGGTACGGTCCCCGTCTTGAACGTGGTCTCGCCGCGTACGAGGTCGTTCCACGTCAGATCGTGATCGGGCATGCGCAGCCGCACCACGGCCCCGCGTCCCTCGTCGAGGAATCCCTGCCTCTGCTCCGGCGTCAGGTCGCGGTCGAAGTTGTCGTAGCCGAGCTTGGGGTCACGCCCGGCGGCCTTGTGCCTCGCTTCGACTTCCTCGGGCGTCGAGAACGACTCGTAGGCTTCGCCGGCATCGAGCAGTTGCTGTACGACAGCCACATGCTGGTCGCGTCGCTGCGACTGGCGGTAGGGCTCGTAGGGACCGCCCACCTCGGGGCCCTCGTCCCAATCCAGACCGAGCCATCGCAGCGCGTCGAGCAACGCTGCGTAGGACTCCTCGGAATCGCGAGCGGCGTCGGTGTCCTCGATCCGAAAGACGAAGGTGCCGCCGTGATGTCGCGCGAACGCCCAGTTGAACAGGGCGGTGCGGACCAGACCGACGTGCGGTGTGCCGGTGGGCGACGGGCAGAACCGAACGCGGACATCTGCTGCTGTGGTCATCGTTGTCCTACTTCTTCGCTGCGACTGGGTTGGTCAAGGTACCGATTCCCTCGACGGTGATCGACACACTGTCTCCGTCGGTGATGGGGCCGACACCCTCGGGCGTTCCGGTCAGAATGACGTCTCCGGGCAGCAGGGTCATCACTGCGGACACCCACTCGATGATCTTCGGAATATCGTGCAGTAGAAGCGAAGTACGACTCTGCTGCTTGACGACGCCGTCGACCTCGGTCTTGATCTCGAGGTCTGAAGGATCGAGGGACGTCTCGATCCACGGCCCGAGGGGGCAGAACGTGTCGTGCCCCTTCGCCCGGGTCCATTGCCCGTCGTGCTTCTGATGGTCGCGTGCCGAGACGTCGTTGGCGACGGTGTATCCGAGCACCACGTCGTACGCCTTGGAGGCGGGCACGTCCTTGCACGGACGACCGATCACGATGGCGAGTTCGCCTTCGTAGTGCACCTCGTTCGACGACGGAGGCAGCACGATGGCCGCACCCGGACCGACGATGGAGGTGTTCGGCTTGATGAAAATGACGGGAGTCTCCGGTGCTTCACCACCCATCTCGGCGGCGTGCGCGGCGTAGTTCTTACCGATGGCGATCACCTTGCTGGCGAGGATCGGTGCGAGCAGTCGCACGTCGGCCAGTGGCCACGATCGACCCGTGAACGTCGGTGTGCCGAAAGGATGTTCGGCAATTTCCTTCGCCGTCCGGGCATCCCCCTCACCTTCGATACTCACGAATGCCACACCATCAGGACTTGCAATTCGACCGAGACGCATGTCGAAAGTCTATCGACCGCCATTCTCCGCACGCCGATGCCGTCCTGTCCGTCGATCTTTCGCCGGTGTAATGTTTCGATCTGCATCCAGATAGCAAGATTACGTGTTCACATAGTGAGACGAGAGGCCGGAATGAGCGCCACGAAGCAGCTGTCCAGTATCGGCGAGACGCGACGGTGGTTCATGCTCGTGCTCGGGATGCTCGCGCAGACTGCCGGTGCCGTCTTCATCAACGGTGCTGCATTTCTCATTCCCGCCCTGCACGACGACCGGGGACTCGGACTTGCGACTGCAGGATTCGTGGTTGCGATGCCCACCGTGGGCATCATGCTGACCCTCATCGCATGGGGCGTGCTCGTCGACCGCATCGGCGAACGTCTCGTTCTGGTGATCGGGCTCGGGCTCACCGCTGCCGCGAGCCTGGCTGCGGTGGTCAGCACGTCCATTCCGGCGCTCGCCGCCCTGCTGTTGATCGGCGGTATGTCTGCGGCCAGCGCGAACAGCGCGAGCGGACGCGTCGTGGTGGGCTGGTTTCCGCCGCACCGTCGTGGGCTGGCCATGGGCATCAGACAGATGTCGGTTCCCCTCGGCGTGGCCGTCGCGGCACTGACCATCCCGCCTGTCGCACGTGACCACGGAGTCGGCGCGGCCCTGCTCGTGCCCGCTGCCGTCTGCGCTGCGAGCGCTCTGCTGTGCCTGGCCGTGGTCGACCCTCCCCGTCCGAACCGCACCGATGCGGCGGCGCAGGGTCTGCTCGACAATCCGTACCGCAACAGCAGCCAACTGTGGCGCATTCACGCCACGTCCATCCTGTTGGTGGTGCCGCAGTACGTGGTGTGGACGTATGCGCTCGTGTGGCTGATGACCGACCGAGGGTGGACGGCCGCGGCCGCGGGTGTCCTCGTCACGCTGACCCAGATTCTCGGCGCACTGGGTCGGATGAGCGTGGGCGCGCTGTCCGATCGTGTCGGTAGCCGCATGCGGCCTTTGCGGTGGGTGGCCGTGACGGCCGCTGCCAGCATGCTCGGGCTCGGCATCGCCGACTGGTTCGACTCCCCCGCCGCCATCGTCCTGCTCGTCGTCGCGTCCGTTGCCACCGTTGCCCCGAACGGCCTCGCGTTCACTGCTGTCGCGGAAATCTCGGGACCGTATTGGAGCGGACGCGCTCTCGGGGTACAGAACACGAGTCAGTACGTGTTCGCCTCGGCTGTGCCGCCGGTGTTCGGGGCGATCGCGGCCATCAGCTTCCCCGTGGCGTTCCTGGTGTCGGCGGTCTTTCCCGCGCTCTCCGTACCGATCGTGCCCGACGATCCGGCACCCGAGCCCACGGACGAGACGTCCGACGCCGGTGCAGACCGCGCCCGCTGACGTGCCTAAGGGGTGACCTGCCCGTGATACACGACATGCCACGGTGGGCTGTCGGCCCACCGTGGCATGTCGTGGCGTGAGAGTTACAGGCGAGCGGCGATCCGAGCGCCGATCTCTTTCGTCGAAACGGTCGTGGTTCCCCGCTCGGCGAGATCCGCTGCGACAGCGGCTTCTACTCGCGCGGCCCCCGCCGCGTCGCCGAGATGATCGAGTAGCAAGGACACCGACAGGATGGCAGCGGTCGGATCGGCCTTCTGCTGTCCCGCGATGTCGGGCGCACTACCGTGCACCGGCTCGAACATGCTGGGGTTGGTACCGGTGGCGTCGATGTTTCCACTTGCGGCCAAACCGATTCCGCCGGTGACGGCAGCCGAGAGGTCGGTCACGATGTCGCCGAACAGATTGTCGGTGACGATCACGTCGAACCGGCCGGGATCGGTGACGAGGTGAATCATGGCGGCATCGATGTGCTGATACGCGACCTCGACGTCCGGGAAGTCCGCCGAAACTGCCTCGACCGTGCGGGCCCACAGGCTACCGGCGAACGTGAGCACGTTGGTCTTGTGCAACAGCGTCAGGTGCTTCCTGCGGGTCAGCGCCCGCTCGAAACCGTTGCGCACCACGCGCTCCACTCCGTAGCGAGTGTTGACGCTGACCTCGGTGGCCACCTCGTGCGGTGTACCGACGCGCAGTGCACCACCGTTGCCGGTGTACGGCCCCTCGGTACCCTCCCGAACGACGACGACATCGATCTGCTTGTCCCCGGCCAGCGGACCGACCACGCCCGGGTACAACTTGGCCGGCCGCAGATTGATGTGGTGATCGAGCTCGAATCGCGCCCGCAGCAACAGCCCACGCTCGAGCACACCACTGGGCACCGACGGATCGCCGATGGCTCCCAACAGAATTGCGTCGTGCTCACGCAGTTCTGCCAACACCGAATCCGGCAGCAACTCTCCGGTGGCGTTGTAGCGCCGCGCCCCGAGGTCGTACTCGGTCTTCTCGGCTCCGGGTGCGACCACGTCGAGAACGGCAAGCGCTTCGGCGACGACCTCCGGTCCGATTCCGTCCCCGGCGATGACGGCCAGCTTCATTTCACTCCTCGTAGTTCGTGTCGGTCCGATCGGCTGCGAGCGATCAGGACAGGTCGACCAGCTCGATGGTGGAGGCACCCACAGCGGTGGCGATGCTCGCACTGAGCTCTGCCGGAACGTCCTTGTCGACGCGCAGCAGAATGGTGGCACCGTCGCCCTCGGAGTCCTGGCTCAGTGCTGCGGCCTGGATGTCGATTCCGGCGTCGCCGAGCAGAGTGCCGATTCGACCCAGGCTGCCGGGCTGATCCGCGTAGTTGACGATGAGGTTCTTGCCCTCGGCGCGGAGGTCGAAGTTGCGGCCGTTGATGTTGACGATCTTCTCGACCTGCGAGGTGCCCGTCAGAGTGCCGGCAACGTTGAGGACCGATCCGTCACCGTAGACGGCGCGAATGTCGACGACACTGCGGTGATTCTCGCTCTCGGGAGCGGTGGTCACTTCTGCTGTGACACCGCGCTCCTCGGCGAGCGACGGAGCGTTGACGAACGTGACCGAATCCTCGATGACGGCCGAGAACAGTCCGCGCAACGCGGACAGTTTCAGGATCTGCACGTCCTCGCTCGCGAGTTCGCCGCGAACGTCCACCGACAACGAGGTGGGCAGCTCGTCGGACAGGGCTCCGAGCAGCACACCCTGCTTACGCACGATTTCGAGCCACGGCGATACCTCTTCGCCGACGGCCCCACCCTTGACGTTGACCGCGTCGGGCACGAATTCGCCTGCGAGAGCCAGCAACACGGACTTGGCCACATCGGTGCCCGCTCGGTCCTGCGCTTCGGTGGTCGATGCCCCGAGGTGGGGAGTGACGACGACCTGCGGCAGCTCGAACAACGGGCTGTCGGTGCACGGCTCGGAGGCGTAGACGTCGATGCCCGCGGCGAACACGTGACCGGAGGTGATGGCGTCGGCCAGTGCCTGCTCGTCGACCAGTCCACCGCGTGCGGCGTTGACGACGATGACCCCGGGCTTGGTCTTGGCGAGGGCTTCCTTGCCGATGATGCCCTTGGTCTCCGGCGTCTTCGGCAGGTGCACCGAGAACATGTCGGCCCGCTCGAGCAGCTCGTCCAGGCTCACCAGTTCGATACCGAGCTGCGCCGCGCGCGCTGCCGAGACGTAGGGGTCGTACGCGATGATGTGGGTCTCGAACGCGGCAAGACGCTGCGCGAACAGCTGGCCGATTCGGCCGAGTCCGACGACGCCGACGGTCTTGCCGAAGATCTCGACACCGTTGAACTTGCTGCGCTTCCACTCGTGCTGACGCAGGGTTGCGTCGGCAGCGGGGATCTGGCGCGCGGCCGCGAGAAGCAACGTCACCGCATGCTCGGCGGCCGTGTGGATGTTGGAGGTCGGTGCGTTGACGACGAGGACGCCGCGCTCGGTGGCAGCGGGTACGTCGACGTTGTCCAGGCCGACACCGGCGCGGGCGACGATCTTCAGGTTGGTCCCGGCAGCGAGCACCTCGGCGTCGACCGTGGTCGCGGACCGCACGAGAATGGCGTCGGCCTCGGGAACTGCAGCGAGCAACGCGGGGCGATCCGGACCGTCGACCCAGCGAACCTCGACGCCGTCGCCCAGTGCCTCGACGGTGGACGGCGCAAGTTTGTCGGCGATCAGAACGACAGGACGGCCTGGCTGGCTCACGTGAAAAACTCCCTATATCGGTTCGAGACGTGGTCGGAAAAATTCGGCGGGCTGTGCAGCACGAACAGTTTAGAGGCCCGAGACGTCACACGGTGACGCCACCGGACTCACGCACCGAAGGGCACCCCCGGCAATCCAGGGGTGCCCTTCGATCAGATTGCGTGACAACGCGATTCGATGAGAATCAGGCCGTCTCGGTGATCGGGCGGTCGACCCAGCTCATGAGGTCGCGCAGCTTCTTGCCGGTGACCTCGATGGGGTGCTCGGCGTTGGCCTTGCGCAGGCCTTCGAGCTCGGTGTTGCCGTTCTCGACGTTGGCGACGAGGCGACGGGTGAATTCGCCCGACTGGATGTCGGCCAGGATGGCCTTCATGCGCTCCTTGGTGCCTGCGTCGATGACGCGCGGTCCGGAGAGGTACCCACCGAACTCCGCGGTGTCGGACACCGAGTAGTTCATGCGGGCGATGCCGCCCTCGTACATGAGGTCGACGATGAGCTTGAGCTCGTGCAGCACCTCGAAGTACGCCATCTCGGGTGCGTAGCCGGCCTCGACCATGACCTCGAAGCCCGTCTTGACGAGTTCTTCGGTGCCGCCGCACAGCACGGCCTGCTCACCGAACAGGTCGGTCTCGGTCTCTTCCTTGAACGTGGTCTTGATGACGCCTGCGCGGGTGCCGCCGATGCCCTTGGCCCACGACAGCGCGAGGGCCTGGCCCTCACCCTTCGGGTCCTGATCGATGGCGATGAGCGCGGGAACACCCTTGCCGTCGACGAACTGACGACGCACGAGGTGGCCGGGGCCCTTGGGGGCAACCATGCCGACGGTCACGAACTCCGGAGCCTTGATCAGGTCGAAGTGAATGTTGAGGCCGTGGCCGAAGAACAGCGCGTCGCCGTCCTTCAGGTTGGGCTCGATCTCCTCGGAGAAAATCTTGGCCTGAGCGGTATCGGGTGCGAGCACCATGATCACGTCGGCCCACTCGGACACCTCTGCGGGAGTTCCGACCTTCAGGCCCTGCTCCTCCGCCTTGGCGCGGGACTTCGAGCCTGCCGCCAGGCCGATGCGAACATCGACGCCGGAGTCGCGCAGGCTGAGCGAGTGCGCGTGGCCCTGGCTTCCGTAGCCGATCACAGCGACCTTGCGGCCCTGGATGATCGACAGATCAGCATCGTCGTCGTAGAACATCTCGACTGCCACTGGTTGTTACCTTTCCTCTTGGGTTTTACGCATGTTCGTCACCGGGGCCGCTAACGCGACGCAGTGATCGATTTCGGTCCACGTCCGACGGCAACGACTCCCGACTGAACTATTTCTCGAATTCCATAGGGGTCCAACATCTTCAGCAACGCGTCGAGCTTGGAGCGGGTGCCCGTCGCCTCGACCGTCACCGCCTCGGGAGAGACGTCGATGACCTTGGCGCGGAACAGATTCACCGTTTCGATGACCTCGCTCCGAACGCTGGCATCGGCGCGGACCTTGATCAGGACCAACTCGCGCGCCACCGAGGAATCGTCGTCCTGCTCGACGATCTTGATGACGTTGATGAGCTTGTTGAGCTGCTTGGTCACCTGCTCGAGCGGGAACTCGTCGACCGTCACCACGATCGTCATGCGCGAGATATCGGGAATCTCGGTGCCGCCGACCGCGAGTGAGGAGATGTTGAAGCCGCGGCGCGAGAACAACGCGGCCACGCGCGCCAATACACCTGGCTTGTCCTCGACGAGAACGCTGAGGGTATGGCTGGTGCTCACAGGTCCGTGCCTTTCGCGTCGTTGTTCATCGGGTGCGGTGCCTGCTCGCGTTCCATCGCGTCGTCGAGTCCTGGCTCACTGCCCACGGTCTCGTCCTCGTCGAACAGCGGACGGATGCCGCGGGCGGCCATGATCTCGTCGTTACCCGTTCCGGCGGCCACCATCGGCCACACCTGGGCGTCGGCACCGACGATGAAGTCGATGACGACCGGACGATCGTTGATGGCGCGTGCCTGGGCGATCACCGCATCCACGTCCTCTTCCCGCTCGCATCGCAAACCGACGCAGCCCAACGCCTCGGCCAGCTTGACGAAATCGGGGATGCGCACGGCACCGTGAGTTCCGAGATTGGTGTTGGAGTAGCGCTCCTCGTAGAACAGGGTCTGCCACTGCCGAACCATGCCGAGGTTGCCGTTGTTGATGAGCGCGACCTTGATCGGGATTCCCTCGACCGCGCAGGTAGCAAGCTCCTGGTTGGTCATCTGGAAGCAGCCGTCGCCGTCGATGGCCCACACCTCGGCGTCGGGCAGGCCCATCTTGGCTCCCATGGCGGCCGGAACCGCGTACCCCATCGTGCCGAGACCACCGGAGTTGAGCCACGTGCGCGGCTTCTCGTAGTTGATGAACTGAGCGGCCCACATCTGGTGCTGGCCGACGCCGGCGCAGTAGATCGCGTCGGGACCGGCGAACTTGCCGACCGAGGAGATGACGAACTCGGGAGACATGGAACCGTCGGACGGACGGTCGTAGCTCAACGGGTACGTCTTGCGGATGCCGTCGAGGTAGACCCACCACTGCTCGAGGTCGAGAGTCGTTCCGGTGGCGCGATCGGCCCGCAGGGCCTCGATCAGCTCGGTGATGACCTCGCCGCAGTCGCCCACGATCGGCACGTCCGCGTATCGGTTCTTGCCGATCTCGGCCGGGTCGATGTCGGCGTGGATGACCTTGGCATCGGGAGCGAAGGACGAGAGCTGACCGGTGACGCGGTCGTCGAACCGGGCACCGAGCGTGATCAGCAGGTCGCTGCGCTGCAGAGCGGCGACCGCCGCGACGGTGCCGTGCATACCGGGCATGCCCAGGTTCAGCTGGTGGGTGTCGGGAAATGCCCCGCGCGCCATCAGCGTCGTGACGACCGGGATGCCGGTCAGTTCGGCGAGCTCGAGCAGTTCTGCCGAGGCGTTGGCCTTGATGACGCCGCCACCGACGTACAGCACCGGCTGCTTGGCATCGGCGATGTAGCGTGCCGCTTCGCGAACCTGCTTGCCGTGCGGCTTGGTGACCGGGCGGTAACCGGGCAGACGCATTTCCGGCGGCCACGAGAACGTGGTCTGCGCCTGCAGCACATCCTTCGGGATGTCGACGAGGACGGCACCGGGACGACCCGACGCGGCGATGTAGAACGCCTCGGCCATGATGCGCGGGATGTCCGCACCGTCGGTGATCAGGAAGTTGTGCTTGGTGATGGGCATCGTGATACCCGAGATGTCGGCTTCCTGGAACCCATCGGTACCGATGAGGCTGCGGGCGACCTGACCGGTGATCGCGACGATGGGAACCGAGTCCATCTGCGCGTCGGCCAACGGGGTGACGAGGTTGGTCGCGCCCGGGCCGGACGTCGCCATGCAGACGCCGACCTTGCCGGTCGCCTGGGCGTAGCCGGTGGCGGCATGACCCGCACCCTGCTCGTGGCGAACGAGCACGTGGCGCACCTTGACGGAGTCGAAGAGCGGATCGTAGACCGGGAGAACCGCGCCACCGGGAATGCCGAATACGGTGTCGACGTCGAGTTCTTCGAGAGCTCGTACGACCGACTGTGCGCCGCTGACCTTCTCGGGTGCGACGTGGCGTCGCGATCCGTTGGTCGCCGCGTCTGCGGACGGGTTGCTGGTCGACGGGCTCGTGGCTGTCCCCGACTTACGTGTCGTGGGCCCTGGGCGTGCGGTTGGTGCGCTCACTGATTGCTTCCTCAGGAATGTGAAATTGCTGGGCGATCTCTGGGCAAGAAAAAACCCCCGTCAGCATGAGCTGTACGAGGGTGGCGCGTCGATGCGAGTTTGAACAACCGGCTCAGGCGTTGACGCGCCGGCCGATTACGAGTATCCAATTCCGCTTCACGCACTGAACGGTAGGCGCGCGCACAGGGAAGAGTCAAACTCGTCACGACGCAATCCCATTATGTGAGATCGCGTAGATGCAATGCGAAGATGAATGGGTGTCGTCTTCGCAGCAGTCCGAACCACCTCGGCCATCATCCCACACCGGTTCCGAGCAACCGAACAGTGCCGACGGGCCACCGCCGTCGAGCAGGCAGGTCATCCGCCTCCCGCGTCTGGCCCTGATCGGCGTCGGGTTGCTCCTGTTCAGTACCTCTCTGCCGGCGGCGAGCTGGCCCGCCGCACTGGGTTGGCTGCTGATTCTGCCGATCGTCGCGTGCATCTGGGTGCTGCGTGTGCGCACCGTCATCACTCCCGAGGCGATCACGGCCCGCCGTTTCATCGGCTCCGACGTCATCGAGTGGGAGTCCGTGGTCGGACTGCACTTCCCCGATCGCCGCTGGGCACGCGTGGTGCTCACCGACAAGACGGAGAAGTCACTTCCGCTCGTGCGGTTCGATCGGCTCCCCCAACTCGCGGCCGCCAGCGGCGGTCGCATCACCGACCCCTATGCCGCGGCAGCTGCGGCGGAGGATCAGGCACGCGCAGAGGCCGAGAATGCCGAGCACGACGACGAACAGGCACCGAAGGATCGCTGACGAGCGGCCGAGTAATCTCCTCGTTGCGATCACCGCTGCAACGAACGAGGAACTGCACTATGCCGCCGCTACGCTCACGGGTCACCACTGTCGGACGCAATGCTGCGGGCGCGCGCTCGCTGTGGCGCGCCACCGGAATGACCGATTCGGATTTCGGTAAACCGATCGTCGCCATCGCGAACTCGTACACCCAGTTCGTACCCGGCCACGTTCACCTGAAGAACGTCGGCGAGATCGTCGCCGACGCCGTCCGCGCGGCAGGCGGAGTCCCTCGCGAGTTCCACACCATCGCCGTCGACGACGGAATCGCGATGGGGCACGGGGGCATGCTGTACTCGCTGCCCAGCCGCGAGATCATCGCCGACTCGGTCGAGTACATGGCCAACGCCCACACTGCGGACGCACTCGTGTGCATCTCCAACTGCGACAAGATCACCCCCGGCATGCTCAACGCGGCCATGCGATTGAACATCCCGGCGGTGTTCGTCTCCGGTGGGCCGATGGAGGCCGGTAAAGCTGTGGTCGTCGGAGGGGTCGCGCAGGCACCCACCGACCTGATCACCGCGATCTCTGCCAGCGCGAACGATGCCGTGTCCGAAGAGGGCCTGGACGAGGTCGAGCGCAGCGCGTGCCCGACATGCGGGTCCTGCTCGGGCATGTTCACCGCCAACTCGATGAACTGCCTCACCGAAGCGCTCGGGCTGGCGTTGCCCGGCAACGGCTCCACGCTGGCCACCCACGAGGCCCGCCGCGCCCTGTTCACCCGGGCCGGCACGACCATCGTCGAGGCGGCGATCAAGTACTACCGGGACGAGGACGAGTCGGTGCTGCCCCGCAACATCGCCACCCCGGCGGCATTCCGCAACGCGATGGCACTGGACGTGGCGATGGGCGGCTCGACCAACACCGTGCTGCACACGCTCGCGGCGGCGCAGGAGGGCGAGGTCGATTTCGATCTCGACACCATCGACGGCATCAGCCGCAAGGTGCCGTGCCTGGCCAAGGTGTCCCCCAATTCGGATTACCACATGGAAGACGTGCACCGGGCGGGTGGAATTCCCGCCCTGCTGGGTGAACTGCGGCGTGCGAATCTGCTCGAGACCGACGTCTCGACCGTCCACACGAAGAGCTTCGACGAGTGGCTCGACACGTGGGACATCCGCTCCGGTGCCGCATCCGACGAGGCGATCGAGCTGTTCCATGCCGCTCCCGGCGGTGTCCGAACCGTCGAACCGTTCTCCACGAGCAATCGCTGGTCCTCCCTCGACACCGACGCCGCGGGTGGTTGCATCCGCGATCTCGAACACGCCTACACGGTCGAGGGCGGTCTGGTGGTGCTGCGCGGCAACATCGCCGTCGACGGCGCGATTCTGAAGACCGCGGGCATCGACGAGGACCTCTTCTCGTTCCAGGGACCTGCGCTGGTCGTCGAGTCTCAGGAAGAAGCCGTCTCGGCCATCCTGCAGAAGAAGATCCAACCCGGTGACGTGCTCGTCGTGCGGTACGAGGGACCCAAGGGTGGACCGGGAATGCAGGAGATGCTGCACCCGACCGCGTTCCTCAAGGGTGCCGGTCTGGGCAAGGTCTGTGCCCTGATCACCGACGGACGGTTCTCCGGTGGTACGTCGGGCCTGTCCATCGGACACATTTCCCCCGAGGCTGCGGCCGGCGGCGTGATCGGCCTCGTCGAGAACGGCGACCAGGTCCGCATCGACGTCGCCACGCGCACGCTCGAGATCCTCGTCGACGAGGAAACTCTGGAAACTCGACGCGCGAAGATGCTCGCGTCCGAGCGGCCGTGGCAGCCGGTCGATCGACAGCGCACGGTCACGACGGCGCTGCGCGCCTACGCCGCACTGGCGACATCCGCGGACAAGGGTGCTGTGCGCTACGTGCCCTGAGCAGATTAAAAGATATGTGAGTGGTTCCTCGTAGCAGGCTACGAGGAACCACTCACATGGTTGGTTGTCGACCGGATCAGCGGACGACCGGATTCGCTCCGTTCAGGAAGATCCAGATGCATACGCCCGCAGCGATTCCCACTGCGAGTGCGAGGAACGATCCGATGCGGGGGCGGGTCGCCCAGCCGCGGCGGCCGTCGAACGCGATCTTTCCGGGTCCGGTGAGAATGATGGCCGCGGCCGCGAAGCCGAGAACGGTTTCGTACTCCACGCCGGTGGCACCGGAGAACTGCAGCCCCGGCTCTGCCACCTGCTTGAAGCACCAGGCGTTGATGATGGTCGCCAACACAGCTGCACCGGCCAGCGGCGTCGCCAGCCCCAGGATCAGCAGTGCGCCGCCGAGGGTTTCGCCGGCCGCGGCCGCGATGGCGAGGATCTCCGGGTATCGGAACCCGGACTCCTCCAGGAGATTCTGAAATCCGTCCAGCCCGGGACCGTTCCACAATCCGACGAGCTTCTGTAAGCCGTGCCCGAGGAACACTGCTCCGATGGCGACGCGTAGGACGAACAGGCCCAGATCGGTGGTGCCGCGTCGGGCCGGAACTTCCACGGTCTCGGTGCGCACCGGGGCTGCCGGGGCGGCGACTGCCGAATCGGAGGACTCACCGAGATACTCCGTCGGACGATCCGAGTACGCGTTCGAGGTGGCACCGGCCGTCGTAGCCGTCGTAGGCGTCTGGGTCGGCGAGTCGGCGAAGGCCGACGGACGGTACGTCGGGATCTTCTCTGTCGGTGCCGCATCGGTGCTCCGCTTGTCGGATGCGGAGGAATTCGGGAAGTCCAACTCGTCGTCGGTTCGGGGCAGACGATCCGAACGCTGCGCACCGAACGCTGTGGTCGATGCACCGGACGCGTCGGAACCCGAACGCGTGGGCGAAATCTTCTCGGTGGGGTTGTCGTACGGGCTCTCGGCCGGTTCGTACGAGGGATCCTGCTGGTTGGGGTCACGCGGTGTATCGGTCACCTCCCCACACTAAGGCCGACAACCCCGCGCCACCGACGTTGACGCTCACGGCCGCGTGGCGCGTCGGACTCGACGTTCCGTAACGTTCGAACCATGAAGCCGCTCGGAGCATCGTCACGAACTGCCCGCGCGGCTGTGGTCGCCCTGTCGACGACGGCTGTTCTGCTCGCCGGGTGCGCCCGATTCGACGATTCCAACTCGTCCCCGTTCACCCCCGCGCCGGATGTCGGAGCTGCCGAACTCAAACCCACCACACCCAGCGAGACCTCGCCCCCGGCGGGTCCGAATGCCCCGCAGCCCGTCTCGGGACCGTGCGTGGATCCCGACCCGGCAGTGATCGCCACCTGCCTCGACACCACGGGCGGACTCGTAGCTCTTCCCGACGGACAGAGCAGCCTCGTGGCAGAACGCAGGACCGGCCGCATCATGGAGGTCACCGCAGGCCGGACGCCACAGCAGGTGGCCACGATCCCCGTCGACGGCACGGGCGACGGAGGTCTGCTGGACATCGCACTCTCGCCCACGTACGCCGAGGACAAACTGCTCTACGCGCTGATCACGACGGCGTCGGATACGCGGGTCGTTCGGCTCGCGCAGGGGGACGTACCCAAGGACATCTTGACCGGGATCCCCCGCGGGGCCGCGGGAGTTCGAGGTTCCCTCGAGTTCTACACGCCGAACGAACTTCTGGTGTTGACCGGCGACAACGGCGATCCCGTCGCCGCCGCCAACCCGAACTCGTTGTCCGGCAAGCTGTTACGCGTGACATCACTGTCGCCCACTCCCACTCCCCCGCGTCCGGATATCGCGCTCAGTGGCATCGGTACAGCGGGCGACGTGTGCACCGACGGCAGCGGCAACATCTACGTCACCGACCGCACCGCCACCGAGGATCGCCTGCAGCGCATCGACAAGCTGGGAGCAGTGTTCTCCCCGGTGTGGACCTGGCCCGACCGTCCGGGTGTGGCCGGGTGCGCCGCCGGTCAGAGCGGCGTCGCGGTTGCCCTCACCACAGCGAAAGCTGTTGCAGCACTGGCCACGGACCCGAATACCGGAGCCGTGTCCGCCGAGCCGACCCTGTTGATCCAGGACAAGTACGGGCAGTTGAACGGGGCGACCAGCACGAGCGACGGTCAGATTCTGGTGGGGACGGTGAACAAGAACGGCACTGCCGTCGGCCCCACCGACGACCGCGTCGTCAAGGTGCCGTTCCCTGCCGGCGGTGGTGGCGGCTTCGACTGATCCGACACCTCCTTCGAACGACCAGGGCAGCCGGGCAGCAATCGCTGCCCGGCCGCCCTGCTCATGCGTCGATCAGGACTGACCGCACGCCGCCAGCACGAGTTCCTTGACTCGGGCGGCATCGGCTTGTCCCCGCGTCGCCTTCATCACCGCGCCGACGATGGCACCGGCGGCCTGGACCTTGCCACTGCGAATCTTGTCCACCACACCGGGGTTCGCGGCAAGTGCTTCGTCGACGGCGGCTTGGAGCTTGGTGTCGTCCTTCTCCAACACCAGGTTCCGCGCCGACATCACCTCTGCGGGCTCGCCCTCACCGGCCAAGACGCCGTCCACGATCTGACGAGCACCGTTGTTGTTGACCTTGCCGTCGGCCACCAAGGCTGCCACCTCGGCCACCTGAGCCGGAGTGATCGCCAGATCCCCCAATTCGACGCCGGCGATGTTGGCCTGCTGCGCCAGGTAGGACACCCACCACGACCGCGCAGCCTGCGCCGACGCGCCCGCGTCGACGGTCGCCGCCACGAGTTCGAGAGCACCCGAGTTGACCAAGTCGCGCATTTCCTCGTCGGAGACGCCCCAGTCCTTCTGAATTCGCCCGCGGCGCAACCACGGCAGCTCGGGCAGAGTGGCTCGCAGCTCCTCGATCCACGCCGCATCCGGGGCCACGGGAGCGAGGTCGGGCTCCGGGAAGTAGCGGTAGTCCTCCGCGGTCTCCTTCTTCCGGCCCGCCGTGGTGGTGCCGTCGGACTCCTGGAAATGTCGGGTTTCCTGCGTCACCTCGCCGCCGGATTCGAGCACTGCAGCCTGACGGCGCATCTCGTAGCGCACGGCGACCTCGACGCTCTTGAGCGAGTTGACGTTCTTCGTCTCGGTGCGAGTACCGAACTCGGTGGCGGACTTCCGCATCAACGAGACGTTGGCATCGCAACGCAACGAACCCTGATCCATCCGCACATCGGAGACGTTCAGCGACTTCAACAGGTCACGCAATGCGGTCACGTACGCCCGCGCCACCTCCGGGGCCCGCGCCCCGGTACCGGTGATGGTCTTGGTCACGATCTCGACCAGGGGCACACCGGCACGGTTGTAGTCGAGCAACGAATGCGATGCGCCCTCGATTCGTCCGGTTGCGCCACCGACGTGCGTCGACTTGCCGGTGTCTTCCTCCATGTGGGCACGCTCGATCTCGACGCGGAACGTGCTGCCGTCGTCGAGCACGACGTCGAGGTAACCCTCCGTGGCGATCGGCTCGTCGTACTGCGAGATCTGGTAGTTCTTCGGCTGATCCGGGTAGAAGTAGTTCTTCCGCGCGAACCGTCCCCACGGAGTGATCGAGCAATTGAGCGCCAGCCCGATACGAATCGCCGACTCCACCGCAGCAGCGTTGACCACCGGCAGTGCGCCGGGGAGGCTCAGGCACACCGGGCACACCTGCGTATTGGGCTCCGCACCGAACGCGGTGGGGCAACCACAGAACATCTTGGTGGCCGTACCCAACTCGACGTGGACCTCCATGCCGAGCACGGGGTCGAACGTGGCGAGCACATCGTCGTAATCGATCAGATCGACGGTTGCAGCAGTCATGCTCCGTAGTTTATGCATTGCATTCGCCACCCGAGTAACCACGTGTCCTCGCGCACCGATCCGCCTCGGGGTCAGCCGAAGAACGCTGCTGCGTCGTCGTACCGGGTCTGAGGGACCCGCTTGAGTTGCTTGGTGGCCTCGGCCAACGACACCAGGCCGATCTCGGCACCGCGCAGCGACACCATCTTTCCGAAGTCTCCGGAATGCGCGGCATCGGTGGCGTTGACACCGAATCGCGTTGCGAGCACACGGTCGTACGGAGTGGGAGTGCCGCCACGCTGCACGTGACCGAGCACCGTGGTGCGTACCTCTTTGTTGATGCGACGTTCGATCTCGACGCCGAGCTGATGTGCGACTCCGGTGAATCGGACGTGACCGAATTCGTCGATACCTCCGTCGAGCAATTGCATCGACCCTTCGACGGGCTTGGCCCCCTCGGCCACGACGCAGATGAAGTGGGAGTCGCCCCGCTGAAAACGCTTGCGCACCAACGTACATACCTCTTCGACATCGAAGGGCTGCTCCGGGATGAGAGTCATGTGCGAGCCCGAGGCCAATCCCGCGTGCAGCGCGATCCAGCCTGCGTGTCGCCCCATCACCTCCACCAGCATCACTCGCTGGTGCGATTCGGCGGTGCTGTGCAGTCGGTCGATCGCATCGGTGGCGATGGTGAGCGCCGTGTCGAAGCCGAATGTGACGTCGGTGCAATCGATGTCGTTGTCGATCGTCTTGGGGACACCGACCACCGGTACGCCCTCCTCGGACAGCCACGCAGCTGCCGTCAGAGTTCCTTCACCGCCGATCGGAATCAACACGTCGATGCCGTTGTCCTCGAGGGTCTGCTTGACTCGGTCGAGACCGGCCCGCAACACGTCGGGGTTGGTTCGAGCCGTCCCGAGCATGGTGCCGCCCTTGGTGAGCAGCCGGTCGTTGCGGTCGTCGTTGCGCAGCTGGACTCGACGGTCTTCGAGAAGCCCACGCCACCCGTCCTGGAATCCGACGACCGTGGAGCCGTATCGCGCGTCGGCGGTGCGAACGACAGCGCGGATCACCGCATTGAGCCCTGGGCAATCGCCGCCTCCGGTCAGAACTCCGATGCGCATCGATTTTGGCCTCTCTGCTCGCAGGCCCGCGGAGCGGACCGAAGTGACGAACATCAGCCTAATCGGGCGTGGGTCCCCGCGCGCGCCGGTACCGGTCGGCCTCACTTGGGCGTGACGACACCGGTTTCGTAGGCCAGCACGACCGCCTGCGCGCGGTCGCGTAGCCCGAGCTTGCTCAGCACCTTGCCCACATGGGTCTTGACCGTCTGTTCGGCCAAGAACAGCGCACCTGCAATTTCCGCATTGGACATACCGGTCGCGATCAGTTCGAGAACCTCGCGCTCGCGCGGCGTCAGATCGGCCAGGCGCGAGGGAGTGTTCCTCCGCGCACCGCGACGAGTCGTGACGTCGGAGATGAGCCGTCGGGTCACCGACGGTGCCAGCAGCGCGTCGCCGGCCGCGACGACCCGTACGCCTCTGATCAGTTCCTCGGCCGGCGCGTCCTTGAGGAGGAATCCGCTGGCCCCGAGAGCCAGGGCCTCGTAGACGTAATCGTCGATGTCGAAGGTCGTCAGCATCAGGACACGGACCGGCGACGCGTGCGACGCGGACAGGATCGCGCGGGCCGCGTCGAGCCCGTTCATCTCGGGCATGCGCACGTCCATCAGCACTACGTCCGGCAACAGCCGCGCTACCTCGCTGACGGCGGTACGACCGTTGTCGGCGTCGCCGACGACCGAGATGTCGTCCTGAGCGCCGAGCAGTGCACCGAACCCCTGCCGCACCATCGCTTGATCGTCGGCGATGAACACCGTTGTAACCACGCGTGACAGCCTAAACCGCGTCGCCGGCGTCACCCGTTGCCGGCGGAGTCGACATTCCGGTCGGCACACGAACCGCAACCTCGAACCCACCGCCGGGCAGAGGGGCTGCATGCAGCCGGCCGTGTGCGGCCTGCGCTCGCTCGCGCATTCCCGCGATTCCGTGCCCGCCGCAATCGCTTCCGGGAGTGCGGGAGATGCTCGGGTTCGGAGCCGGTGCGTTGATCACCGTCATGTCCACGACGGCAGGGCCGATCGCGATACACACCTCCACCTCGGCTTCGGGCGCATGGCGCGCGGCATTGGACAGCGATTCCTGCAGAATACGGAACAGGGCCAGTCCTGTTGTCTCCGAAACCGATTCGACGGTACCGGTGATGGTCCACCGCACATTCATGCCCGCTCTGCGACTCGCCTGCAATGTGCGTTCGAGATCCAGTGCACTCGGCGCGGGCGCGTCCTGCATCTGCGCTCCATCACTGCGCAGTACCCCGAGCATCCCCCGGATTTCGTTGAGCGCCTCGCGTGCACTCGCGCCGATCGACTCGAATTCCCGAGCCGCGGCCGGTGACACGTCGTCCAGTCGGTACGGCGCGCTCTGGGCCTGAACGACGACCATCGACATGTGGTGTGCCACGACGTCGTGCAGATCGCGGGCGATCTTCGCCCTCTCCTCGAGAATCGTGCGGCGAGTGCGTTCGAGTTCGCTGACCTCCTCCTGCTGCGCGAGCTGCCTGCGCGAAAGAACGAGCCACCGGGTCAGCAGCCCGAACACGACCACGGCAGTCAGGCCCACCGACCACCCGATTCCGTCGGAGCCCGGCATGTACGCGAAGAACACCAGCATGCTGGCCAACCACGCCACCAACAGCACCTGCGCCGGAGAACGCAGCGCGACCGCGAACAGCAACGCCAACAGGACGAGGATGTGCACCACTTGCCACGGGTAGTCGTAATCCGGAACGCGGTCGAACGCCGCCGGAATCACCAACGCGGACAGCGCCGATACCGCCCACCCCATCGCGGGATTGAGTCTGATCAGAGCGAACGGAAACGCTGCCAACGCTGCGACGAACGGTAGCAACGGAACCGAAACCTGATGCGTCACCGTCAGTGTCGGCCACGCGACCGAGTACAGAATTGCCGTCACCGCAATGATCAGCACGTCGACCGAACGGACGCCGCCGATCTGCTCGGGCACCCGGCGCCGAGCACGTACCCCGAGTTCGATACTCGTCGACCTTTTCTTTCGCACGTCTCGAGCCTAGGCAGCATCGACCGCCGGCGTCCTCGTACCGGGGTATCGGTTCGGCATGGCTCGGAGGTATCAGGACCGCGTCGAACCGGTCCCGGGGGCACTCACCACAGCCGAACCTCGGAGCGATGCTTGCCTCGGCCGGCGGAACTTAGCGTCGATCCTCATGAGCCGGAACACATCTCGCACCCTGATGTGCGTGGCAGCTGCCATCGTCGTCGTGACCGCCACGACGGGAGCAGCAACGTCGTCACCCATCGAGGACGGTCGCTCCCCCGTGGCACAGACCGTTCGTGCACTGGTCACCGAACCCGCCGAGGACGCTGCGTCGACCATCCCGAACGACTTCGCAGGCGTTATGGGCTACCGGCCCGCGGTGCAGGACGGGATGGCGAGCAATCCCGGCGGGGATTGCTCGTCCCCGATCCCACTGCCACCCGAGTTCGAGGCTGCGTGCCGAGCCCACGACTTGGGATACGACCTCCTCCGGTACGCGAACGCGACGGGGACGACCGTCGACCCACAGTGGCGCAGGGCGATCGACGCCCAACTCGACAGTCGCATGCACGACGCCTGTGACCATCGCACCGACGACGGGTCCCGGCAGATCTGCGACGCAGCGGCGGTCGTGGCGGCAACGGCAGTCGACCTCAATTCCTGGCGACAATCGTTCGGTGCACCGGTCGCCGAACCCGCCATGCCCCTGACACTGTTCGGAGCCGTGCTGGCGCTGACGCTGCTGATCGCATCCGTTGTCGCGCGGTACCGACGTGTGTCGATGACCCCGACCCGCACGGACCGACGCTGATGTCCACCACGGCCATCCCGGACCGTGGGGTCGAGACCCCGGTCGCATCGGATGTCCTGTTGCCCAACCATATTCGCTTGCCGAGACTCGGCACGTCGGTGTCCGTTGCAGCGGCTGTGGCGATCTCCTCGGCTCCGTCACTTCTGCCCCGCTCCGCCGTCACTGCGGCCCTGTTCACCGGAATCATGGTGGTACTCGCTCTGACGGTCGCATGGGCGGGCCGACGGGTGTTCGGGCCACGACGGCCCGCGTCGCTACGACTACGAGCGTGGACCGTCGTCGCTGCTGCACTGATCTCGAGCGTCGCGTTGGCCTCGAACATGCACTGGCAGAATCGATTACGAGCCGCGATGGACGTCGAGCCGGTGAGCTGGAGCTACGCCGTCGATGTTGCCGGGGGTGCCCTGTGCGTTGCGCTCGTACTGTGCGGAGCCGGTAGCGCGCTCCGGCGAATCTTCTCCGCTCCGGGCCGGAACCGTTGCGTGGCAATGCTCGTCACGGTCGCTGCGCTGTTATACACCCTGGCCGTTCCGTTCGTGCGGTCCACTCTGTCGGCCTCGTACTCGGCCTCGAACTCGGCGATGGACGACGCAGTGGCCGCCCCGACATCGGAGACGAGATCCGGCGGTCCCGGATCCTCGGCGCCGTGGCGCACGCTGGGACGCGAGGGCCGCGCGTTCGCGTCGGGAGGGCAGGATCTCGACACCGTACGGACGTACGTGGGACTCGAGTCGGCCGCGACACCGGACGAGCGTGTGGCACTGGCCGTCTCCGAGATGGAACGGGCTGGAGCCTTCGAACGCAGCGTCGTCGTGGTCGCGATTCCCACCGGGTCCGGCTGGGTGGACGAGAATGCGATCACCGGGGCCGAAAGAACGTTCGGCGGTGACGTCGCGACGGTGGCGGTGCAGTACTCCGACAAGCCGAGTTGGGCGACCTTCCTGTTCGCCGAGGACGACGCCCGCCGGTCCGCGAACGCCGTGGTTCGAGCGGTCGCCACCCGAGCGGCGGCGGAGCCGACCACACCGAAAGTCGTCGTGTACGGCCAGAGCCTGGGTTCGGTTGCAGGAAGTGATGCGTACCTTGCCGTGCAACAGAACATTTCGTCACTCTGCGGGGCTGTCTGGGCCGGCCCGCCCGCGGGATCGGTCGACACCGACGGTGCCGCCGTCCTGGCCAACTCCTCGGACCCCGTCGCGCGATGGTCTCTCGATCTGTTGTGGTCGCCGCCGGATACGACGACGTTCACGATCGACGCCCCACGGCCGCCGTGGTTGCCTGTCGTCGGCTTCCTGCAGACGTCCGTCGACCTGCTCGCCGCATTGGATGTCACGTCGGGCCACGGCCATCGATACGGGACCGACCAAGGCGAGGCCATGGCTCGCTGCCGCTAACGAGAGGGGCCGCCGGAAAAGGGAGTGCTGGTCCGTCAGCCGAGCAGACCGAGCCGATTGCCGAGCCAGTCCATCTCCTGATCGAGCGCCGGCGCCCAGACCTGCATCGAGTGTCCTCCCGGCAGCTCGCTGTAGTGCACATCCATGCCCGCGGCGGCGGCTGCCCGGTAGGCCCGCTCGGTCTGCGGCCTGAACTCCTCGTCGTCGGCTCCGACGACGAAGGCACCGGCAGAGTCGGGAAAGCTGTTGCGGGAGAGCACGTTCAGCGGCGTAGAACGATCGAACCGATCCTCGTCGGCCGGTGTGTCCGCCCCGTACGCAGCAAGGACCGACTCCGCTCTGGTGCCACGACGTTGTTCGTCCTCACCGGAGATGTCGAGAAATGTGGGGTACGCCGACGGGTCCGTCGTCGCGAGCTGAAGGGCGCAGGTTCCGCCGTAGGAGTACCCGCCGACCGCCCAGGATCGCGGGTCCGAGGACACGTGGAGGTTCGACCGAACCCACTGCGGGACATCGACTGTCAGATACGTCGCAGCATTACCGAGGCCCGAATCCATGCACATCGGGTTGGCTTCGGTGTCCCCCAGCCCGTCGGCAACGACGACAACCGGGGCGACGCCGCCGTGACGTGCCGCGAACGCGTCCATCGTCTGCGGTAGTCGACCACCTTCGATCCAGTCGACCACGTGGCCGGGCTGTCCGGTGAGCAACACCAGTACCGGGAGGTCGTCCGCTCCGTCGTCGTACGCGGCCGGGAGATAGACCGTCGCCGGACGAGCATGGAACTGCGACACCGTGCCGGGCACCTCCACGTCGACCAACCGGCCGTGCCCTTCGACATGCACGACCGGAGCACGCCCGAGTGCCGACGCGGCCGTGGGATACCGCGTCACCGTCAGATTGGTCAGTACGGCGGTCGCGACCAGGAGCGCCGCTGCCAGGCCCAGTGCGCTCAGCCCACCGACGGGCGAGCCGAGCGGACGGCCACGGCGGATGCGAACCACGATCGCACCGGCGGCCACGATCGCCAGCACCGTGGCCGCCGCCAATCCGATGACCGGGACCGCTCCACCGAGCAAGGGCAGATGCGCCAACCGGGCGGCCCACCGATGCAACACCTCGAACTACCGCAGATCGCCGCGGGCGGCCTCGTACGCAGCGCCGACTCGGTAGAGCCGCTCGTCCGCGAACGCGGGAGCCATGATCTGCAGACCCACCGGCAGACCGTCCTCGGACGCCAGACCGGACGGCACCGACATCGCGCAGTGGCCGGCGAGGTTGGTGGGCAGGGTGCACAGATCGTTGAGATACATCGCCATCGGGTCGTCCACCTTGTCGCCCAACGGGAATGCCGTCGTCGGGGTCGTCGGCGATACGAGCACATCCACCTTCTCGTATGCCGCGTCGAAGTCCTGCGCGATCAAGGTGCGAACCTTCAGGGCCGACCCGTAGTACGCGTCGTAGTAACCGGCCGACAGCGCGTAGGTGCCGATCATGATGCGGCGCTTGACCTCCGGCCCGAACCCCTGAGCGCGGGTGGTGGCCATGACCGACTCGGCGCTGTGGTGGCCGTCGTCGCCCGCACGCAGGCCGTACCGCATTCCGTCGAACCGAGCCAGGTTGGACGACACCTCGGACGGGAGAATCAGGTAGTACGCAGCCAATGCGTGGACGAAGTTGGGGCACGACACCTCGACCACCTCGGCACCGAGCGAGGTCAATGCGGCCACTGCGGCGTCGAAGGACGAGATGACACCGGACTGATAGTTGTCCGAGTGCAACTCCTTGACCACACCCACCTTCACTCCGGTCAGGTCGCCGCGAGCGCCCTCTCGGGCCGCCTCGACGACGGGACGAACCGGGGTGTCGACCGACGTGGAATCCCGCGGGTCGTAACCCGCGATGACCTCGTGCAGCAACGCGGTGTCGAGCACCGTACGACCACAGGGTCCACCCTGATCCAGCGAGGAGGCGCAGGCGATGAGTCCGTACCGCGAGACGCTGCCGTACGTCGGCTTGGTTCCCACGGTGCCGGTCAGTGCCGCGGGCTGCCGGATGGATCCACCGGTGTCGGTGCCGATGGCCAACGGTGCCTGGAACGAGGCGAGCGCAGCCGCGCTTCCGCCTCCCGAGCCGCCCGGGATCCGGGTGGTGTCCCAGGGGTTCTTGGTCGGTCCGTACGCGGAGTTCTCGGTCGAGGAGCCCATCGCGAACTCGTCCATGTTGGTCTTGCCGAGAACCGGAATGCCCGCGGCTCGCAGCTTCGAGGTCAGCGTCGCGTCGTACGGCGACACCCACCCGTCGAGAATCTTCGAGCCGGCGGTGGTCGGCATGTCGGTGGTGGTGAACACGTCCTTGAGCGCCAACGGCACCCCGGCGAGCGGTGAGGCCGGTGCCGCGCCCGCGGCCAGCCCGGCATCGACGTCGTTCGCCGCGGCCAGCGCCTGCGCGCTCGCCACATGCAGAAAAGCGTGAAGGTCGCCGTCGACCTCGGCAATCCGATCCAGATGTGCCCGGGTCACCTCCACCGCACTGACGTCACGCGAGTGGATACGGTCGGCGAGCTCGGACGCGTCGAGCTTGGTCAGGTCGGTCATTCGCTCTCTCCCAGAATCTGCGGCACCGCGAAACGGCCCTCCTCGGCATTCGGTGCACCGGACAGCGACTGCTCCGGCGTCAGACCGGGAACGATCACGTCGGGACGCGTCACATTGACGATGTCGCTGGGGTTGGCTGTCGGCGCAACGTCGTCCGTCGCCACCTCGGCCACGGTCTTGACGTGATGGAGGATCGAATCCAACTGGCCGGCGAACTCGTCGAGTTCGGCGTCGCTGAGAGCCAAGCGCGACAGCCGGGCGAGGTGAGCGACCTCGTCGCGGGAGATATCGGGCACCGCGTAGACCCCTTTCACACAGTAGGAGTGGGGCCTGCAGGAACCGGCCCCGTATTTGCGCAGAGCGAACCGCACAGGTCCGCGAACGCGGTCCAGCCTAGTGCGCACCGTTTCGCCGACCTCACTCCCGGTCAGCGGTCTCGATCGGCCGCCGATCTCGCCCACACGAGTGTCAGAATTGTCACGTCCCGCGTTGCGTGTCGAGCCGGCCAGGTCGAAGATGCAAAGATTGCTCGCGCCGGGGGTGCACAGTGTTCCCTGAACTACGCCAGACGTCGAAAGGGAGCGTGCCATGTCCTACCTGCTCCGCGTGCAGCTGCCCGACCGGCCGGGCAGCCTCGGATCGCTGGCCGTGGCCCTCGGCTCGGTCGGAGCGGACATCCTCTCGCTCGACGTCATCGAACGCGGCGACGGCTACGCGGTCGACGACCTGGTGGTCGACGTTGCGCCCGGTTCGCTTCCCGACACACTGATCACTGCAGCCGAGAACCTCACCGACGTCCGCGTCGACTCGATCCGCCCGTACACCGGCGTTCTCGACACCCATCGCGAACTGGAACTGATCGACCGGGTCGCAGCGGCATCCGACGACCGTCTGCAAGTTCTGGTCGACGGCGCTCCCCGCGTTCTGCGCGTGGGCTGGAGCACCGTGGTGGCCACCAACGCGCACGGTCCGTTCCGCCTGGTCGGTAGCCCGGGCGCACCCGAAACACACGCCGCCGAACTGCCCTGGTTCCCGTTGACCTCTCCCGCTGCACTCGACTCCGACGCAGACTGGGTACCTCAGGTGTGGCGGGACATGGACACCAAGATCGCTGCCGCTCCCCTCGGCACCACCGGCACCGTGCTGATGCTCGGTCGGCCGGGAGGGCCCGAGTTCAGGCCGTCGGAGGTAGCCCGGCTCGGTTATCTCGCCGGGATCGTCGCAACCGTCCTGACCTGATCACCGGATTTCGCCCGGTCTCCCCTACTGCGACGCGTCGGTATCCGTCGGCGGCTCCGACACTGCGTCCGGGCCTTCGGTCAACAGACGCGTGAACCCTGCCTCGTCCAGGACCGGTACGCCGAGTTCGACGGCCTTGTCGTGCTTCGAACCGGGCGATTCACCGACGACGACGAATGCCGTCTTCTTCGACACCGAACCGGCGGCCTTTCCGCCCCGCAGCAAGATCGCTTCTTTGGCCTCGTCGCGCGAGTAGGACTCGAGCGAACCGGTGACGACGATCGACAGGCCTTCCAGATTGCGCTCGATGGAGGCGTCTCGCTCGTCCTCCATCGAGACACCGGCATTCCGCCACTTCTCCACGATGGCTCGGTGCCAGTCGACCTCGAACCATTCGGACACAGCAGCCGCGATGGTGCCGCCTACCCCGTCCACCGCCGACAACTCCTCGACGGACGCTGCTTCGATGCGCTCGAGGCTGCCGAATTCTCCGGCGAGGGCTCGTGCAGCGGAGGGGCCGACGTGGCGAATGGACAGGCTGACCAGCACTCGCCACAGAGGCTGATTCTTGGCGGAGGACAGATTGTCGAGCAGTTTGCGACCGGTGGCCGACAATGCGCCCGATTTCGTGCGGAAGATCGCCGTCTTCATCAGGTCTTCTTCGGTGAGCGAGAACAAATCGCCCTCGTCCTCGATCGCACCGGTGGCCAGAAGATCCGTCGCCGCTTCGTATCCGAGACCCTCGATGTCGAAACGCTGCCGTTCGGCCACGAAGAACACACGCTCACGGCGTTGCGCCGGGCAGAACTGCGAATTGGGGCAGCGCAGGTCCGCGTCGCCGTCCTTCGCCGGTGCCAACGGCGTCGAGCATTCCGGGCATTCGGTGGGCATGACGAATTCGGTCTCGTCGCCGGTCCTGGCGTCGACGACCGGGCCGAGCACCTCCGGAATGACCTCTCCCGCTTTGCGAATCGTGACGGTGTCACCGATCAGAACACCCTTGCGCTTGACCTCCGACGCGTTGTGCAGGGTCGCGAGAGACACCGTGGACCCCGCGACGAGCACCGGCGTCATGTACGCGAACGGAGTCACTCGACCGGTTCGGCCGACACTGACGCGAATGTCCAGCAGGGTGGTGGTGACTTCCTCAGGTGGGTATTTGTACGCGATGGCCCACCGCGGTGCTCGCGACGTCGTTCCGAGCCGACGGTGCAACGACATCTCGTCGATCTTGACCACTAGGCCGTCGATCTCGTGCTCGACGTCGTGGCGGTGCTTGTCCCAGTACTCGACCTTCTCGACGACGGCATCGATGCCCTGCACGCGCGTCGTGTGGGTCGAGATCGGCAGACCCCACGCCTGCAGAGCCTCGTAGGCGTGCCACTGCGAATCGGGGGTGAACCCGACCATCCGTCCGAATCCGTGACAGATCATGCCGAGACGCCGCTTCGAGGTCACGGCCGGGTTCTTTTGGCGCAGCGAGCCCGCCGCCGAGTTCCGTGGATTGGCGAACGGGGGTTTGCCCTCTTCGACGAGCGCCGCGTTGAGCGCTTGGAAGTCCTCGAGCCGGAAGAACACCTCACCGCGCACCTCGAGCAGCTCCGGAATCGGATATTCGGCGCTGCCGGTCAAGGTATCGGGGATGTCGTCGATCGTCCGAGCATTGAGCGTGACGTCCTCGCCGGTCCGCCCGTCACCTCGGGTCGCACCGCGCACGAGAGTTCCGTTCTCGTACACCAGGTTCAACGCCACACCGTCGATCTTGACTTCGCACAGGTAGTGCAGATCCGGACCGGACTCGGTCTCGACCCGCTTGGCCCACGCACGGAGCTCGTCGTGATCGAACACGTTGTCCAAGCTAAGCATTCGTTCCAGATGGTCGACGGCGGTGAACTCCGTCGCGAAACCACCGCCCACGAGTTGGGTCGGTGAGTCGGCCGTACGCAGGTCCGGGTGGGCTTGCTCGAGATCGTTCAGTTCGCGCAGCAGAGCATCGAATTCACCGTCCGAGACGATGGGCGAATCACGTACGTAGTAGCGGAATTGATGTCCACGTACTTCCTCGGCCAGTGTCTGCCACCGCTCGCGGTCGGCAGGGGTAGCAGGATCGAGTTCGACTCCGGCAGCCTCGGCGGCATCGTCGGTTCCTGCAGGCAGTTCGGTCGGCTCAGGCACGTGACGAAGATTATCCGACGGCACCGACATCGAAACGATCCTGCGTCCGGAAGGCTATCTGCCCATCAGGCCCAGCAGCAGGGTGGCGGCGATCAACGCCACCGCGCAGATTCCGGCAGTCAGCGCGAATCCGGTCAAAAAGTCATCGGAGTAGATACCGCCGAGGACGGAGGCCATCACCGAGAGCAGGACACCGGCGGGCAGACCGCGCCGCTGGGCGTCCGAGAGTCGATACATGTCTCGATCATCGCAGATCCCCGTGTCAGATCTCGTCGACGACCACACTGTTCCCGCCGGACTGCTTGGACCGGTACATCGCCGCGTCCGCCGTGCGAGCTGCTCGTCCCACGACGGAGGTGCCCACGTCCCACAGCGCGGAGTCCTCACGCAGCAGTGCCATACCGACGCTCGCCGTGACCGGAATATCGTCCCGATGGTCGCACAGCACGCGCACCACATCGACGCCGAGGTCGACGGTACTCTGCGCATGTCCGACGACGGCCAGCAGAAATTCTTCGCCACCGGTTCGCGCGAGCACTCCGCCGTGGTGGCGGGCGAGTCTGCGCAACCGATCCGCGACCCGGACGATGACCTCGTCGCCCCGGCTGTGGCCGTAGCGGTCGTTGACGGCCTTGAACTTGTCGATGTCGACCACCAGGAACGCCATCGACAGTCCGCGTTTGTTCGCGAGCTGCCACAGGTCGAGCAGTTCACTGTCGATACCGCGGCGGTTGTACACCCCGGTCAGAGGATCGAGTACCGACCGCTTGGCGTCGTTGGACAACGTCGTCCACGCCACCTGCGCGAACACCGGTACCGCCACCGTTGCCAGCAACAGCACCACCGTCGCCGTCGCGACCGCCGGTCCGTCGACGGCAATCACCTCGCCGTCCATCACAGCGAGGAACGTGCGAATACCGAAGCCGATGATGAACGTCGCCGTCCACACCAGGTGGGCGACGAGCAATCGAGGGCTGAGGAAATACGTACAGAACGCTCCGGTGACGGCGAACAGCACAGTTCCGATCAGGGACGCGACCGGCGCGTACAACACCAGCACCGAGGTGGTCAGAATGTCACCGAACGCCAGGAACCCGACGAAGAACTTCTTCCCGGGGATCGGGCCGAACACGCACCGTGCGGCAACGAGTACCTGCGTGAACAGGACGAAGAAGACCCACCCGATTGCCGGCGAGCCGGTGGGGCCGAGATCGCTGAACAACATGAGAATCGACGTGAGGGCATACATCAGGACGGCGGTGCCGAAGACGACCCGGATGATTCCCGTCAGTGGACGAGTGGACCGGTGGTTGATGATCCATTCGAAGTCGTGCGGAGCCCGGTACCAATCCGACGTGGCGGCGGCGAGTTTGGCCAGAACTCCGCGTCGATGCCGGCCGGAACGTCGGAGGGAGGCGACTTCATCGAAGCCGCGACCACCTGATGCCATGTACGAACTCCCACCGATTCAAAGCAGACCCCCGACGGCCGTGTGAATGATGTCACACCTGTTGTACGTCCCGAACGACCCGGGACGGAGCCGCAGGACGCTCCAGGCATTCCGACTCGGCACACTGTGCTTCGTCACAATGTCCCGGTCCGTGGTCACAACGATTCGGGTGCGTCCCGATAGGCCGCGACAACCTCGTGGGTGAGAGCCGTTGCTCGACGAGCCCACTCGGGCGTGCTTCCGGCCAAGCCGCAGGACGGCGTCACCGACACCTGCGAAGCGAGTATCGAACGATCGAAGCCGAGGCTGTCGACCAACTTCACACCGGGCTCGGCGCACTCGCGCCACAAGGGTGGTCGGTCCGGGGTTGCCGACGGCACCGATCCCAGTACGAGGGTCTTGCCGGCCTGGAGCAGCTCTCCCAGCGCATCGAGGTCGGTTCGGCGCAGCTCGTGTGCATCCACGGCCACCGCGACGGCTCGGGTTCGGCGCAGCAGATCGACGGGAGCTCCCCCGTCACAGCAGTGCACAGCGACCGGTAACGCGATGGTGTCGATCAGTGAGTCGAGCAGGTCCAGAACCTCCGGTTCCGGGATCGCGCGCACCGAGTCGATACCGGTGATCCCGGTCAGACTGCCCGCGAGAACGGCGGCGAGACTGGGTTCGTCGAGTTGGACCACCACGTTCGCCGAAAGTCTGCGTGCCACTTCTGCGCAGTGCAGACGCAGCCCCTCGCCGAGGGATTCCGCGAAGTGCCGTAGAGCGCCGCGGTCGGTCAGCGCACGGTGTCCGTGCCGCAATTCGACCTGCGCGGCCATGGTGAACGGTCCTGCAGCCTGCACCTTGATGGTCCGGCCGGTACCGCGTAGTCCCGCGACCTCCCACAGTTCCTCGAGCACGTCGAGATCCTCGGTGAGAAAATCGGTCGCACGGCGACCGGCCAGCATCGGACGCGGTACGACGCGGTAGCCCGACGTCCGGACGTCGAGTTCGACGTCGACCATGATGGCTCCGGTGCGGCCGATCATGTCGGCACCGAGCCCGCGCCCGGGCAGTTCGACCACGTGCGGCAGTTCACCCAGCTCGCCGAGGACGATGGCGACGGCCTCACGAACGTCGGTGCCGGGCCACGAACCTATGCCGGTCGCCAGCCCTCCGAACGTGCTCGGGGTCACTCGCGCTCGGATCGGGTGCCCGAGATGGTCGAGCTGCCGATCACGATGTCACCGTGAATGTCCTTGCGGTACAACACCGCTGCCTGCCCTTTGGCGACACCGGTCAAGGGTGCCCGGAGCTGGATCTCCATCCCGTCGCCGACGGACTCGGCAACCGCGTCGGTCAGCCCGCCGTGCGCCCGAACCTGTACGACGCATTCGATGGGCCCGGTGGGCGCGGTGCCCTCGGTCCACACAGCGCGGTCTCCGGTGATGGACCAGACGTCGAGCTTCTGCGCCGAACCGACCATGACGGTGCCGGTGTCCGGTTCGATCGAGGTGACGTAGCGCGGACGGCCGTCCACGGCCGGTCCTTCCACCCCGAGACCCTTACGCTGGCCGATGGTGAAGCCGTGCACACCGTCGTGGTCCGCCAACTCGGCTCCGGTCTCGGAGTCGACGACCTTGCCGGGACGAACACCGATGTGTGCGCCGAGGAAGGCCCGGGTGTCGCCCGAGGGAATGAAGCAGATGTCGTGACTGTCCGGCTTGTCGGCGACGGCGAGACCCCGCTCGGCTGCTTCCTCGCGAATCTCGGACTTGGGGGTGTCGCCGATGGGGAACATCGCACGCGAAAGCTGTCCTCGGTTCAGGACGGCCAGCACGTAGGACTGATCCTTGTCGGCGTCCACCGCACGCCGCAGAACTCCGTCGTGCAGTTGCGCGTAGTGCCCGGTCGCGACGGCGTCGAAGCCCAGTGCCAACGCGCGGTCCGCGAGCGCGGAGAACTTGATCTTCTCGTTGCAACGCAGGCACGGGTTCGGAGTCTCCCCCGCGGCGTACGAGGCGACGAAGTCGTCGATGACGTCTTCTTTGAACCGATCCGCGAAGTCCCAGACGTAGAACGGTATTCCGAGGACGTCGGCAGCTCGGCGTGCATCCCCGGCGTCTTCTTTCGAGCAGCACCCGCGAGAGCCGGTCCGCAGCGCCCCGGGAGCGGTGGACAGCGCCAGGTGAACGCCCACGACGTCGTGCCCCTCGTCGACGGCTCGAGCCGCGGCGACTGCGGAGTCGACTCCCCCGCTCATGGCAGCAAGAACACGCATCAGCGATTTCCTCCTCGAGCTCCGACGCCGGCAAGTCCGGCGGCACGAGCACGTTCGACGACCTGCGGCAGGGCCGCAAGCACAGTGGTGATGTCCGAATCGGACGAGCCGGTTCCCAACGAGAACCGCAGGGATCCGCGGGCCACGCCCGGATCGCACCCGAGCGCGATCAGAACATGGCTCGCGCTCGCCACACCCGCCGTGCAGGCGGATCCCGTCGAACATTCTATGCCCGCGGCGTCGAGAAGCATCAACAGCGAATCCCCCTCGCACCCGGGGAAGGTGAAGTGCACGTTTCCGGCGAGCCGCCCGTCGCCCTCCGGGCCGTTGAGGATTGCGTCGGGCACCACCTCGCGAACCCCGGTGATGAGTCGATCACGCAACGCGCGAGTTCGTTCCCCGTGCAGCGACAGATTCTGCACCGTCGAGCGCAGTGCGGCCGCCATCGCGACGACGCCGGCCGTGTCGGGCGTGCCGGACCGGACGTCACGTTCGTGTCCACCACCGTGGAACAGCGGCACGCACGGGACCTGGCGGCCCAACAACAGGGCTCCGACGCCCTGTGGGCCCCCGAACTTGTGCGCGGCGATACTCAGGGCGGACAGACCGCTGTCGGCGAATCCCACTGGTAGGTGCGGTACGGCCTGCACGGCGTCGCTGTGCATCGGAACGCCGTACTCCGCGGCCACCGCTGCGAGTTCGGCGATCGGCATGACGGTGCCGATCTCGTTGTTGGCCCACATGACCGTCACCAGCGCGGTCTCGTCTGCGTGCAGAGCCAGCTCGGCGCGCAGCACATCGGGGGTGACCCGGCCCTCGTCGTCGACCGGGAGCCAGGTGACACTCGCCCCTTCGTGCGCGACGAGCCACTCCACCGCGTCGAGCACGGCGTGATGCTCCACCGAGCTGGCGATGATCCTGGTCAGTGCGGCGTTCGAGTCTCGACGGGCCGAAAAGATGCCCTTGACGGCGAGATTGTCGCTTTCGGTACCACCGGAGGTGAAGATCACCTCGGACGGGCGCGCACCGAGGTCCGCGGCGATCGACTCGCGAGATTCCTCGACCCGGCGACGGGCGGACCGGCCCGAGGTGTGCAGCGACGATGCGTTCCCGACGGTGCCGAACACGGAGTTCATCGCCTCGATCGCACACGGCAACATGGGGGTGGTCGCGGCGTGATCGAGGTACACCGATGGCTGCGGCGGGGTGGGGGCAGGCGTACTGCGCACAGAAGGCATAACGCGCTCGACGATACCCGGTCGAGCGACCGCGGACCTACCTGCGCGAGGTGGGTCCACGGTCGCCCGGTTCAGCTGTGGATCAGGCGGCTGCAACCGTCGGCGCGCTGGGGCTTCGCTCGGCTTCGGCCATCACCTCGTGCACCGTCGGGTCGTAGACGTCCTTCCGGGGTCGTTCCGCAGGCTCCACTCCGTCGTCGCGTCGAATCGCCACCTCGCAGCGCCGCGCGAGGTCGTGTCGATCGCCGCCGGGCGCTTCCGGGGCGGTGAACTCGACCTCGGCACGCAGTCCGGCGAGCCGGAAGATGCGGCCGATCGACGCTCCGATCGTCTCGTCTCCGACGAAGCACGTCGCGGTGGTCGGTTCGCCGTGTCGATCGAGATAGCGCAGCCGGATGGGCTGCACCCACGTCTCGGAATCGATGGCAGCTTGCAACAGGGCCGGGCGAAGCGATCCGTAGGCCAACCCACACCACGTGGTGGCCTCGGGGAACACGACGACCGAAGCGCCTGCGCGGATTCGGTCGGCAACCTGGTCGACAACGGCCGGGAGCTCACGCAGTCGTGCGCGATCGATGGGAAGCACCTTCATGGCCCGGGCCAGTCGCCCGAGTAGCGGCCAGTCCACCAGATCGGCTCGCGCAACGAACGTCGACGGGCGCACTGCCGTGAGGACGACGACGTCGGTCCACGAAATGTGTCCGGAAACGTGCAGGGCACCACCTGCCGTACGCGACCGCTCCCGCTCCGAGCGTGTATCGAGCACGGTGAGATCGATGCCGATGGCCGATAACAGCATCCGAGCGCCCAGCCGCGTCAATGCATGCCGAACCCGGGGAAGGGGCACCCCCAGGACGACCAACAGCGGCAACAGCGCGAAGGCCGCGATCGCCGCAACGATGCGCAGAACGAGGACGATTCGACGCACCGTGGGCGGATTCTTCGGCAGACACCCGTCACTGCACGGCGAGGACGGCATCCAGGCGTGTGCGCGAACCAGGGGTTGCGTCATCGGGCACCCGACTCGAATGTCGTTGCTGCAGAACGAAGACGGTCCAGATACCTGGTGTTGGCCTCGTGCAGGCCGAGGAGCGCGACGAAATCCGCCACTGCGAATTCCGGGTCGTGGGCGGGCTCACCGCAGATGGAGGCACCGAGCCGGAGGTAACCGTTCATCAACGGCGGCATGGACGTTCGCTTCGCCGCCGGAATGTCGAGGAGATCGACGCCGTCGACGACCACGGGGTGGTAGGGCACGACCCGCCTGTCGACCGCTGTCGCGTGTCGATCCAACAGCCGGTCGCGAACACCACGCACGTTGGCCCCGACCGCTTCCTCGGGAGCCGATTGCATCGGAACCGACACGCAACCCATCACCCACTCGTACCCCGTCACGTCGAGGTAGTGCAGGATTCCCGCCCACATCAGGCCGAGGACCGACCCCGATCGGTGGTCGGGATGCACAGCCGCCCTACCCATTTCGACGATGTTCATCCCGACGGGATCGAGCGCGGAGATGTCGAATTCGGTTGCGGTGTAATAGCCGCCTGCCGACACCGCGGCCTGCGGCGGCAACATGCGATAGCAACCGACGAACGTGTCGGTCCACTGGTCGCGAACGAGAAGGTGGTCGCAGAAATCGTCGAACCGGTCGGCGTCCAGACCGTCCGTGTCGGTGGGTATGGCAAAGCCGGGCTCGGAGGCGAACACGTCGTAGCGCAGGCGCTGCGCCGCGAGTCGGTGTTCGGGGTCGGTGGACAACACGAGCGAATAGCGGTCGGTGGCCGGGACGATCGATGCAGTCGAGCTCATGACGGAAGTGGTCATGAGGTGTGTCTAACGAGCGGGGAAGACTACCGGGCATCGCCGAGGAGAAGTGTCGGAAGAGTTTGCATGAACACGATTGCGCCAGTCGAAACGCGACGGGCCCCCACCGCAATCGCGATGAGGGCCCGTCGAGCAGAGATTTTCGCCGAGAGGCTATCCCTTGTGCTTCTTGACGGCCTCGGTCAGCTGAGGCGCGACGTTGAACAGGTCACCGACGATGCCGTAGTCGGCGATCTCGAAGATGGGTGCTTCCTCGTCCTTGTTCACCGCGACGATGGTCTTCGAGGTCTGCATGCCGGCACGGTGCTGGATGGCTCCGGAAATGCCCAGTGCGACGTACAGCTGCGGGGAGACGGTCTTGCCCGTCTGGCCCACCTGGAACTGGCCCGGGTAGTAACCGGAGTCCACGGCGGCACGCGAGGCACCCACTGCGGCACCCAGCGAATCTGCCAGATCCTCGACGACGGTGAACTTGTCGGCGCTGCCGACGCCACGTCCACCGGAGACGACGACCGTCGCTTCGGTCAGTTCCGGACGGTCGCCGCCGACGATCGGGTCACGCGAGGTGACCTTGACGGTGCCCTCTTCCTGCGCCGGGACCTCGACGGTCTCGCGGGTTCCCGCTCCGGCCTTCGGCTCTGCCTCGACTGCGCCGGGGCGCAGCGAGAGGACGGGGACGTCGCCGTTGGCCTTGGCCTCGACGGTGAACGCACCACCGAAGATGGAGTAGACGGCACTGCCGTCGCCGTTGATCGCGACGACGTCGTTGTGGTAGCCCGAGCCCAGACGGGCGGCGAGGCGGCCGGCAACTTCCTTGCCCTCGATCGTCGCTGCGGTGATGATCGCCGCAGGCGAGACCGACTCGGCGAGGGACGACAGGACGTCGACCTTCGGCGTGACGAGAAAACCGTCGACGTCGTCGGACTCGGCGACGTAGATTTTCTCGGCACCGGCCTCGGTCAATGCGTTGGCGACCTTGTCGGCGGTACCGACCGGGCCGGTGACGACCGCGGACGGCTCACCCAGTGCGCGGGCCGCGGTGATCAGCTCGGAGCTGACCTTCTTCAGTGTTCCTTCGACGTGCTCCACGAGCACGAGTACTTCTGCCATGACTTTGCTCCTCGTTGGTCTTCGATTGCTCGGTGGGGCGGGATCAGATGATCTTCTGGCCTACGAGGTAGGTGGCGATCTTGTCGCCGCCGTCGCCCTCGTCGGTGAGCCGCTCGCCGGCAGTCTTGGGAGGCTTGGGAGTGGACGAGGTGACCGTCGTTCCGGCGTTGTCGACGCCGACAATGCCGTCCTCGACACCGATGTCGGCCAGAGTGATGGTCTGCACCGTCTTCTTCTTGGCGGCCATGATTCCCTTGAACGACGGGAACCGAGGCTCGTTGATCTTCTCGGTGACGCTCACGATGGCGGGCAGCGTGGCTTCGAGTCCGAAGATGCCCTCGTCGGTCTCGCGCTCGCCGGTGACCTTGCCGTCTGCGACGGACAGCTTGCGCAGCTGCGTCAGGGCCGGGATCTGCAGGTATTCGGCGATGATCGCCGGAACTGCGCCGGTGCGGCCGTCGGTGGCCTCGTTACCCGCGATGATGAGATCGGCAGGCTCGTCGTTCTCGAACGCGACGTTGCCCAGTGCCGCAGCCAGGGCGTACCCGGTCTGGATAGCGTCGGAGCCGTGCAGGCTCGGGTCGTTGAGGTGTACCGCGCTGTCCGCGCCCATCGACAGAGCCTTGCGGATCGCGTCGGTGGCGCGATCGGGGCCTGCGGACAGAACCTTGACCTCACCGCCCTGAGCTTCCTTGATGAGCAGGGCTTCTTCGACGGCCCGCTCGTTGATCTCGTCGAGGACGGCGTCTGCAGCCTCGCGATCGAGGGTGTAGTCACCGTCGCTGAGCTTGCGCTCGGACCATGTGTCTGGAACCTGCTTGATCAAAACAACGATGTTCGTCATGGGTCTGCGTCGACCTCCTGGTCATGTTCTGCTGATCGTGAGTGTTCTAACGGTTGCTGCAAGTCGAACGGTTGGTGCAGTTCTACGTTCTGCTACCAGGTTACCCCACCGTAGTTACTGGTGGGTAACTTACCTCCCTGCCCGATCGACCATACATCCGCACCCCGACCGTTATGGAGACCACGTTGGCTTACCTCATCGCCGGAGGCACTAACCTTCCGTCGGTGAACGATTCATCGGCTCGGACACCGGCACCGGAACCACTCCCCCTCACCGGCGAGCGAACTGTGCCCGGCATCGCCGAGGAGAACTACTGGTTCCGCCGTCACGAGGTGGTCTACCGCGCCCTCGCAGAGCGGTGCCGCGACCGCACGGTGCTCGAAGCCGGATCGGGAGAAGGCTACGGAGCCAACATGATTGCCGAGGTTGCGGCCTACGTCGTCGGCCTCGACTACGACGTCTCGGCCGCGACGCACGTCCACGCGCGCTACCCCGCGGTGACGATGGTGCGCGGCAATCTCGACCGCCTTCCGTTCGCGGATTCCTCGGTCGGCGTCGTCGTCAACTTCCAGGTCATCGAACACCTCTGGGATCAAGGAGCGTTCCTGGCCGAAGTGCACCGCGTCCTCGAGCCCGGCGGCACGCTGCTGATCAGCACACCGAACCGCATCACCTTCTCGCCCGGACGCGACACTCCCCTCAACCCCTTCCACACCCGCGAACTCGACGCGGCAGAACTGACCGAGTTGCTCGTCGCCGCCCGCCTCGAGGTCACCGAACTCACCGGAGTCCGGCACGGCAGCACGCTGGCCGCCCTCGACGCCAAACACGGCGGATCCTTCATCGACGCGCAGATCGAACGAGCACTCGCCGGTGAACCCTGGCCTGCCGAACTCGCCGAGGACGTCGCCGCGATCACCATCGCCGACTTCGACATCGCGGCCGATCGAATCGACGACAGCCTCGACCTGGTCGCCGTCGCCCGAAAGAGCTCGGCTGCGGTGATCGGGTGACATCCGGTGCCACCGTGCCGGGCATGTTCTCCCTCGTGCTGCACTCCCACCTGCCCTGGTTGGCCAATCACGGCAGGTGGCCCGTCGGCGAGGAATGGCTGTACCAGTCCTGGGCCGACTGCTACCTCCCACTGACCGCGGCACTGGAACGGCTGGCCGACGACGGTTACGCCGACGTCCTCTCGCTCGGCGTCACCCCGGTACTCGCGGCCCAGCTCGACGATCCACATTGCCTGGCCGGCATGCACCATTGGCTCGGAAACTGGCAGCTACGCGCGCACGAGGCAACCGACCCCGCGCTCTCGATACGCGAACACCGGGCATCCGCCGCAGCTCTGGACCGCTTCGAGACGCGATGGCGACACGGCAGCTCGGCAGTACTTCGTCCGCTGATCGACACGGGCATCGTCGAACTGCTGGGTGGGCCGCTCGCGCACCCGTTCCAACCGTTGCTCGACGAAAGACTGCGGCGGTTCTCCCTCAGCGAGGGCCTACGCGACGCCGCCGCCCGATGGGGCACCACGCCCCGCGGTATCTGGGCACCGGAATGCGGATTCACCCCCGGAATGGAAACCGAATACGCGGCCGCCGGCGTCTCGCACTTCATGGTCGACGGCCCCGCCATGCGGGGCGACACCTCCCTCGGCCGGCCCGTGTGGGATTCGGACGTCGTCGCGTTCGGGCGCGACCTCCCGGTCAGCTACCGCGTCTGGTCACCGAAGTCCGGCTACCCGGGCCACGGTGCCTACCGAGATTTCCACACCTACGACCACGCGACCGGACTCAAACCGGCCCGGGTCACCGGCCGCACCGTCGACTCGAACGACAAGGCTCCCTACGAACCCGAGCGTGCCGCGGCAGCAGTGGACCGTCACGTCGCCGACTTCGTCGACGTGGTGCGTCGGCGCTTGATCTCCGAATCCGAGCGGATCGGCCGCGATGCCGTGGTGGTGGCCGCGTTCGACACCGAACTGTTCGGACACTGGTGGCACGAGGGGCCACAGTGGCTCGAGAAGTTGATGCGCGCCCTGCCCGCCGCGGGAGTCACCGTCGGAACGCTGAACGATGCCCGGGAACGGGGATACGTCGGAGCCCCACTCGAACTGCAGGATTCTTCCTGGGGATCGGGCAAGGACTGGCGCGTGTGGGCGGGCGACGACGTCGCCGACCTGGTGAAGCTCAACGCCGAGGTGTCCCGGACCGCGCTCGATGCCGTCGACGCCTCCCGTGCCGTCCGAAGCCGGGCGGGTGGCCCCGAACTGCGCAATCGAGTCGACGATCAGATTCTGCGTGAGACACTCATGGCCGTGGCCAGCGACTGGGCGTTCATGGTCAGCAAGGACTCCGCAGCCGGATACGCCCGAGAGCGAGCTCACGTCCACGCACATGCGCTGCGTGAAATCGCTGCCGCGCAGCAGCACCCGGCCCGAGCAGAAGAATTGGCGCGGCAGTGGAATCACGCAGACGGACTGTTCGCGGCGCTGGACGCACGCAGACTGCCCGATGCACGCCGAGAAGGCCCAGGGGGGGCGTAGATGAGAGTTCTGATGGTGTCGTGGGAGTACCCACCCGTGGTGGTCGGCGGGCTGGGTCGCCACGTTCATCACCTGGCGACCGAGCTGGTGCGCTGCGGGCACGAGGTCGTCGTTCTCTCTCGCCGACCCACCGGCACCGACGCGTCCACCCATCCCACCTCCCACCACATCGAGGACGGCGTATTGGTGGTCGCCGTCGCCGAGGATCCGGCGCACTTCGTGTTCGGAGAGGACATGCTCGCGTGGACTCTGGCGATGGGGCACGCCATGGTGCGGGCAGGGGTCGCCCTCGGTAAACCCGGCCTCGGCGACGGCTGGCAGCCCGATGTCGTCCACGCCCACGACTGGCTGGTCGCGCACCCGGCCATCGCTCTGGCCGAGTTCTACGACGTCCCGCTGGTCTCGACCATCCATGCCACCGAGGCCGGACGACACAGCGGCTGGATCTCGGGCACCGTCAACCGCCAGGTCCATTCGATCGAATGGTGGCTCGCGAACGATTCCGATGCGATCATCGCGTGCTCGGCGTCGATGAAGGACGAGGTCACAGCCCTGTTCGACGTCGCCGAGTCGACGGTCTCGGTCATTCACAACGGCATCGACGGATCCGCGTGGAGTTTCCGACGCCGACAGCCCCGCTCCGAGCCCGCGAAATTGCTGTTCGTCGGTCGTCTGGAATACGAGAAGGGCATCCAGGACGCCATAGCCGCTCTGCCACGCGTCAGACGAAGTCACCCCGGCACCACGCTGCACATCGCCGGCGAAGGCACTCAGTTCGGGTGGCTGGCAGGTCTGGCACGCACCCACCGCGTCGCCAGGTCGGTGTCGTTCCTCGGCAACCTGAACCACTCCGATCTGCTCGGATGGCTGCACGGCGCCGACGCCATCGTCCTTCCCAGCCGGTACGAACCCTTCGGCATCATCGCCCTCGAGGCCGCGGCAGCAGGCATTCCGTTGGTGGCATCGACGGCCGGCGGACTCGGCGAGGCGATCGTCGACGGCGTCACCGGGCTGTCCTTTCCGCCGGGTGATGTGGCCGCGCTGACGGCGGCGGTGCGGCGGGTGTTGGACAACGCCGATGCGGCGCAGGAGAGAGCCGTCGCCGCTCGGGAACGTCTCACCGTCGACTTCGACTGGAAGCACGTCGCGGAGTCGACGGCTCGGGTGTACCTCGAAGCCAAGCGCAAGGTTCGCCATCCGCTGGGTCGCCCGCACATCGTCGAACGCGCCCTGCCCGATCGCAGCTGACCCCATGTGAGTGGAACCTCGTAGTCCACTACGAGGTTCCACTCACATGGGTCTCAGCTCTCCCGCGCCGCCTCGGCCTGACCGAGAGCCTTCTTGCGCGCAATGTCCTCGAGTGCCGCGATGTACTTCGCTCGCTCGGCTGCGCCGGCCTCCCAGGCCGTCTTGCGATTGCGGACGACTTTGGCCGGGGCACCGACGGCGATGCTGTAGTCCGGAATCTCACCCTTGACGACGGCATGAGCACCGAGGACGCAGCCTCGCCCGATTCTAGTTTCCCGCAGGATCGTCACCTTGGCGGCGATCCAGGTGTCGGGTCCGATTCGGACCGGGCCCTTGACGATTCCCTGGTCCTTGATGGGCATGTTCACGTCGTCCATCCGGTGGTCGAAGTCGCAGATGTAGCACCAGTCGGCCACGAGCGTCGACGCGCCGATCTCGATGTCGAGGTAGGTGTTGACGACGTTGTCCTTGCCGAACACCACTTTGTCTCCGATGCGGAGCGAACCCTCGTGGCACCGGATGGCATTGCCGTCGCCGATGTGGACCCACCGACCGATCTCGAGGCGAGACAGTTCAGGGGTGGAGTGAATCTCGACGTTCTTGCCGAGGAAGACCATGCCCCGCAGGATCACGTGCGGGTTCGCGAGCTTGAACTTGGCCAGACGGTAATACCGAACCAGGTACCAGGGGGTGTAGGCCTTGTTGGCGAGCACCCAGTCGAGGGACGCCCGCGTGAGAAACCGCGCCTGCTCGCTGTCGCGTCGTCTCGACCCGCGCCAGCGTGTTCGCAGCGGCGCGTTCCACATACTCGTCATGGACGTTCACCCTAGTTTCTCGCTCGCCCCCTCTCTGCCGGCACCCGTCAGCGGGCTAGTGTTGTCTCTCGACCGATGCCCGGGCATCGGCGCAGCAGGCCGAGCGACCGCCGATCGAAAGGGCACAACGGACATCATGGGGAGTGCTCGAATGCGTGTCGGGTTCGGTGCAGGTTCGACGTCCGGAGCAGGCAAGGGTCTGACTGCAGTGGCTGCGACGGTCCTGTTGACCCTTGCCGGGTGCAGCACGGAACCTGCTGCCATCGAACCGCTCTCGCCCGACTCCTGGCCCGCGGCGCACGCGAACCTTCGCAACAGTGGCTCGACGGACGTATCGGTCGGTGCTCCACTGACGCTGGACTGGACTCGACCCACCGGCGGCACCGTGACATCACCGGTATCGATCGGCTCGAACGGTCAGATGTTCGTCACTGCCGCAACCGAATCGGGTTGCAATCTGTTCTCGTTCGAGATCGAGTCCGCCCGCAAACGCTGGTGCAACCGGATCGGCCCTTCCGTGGTGACCGCCACCCCCACCGTCGATTCTGCGATCAACGTCTACATCGGCGACGAAGGCGGGCTGAACTCGTACAACGATCACGGGCAATTACGTTGGCGTACACCGGTATACGGTGTTCCGAAATCCGCCCAGTTCTTGGGCGACGGCAGCGTGCTGTCGATCACCCAGATGGGTCAGGTCAGTGTCCTCGATTCCCAGAACGGCCAACTGCGAGTACCCATTCTCGATCTCGTTCCGGCCCCGGACTTCTTGACCGACCCCGATGCGGACTTCGAGCCGATGGACACCGGACTCGCCCAGTGCAGTTCGGGTGAATCCGAATGCGCTGTGCCTGCCGCGCCCGCGGTGGACCGCGACAGCGACGCCATCTACCTGACCCTGTGGCGACCGGGTTCGATTGCGCCGCAACTCGTCTCGCTGCAGTACTCCCGCGACGGCGCACCTGGACTCGTCGAACGGTGGTCCTCGGACCTCCTCCCTGCCGGCGTCGCATCGAGCCCGGTGCTCTCCGAGGACGGATCGACGGTCTACATCGCCGACGTCGACGGGCGACTGACCGCATTCGACACCTCGGACGGGAAACAGAAGTGGACCGAGGGCACGGGACTCGGAATCGGAGGCAGTCCATCGATCGCCTCGGACGGCACCATCGTCCCGGCCGGCGGCGACGGCACCCTGATGGGACTTCGAGACAACGGCGACTCGGCCGAGCGCGTGTGGGTTCGCGACGACGTCGAACAGGCCGGGGCAGCAGCACAATCCGCGGACGGGCGCGGCCACACCGTCGTTCGCGACGGCGACGGGCTGGCTCTGCTCACGTTCGACGCGGCGACGGGCGACAGCATCGATTCGCAGCCCTTACCCGATGTCGTCGGCACCACCGTGGGCACGTCCGTCGGTCCCGACGGGCAGGTCGTCACGGCGAGCTACCTGGGCGAGATCTTCACCTACACCGGCTGACGGACCGCGCCAGGCTCGCAGACGAACGCCACGGCCGAGCGCTCGATGCGAGTGATGACGACCGACAGCGAGACCCGGCCCCGCAGCTTGAGTTTGGGCCTGAGCAACGCGGGATCCACGTCGACTCCGCGCACCAGGATCTCCACCGCGCCACACCCCAGTCGATTCAGTTGCTGCCGAAGCACTTTCTCCGAGAACTTCGACTGTTCGAGGATTCGGAAACCACGCACTCCGACGGGTACGGCGTCGCCCGTCAGGTACGCGATCCTCGGATCCAATTGCCAGAGGCCGAATTTGGCACCGTAATGCCGCACCAGTCCGGCCCGCACGACCGCACCGTCCGGATCCACGATGTATTCACCGGGCGGCCGAACGGGAATCTCGTCCGACTCGGCGTCGGTGATCTCGAGCGCACTTCCGTCGGATCGCAGGACCGCGGCACGACGCCGAATTCCGCTGTCGCCGAGACCTTCCGACCATAGGCACGCCTCGCGTACTCCCCCGTCGAGGGAGACCACCTCGATCTCACCGGGCCAATCGAGGGCATCGAAATCCAGCCCGGGAGCGCATTTGACGACCAGATCTCGCCCCCGATACGCGTCGAGGAGATCCGGCAACGGAGGTTCGAGCGCCGCGGGATCGTGCCGTCGGCGACCACCGACGCGTCGTCCGGGATCGGCCACGATCACGGTCCCCCGTGTCGTCGGGGTCAGTGCGTCGGCGCGCAGCACCGTCGCGGAGGGCACGTTGTGGGCAGCCATGCGCACCCGAATCGGGTCCAGGTCGCTTCCCACCGCAAGTTCGGTCGTGTCGACCAACGCCGCCAGCTCGCTGCCGATGGAACAGGTGACATCGTGCACCCGCCGTCCGGCCAGGCGGTCCGCGCGTCTGCGAGCGACGGTCGTCGGCGTCGCCTGCTGCACCGCGTCGTCGGTGACGAGCCAGCCGTCGGACCCCAGCAGCTTCGTCCGCGCTTTCCGCCGCACCGTCACCGTCTCGACGAGGGCCGCAACGTGCTCGGGGTAGCGGGCACGTACCGAGGCGATATCGCGCAGCGAGGTCCGCGCGTCGAGCTCGAGTCGGTCGACTGCACCGAGTGCCTCGGCACCGGCCTCGCTTCGCAGGAAGTCGAGGTCGGTGCCGGTGAAGTCATAGCCCACGGTTGGGACCGATCGATGCAGCGTCGGCCGTACGGCCGACGGTGGTGGAACGAATCAAGCGCGGGGCGCGGGCTTGGTTCCGGTGATCATCACGTTGTAGAACATGCCTCGCGGTACCACGTGCTGCAAGACCTTCTCGTCGACCCAGCTCAGCGTCTTCCACCCGTTGAACGCGAACTTGGCCCAGTTCCAGCCGAGCTTGCCTGCCGGAACGGCAGCCTCGAACGTGCGCACCGGCCACCCGAGCAGAGCGGCAGCGAATTCTTCGGTGTTCGCCTGAACGGCCTCGGCACCTGCCGACACCGCGATGTTCTCGAGGTCGGTCGGATCGAACGTGTGCAGGTCCACGACGGCCTCGAGTGCTGCAGCTCGCGAGGACTCGTCGAGTTCTTCCTGCGGTTTACGCCAGTCCGCCAGGAACGGCAGCTTGGTGGCACGAGTGGTCGCTTCCCAGGTGATACGGCCGAGCCAGCGAGCGTAGAAGTTGCCCACCGTGGTCGGCTCGCCTGCGAAGACGAAGCGTCCACCGGGCTTGAGAACGCGCAGAACTTCTCGAAGAGACTGCTCCACGTCCGGGATGTGGTGGAGCACGGCGTGACCGACCACCAGGTCGAAGGTGTCGTCGTCGTACGGAATCGTTTCTGCGTCGGCCACCCGGCCGTCCACATCGAGTCCGAGGTGCTCGGCGTTGCGCAGCGCGACCTTGACCATTCCGGGTGAGAGGTCGGTGACCGAGCCCTTGTCGGCAATCCCGGCCTGCATCAGGTTGAGCAAGAAGAAACCTGTGCCACAACCCAATTCGAGCGCACGACCGTACGGCAGAGCCGCTCGAGCCGATGCGTCACCGGACACCGCCTGGTCGAACCTGCCTCGGGCGTAATCGATGCAGCGCTCGTCGTAGGAGATCGACCACTTGTCGTCGTAGGTCTCGGCTTCCCAGTCGTGGTAGAGCACCTGCGCCAGTTTGGTGTCCGACCGCGCTGCCTCGACCTGCTCGGCCGTGGCGTGCGGATTCGGTGCCGGATCGACCTCGCGGTCTCGCGCCTCGGCCGAGACGAGAGGCGTCACAGAAGCAGTCGGTCGATTCGCACCGTCGTGGGGGCTTGCAGTCATGAGGCGAGCCTACTATCCGGTAGCCATGGAACAAGTTCGTCCACCGACCTCGATGCTCAACGCCCGGTGAAAGCGGCCTTACCCGGTCCGTTCGCGATGAAGGATTCCATCCCGACGGTGCGGTCCTCGGTGGCGAACAGAGCCGCGAACTGCTGTGCCTCGACGCGCAGTCCGTTGGTCAGGTCGACGTCCAACCCCTGATCTATGGACGCCTTGGCCGCAGCCAAAGCGCGTGACGCTCCGGTCGTGAACTGCCCCGCCCATGCGCGCGCCGCGTTGTACACCTCGTCCGGCGCTACCACCTCGTCCACCAAACCGATGCGTAGGGCCTCCTCGGCTCCGACGAAACGGCCGGTGAAGACCATGTCCTTGGCGCGACTGGGCCCGATCAGACGGGCCAGGCGCTGCGTGCCGCCGCCCCCGGGAATGACTCCGAGCAGCACCTCGGGAACGCCGAGCTTGGCATTGTCTCCGGCGATGCGTCGGTCCGCGCCGAGCGCGACCTCGAGTCCACCGCCCAGTGCGTATCCGGTCACTGCGGCCACGACCGGTTTGGGAATCGTGCTGAGCGAGCCGAGGGCGGACTGCAGTTCCGCCGCGATATCGGTCATCTCGACGACGGACATTGCCGCCATTTCCTTGATGTCGGCACCGGCCGCGAACACCTTTTCGCCGCCGTAGACGATGACCGCTCTGACGTCGGAGTTCACGGTGGCTTCGCGTGCCGCAGCCCGGATCTCCTCCTGCACCTGACGATTGAGCGCGTTCATCGGTGGGCGATCCAAGCGAATGGTGCCGATACCGTCGGATACTTCGAGAGTCACGAACTCAGCCATGGCCGAAGGCTACCGCGCCCGAGTTCAGCGATCCGACCAGGGATGGACCGTGCCCGCGTAGTACGCGTCCTCGCCGTCGAACTCCACTCGGACGGTGCCGTTCTCCCGGGTCAGGACGGGCAGGACCGCCGCGATCGTCTGCTCGTGATCGAGAACGTCGGCCACCGTGTCGAAACGGCCGAGCGCATCGAGCTGGCTCCACGTCGGTGGCAGCAGGACGGTGGTCCCCGAACGCCAGTCCGTCAACGCGTCCTCGGCCGAGCGCCAGCTCACCGACGCCGCCTCGCTGGTCTCACCGTCGGCGTTCTGCCCCTCGGGGAGCACGGCAACGAAGAACCTCGTGTCGTACCGTCGGGCTTCACCGATCGGGGTGATCCAGTGCGACCACGGCCGCAGTAGATCTGCTCGCAGAACCAGATCGTGGTCGGTGAGAAACTGGGCGAACGAGAGCTCCCGGCGTTCCAGTCGACCGCGTTCCGCAGAGAACGGGGCGGTGTCGGCGACCACCGAATCCGCCGTCGGACCGGCCAACAACACGCCGCACTCCTCGAACGTCTCGCGCGCCGCTGCGCACACCAGCGCCTGCGCCTTCCCCTCGTCGGTACCGAACCGGTCGGCCCACCACGACGGCGGCGGACCTGCCCACTCGATGTCCGCAGCCGCATCCGACGGATCCACACCGCCACCGGGAAATACCGTCATGCCGCCCGCGAACGCCATCCCGCCGACGCGTTCGAGAAGGAACACCTCGATGCCGGGTTGTGATCGGCCGTCACGGATCAGGATGACGGTCGACGCATCACGTGCTGGAACGGGATCGGCGGCGGTGCTCGAGCTCATCTCCGCAACGTACCGCTGAGCCGGTGCGCCCGGGCACGGGGTCCGCTCTAGCGGCGGTGCGCCCCGGCAGCGCGCGTGCGCCGCGCGAAGTAGCGACCGTCGACGCGATCGAGGGTGATCGACTGGCTGAATGCCTCGGTCAGGTTCTCCGCCGTGATGACGTCGTCGACCAGGCCTTGCGCAACCACGCCGCCCTCCTTGAGGAGTAGTGCGTGGCTGAAGCCGGGCGGGATTTCCTCCACGTGGTGGGTGATCAGCACGGTCGCGGGAGCGTCGGGGTCGGCGGCCAGATCGGCCAACCGCGCTACCAGTTCCTCGCGGCCACCGAGATCGAGGCCGGCAGCGGGCTCGTCCAGCAACAGCAGTTCGGGGTCGGTCATCAGGGCACGGGCGATCAGTACACGCTTGCGCTCACCCTCCGACAGGGTGCCGTAGGTCCGTGTCGCCAGATGTTCGGCCCCGAGGCTCTCGAGCATCTCGACGGCCCGTTCGGTGTCGATCGCGTCGTACTTCTCCCGCCAGCGCCCCAACACGGAGTAGCCGGCGGACACGACCAGATCGGAGACCAATTCGTCGGCAGGGATTCGGTGCGCCAACGAGGACGACGACAAGCCGATTCGAGGACGCAGTTCCGAGACATCGGTTCTGCCCATCACCTCACCGAGGACGTGAGCGACACCGGACGTGGGATGGATCTCGGCGGCAGCGATACGGAGCAGCGACGTCTTACCTGCACCGTTGGGCCCGAGTACGACCCACCGTTCGTCCAGTTCCACCTTCCAGGTGACGGGACCCACCAACGTCACGCCACCTCGGCGAACTACGACATCGGTGAAATCTACGAGCAGGTCGGGATCCGGTTCAGACACGGCTCCTATCCTCCCGCACACTCCCCGCGCAGACACGGCAGGATGTGCACGCGTGTCGCCCATTGACGATGTACCTCGCACCTCCCGCCGTCCCGTCGACGGGGTCACTCGCGTGAACCCGCCCGGGCAGCCGTTCCCCCTGGGTGCCACTGCGCATCCCACTGGTACGCAATTCGCAGTCCACGCTCCCGGTGCGGATGGCGTCGAGGTATGTCTGATCGACCCGGACGGCGGCGAGCGGCGCGTGGAGTTGACCAACCGGACTTTCGGCATCAGACATGCCTTCGTCCCTGACGTCGGGCCAGGCGTGCGGTACGGCTTTCGCGCGCACGGCACCTGGGATCCCCACTCGGGCCGACGATTCAACGGGGCCAAGATCCTGCTCGACCCGTCCGCCCGCCAGGTGTCCGGTGACTTCGGGGATCCCGCGGCCCTGTTGGCCTACGAGGACGACCCGTTCGGAGCCCCCAGCAGTCGCGATTCCCTCGGCCACCTCCCGCTCGGCGTCGTCCGCGGACCGTCGGACAACGGCGACCGACCGGTGAGGCCTGCCGTTCCCTGGGACAGAACCGTGCTCTACGAATTGCACGTCGGGTCGTTCACCGCGCGCCACAACGGCGTACCCGAACACCTTCGTGGCACCTACCTCGGGCTCGCGCAACCGGCCGTACTCGAACACCTGGCTCGAACGGGCATCACGTCGGTCGAATTGCTGCCGGTCCACACCACGTTCACCGAACCCGGGGTACGCGCTCGAGGGATGCGAAACCATTGGGGCTACTCCACGGGCGCGTATTTCGCTCCCGATCCGCGTTTCGCCGCCGTACGAGGCAACGAAGTGGACGAGTTCCGGACGATGGTCGACGCCTTGCACAGCGCAGGGATCGAAGTGATTCTCGACGTGGTTTACAACCACACGTGCGAATCCGCGGTCGACGGGCCGTCGATCAGTTGGCGGGGTCTCGACGCGCCGGGGTACTACCTGCTCGACGGTCGCGGATCCGACGTCGACCTGACCGGTTGCGGCAACACACTCGATTCGGCGTCTCCCGCCGTGGTCCGCATGGTGTGCGACAGCCTGCGGTACTGGGTGCAGGACATGGGCGTGGACGGATTCCGATTCGACCTGGCCAGTACACTCGGCCGACCGGGCGGTTGGCGATTCGATTCTCGTGCACCGCTGTTGACGGCGATCGGTACCGATCCGGTGCTGTCGGGCGTCAAGTTGATCGCCGAACCCTGGGATGCGACCGGTGCCGGATATCAGGTGGGCAACTTCGGGGTCATGTGGTCCGAGTGGAACGACCGCTACCGAGATACCGTGCGAGGATTCTGGGCCGGCCATCACGGAGTGCGCGAATTGGCTTCCCGCCTGGCCGGTTCCGAGGACCTCTATGCCGGCAGCGGTCGACTGCCGTGGGTGTCGATCAATTTCGTCACCGCACACGACGGATTCACCGCACACGATCTGGTCTCGTACGAACGAAAGCACAACGAAGCCAACGGCGAAGAGAACAGAGACGGCACCGACAACAACTCCTCGGTCAACTACGGCGTCGAGGGTCCGACCGACGATCCCTCCGTCCTCGGAGACCGTGGACGACACGTCCGTGCTCTGCTTGCCACCCTGACGCTGTCGACCGGAACACCGATGCTGCTCGCAGGTGACGAACTCGGCCACAGCCAGGGCGGAAACAACAACGCCTACTGCGTATCTCACGATGCACCGGCATCCGACGCCTGGGCCGTCGACTGGGACAGCGCGGACCAGAACATGATTCGCTTCGTCGCGCGCCTGCTGCGCGTACGTGCGAGCGCCCCGACACTGCGTCAGCAGGAGTTCTTCACCGGCCGGGCGACGCCGACCGGTCGACCGGACCTCGTCTGGTTCGATTCCGCCGGAATCGAATTCGATCACGACAGATGGAACGACGATTCGGTGCGCACGATCTCCGCCTGGGTCGACGGGTCCGACGTGCGTTCCTACGCCTCCGACGGCGGGCAGGTGGACGACGCGAGTTCGTTGCTGATCTTGCATTCCGGCGGTCCCGCGGAGATCACGCTGGCCTGCCCCAGTTGGTCGTCGTCTCGATTCGTGCCCGTCCTCGATTCCTCTCGCGTGGACGGCGTCCCACCCGATACCACTGCACTCGAGGCAGGTTCGAAGATTTCGGTGACCGGCTCGACCGTTCTCGTGTTCCGCAGCGCCGGTAGGTGAGTCATGAACAGCTGCACGAGCGGTCCTACCCCGAGCGCGTAGAGCACCGTACCCACACCGAGAGTTCCGCCGAGCAGCCAGCCGGTGAGTACCACTGTCAGTTCGATTCCCGTGCGAGTGAGGCGAATCGACCATCCGGTGCGCGCCACCAACCCGGTCATCAAACCGTCTCGGGGGCCCGGGCCCATTCCCGCACCGATGTAGAGCGCCGTGGCGAAGGCATTGACGACGATGCCCGACACCATTGCCAGTGTCCGAACGATCGGCCCGTCCAGATGGGGCAGGATCGCCGACGTCGTATCCACGGCGACAGCGATGACGATCACGTTGCTCACGGTCCCCAAACCCGGACGCTGCCGCAGCGGTATCCACATCAGGAGCACCGCCACGCCGGTGATGGCAGTGATGGTTCCGAAGCTGAGCGACAGGTGCCGCGACAGACCTTGGTGGAACACATCCCATGGGTTGACGCCGAGCCCACCGGCGATCATCAGCGACATGGACGCGCCGTACAGCCACAGGCCGACGTAGAGCGCCGTCAGGCGAGACGGGAGACGACGGCCGGCGACGCGTAGCGGTGAGAAAGGCATGGTGTCAGTGTCCGGCCACTGGATACCTCGTTCGATAGCCAGTTATGCGACAGTGGACCCCGACCGATGCTGCGTTACGTCCGGACAGCGATCACGGTCGTCGAACCGGGAGCCACTTCGGTGAAACCAGCATCTCGAACTGCGACGGCGCGACCCGCGCGGACCTCGTCCAGCGCGTGCGCCCACTGCTCCGGATCCGCCGATCGAACCGAACAGGCGAAACCGGAATCGGCCCAGGCTCGACAGTCGTCGAGGCTCATCGCACTGGCCAGCAACATCGACGCATGACCCACCTGCGCCGCGGCCTTGCCCACCGTCATCGACAGGGACGCGTCGATCCACAGCACCGGACCGGCGCTCGGCGGTGACTCTTCCTCGGCCGGTACGTCGGTGCCGCCGATCTGAAGACGCTTGATGCGCGGATCCAGATCGCCGACGCGGCCCGGCACGAAAGCACGGGCCGAAGCGTTCCCGACCTCGACCGTGACACCCGGAACTTCCTGCGCCGCAGTCCATTGCGCGCCGCGGGCACGGCGGGCCACCTTCCTGATCCGCGCCGAGGTCCACGCGACGAAAGGCTCGTGCCACGAGGCGTCGACACCGACCCGTGGGTCGAGGCACAGCGCCACGACGGCGCGGGCGGCGGCTTCGAGTAGGTCGTTGCGCACCGGCGGATCGGCCTTGGGTATGTGCAGCACCATGGGCATCGCCAGAACCTCCGACGGGTCCTCGGGATCCTCGGCACCGCCGTAGCCGCGGGCCAACTCGGCGTGACGCGAGGCGAACGTGTTGGCGTCCGAGAATTGCTCGGGTGCAGCCGTATCGGGCGTCGACTCGGCACGATCCCGATCGACGGAGTCGCCGACGGCGGGGGCGTCGGTCATGGGATCGGGACGCGGCGGACTCCCCCGTCCACGGCATCCGCAGCTTCGATCTCGTTTCGGGTGACCCCGAGAATGAACAGGACGGCGTCCAAGTACGGGTGCGAGATCGCAGTATCGGCGATCTCGCGAAGCGCGGGCTTGGCGTTGAACGCAACGCCGAGCCCGGCCGCGGTGAGCATGTCGATGTCGTTTGCACCGTCGCCGACCGCGACCGTCTGCTCCATCGGCACTCCGGCCTGCGCGGCGAACTCCCGAAGCGCGGTCGCCTTCGCAGCACGGTCGACGACGTCGCCTATGACGCGACCGGTCAACTTCCCGTCGACGATCTCGAGAGTGTTCGCCTTGACGTAGTCGAGTTCGAGTTCGTGAGCCAGGCCCTCGATCACCTGGCGGAATCCACCCGATACGACACCGCAGGCGAAGCCGAGTCGGCGAAGCGTCCGGATGGTCGTTCGAGCCCCCGCCGTCAGCTCCAAGCTGTCGGCGACGTCGTCGATGACGGATGCGTCGAGGCCTGCCAGCGCGGCGACACGCTGTTCCAACGACTCGGCGAAGTCGATCTCCCCGCGCATCGCCGCCTCGGTGACGGCACGTACCTCGTCTTCGCGCCCGGCCCGGGCGGCAAGCATCTCGATGACCTCGCCCTGGACCAACGTCGAGTCCACGTCGAACACGATGAGTCGTTTCGACCTCCGTGCGATGCCGGCTCGCTCCACTGCGATGTCGACGCCGATTCCCGCTGCGATCGCGGCGAGGCCGGTGCGTAGCTGGAGGTCTGCCTCGGGCGAGGTGTCGGTGGCGGTGACTTGAAGTTCGAGGCCCGTCACCGGGTAGTCCGCGATCCCACGGATGGAATCGATGTTGGTCCCCTGCCGGGCCAATTCCCTCGAGATGGTGCTGAATGCTCGAGCAGTGACCGGACGGCCGAGCACGACGACGACATGCGTGGCCAACGTGCGTCCACCGTTCTGTGCCGCGTCGATCTCGACATCGACATGGACGCCCACGGTGGCCATCGCGTCTTCGAGTTCTTCCTGGAGCGCCTCGGGATCGCGTGGACAGGTCAGCAACACACCGAGGGTCAGCCTGTTGCGGATGACCACCTGCTCCACGTCGAGCAGGCTGACGTCGTGCCGCGACAGGGCCGCGAACAGCACCGATGTGACACCTGGTTTGTCGGGTCCCGTCACCGTTACCAACACCGCAGTGTCGCTCGATCTCACCGAATCTCCCTTTCGCACTGTCCCCCCATTACTGGTGTGCCCTGCTCGTGTCCCGCGACTACCGCCGAACGGGCCGGACACGCAGGAAAGATTGTCGCAAGCGAAGAGCCCCGCCCGGTAGCCGGGAGGGGCTCTCGCTGTGCTGTGGACTACCGGGGATCCGGGTCGCCCGAACCTTCGTGATCGCTGGTGGCGATCGGAGCCCGGCGGGCCTGTTCGAGTACCGCGGTGGTCTTGCCACCGTGAGCACCAGGACCGACGTGCGCCTCGGACCGCATCCGCTCGACCATGTGCGGGTAGTGCAGCTCGAACGCCGGACGCTCGGAACGAATCCGGGGCAGCTCGGTGAAGTTGTGCCTCGGGGGCGGGCACGAGGTGGCCCACTCCAACGAGTTTCCGTAACCCCACGGATCGTCGACGGTGACGACCTCACCGTATCGGTACGACTTGAACACGTTCCAGACGAACGGCAGCGTCGAGGCACCGAGGATGAACGCACCGATGGTCGAGATGATGTTCAGTTCGGTGAAACCGTCGGACGGCAGGTAGTCGGCGTAGCGACGTGGCATGCCTTCGTTACCGAGCCAGTGCTGCACCAGGAACGTGGCGTGGAATCCGAAGAACGTCAGCCAGAAGTGCCACTTGCCCAGAGCCTCGTCCATCATCCGGCCCGTCATCTTCGGGAACCAGAAGTAGATGCCTGCATAGGTCGCGAACACCACGGTGCCGAACACCACGTAGTGGAAGTGGGCGACCACGAAGTACGTGTCGGTGACCTGGAAGTCGATGGGAGGCGAAGCCAACAGCACACCGGTCAGTCCGCCGAACACGAACGTGATCAGGAAGCCGATCGAGAACAGCATGGGCGTTTCGAGCGTGACCTGTCCGCGCCACATCGTGCCGACCCAGTTGAAGATCTTCACACCGGTCGGAACAGCGATGAGGAATGTCATGAACGAGAAGAACGGCAGCAGTACCGCGCCGGTGGCGTACATGTGGTGGGCCCACACGGCGATCGACAGTGCAGCGATGGCGATCGTCGCGTAGATCAGACCCGAGTAACCGAAGATTGGCTTGCGGGAGAACACCGGGAACACCTCGGACACGATTCCGAAGAACGGCAACGCGATGATGTAGACCTCGGGGTGCCCGAAGAACCAGAACAGGTGCTGCCACAGCAGCACTCCGCCCGTTGCCGGGTCGAAGAGATGCGCGCCCAGGTGGCGGTCGGCGGCAAGGCCGAGCAGTGCGGCGGTCAGCAGCGGGAACGCCAGCAGGATAAGAATCGACGTGACCAGGATGTTCCAGGTGAAGATGGGCATCCGGAACATCGTCATACCGGGGGCACGGAGGCAGATCACCGTGGTGATCATGTTGACGCCACCGAGGATGGTTCCCAAACCGGCGACGGCGAGGCCCATGATCCACAGGTCGGCACCGACACCGGGCGAGTGCAGAGCAGAGGTGAGCGGCGTGTACGCCGTCCATCCGAAGTCGGCTGCGCCACCCGGGGTGATGAAGCCGGCCGTGGTGATCAGCGCACCGAACAGGTACAGCCAGTAGGAGAACGCGTTGAGACGCGGGAACGCCACGTCCGGCGCACCGATCTGCAGCGGAAGAATGTAGTTGGCGAAGCCGAACACGATCGGCGTTGCGTACAGCAGCAACATGATGGTGCCGTGCATCGTGAACAGCTGGTTGTACTGCTCGTTGGACAGGAACTGCATCCCCGGCACGGCCAACTCGGCGCGCATCAACAGCGCCATCAGTCCACCGACGAGGAAGAAGGCGAACGACGTCGCGATGTACATGATCCCGAGAACCTTGGGATCGGTTGTGGTCACCGCCTTGTGGATGAACGAACCCTTCGGTCCCATCCGCGGCGGGAAAGGCCGAGCAGCATCCACCGCGGGAGCGGGCCTAGGCGCTAGGGCAGTCACAGATCCTCCTGATTGCGCGTCCGACCCCGAATAACGAGGCGACGTCACTAGTCGTGCGCTACTCGAATCGTAGACCGTCGGACCGACGCTTGCCGAACCGGTCCTACCGTGTGTCGTATTGGATTCGATCGAACCATGGTTCGAGGTGCGATCTGCCTGCGCCGTCGGCCTTTACGAGCCCTCCGACACACCCTGGGACACCTTCCGAACAGATGGCCGGGAAGGGTCCGCGGCAGTGCTCTGCGCGAGGCGATTTCCGTTACTGTGTGAGACCACCCGACCCGCAGAAAGAAGTTCCGCGTTGCCACTTCGACCACGACTCCCCCGCCGGTTTTCGCCACACACCACGGGCACGGCGGCCGCTGTCTGTCTGATGGCAGCCGTGGCGTTGACCGGATGCTCCGACTCCGCGACCGAGGACGACGCATCCACCATCGTTCGCAGTACGACGAACATTGCCGGAGCGGGGGTGGTCGGTAACAACCGGGACACCGTCGGATTGTGTCCCGCACTTGCCCCACTCGACCCGACGGGAGTCGAGGGCGATGCGCGCCCCGTCGGGCACGCCGAGGGAATCAGTGCCATCCCGGCCGATCCACAGCGCATCGTCGTCCTCGACGCTGCAGGCCTCGACGCCAGCTGCGCGGTCGGGATCTGGGAACGCGTCGTAGGCGCGGCCACGCTCGACCCCGACTTCCGGGGAGACGGAGACCAACCGCTGTACCTGGGCACCGGCCTGGCGTCGGTTCCGTCGGTCGGCCCGGTCGGTGCCCCCGACCTCGATGCGATCGCCGCCCTCGACCCGGACCTGATCCTGGGGGCCGATTCTCTCGGATCCGATACCTACGATTCGCTGACTGCCATCGCGCCGACCGTGTTCACCGCGACCGGACAGGGATGGAAAGACACTTTTCTGCAGTCCGCAGCCGCCTTGGGTCGAGGCCAGGCAGGATTCGAACAGCTCGCGTCGTTCTCCGCGGATGCCGAACGCGTCGGGCGTGAGATCGATGCAACCCAGACGCAGGCGTCGGTCGTCCGATTCGATGCCGACTCCGTCGAGGTCGACGGCCAGGATTCCTTCGCGGGCCAGGTGCTCGCCGAGGTCGGCGTTGCACGGCCACAGAATCAGCGTGACACCGGTTTCTCGGTCGAGCCCGGCAACCTGGAGCCCGTCGAGGGCGACATCGTCTACGTGCGATTCGCGGGTCCGGACGGCGAGACCTTCGGCCGTGAGGTGATGGACGGCGACGCGTGGCACGCTCTCGGCTCGGTCACCGACGGGCGGGTGTTCGTGGTGAACGACACGGTCTGGTCGGGCAACGGGGTCGTCGCGGCGCGGGCCGTTCTGGCCGACCTGTCCGCTTCTCTGAACGCATACGTGTCCTGACACGATGCCCATCCCGGACTTCGTTCAGGCGCTGCGCAGCGTCGTCGGCACGTCCCCGCTGTGGCTGTCCGGCGTCAGCGCAGTCGTTCTCGACGACCATCGGCGCGTGCTGCTGACTCTGCGGGCAGACAACAACACCTGGGCGGTGGTGTCCGGAATCCTCGAGCCCGGCGAGGAACCTGCACCCGCCGCGCTGCGTGAGATCGGTGAGGAGACCGGTGTGGACGCCACGATCGTGCGCCTGACGAGCGTCGACGTGACGGAGCCCATCACGTACCCCAACGGCGACGTCGCGCAGTATCTGGACATCACGTTCCTCGCTCGCTACACCGGCGGCACTCCTCATGTCGCCGACGACGAGAACCTCGACGTGGCCTGGTTCGAGCTCGATGGCCTACCCGAAAACCTCACGGCCACCTCACGATTGCGGATCGGGAAGGCCATCTCCGACGACCCGTCGGCGTGGTTCCGACGCTGACTCCCCCACCGCCCCGAGACCGCAGCTCCGTCGAACCGTCCCCCACTCGGTCGATAATGTGATATCACTTTAGTATCACTCACGAGAGGGAGGTTCCGATGTCCGTACCCACTACCGTCGCCGAGAAGCCGACGGGTACTCCGACCACCACCATTGCCGAGCGCACCGGCTGGGATCTACCCGGCTGGTCGATGCTCGGCGTCGGTCTCGTGTTGTTCCTCGGCGGAATCGCCACGTTCGTTCTCGGACTCGTCTTCTCCGTTGTGGCGCTCATGGCCGTCGGAGTCGCGCTGTTCGTGCTGTCGTTGCCGGCACTCATGGGATTGACTCTGGTGCAACCGAATCAAGCTCGTGTTCTGCAGCTACTCGGCAGTTCGTACAGCGGAACGCTGCGCACACCGGGGCTACGCTGGACCAATCCGTTGACGTACCGCAGGGCCATCTCGACGCGCATCCGCAACCACGAGACCGGCCAGTCGAAGGTCAACGACGCCGACGGCAATCCGATCGAGATCTCCGCCATCGTCGTCTGGCAGGTTGCCGATACCGCCCTGGCGTCGTTCCAGGTCGACGACTACGAGGAGTTCGTGGCCGTTCAGACCGAATCTGCGGTTCGGCATATCGCCGGTAGCTACCCGCACGACGCCGAGGGACGAATGTCGTTGCGCGAGAACGCCGACGAGATCACCGCCGCCATGTCGGAGGAAGTACACGCGCGGGTGAGATCGGCCGGCGTCGAGGTGATCGAGACCCGCATCAACCGTCTTGCCTATGCTCCGGAGATCGCGCAGGCCATGCTGCGACGCCAGCAGGCCGGAGCTGTCATCGCAGCGCGTCAGCAGATCGTCGAAGGTGCGGTGGGAATGGTGGAGATGGCACTCTCGAAGCTCGAGGAGAAGCACGTCGTCGAACTCGACGAGGAGCGGAAAGCGGCGATGGTGTCGAACCTGCTCGTCGTGTTGTGCAGCGATCGCGATACCCAGCCCGTCGTCAACACCGGATCGCTGTACCAGTGAGCCATGGCCGTCGAGCGTAAGAAAATTCTGCTTCGGCTGGACCCAGCGGTGCACGACGCTCTTGCCCGCTGGGCCTCCGACGAGCTTCGAAGCACCAACGCTCAGATCGAGTTCCTACTGCGTCGAGCTCTGAGCGAGCAGGGCCGAATGCCGAAGGAGGCCAAAGACATTCGCGCGCCGGGCCGCCCACCGAAGGAGTGAGCGGCACGGCGCGAGGATGGGTTTCTAGAAGTCCCAGTCCTCGTCTTCGGTGTTGACGGCCTTTCCGATGACGTACGAGGAGCCCGACCCGGAGAAGAAGTCGTGATTCTCGTCGGCGTTGGGTGACAGAGCCGACAGAATTGCCGGGTTCACATCCGTCTCGTCCTTGGGGAACAGACCCTCGTAGCCGAGGTTGTTCAGTGCCTTGTTGGCGTTGTAGCGCAGGAACTTCTTGACGTCCTCGGTCAGACCGATCTCGTCGTACAGATCCTGGGTGTACTCGACCTCGTTGTCGTACAGCTCGAACAGCAACTCGAAGGTGTAGTTCTTCAGTTCCTCACGCCGCTCCTCGCTGACCTTCTCGAGGCCCTTCTGGTACTTGTATCCGATGTAGTACCCGTGCACGGCCTCGTCACGAATGATCAGCCGGATGAGGTCTGCCGTGTTGGTGAGCTTGGCCCGCGAGGACCAGTACATCGGCAGGTAGAAGCCGGAGTAGAAGAGGAACGACTCGAGCAGAGTCGACGCCACCTTGCGCTTGAGCGGGTCTTCACCGTGATAGAAGTTCAGCACGATCTCGGCCTTGCGCTGAAGGTTGACGTTCTCCTCGGACCAGCGGAACGCATCGTCGATGTCGCGGGTGGAGCTGAGGGTGGAGAAGATGGAGCTGTAGCTCTTCGCGTGCACCGACTCCATGAACGCGATGTTGGTGTACACCGCCTCCTCGTGCGGAGTGATGGCGTCGGGAATGAGGCTGACGGCACCGACCGTCCCCTGAATCGTGTCCAGCAGGGTCAGTCCGGTGAACACGCGCATCGTCAGCTGCTTCTCGACGGCGGTGAGAGTTGCCCACGACGGGATGTCGTTGGACACCGGCACCTTCTCGGGCAGCCAGAAATTACTGGTGAGACGCTCCCAGACTTCGGAGTCCTTGTCGTCCTGGACCCGATTCCAGTTGATTGCGGAAACGCGATCGATCAGCTTCACCATGTGTCCTATCTACCGAGAGAATCTGCCGAATATTGGCTTGCTTGAACACTACCCGTTGTGTCCGACATCAATAGCTAACACAAGATCTGTGTCGTGCGCGTTTTGCGTACCTGGAGGGGCGCACAACGCGCACGACGTGAGTTCGCCCTCCCAGCCCTCACGTCGAAGAACCTGCGCCACGTCTCCTGCGACGCCGCACGGATCGCTGCTGACCTCCTCGTACCCGAAAACGAGTCGCGCACGCCCGGCGAGTTCCGAAGCATTGTCACGTCGCCGATCGCGGAATGCGACCTCTTGCATCGAATGGAACCGACGACCGTCCAGGCGCACGGTCAGCGTACGAGATCCAACTCGGTACACGACGTCCTCGTAGAGTGTCCGCCCGTCGACCTTTATCTCGCTCTGCCGTTCGGCAGCAGGGAGCCCGTGAGCCTCTTCGACGTTGGTCGCATATTCGAGTTCGAGAACAGACTGAACGCCGTTCGCGAGCAAGTCGACGGCTTCGGTCAGCGCTGTGAGATATCGGTACGGCCTGCGGACAGCGATCTGCTTCCGAACGTCCGTCAATCGAATTCGCCGCTGAGTCACCGACGACACCAAGCTGTGGAAAGCCTGCCTCGGCGTAGGTTCCGACACCGCGAGATCGAGTGCAGTGTCCACCAGCGTCGTTCGCGGCATATCCCCTGGTACGCCGATGTGCCGGTGCGCACGAGATCGGTGCACCACCACTCCGGGATGCAGCGATAGTCCGATGCCCGCCACCAGCCTCGTTCCGGTCCCCCCGACCATGTTCCATGGCCGGCCATCCTGCCCAGTGGGTACGACAACTTCCGTCGTGCGCGTTTTGCGCCCCTCCAGGTACGCAAAACGCGCACGACGGCGAAGCCCTACAGCATGCAGGAAACGCAGCCCTCGACCTCGGTGCCCTCGAGGGCCATCTGACGCAGACGGATGTAGTACAGCGTCTTGATGCCCTTGCGCCATGCGTAGATCTGCGCGCGGTTGATGTCGCGGGTGGTGGCCGTGTCCTTGAAGAACAGCGTCAAGGACAGGCCCTGATCGACGTGTTGCGTTGCGGCAGCGTAGGTGTCGATGATCTTCTCGTAGCCGATCTCGTACGCATCCTGGTAGTAATCCAGGTTGTCGTTGTCGAGATACGGTGCCGGGTAGTAGACGCGGCCGATCTTGCCTTCCTTGCGGATTTCGATCTTCGACGCCACCGGGTGAATCGACGAGGTCGAGTTGTTGATGTACGAGATGGAGCCGGTCGGCGGCACTGCCTGCAGGTTCTGGTTGTAGATTCCGTACTCCTGCACCGATGCCTTCAGCGCGGCCCAGTCGGCCTGCGTCGGGATGGCGACGTCAGAGTCGGCGAACAGCTTCGCGACCTTCGGTGTCGCAGGCTCCCACACCTGATCGGTGTACTTGTCGAAGAACTCACCCGACGCGTACTTGGAATCCGGGAAACCCTTGAAGTACTGGCCGCGAGCCTTGGCCAGCTGGTTCGAGGCCTGGATGGCGTGGAACAGCACCGTGTAGAAGTAGATGTTGGTGAAGTCGATTCCCTCGGTCGAGCCGTAGTGAATGCGCTCGCGGGCGAGGTAGCCGTGCAGGTTCATCTGACCCAGGCCGATCGCGTGAGAGTCGTTGTTGCCCTGCTCGATCGACGGTACCGAGAAGATGTGGGTCTGATCCGACACCGCAGTCAGACCACGGATCGCCACCGCGATGGTCTTACCGAAATCGGGCGAATCCATCGTCTTGGCAATGTTCAGCGAGCCCAGGTTGCACGAGATGTCCTTGCCCACATGGCTGTACGAGAGGTCGTCGTTGAACGTCGACGGCGTCGAGACCTGGAGAATCTCCGAGCACAGGTTGGAGTGAGTGATCTTGCCCTTCACCGGGTTCGCACGATTGACGGTGTCCTCGTACATGATGTACGGGTAGCCGGACTCGAACTGCAGCTCGGCGAGAGTCTGGAAGAATTCACGCGACTTGATCTTGGTCTTGCGAATCCTCTTGTCGTCGACCATCTCGTAGTACTTCTCCGAGACATTGATGTCGGCGAACGGCACTCCGTAGATGCGCTCGACGTCGTACGGCGAGAACAGGTACATGTCCTCGTTCTTCTTCGCCAGCTCGAACGTGATGTCCGGGATGACGATTCCGAGGGACAGCGTCTTGATGCGGATCTTTTCGTCGGCGTTCTCACGCTTGGTGTCGAGGAACTTGTACACATCGGGGTGGTGCGCGTGCAGGTACACCGCGCCCGCGCCCTGGCGTGCCCCGAGCTGGTTGGCGTACGAGAACGAATCCTCGAGCAGCTTCATGATCGGGATGACACCGGACGACTGGTTCTCGATCCGCTTGATCGGCGCACCTGCTTCGCGAATGTTGCTCAGCAGCAATGCAACTCCGCCGCCGCGCTTGGACAGCTGCAACGCGGAGTTGATGGATCGTCCGATGGACTCCATGTTGTCTTCGATGCGAAGCAGGAAGCACGAGACGGGCTCGCCGCGCTGCTTCTTGCCCGAGTTGAGGAAGGTGGGCGTCGCGGGCTGGAATCGGCCGGCGATGATCTCGTCCACGAGATCGGTGGCCAGGGCTTCGTCACCGGCCGCCAACGTCAATGCCACCATGCACACACGGTCCTCGAAGCGTTCGAGGTAGCGCTTACCGTCGAACGTCTTGAGCGTGTAGGAGGTGTAGTACTTGAACGCACCGAGGAAGGTCGGAAATCGAAACTTCTTCGAGTACGCGTGGTTGATCAGGAACTTCACGAACTCACGTGAGTACTGGTCCAGAACCTCGGGCTCGTAGTAGTTCTCCTCGACGAGGTAGTCCAGCTTCTCATCCAGGTCGTGGAAGAACACGGTGTTCTGGTTGACGTGCTGCAGGAAGTACTGATTGGCAGCTTCGCGGTCCTTCTCGAACTGGATCTCACCGTTGGGCCCGTAGAGATTGAGCATCGCGTTGAGCGCGTGATAGTCCATGTCACCGTCGCTGCGAACGGTCGCGGGTGCGGGTGCTGCGTCGGTGATGGTCGGTGCCACGGCGGTGCTCCTACTGGTCTGTGGTGGTTGATGCTCAGTGCGTGTGGGCAGCGCGACGGACTTCCCGTTCCCAGAAGTCTTCGAGTCCCTCGCGGACTCGCACTACGTCCTCGGGGGTGCCCATCAATTCGAAGCGGTAGAGATACGGAACCGCGCATTTCTGCGAGATGACGTCTCCGGCAAAGCAGAAGGAGTCACCGAAATTGGTGTTTCCGGCAGCGATGACAGCTCTGATCAACGATCGATTGTGCTTGTCGTTGAGAAACTTGATCACACGCTTGGGGACGTAGTTGGTGTCGCGGCCGGCGTACGTCGTTCCTCCGCCGTACGTCGGCACGATCAGGACGTAGGGAGAGTCGACGCGAAACGTGCCGTCCGGATCTCGTAAGGGAATGCGCGTCGCGGGGATATCCAACTTCGATACGAAACGGTGCGTGTTCTCCGACGCGCTGGAGAAGTAGACGAGTGAGTTCGAGGACTGCTGTTGTGAACTCACCGCTCACTCACTTTCTCGATCTGTTCAAGCAGCGTTCGTCGCGAGGGTCTTGATGCGATCCGGGCGGAAACCGGACCAGTGGTCGTCACCGGCGACGACGACGGGTGCCTGCAGGTAACCGAGCGCCATGACGTAGTCACGTGCCTCGGGGTCCTGCGAGATGTCGATGACGGAGTACTCGATACCCGCTTTGTCGAGGGCGCGGTAGGTGGCATTGCACTGGACGCAGGCGGGCTTGGTGTAAACGGTGATGCTCATGGTGTCCCTCTTTCCGTTGTCGCCGTCGGGTGCACCGATGGCGACGATGTGCTCTGCGTGTGGCACCGAGAACATCTCCCGCTCAGGGCGACTGCGACCTGCTCGAACCCACGTCGTTCGGGCTCTTCGAGTTGTGGTCTCTCGGCGGGTCAAACACTACACCTAGTGTCCCCCATCTGCCTAGAACACGAGATGTTGCGAACAACATGCGTGGTATTCGCTGGTCACGGCCGTGCGACCGACGCTCGTCCACCCCACATCGGCGTGTCGGACGTCACAAAACGAGGTGTCTTTCGTCACTACCGACCGTCGCCCCGACAGTGACGATCACCGAAGACACCCGCGCACGACGACGGCCCCCCGGAATCGCTCCGAGGGGCCGTCACGTGGATCACGCGAGTGTCAGCGTTGACGCGCCTTGAACCGCGGCTCCTTCTTGTTGATCACGAACACGACCCCATGGCGGCGAACCACCTGGGCGCCGGGCTTGCTCTTGAGCGATTTCAGAGAATTTCTCACCTTCATGAGACCAGGCTACATGAAAACGATTCCCGATACCATCAAGCGGTCACGCGTTGACGAGTTCCTTCGACGCCTTGACCAACTCGGCCACGACATGGCCGATCTCACCGGACACCTCGGCGTTCTCACGCGGGTGGGCGGCCCCGAACTTGTCGATGGTGCCGCCGATGGAGAGCTGGACGTCCTCGAGTACGGATCCGCCGGCGATGCGGACGGCCTTGCTCGTATCCTCGTGGGCCCACTTGGCACCGTTGCCGCTCGGCGATGCGCTGATGACCACGACCGGCTTGCCCACCATGGCACCGGCACCGTAGGGACGTGAGAGCCAGTCGATGGCGTTCTTCAACACGGCCGGAATGGTGCCGTTGTATTCGGGCGTGACCAACAGCAGCGCAGAAGCCTTCTCGGCAGCGGCGCGCAGAGCGAGGGCGGCCGCAGGCACGGAGCCGTCGACGTCGATGTCCTCATTGTAGAAGGGAACGTCGCCCAGCCCGTCGTAGACCACGATCTCGGCATCGGCCGGTGCGACGGTGACTGCAGTCTCGGCAATCTGCTTGTTCACCGATTCGGCGCGCAGGCTTCCGACGAGAACGAGTACGTGTGCGTCTGACATGAAATCTTCCTTCGAAAGTTCGGATGACGTGATCGTCGTGTCAATTCATACCATCCAAACGGACCGCGGTCCACTTGTATTCCTCAGCGAGGTACCCTGAACAGGTGACCGGTCCGATGCTGCCCGTAGTAGGCGAAGACTCCGAACGCTGTGACGCTGCCCGCAACCGCCGGCTGCTCCTCGACGCCGCGACGGAGCTGGTGGCGACCCTCGGTGCCGACGCCGTCACCATGGAGGCCGTGGCAACGAGGGCCGGCGTCGGCAAAGGCACTGTGTTCCGGCGCTTCGGCAACCGCGCCGGGTTGATGCGAGCCCTGTTGGATCACACCGAGAAGATGTTGCAGAGCTCGTTCATGTTCGGCGAACCGCCGCTCGGGCCCGGTGCCGATCCCATCGACCGCCTCGTCGCGTTCGGTCGGGCACGGCTGGAATTCGTCAGGGTTCAGGGTGAGGTGCTGCGGGCCGCGGAAAGCTCGGCCGACGCTCGGTATTCGGCTCCGGCGCACATGGTCAATTTCACACACGTTCTGTCTTTGCTCCGTGCAGCCGGCGTGGAGGGAGACCTGGAACTTCTCACCTACTGGCTGCTCACACCCCTGGAAGCCACGTTGGTGCTGCACCAGTACCGAGACCTCGGAATGACGATGGATCGTCTGGCCGACGGGTGGGAAGATCTGGTGCGCAGAGCAACTCGCGTCCCATAGCGGTTGTCGGTCACGTCGCGAGGATCGACAGTGCCGCCGAATGCAAGGCAGTTCCGTACGAACGGCCGTGTCCGGCCGCATGTACGGCCAGAGGATGCAACTGGTGCAGGGCGGTCCGGTCGCGCCACCCCGTCCGCAGCGGGTGCACGGACTCGTAGCCGTCGACCATGGCGTCCAGATGAGGACAGCCGAACAGTGCCGCCATCGCCAGATCCGTTTCGCGATGGCCGCCGTGTGCCGCGGGATCGATCAGCACGACACCCGCATCGGTCCAGAAGACGTTGCCGTTCCACAGGTCTCCGTGGATTCGACTGGGCGGTTCACCGTCGTCGAACTCGCCGTCCGCCACCCGCTCGCACGCCGCCTCGACGGTCGCCGCCTCGGACTGCGTCACGTTTCCGGCGTCGACCGCGATCCGCAGAAACGGCAGCACTCGCTCGGCGGCGTAGAACGAACCCCAGCTGGCGTGGACAGTGTTGGTCATGGGCCGCGAGCCGATGAACAACTGCCCGGGAAACGGTGTGCCGTCCGGGCGATTCGGCGGAGCCCCGAATCCGGCCGCGCCGCCGTCGTGCATCCGGGCCAGTGCGCGCCCGAATCGACGGGCCGCGATCTCGGTGGGACGCGCGGCCGTCAACCGCTCGAGTTCGATGAACGTCGGTCCGCGATCGAGAACACCGACGACAGGCACCCCTGTCTCACCGAGCCACGCGAGTCCCGTCGCCTCGGCCTCGAAGAAGTCCGGGTGCGCGCGGGTATCTCGCTTGACGAAGGTATCCGTGGATCCGCTCACGTCGAACGACACTACGCATCCTTCTCGACCCGAACGCGTACCCGCACTCGTCATTAGGATGATCGGATGGGACACATCAACTCGGAATTGCGCTCCGGAATCATGCGTGAGCTGGCGGTACAGTCGACCATCGATCCGGTGACGGAGGTCCGCAGGCGCGTGGACTTCCTCAAGGACTACCTCGCGTCGACCCCGGCCTCCGGTTTCGTACTCGGGATCAGCGGCGGACAGGACAGCACGCTCACCGGCAAGCTCGCACAGCGGGCGGTGACCGAACTACGAGCCGACGGGCACGAGGCCGAATTCGTCGCCGTACGGCTCCCCTACGGTGTGCAGGCCGACGAGGACGACGCGGCGATCGCACTGAAGTTCATCCATCCCGACCGCACGGTGACGGTGAACATCAAGGCGGCCTCCGATGCCGCAGCCGCTGCGACCGCCGAGGCTCTGGGAACCGGCGAGGTCCGAGATTTCGTGCGCGGCAACATCAAAGCTCGTCAACGCATGGTCGCCCAGTACGCGATCGCCGGCGAACTCGGCTATGTCGTCGTCGGCACCGACCACGCAGCCGAGGCGGTGACCGGCTTCTTCACCAAGTTCGGGGACGGCGGGGTGGATCTGACGCCACTGACCGGCCTGACCAAACGACAAGGCGCTGCGCTGCTGCGCGAGCTCGGTGCGCCCGAAAGTACCTGGCGCAAAGTCCCCACCGCGGATCTCGAAGACGATCGACCGGCTCTGCCCGACGAGGAAGCACTCGGCGTCACATACGAGCAGATCGACGACTACCTCGAAGGCAAAGACGTCACCGAGGAAGTGGCCGACAAACTCGAGAAGATGTTCGCCGCGACGCGGCACAAGCGAACCGTTCCAGTGACACCGTTCGACGATTGGTGGAAGAACGGTCACTGACCGACCTTCGTCGGCGGCGATCGGTGACGATCAGCCGCCGGCGAACGGCGGCAGTACGTCGACTCTGCTGCCTACGGACCGACCCAGATCGCGGGTCAACTCGTCTCCGACCAGATACGCCGACACCCGCAGAATCGGTTCCATCGGGGCTCCGTACCGAGAACGGATGGCCTCGCGCAATTCTCCCAGCGTCGCACCGGCCGGCAGAGTGAGGTGTTCGGACTCGCAGCCGGACGCGTCGACGGCGGCTGCGAAGTACCGCACCTCCACCTGCATCGTTCGACTACCGGTCGTGCTGGGCTGTGTCTCAACCACCGATTGCTCCCATACTGCGGGTCGGTGGCACGAAGCCCTCGGCGTCGATGCCGTGCCCGGCCCATTTGTTCCACATGGCTCCGCGCCATACTGCTGCCAACTCGTCATCGGTGGCACCGCCCCGCAGCGCCGCGCGAAGATCCGTCTCGTCGTCGCTGAACAGGCAGGACCTGATGGTCCCCTCGGCAGTGAGCCTCGTTCGATCACAGTCGCCGCAGAACGAGCGCGTGACGGACGCGATGATTCCCACGGTCGCCTCCGTGCCGTCCACGCTCCATTCTTCGGCGGGAGCGGACGGATCGGCGCGACCCACTCCACGTAGATCGAAAGCAGTGGACAGCTCGTCGAGCAACGTCTGGGCGTCGATCATGTTGTTGCGGGCCCATTCGTGATCGGCGTCGAGTGGCATCTGCTCGATGAATCGAAGCGCGACCCCCTCGTCCAGACACCACCGGAGCAGATCCACGGACCCGGAGAGGGTATCTCGCATCAGTACGGCATTGACCTTCACCGGACCGATGCCCGCCTTCTTGGCCGCCCGGATGCCGGCCAGCACCGACGGCAGACGATCGCGTCGAGTCAAGCGCGCGAACTGTTCGCGATCGACCGAGTCCAACGACACGTTGACGCGCGTCAGACCGGCCTCGGCGAGGGCCTGCGCACGATGTTCGAGACCGACGGCATTGGTGGTCATGGACAACGGCACGCCGTCCGACACAGCGGAGCACGAACGAAGGATCTCGTCCAGATCTCGACGCATCAGAGGCTCGCCGCCGGTGAAACGCACGTCGCGTATTCCCAACAGGCGCACGGCAACCGAGACGACCCGAGCGATCTCGCCAGCGGTCAGCAGGTCGGCTGTGGGAATTGCCGGCAGCCCCTCCTCCGGCATGCAGTACGTGCACCGCAGCGAGCACTTCTCGGTGATCGAGATGCGCAGATCGCGTGCCACCCGCCCGAATCGATCGATCAGATGCGGCACGTCGGGACGATCGTCCACCGGGCCGAACGACGACCCCGAGGAAGCTGCACCGATACGCGGGATCCCGAGGGACGTGACACTGTCCACCGTCACCTCACACCTCGAATCCGTCTGTTCCTGCATGTCTCACATCGGCTTGTCTACCCAGTATGCCGCAGCCCACACGCGCCCGTCGTGTCGGCGTGCCTAGGATTGGCAGCCATGACGGCTGAGCACACTCGAGCGATCACCGGACCCGCACTGTGAGCGCCGTATCCGTCGAGGAGCACGCAGCAGCGATCGAGTCGCTGCTCGCAGACTTGGGCACCCGAGCAGCCCAACGAGTACCGCTGGCCGACGCACTGGGGCGGGTGGCATTCCACGATGTGACCTCCCCCGTCGATCTACCTCTGTTCCGAAATTCGCAGATGGACGGTTATGCGGTCGATTCTCGCTCGGTGCAGTCTGCGCCCGTGACGCTTCCGGTATCGACGATCATCGCTGCCGGACCCACCCGACCGTCGACGCTCACGCCCGGTAGCGCAGCCAAGATCATGACCGGCGCACCGATACCCGACGGAGCGGACGCCATCGTCCCCGTGGAGGACACCACAGTGACCACCGCAGGTGCGGTGACCGTCGAACGAGCCCGCGTCGCAGGCGAATTCGTGCGCGAACAGGGTAGCGACGTACGCGCGGGAACGGTCCTGATCGACGCGGGCAGAGTGCTCGAGCCCCGGCACATCTCGGTTCTCGCGGCCGTCGGACTGGCCACCGTCGACGTACGGTCGCGTCCTCGGGTGGCCGTGGTGACCACCGGAGCAGAGTTGGCCGACGCAGGCGAGACGCTCTCGCCCGGTCAGATCTTCGACTCGAACGGCATCACTCTTGCCGCGCACCTGCGCGCGAGCGGTGCCGACGTGGTCACCGTCGCACGCAGCACCGACGATCCGGAACGCTTCCGAAGCATCCTCACCTCCGCAGCCGCATCGGCGGAGCTCATCATCACCTCCGGTGGAGTGTCGATGGGCGACTTCGAGGTGGTCAAGGACGTTCTCGCGCCGCTGGGTGGACAGTTCGGATCGGTTCGGATGCAACCGGGTGGACCGCAGGGCATCACGATGTTCGACGGCACCCCGGTCCTGAGTTTCCCCGGCAACCCCGTCAGCACCGTGGTGTCGTACATCATGTTCGCGCGCAACATCGTTCGGCGATCGGCCGGCCTGCCACCGGTCTTGTCGGGCCCTGCGACTCTGTTCCAGTCGATCACCTCGCCGCCGGGCAGGCGTCAACTGCTCCGCGGGAAATTGCGTGACGACGGCCGGGTCGAACTGGTCGCCGGACCGGGGTCCCACCTGGTGGCCGCACTGGCGTGGGCCGACGTGCTCATCGACATCGCCGCCGAGACAACCGAACTCGCCGCAGGATCACCCGTGGAGGTATGGCCGCTGTGACCACCGAAGTTCCGCAGAACCCCCTGTCGCACCTCGACGACGAGGGCCGCGCCCGCATGGTCGATGTGGCGCACAAGAAAGAGACCTCCCGAACGGCTGTGGCGGCAGGCGAGTTCGTCACCACGCCCGAGGTCATCGGGTTGGTGCAGGCGGACGGCATGCCGAAGGCCGATGTCCTGGCGACCGCTCGGATCGCCGGTATCTCGGCTGCCAAGCGCACCTCCGATCTGATTCCGCTGTGCCATCAGCTCGCGCTCTCGTCGGTCAAGATCTCCTTCGGATTCACCGACACCTCCATCACGGTCGAGGCCACCGCGCGCACGACCGGTAGGACCGGCGTCGAGATGGAAGCCCTCACCGCCGTCGCGGTTGCCGGGTTGACTCTGCACGACATGGTCAAGGCGGTCGACCCGGGTGCGACGATGAACGGCGTCCGGCTGATCACCAAAGACGGTGGTAAGCACGGGCATTGGCAGCGTGATGCGAAGGCGACCGGCCCCGACGACGACGCTCGGCCGTCGGAGGGGACGAAGTCGGCGGTCGTGCTCGTGGCCTCCACCGGCGGTGCTCGCGGGACCCGCCCGGACACCACCGGCCCGTCCATCGCGTCCTGGCTGACCGATCGGGGCTTCGCGGTGCGTGGCCCGCTGGTGTACGCCGATGCCGACATCGAGGCCGGGCTGCGCGACTCGCTACGCGGCGAGCCGTCGCTGATCATCTCGACCGGCGGAACCGGCGTCTCCCCTACCGATGCAACTCCGGAGGCCACGGCGGCACTGCTCGACATCGAGATGCCAGGAATAGCAGACCAGATCCGCACCAAGGGAACCTCCGCGACGCCTCACGCGGTGCTGAGTCGCGGAGTGTCCGGGTTGATCGGACGTACCCTCGTCGTCAACTTGCCCGGATCACCGGGAGGCGTGAAAGACGGCTTGGCCGTTCTCGATCCGCTCCTCGATCATGTACTCGCCCAGATCTCAGGAGGAGGACCCCACGATGACTGAACTCGTCGCCCGCATCTCGAACGAGCCGCTGACGACCGCCGAAGTAGAAGCCGCGGTACAGGATTCGCACCACGGCGCCGTGGTGCTGTTCAGCGGAATCGTTCGTGACCACGACGGTGGCCACGCCGTGGAAACTCTCGAATACCGCGCCCACCCCGATGCGGAACGCTTCTTGAGCCGATGCTGCTCGGAGGTCTCGTCCGAAACCGGTCTTGCGGTCGCTGCCGTGCATCGCGTCGGGGACTTGCGGGTCGGCGATCTCGCACTTGTGGCCGCAGTCGGATCGGCTCATCGCGCCGAGGCGTTCGAGGCGTGCGCCCGACTGGTCGAACGCATCAAGGCCGAGGTACCCATCTGGAAACGGCAGGGCTTCGAAGGCGGGCGCACCGAATGGGTCGGACTGTAGAAGACCTACGCCGGCTCGAGGTATCGATGGACCGGCAACATGGCCGAGGCGTCGACTGCGTCGTCAGGGCCGCGCACGCAGGCCCGCAGTCGATGTTCGACCGCGTCCGCATCGAGTTCGGTGCCGATCAGCACCAGTGATGTTTGCTGGGCTTCATCCCGTGACCACGCTGCACTCTCGAACCGAATGTGTCGCCCCACCGTCTGCACGATGAACTTCTGCTGGTGTCCCGGCAGGTCGAAATGCACGACACCCTTGATGCGGTAGAGGTTTCCGGTCGGGTTCTCGAGAAATGCGATCAGCCGACGCGGCTCCATCGCTGCAGTGCTGACGAACTCGGTATGCGAGTACTGCGCATGCAGGTGTCGGTGGTGTCCGTGCTCGTGGCAGCTGTCGTCGTCGAGGTGCTCGCGGAGAAGTTCGTCGAAGGACAATTGCACGGGTAGTGCGGATTCGACCGGCCCGTTCTGGGGCCGGTCGAACAACAACAGAGGATCGACGCGTCCGAACGACACAGCTGCGACAGGGACGTCGCCGACAATGGACCGAACCGTCGATACCACCGCAGAGCGCTCCGAATCCTCGACGGCGTCGGACTTGTTCAGTACCACCAGATCCGCCAATTGCAGATGCTGATCGATTTCGGGATGCAGGGTGCGGGTATCCGCGAATTCGACTGCGTCGACGACTCCCACCAATCCGCCGTACACGATGAACTCGTTCTCGCTGCCGCGCACCATTCGAATGAGATTCCGTGGCTCCGCCAATCCGCTGGCCTCCACCACGATCACGTCTATGGCCGAACGGCGGTGAGCCAGCGCATCGAACATCGCGTCCATGTCAGTGATGTCCACCGCACAGCAGATGCATCCGTTGCCCAGTGACACCATCGAATCGACCTGTCCTGCAACGAGCATGGAATCGATGTTGATCGCACCGAAATCGTTGACCACGACGCCGATCCGAATTCCCGCATCGTTGCGCAACAGATGGTTGAGCAGAGTGGTCTTGCCGGCACCCAGAAAGCCGGCAACGATCACCACCGGAATTCGTCGACGCGCCACGCCGGTCGAGACTACCGGGCGGCGACAATTCGATTCAGGAGGCCTCGAGCGAAGGTGGAGACGCTGCTGACGTTCTCGTCGGTCACCAATCCCTTCAATCCGTCGACACCGAACGATTCGACATACGGCGAGACGCTTTCGAGCAGTCGAGACAAGGCACTACGACCCGCTACGGACGTCGACGTAGCTGCGGGGACAGTCGCGCTCGTCGGTGTCGGCGCAGAGGCGGTGGGAACTGCGACGTCCGGCGACGAGGCAGCCTCGGCTCCGAGGAGATAGTCGATGATGCCGGTGGAGATGGCGATCGCATGCTTCACCTGACCGTCCGAGCTCTCCAGCACCGCCGCGTCGTCCGGGTTGGAACCATTGCCCATCTCGACGAACACCAACGGAACAGTCGTCAGTGCGGGCCCCGCGACGTCGGATCGTTCCTGGATCCCGTCGACGACGCCCGAGTAATTGGCGGGATCGAACCCGGCGCGAACGTAGGAATCTCTCATCAGCTTCGAGGCCGAGCGCCCGCCCTCCGACTGAGCCGCATCGGCCGCCGCATTCGGAATCGGCAGTGTCGGCACGATCAGATGGAATCCGTGCTTGTCGGTGTCGGTCGTCGTGCTCGTCGAGTCCGCATGAATGCTGACGGCCACATCGGCTCCGGACGCGCTGGCAGCGCGAGCCCGATCGTCGACGCACCCGCCCCACCCGGTGTCGTCGACGCGGCTGGTCTTCACCGTCGCACCGAGACTCTCCAGACTGGACCGAACCAGCTCCGAGACCTTCCAGTTGATGGTGTGCTCCGGCACCCCGTCCACCGTGGTCATGCCCGTGGTCTGGCAATCCTTGGTACCGCCGCGCCCGTCGTCGACCTGCCGTTGCAGATTCTCCGAGTGAGCTGTGCCCTGGTGACCCGGATCGAGGAAGACCGTCTTTCCCGTCAACTCTTGTCCGGCCGATTCCGTGCCGGGTGTCGCCGACGGCGCAGTGGCGGGCGTGGACGGGTCGGCCGATACCGGTGCGCCGACGAGCGCTCCAGCACCCAGTAGACCTGCGCACATCAGCGTCACCGCAGCCGACCCGGCTGTTCGTGAAGATTTCATCGACTCGTGGGCGCTCCGGTGGAGCCGGTCGCGCCACTCCCCTCTCGGCACCTCGGACGCCGTCGAGCCACGCGGTTCCCATTGGCATCAGGAGCTACCGTGCGTCACAACAGACACTTGCTGCTCGAGTGAACCAGAGATCGATCCATTCGAGTCCCTGATCGAATTTCGTTAGCCAAAGGATTGCATTTCGTGATCGATCCGTTGCGATCTGCCCAGCCTTCTCATGTTTCCCACGACGGCGACACAAGTGCCGCGAAACTCCGAAACCGGCCGCCGGCTCGAACCGACCCCGAGAACGAATTTCCTATGAATACCGGACAGTTTGTCTTTGTTCACCGCAACAGCGATCCCTCGCACTGCGCACACACTTAATGCCTGCGCCACGTCGGTTTCGACGAATACATCTGCAGATTCTGTGGCAATGCTGCGAAACCGGTAACAATCGATCGGCCAGCATGGATATACACATTGTTCGGCCGTATAGTCGACACAGTTCGATCTGGACATCCCCCCGCATCATTCCCTGCACCATTGGAGAGCTTCAGCATGGCCAGAAAAGTCTATGTGCAACTAGTCGATGACATCGACGAAAAACCGATCGAATCCGGTGGCGAACACATAACCTATTCGGTCAACGGAGTCAGCTACGAAATCGATCTGAGCGACAAGAACGCCAAAGAATTCCACCGCAAGCTCGACTATTACATCGAGCACTCGACGAAGGTGGGCGGAAAGCGACAGAAGAAGTCGAGTTCCCCGGCCACCGGGGCGAAGCGCGACGCCAATCAGACCAAAGCCATCAGAGAATGGGCGAAGGCGAACGGCCACAACATTTCTGCGCGCGGAAGAATACCCGCCGAAGTGGAGCAGGCGTTCGACGCAGCTCACTGACCCCCGCCTTCCGAATCGGCGTCTCAGGACTCACGCTGCAGACGCCGATTCGGTGGCCGAAGCCATAGACACAACAAAAGCGCCGCCCGATGGGCGGCGCTTTTGCTTTCTCGGTGGAGCTAAGGGGACTCGAACCCCTGACCCCCACACTGCCAGTGTGGTGCGCTACCAGCTGCGCCATAGCCCCGAGTACTGCGTGCTCCCGCTCATGCGGTTGCTCGAACGAAGTTACACCATCGCTCGCGGCAGCAACAAATCAGCTGGTGCGGCCCCTACTCGATGCTCCGGTACGGGCCCCCGCGCTCGACCCCGATCAGCCGACCGTAGCCAGCCATTCCGAGTCGCCCAGCGCGTCGACCACCTGTCCATCCACCAGAACACCCGGAGTTCCGCGTGCGCCCGATGCGGCCAAGGCGTCCCGACCGGTCGTCGCGTCCGCCACCGCTGCGTCACGCTGCGCGCCCGTGGTGATGCACTCCACCGCAAGATCGCTCGCTCCGTTCGACGTTGCCAGCTCCGCCAGTTCGGCATCGGTTCGGTCGGAGTCGCTTCCTTCCTCCGGCTGGAATTCCGGGTCGAACAGTGCGGCGTGGAAACCCGAGTAGACCCGCGCATTCTCGGTTGCGGCCACGCAGTGCGACGCCGCAACGGCCCGCGTCGAATAGTCACCCGAGGCCGAGCTCGCATCGAGGAAATTGATCAGGTGGTAGTTGACCGAGACAACGCCGTCGTCGATTTTCTGAGCCAATTCCTGGCCGTGCTTCACCTCGAGATCACTGCAGAATGGGCACATCGGGTCCTCGTAGATATCGATGACGCGCTGCGCGCCCGGACGAGCCAATACGACGACACCGTCTCCCGGCAACGACAATTCGACCTCGGGATTCTTGACCGATCCGTACCCGTCGTTCCGGGGCGCGTCGCTGCCTCGCTGCCACAGGATCGCTACCACGACGACCGCGACCACCACGAGGAATGCAATACCGCCCAGAATGTACGTCACGGTATTCGACGAGGCCTGCGGAGTGTGTTTCGTGCTGGATGTCTTCTTCTCGCTCACAGAGCGAATACTACGGACGTATCCGTCAGCTGCGCTCGCGCTCGAGGGTGTCCGGAACGCGCGACCACCACAACCCCGCCAGTAGAAGCAGTGCGCCCGTCACGGCGAAAGCCGGACCGAACGAGACCCGTTCCACGATCATTCCGGCCACGATCGGGCCGATCACCGCGCCCACGTCGGACGCCATCTGGAAGGCAGCCAGCACGGGTCCTCCACGGGCCTTGGAGCCGATCACGTCCGCGACCGAGGCCTGCTGGGCAGGACTCATCAGGCCCGATCCGATTCCGGCGATCAACGACACCGCGAGGAACAACACCGGATCGTGGACATAGCCCATCACGACCGTTCCCAGGCCGCAGACCGCCAAACCGCCCAGCATGAACGGTTTGCGTCCGCGTACGTCGGACAGGCGACCGGCAGTGGTGAGAACCAGGGCATTACCCACTGCGAACACCGTGAGAGCAATCCCGACGAACACCTCGGACCGCTGCATTGCCTCGACGACGAACAACGGCACCAGCGCCACCCGGACACCGAACACGGCCCATCCGTTCGCGAAGTTCGACGCCAGCGCGGCCCGATAGGACGGGATTCGCAGAGCAGCGAGCAACGACATCGTCGGCGGCGCAGTTCCCTTCTCCGGCTTGACCAGATCGGAATTGCCGAGGGTGAAGTACACGACGGCAGCGGCGATCACCAGAGCCACGGCATAGATGACGAACGGCACCCGCAGACCGAAACCGACGAGCGCGCCGCCGACGAGCGGACCACCGATGGTTCCCAGCAAGAAAGCGGTCGCGTACAGCCCGGAGATGCGGCCTCTACTGGTAGGTGGACTGATTCTGATCAGCAGTCCGAGAGCAGACACCGAGAACATCGTCGACCCGATTCCGCCCAGTCCGCGAAACACCAGCAGCTGCCAGTACGTCTGAGCCAGAGCGCACGCACCGGTGGAGACCGCCACGATCAACAGTCCGATCAGGTAGACGGGTCGTTCGCCGAGCCGCTGAACCAGAGCGCCGCTCGCCGGCGCGAACAGCAACCGCATGAGAGCGAAGGCACTGATCACTGCCGACGCGGCCGTGTATCCGACGCCGAATTCTCGAGCGAACTGCGGCAGGGCAGGCGCGACGATGCCGAATCCGAGGGCGATGACGAACGCTGCCGAGACCAGTACCCAGATCTCCGGTGGGAGTTTGCCTCCGGGTTGGAATGCCGGCTCGGGGGCCGGGCTGTCGTGGTCGGGTGTCGGTGAGTCGGTCACGAGCTCTCGAGAGCGGACGAGACCAATTCACGTGCTGCAGCCTGGACCTCGGCGAGGTGTTCCTTGCCCTGGAACGACTCCGCGTAGATCTTGTAGACGTCCTCGGTTCCCGATGGACGAGCTGCGAACCAGGCGCTCTCCGTTGTCACCTTCAGCCCACCCAGTGCGGCCCCGTTTCCGGGAGCCTCGGTCAGCGTCGCGGTGATCGGCTCCCCCGCCAATTCGGTGGCGGTGATCTGGTCGGGCGACAACTTGGCGAGCACAGCCTTCTGCTCCCTGGTTGCCGGAGCGTCGACGCGGGCGTACGACGGGTCGCCGTACTCGGCTGTGAATTCTGCGTAGCGTTGCGACGGTGTCGATCCGGTGACCGCGGTGATCTCCGAGGCCAACAGCGCCAGAATGATTCCGTCCTTGTCCGTGGTCCACACTCGGCCGTCGTGCCGCAGGAACGAGGCACCGGCGCTCTCCTCGCCGCCGAAGCCGAGCTCGCCGTCGAGCAGCCCCGGCACGAACCACTTGAACCCGACCGGGACCTCGAGCAGCTTTCGTCCGAGACCGGCGACGACGCGATCGATCATGGAGGAACTCACCAGCGTCTTGCCGACTGCCGCGGTCGGTGACCACCCGGGTCGGTGGGTGAACAGATAGTCGATCGCGACCGCGAGGTAGTGATTGGGGTTCATCAGACCACTGTCGGGAGTGACGATGCCGTGTCGATCGGAGTCGGCGTCGTTGCCCGTGGCGATGTCGAATCGATCCCGGGCAGCGATGAGTGATGCCATCGCGTTCGGCGACGAGCAGTCCATTCTGATCTTGCCGTCCGTGTCCAACGTCATGAAGCGGAACGTGCCGTCGACCAACGGATTGACGACGGTCAGATCGAGGTTGTGTCGTTCGGCGATCGCATCCCAGTAGTCGACACTGGCACCGCCGAGCGGATCCGCACCGATGCGAACTCCGGCGGCGCGGATCGCATCGAGATCGAGCACATTCGGGAGGTCGTCCACGTAGGTGCCGAGGAAGTCGTACCGCGAGACGCTTCCCGCGAACGCCTGCGCGAGAGTCACGCGCTTGATTCCGGTAATGCCCTCGCGGAGAAGCTCGTTGGCGCGGGCAGCGATCACCGACGTCGCATCGCTGTCGGCCGGTCCACCGTGCGGAGGGTTGTACTTGAACCCGCCGTCACGCGGCGGATTGTGGGACGGTGTGACCACGATGCCGTCGGCTTTCGCGGTCGGCCCCGACTCGTTGTACCGGAGAATGGCATGACTGACGGCGGGCGTCGGGGTGTAGCGATCCCCCGAGTCCACCAGAACGTCGACGTCGTTGGCTGCCAACACCTCCAGAGCCGTCGTCCACGCGGGCTCGGACAATGCATGGGTGTCTCGACCGATGAACAGTGGCCCGGTGATGCCTTGCGCGGAACGATATTCCACGATGGCCTGCGTGGTGGCGACGATGTGCGCCTCGTTGAACGCCGAATCCAGGCTCGAACCTCGATGACCCGAGGTCCCGAACACGACCTGCTGACTCGGCTCCGACACGTCCGGAATGCGCGAGTAGTACGCCGTGACGAGTTGCGAGAGATCGACCAGATCCTCCGGCAGTGCAGTGGTTCCAGCTCTCTCGTGCGCCACGATGCGCCTCCTCAATCCTCGAACGAACCGAATCCGGTCGACGAACCGAATTTCTCGTTCAACCCTAACGCCGCTGCCCCACCCGCGAGCTACTTGCTCTGCCGTTTCGGTGGCCGCGGCAGAAAATAGCTGGTTCGCTGCTGATATTCGCGATACCCCGGACGCTTCTCCATGCTCCGTTCCAACAGCCGAGCCCCGGTGGCGAACACCAAGAAGTACGTCATCGCGACAGGCGACAGAATCGTGAACACCCCAGGCCACGCCGAGGCCGAGACGAGGAACAGTCCCCACCACACTGCCGAGTCGCCGAAGTAATTGGGATGCCGCGTCCAGGACCACAGACCTCGGTCCATGATCTTGCCCTTGTTCGACGCGTCGGCCTTGAACGCCTTCAATTGCGCGTCGCCCACTGCCTCGAACGTCCATCCGAGTAGCCAGACCACTACGCCGAGTACGACGACGGGTAGAACCGATCCGTGTGAAACGGCGGATACCTGCAGTGGAAGGGACACGAACCACAGCGCAACCGCCTGCGTCAGATAGATCTTCCGCAGGGCATACCAGGTTCTGTTGCCGGTGGCCTTGGACAGCAGCTCGGTGTACCGCGGATCCTCACCGTGTCCGCGTGAGCGCTGCACCATGTGCAGCGCAAGACGAAGCCCCCACACTCCGACGAGCACGACCAGCAGGAGTCGTCGCCACAGATCACCGGTTCCGGTCGCAGCGGAGATCAGCGCGATCAGAACGAAGCCGCCACCCCACGTCACATCCACGACATTGTGTCGTCCGATACGGGCACCGACGAGGGCGGTGACCATCATCAGGACAGCGGTACCGCCGAGACTCGCCAGTGACACGGTGAAGAAGTCGGACCAATTCACCGCGCGGCCACCCACACCGGGCGGACCGGTTCCATCCTGGACGACCCGTCGACCGGGCGAACGGACAAGATCTGGTCGACGCCCATCCTGTTGTCCCGGAATGCCATTCCCCCGCCGATCAGGTACAGCCGCCAGACGCGAGCGACCTCCTCCCCGACCATGGCCACCACCTCGCCGTACCGCGCCTCGAAGCGCTCCGTCCAGACATCGACGGTCCGCACGTAATGCTCCCGCAGAGCATGGACGTCGCGAACCTCGAGTCCGGCCTCCTCGATCATGGCCACGGTCCGCCCGACCGGGCGCATGAACATGTCGGGCGCGATGAACGATTCGATGAATGCCCCGCCGCCGGGGTTGTCGCCTTCTCTTCGCGACATCTGCTGGATCAGTACTCGCCCACCCGGCTTGACGTTGGTGTGCAGTGCGGCGGTGTAGGTCGGGTAATTGGCCTCCCCCACATGCTCACCCATCTCGATCGACGCCACCGCGTCGAAGGGCCCGTCCGGAATCTCCCGATAATCCTGGATTCGGATCTCGACGTTGTCCTGCAGTCCTCGGTCGGCGATTCGCTTGTCGATGAAGGCTTTCTGTTCGCGTGAGATGGTCACTCCGACGACCTGCGCTCCGTATTCCTGTGCCGCATGCAGGCTGAGAGACCCCCAGCCGCAGCCGACGTCGAGGAACCGTTGCCCGGATCGTTTGTCGAGCCCGATCTTTCGGCACACGAGGTCGAGCTTGTCGCGCTGGGCATTATCGAGGGTGTAATCCGGCGAATTCGAGGTCCAGTACGCCGACGAGTACGCCATGTGCGAATCGAGGACCAGTTCGTAGAAGTCGTTCGACAGGTCGTAATGGTGGCTGATCGCAGCGCGGTCGCGAAGCAACGAGTGCAGCCGCCCCTTCACCGAGGCCTGCGACGCGGGTGGCGGTAGTGGGCGGCCGAACACGCCGAGATCCTTGGCCAGCCGCGCCAGCCGCAGTAACGATGCCGGCCCCGGTCGTACTGCCGAGAGCCGGCGCTCACGGACCACACCCCAGACATGATCGAGAGCCGCGGCAAGATCGCCGTCGACGTCCAACTCCCCGGTGACGTACGCCTGCGCAGCACCGAGTTCACCGGGGCTCCACAGCAATCGACGAAGAGCGCTGGGGCTCCGCAACATCACTTTCGGTGCCAGGGCGTCGCCGGCAACGGATCCGTCCCACGCCTGCAGCCGGACGGGAAGCGGGCCACCCACCAGGGGTTCCATCAACTCGGCAATTCGGTGTGCAACACCGACGCTGCGATCGGTCCGGTCCACGGTACTTGTCGAGGTGGTCATCGGTCGTCCCTTCGATCGAGCACGATCTGCTGAACATCGAGGTACCCGGATCGAAATCCGGCCTCCGAATAGCAGAGGTAGAAGTGCCACATTCGCGCGAATACTTCGTCGAACCCGAGACCATGTGCCTCGCTGCGGTATTCACGGAAGCGACTGTCCCACAGGGCCAGGGTTCGCGCGTAGTGATCACCCATGGACAGGCGCTCGCGAACCCGAAGCGAGGTGTGCTGCTCGGTCACCTCCTCGATGGCCCGCACCGACGGCAGGAACCCGCCGGGAAAGATGTACTTGTGCACCCACGTGTACGTATTGCGGGTGGCCAGCATCCGGTCGTGCGGCATGGTGATGGCCTGGATCGCCACGCGTCCGCCCGGTGCCAGATGTGCATCGATCGTCTTGAAATAGGTTGCCCAGTACTGATGACCGACGGCCTCGATCATCTCGACCGACACGATGGCGTCGTATTGGCCGTCCACCAACCGGTAGTCGAGGAGATCGATCTGTACTCGCTCGCTGTATCCCGCTGCCGCGCAACGCTTCCGCGCGAGCTCCTGCTGCTCCACCGACAGTGTCACCGACCGGACCGTCGCACCGCGAGCGGCCGCCCGAATAGCCAGCTCGCCCCATCCGGTGCCGATCTCGAGGACCCTGGTTCCTTCGCCGACGCCTGCGCGATCGAGTAGCCGGTCGATCTTTCGGCGCTGGGCGTCGGCAAGCTCCATGCTGTCGTCGGGTCCCGATCCGGCGAACAACGCACTCGAGTAGGTCATGGTCTCGTCGAGGAAGAGCTCGAACAGGTCGTTCGACAGATCGTAGTGACGCGAGATGTTCGATCGTGTGTTCTTCGTCGTATTGCGCTCACTCCGTGGAGGTTTCGGGACGTAGAGCCCACGGAGCCGCTGCAAGGACTCGGGAATCAGCGACGCCATTCGACGAGCGAAGACCTCGAGCACAGCGGTGAGATCCTCGGCATCCCAGTCTCCGGCCATGTATGCCTCACCGAATCCGATGAGGCCGCTGTCGCCGACGCGCGCGGCGAAGTCGTGTGGCCGATAGACCGTCATCAACGGTGCGTCGGACGATCCGGCCCCGATCACTGTGCCGTCCGGCATCGCGACTCGGACCTGCAATCCCGCGACCGCACGACGGAAGAGAAAGTCGGCAACGGGCGCGGCGACCGCAACTTTCACGCCACCGGGAACGTGGGCGATCTGGGGCCAGACCCGAGGATCGACGAGCGGGCGCGGCCCGGCACCGGACGGGTGCGACACGGAATCGGTTCGAGACACCGTTGTCATCTGTGAGCTCCTTCCTTCTGAACTCTCCGCGCCCCCGGAGGGGCAGGTTTCTGCACGATCTTCAGACCCCGCGCCCAGAGCCGAATGCCCTGCCAGCGAATCTGTATCACCACTCGCAGCGGTGCCATCGGGATCTCGAGTGCGGTACGAAGAATCGATCGCGTCGTCACCTGGCGGCGACGGCCGACGACGGTCGCCACGAACGGAGGGTGGCCGAGACGTTCGAGGACGATCGACAGCCGGAGTGTGGCGTCCGGCTCGGGCAGCTGCATGGAGTACTCGCCGTCGACGTCGTTGAACGGTGAGACGTAGAACTCTTTGGCAGTCCGTGCCTCGCCGTGACGACCGGTGTCCAACAGATACCGGTATCGCTCGCCGTAGGTGTTGTGCACCTCGGCCACCACGCAGCCGAGGTCTCCGTCGCGGTCGTGACACCAGTACACAGTCAATGGGTTGAACGTGTGCCCGAACACCCGCGCGCTGGCCAACATCGTGATGCGACCGCCGCCGAGATCGATTCCGCTCTCTGCCACGAAGGCATCGACGTTCTGGCGAATGGTGGCACCAGGGTCACCCATGTGGTCGCGGGAATCGAATGAAGCGAGTGGCCGCAGGATCCGCGGCAGTTCGGGAAGTGCGTCGAGGTCGACGAACCAGCTGTAGCTCTTGTACGAGAACGTATTTCGTATCGGTGCTCGTCGGACGTGATCGATCCGAGTGAGATACAGCGCCGCCCCGTGCGCCCGGGTGTTCGGCAGAACCGACGTCAGAGCCACGAGGCCCCCACCCGTTGCGCGGCGCGCGCTCCGGACAACGCACCGTCCTCGTGGAATCCCCACCCGTGGTACGCCCCGGCGAACGACACCGTATCGGTGTCCAATTCGGGCAGCCGACGCTGCGCTGCGACGGATTCGGGGGTGTACTGCGGGTGCTCGTAGGTCATCTCGTCGAGCACCGTGTTCGGGTCGATGCGATCTGCTCCCCCGAGGGTGACCAGCATCCTTCGATCGCTGTCACCCAATCGCTGCAACCTCGTCAGGTCGTAGCTGACCAGAACTCGATCGGGTTTGGCGCTACAGGACGGCAGGTGGTAGTTCCACGACGCTCTCGCTCTGATGTTTCGTGGCAGCACCGACGAGTCGGTGTGCAGTGCAGTGTGATTGACCGAATACGGCATAGCTCCGAGAACGCTGTGTTCGAGCGCAGTCGGCTCCGCGAGCATCTTCAGCGCGGCACCGGGATGGACTGCGATCACGGCGGCGTCGAACGTGCGCAGGTCGTCGTGGCCGTCCCGGATCTGCACCGAATCCCCGGACCGGTAGACAGCATGTACCGGATTGTCGAGCAACACCTCGTCGATGTGCTCCGCAACCCGACGAACGTATTCGATCGACCCGCCGGTGACGGTACGCCAGGTGGGAGATCCTGTGACGGTGAGCATTCCGTGGTGGCGGAGAAAAGTGAACAGGTAGCGAGCCGGGTAGGCGAGAGCAGTGTCCGGATCGCACGACCACACCGCGGACACCAACGGTGTCATGAAGTGGGATTCGAAGTATGCGGAGAACGAGTGCTGCTCCAAGAATTGAGCGAGCGTCGTCTCGGTGTCCGCGGCGTCCTCGCGCTCGAGTAGCTCGGTCGCCAGACGATGAAATCGCTTGACGTCGAGCAGCATCGAGACGAAGCGAGGCCGGAGGACCGCGGTCCGCTGCGCGAGAATGCCCCGCATTCCCTGTCCGCCCGAGTATTCGAGCCCGCAGCCGTCGCACCGAACGGACATGCTCATGTCCGAATCCTGCGTCGGCACGTCGAGCTCGTCGAACAGACGGAGCAGCGTCGGATACGTGCGGTCGTTGTGCACGATGAACCCGGTGTCGACGCCCACCGGACCACCGGGGCCGTCCACGAAGTGGGTGTCCGCATGGCCGCCGAGCCGAGAGTCGGCCTCGTACAACGTCACCGACGAGTTCTTGGACAGCGCGTATGCCGCCGTGAGGCCGGCCACCCCGCTGCCCACGACGGCGACACGGCGGGTCACGACGATTCTCCCCTGCAGCCCGTCGACGCACCGGATTCGCTCGAATCGGCTCGCGCCCTTGACTCGTCGGCGATACGGAGAACGAAGTCACGAGTGACGCGCGACCACACGCGCGGATCACGCAGCATGAAATGGCCTCCAGGCACCGAGAGATATTCGGCGTCGGCACCGTTCGCCATCGCGCGTTCGGTCGCACGACGGGAGGTTCGCGCGTCGGTCCACCGGTCGGCAGTTCCGTGCACCACGAGCAGCGTGCGATTCTCGTCGAATCCGTCGGCCTCCGTACCCTGCGGCCACCACGGAGCAAGCGCAACGACACCCGCAATCGACGGGTCGTCGATCAGCGCAGCAGCTGTGCGCCCGCCCATCGAGTGCCCCACCACGACCACAGGAACTCCGGGATTGCGGTCACGAATGCGGCGCAGCGCCCACCGCGCGTCCTCTACCGGCGTCCGTTCGGGGGCGTTCCAGCCGCGGAACCGATATCGCAGTTGTTGGACCGAAATATCGCGGCTTTGTCCGGCCCGCCGAAGCGTCCAGGTGAAGGGCCACATTCTCAACCCCGCCAGGTGCCACGGCCTGCTGCGCGCGCGACTCACGTCCTTGCCACCGCTCAGAACCAATACCACCATCGACGGCGACGACAGCCGCTTCCCCGCGTAGAGAACTGGGGTCCGCTGGTTTCTCATGCCCTCTATTCGGCACCGAGCCCCCTCCGGGTGGGACCGGGTCGACAACAGTGTTTGTGAGGTGTCCGACACAAAAAAAGACCGGGCCGAGAGAAAGTCTCTCGGCCCGGCCTTCACAGTGGAGCTGCCGGGAATCGAACCCGGGTCCTCTGCTGCATTGCCAGGGCTTCTCCGTGTGCAGTCCGCTATGCCTCTACTTGGATCTCCTGATCTCGCGAACAAGTCAGGATGACGATCCCAGCCACTGTTTGATGTTCCTCATCATCCCGCGGCCGGATGAATCGGTGAGCCCTCTAGCTGATGCCAGTACCCGGGCCGAGGGCAAACCCGGACTGACAGACACGCAGTCGCTACTTAGGCAGCGAGTGCGTAGTCGCGCTGATTGGAATCGGCGCTTATAAGGTTGCGATGACGCTTACGGTGGTCTCTCGCCTGCACCGACACGCTTCCCCTGACTCAACATACAAAGTCGAAACCGTTCAGCCCCGTATGTTCCCGAACACCGTGTCCGGGCTGTTCAGTGTAACGCGTCGATCGGCCATATTCATCCCGTTAACGGCCGGCAGGTCCCTGCGCCGCGGCTGCACCGGCGTCGGACTCGACTCGATCCACTACTGTCCGCAGCATTCGACGAGCAACGGCCCTGCGTACGGGCAACGACGCGTACCACACGGCTCGCCCGGCCAATCCGCGAGGAAAGAACACGAGTCGCTGTTCGATCGTCGGCTGCTTGGCGGTGCCACCGACCGTGAGATCCAACCACGCCTCTCCTGGCAGCCGTCGCGACGACTTCAGCCGGGTGGTGTGTTCGGTTCCCGAGGCGGACGCATCCGGCCCCGTGGCGTCACGGTGCCAATCGGCGAGCACCTCGGCGTCGGCCAATCGTTCGAGCGCGGGCCGAATGGTGCTCGAACGCGCGCCGCTTCGGGCCACCCGGGTATCGGTGTAGACGACCTCTCCAGCCCAATCAGGGTCGGAGGGAAGCGGATCCGACGGGGCCGCAGTTCCGGTGGCGTCGGTCCACCGTGTCTCGACTTCGCCGTCGTCGATCTTGCGTAGAGCCAGCCGCACCGAATCTCGGTAGCCCGTCAAGCCTTCGGCCGGACGTGGAACGACGGCGTCGATATCCATTTCGTGACCGACGGCGTCGTACTGCAACGATTCGATGAGCGGCATCGCCAATCCGCGCGGAATCGGCGTCACCAACCCGATCCAGTGACCGGCCAGGCGAGGCGTCAACACCGGCAGCACGATGATGCGACGCTGGCGCAGACCGGCCACGTCGGCGTAGATGTTCATCATCTCGCCGTACTGCATGACGTCCGGCCCGCCGATGTCGTACGTGCGGGACTCGGTGACCGGAGCGCTCGCGGCCCCGATGAGATAGTGCAGCACGTCGCGTACGGCAATCGGCTGAATACGGTTGTGCACCCACCGTGGGGTGGTCATCACCGGCAACCGATTGGTCAGGTGGCGAATCATCTCGAACGAGGCCGAACCGGACCCGATGACGACGCCCGCCTGCAGCACGATCGTCGGGACACCCGACTCGATCAGAATACGCCCGACCTCGGCGCGTGACTTCAGGTGTGGCGACAGCTCTCCCGTCGGCGGATGCAGGCCACCGAGGTACACGATGCGACCGACGCCGCAATCCGCAGCGACGGTGGCTACGTTCTCGGCGCTGTCGCGTTCGGTGTCGGCAAAATCGGAATGGCCCGCGGTGCCCATCGAGTGCACCAGGTAGTACATGACGTCGACGTCGCTGAGCGCCTCCTTCAGCGACTCCCGATCACTCAGGTCACCCTGGACGATCTCGACGTCCGCCGCCCACGGAACGTTGTCGAGCTTGCTCGGGGTCCGGGCCAATACGCGAACCCGGTAGCCCTCTTCCAGCAGACGCGGTGCCAGACGACCGCCCAGGTATCCCGTGGCACCGGTGACCAGCACACGCGGCCGAGACGACGCGTTCTCGGATGTGGGGACATCGGAGGTAGAACCGGAAGCAGTCATAAACGGGTTCATTACCCGTGCGCGGGCAAGTTCAACCCGCGAGCGCGATCATCGCGATTGCCCCGAGCGCCAACGCCATTCCCACCTTCTGTAGTGCGCCGACCCGTTCGCCGAGCATCACCATCGCCAGCAACACCGTCGCAGCCGGATACAGCGAGGCGATGACGCTCACCAACGACAGCAGACCGCCCTCGTACGCGTAGATCATCGCGGCGTTGGCGACCACGTCGAGCACGCTGACGAACGCGGCAAGTTTGAGCACGCTGCCGTGGGGCGGTGCGAAATGCCCCGACGCCAACGCCACGGCCCAGACCACCGCGGTGGCCGATGCGCGGGACGCCGCGAGGGGCCACAGCCCACTGCCGTCACCGATCTGATGCAGGAAGATGAAGGCGAAGGCGAACGTCACACCCGACCCGACCGTAAGCCAGGCCACGGTGCGGGTGAACTTCATGTCGCGGCCGCCCGCGACCTCGCCGGTCACCTCGTCCGGTGACTCCTTGCTGACCAGCACGACGGCCACCAGGGCAACGGCGATGCCCACGAAGGCGATGACGCCGGGACGCTCACCCATCGACAACCCGACCAGAACCGGGATCCCGGCGACCAACACAGCCGTCACCGGGGACACCACAGCCATCGGCCCGGCCGCGAGCGCCAGATAGAACCACCACACGGCGACGCCGCCCGCTACACCCGACGCCAGGCCCCACAGCATCGCGGGGAGTTCGATGGTCCCGCCGACGAACGGAGCGACGAGCAACACGATGACGAGCGACAGCGGGTAGGACACGATGACCACCCGCAGGGCTGCGACTCGACGGGACGCGACACCGCCGACGAAATCGCTCACCCCGTAGCCCACGGCAGCTACCAGAGCGAGCAGGACAGCGGTCAGCGCATGCCCTTCACTCGACGCCCGAGCTCACGAGTGACTTCGCGTTCGGCGGTGCGCTTGGCCAACGACTGCCTCTTGTCGTAGTCCTGCTTGCCCTTGGCCAACGCCAGTTCGACCTTGACCTTGCCGTCCGAGAAGTACATCGACAGCGGCACCAACGTCAGGTTTCCCTCCTTGACCTTCCCGGCCAGGCGGTCGATCTCGCGACGATGGAGAAGAAGTTTGCGGTTTCGACGCGGCGCGTGGTTGGTCCAGCTTCCGAGTGTGTATTCCGCGATGTGCAGCCCGCGCAGCCAGATCTCGCCGTCGTCGACGGTCGCGAAGGCGTCGACGAGGGAGGCCTTGCCGTCGCGCAGGCTCTTGACCTCGGTGCCGACGAGCGCGACTCCGGCCTCGACGACGTCGAGTATGGAGTAGTTGTGCCGTGCCTTGCGATTGGTCGCAATGGCCTTGCGGCCCTTCTCTCTCACTGCAGGGCCCTTTCTCGAGCGTTCGATGCGTGACGCCGCCTCATCGGCAACCGCTCCAGCATAGAACCGATCGGCAACCGAATTTATTCGCGCACGTAGAGGCGCAATGTGATGTAGGCGGTGACCGCCGCCATTCCCACTCCGACGAGTGCCAGGAACGGCGAGACCAACAGCACGTCACTGTTCGATATCCGGGCCAGAATATTGGCTTGATAGACGTCGGAGAGGACGTCGTCGATGAACATGTTCTTCGCGGTGAACAGCCCGGCAATCGCCAGCGCCGAACCGATCAGAGCTGCGACCACGGCTTCGAGGAGGAACGGCAGCTGGGTGTACCACCGGGTGGCACCGACCAGCCGCATGATTCCGACCTCGGTTCGTCTGGTGAACGCAGCGATCTGGACCATGTTGGCGATCAGGAGGATCGCAGCGATCGCCTGCACGGTGGCAATCGCGAACGCTGCGTTGCGTACTCCGTTCAGGACGCTGAACAACCGCTCCACCAGGTCTCGCTGGTTGAGCACGCTCTGCACACCCGGACGGTTCTCGAAGTTGTCGTTGATCACTCCGAATCGCTCCGGGTCGCTCAGACGCACCTTGAACGAGGCCGGGAAACTGTCGGCACTGACCAACTCGGCCAGTTCGGGTTGGTCCTTGAACACTCGCTCGGTCGCATCCTTCACCGCGTCCTCGCGGTTGAGGTACTGCACCGAGACCACGGAGGGTGTGTTCTCGAGATCCGAGCGCAACGTAGCGCACGTCTCCTGGGCACAGTCTGCGTCGGTGGCAGAGATGTCGTCGGTGAGGAAGATCTGCACCTCCACCCGGTCGAGGAAGATCTGCTGGGTCTTTCCTGCCATCTGCACCACGAGCAATCCGCCGCCGAACAGACCGAGGGAAATAGCGGTCGTCAAGATCATGGCGATCGTCATGGTGATGTTGCGGCGAAGCCCGGTGAAGACCTCACTGAAGATGAAACTTGCGCGCATCGCGGAATCCGAGCCCTTCGATTCGTTCGGTCGAGAAGTCTGAGCGGTCGAGTTCGGTGGTCGGCGTCAGCGGCCGACGCCGTAGACCCCTCGGGCCTCGTCACGAACGACTCGTCCGTTGTCCAGTTCCACGACGCGTCGACGCATGGAATCGACGATGTGGTTGTCGTGGGTCGCCATCAGCACGGTGGTTCCGGTGCGATTGATGCGCTCGAGCAGCAGCATGATGTCCTGGCTGGTGTCCGGATCGAGGTTTCCGGTCGGCTCGTCGGCGAGCAGCACCAGCGGTCGATTGACGAACGCCCTGGCGATCGCCACACGCTGCTGCTCACCACCGGACAACTCGTTGGGCAGACGGTCGGACTTGCCGCCGAGTCCCACCAGATCCAGCACCTCGGGAACAGTGCGCTTGATCATCGATCGAGGCTTGCCGATCACCTCGAGCGCGAACGCGACGTTTTCCACCACGGTCTTCTGCTGCAGCAGTCGGAAGTCCTGGAACACGCACCCCATGCTCTGTCGTAGCCGCGGGACGCGACGAGCAGCGAGCCGGTTGACGTGAAAATCCGCTACGTGGATATCGCCGGACGTCGGCGTCTCTTCCTTGAGCAGTAAGCGCATGAATGTCGACTTACCCGAACCCGAGGGCCCGATCAGAAACACGAACTCGCCTTTGTCGATGGAGACCGTCACCTTGTCCAGAGCGGGCCTGGTCGAGGTCTTGTAGGACTTGGACACATTCGAGGTGCTGATCACGGGTCGCCAGTGTAGTCCTTACCCGCCGGTAACCGCCGGAAGCGAGCGGGTGCCGCGGCGAGTCCCGAGAGCCGGTAAAGAGTGCGTCAGCGCGACGACGTCGGTGCAGGCCGGGACGGGATGAGCGACTGAATCGCCGGCGGGATGGGCACGCCGAACGGGGCAGTCGTCGTGGTCGGCGGGGCGGTGGTCGTCGTCGACTGGGTACCGGTGTCGTCGGCGCTCGTCGACGACTCCGGCTCGGTGGTCGTGCTGGGTGTAGTAGTGGTCGACAGACGGGAAGGGGTCGGTACGTACGTCTGCGATTCGCTCGGTTGCGTGAGCTCGTCCGGGCTCACCGCAACCGGCCCCTGAACCGCTTCCCCGTTCCTCTCGGCGATATCTGCGCTGACCTGCCCGTACAGCAGAGCGGTGAGCACGAAGCAGATTCCGAACGCCACGGTGGAGGTTCGGACGCGGCCGTAGATCTTGGCCGGAATGCGCCACTGCCGCCAGTTTCGTTGCGAGCGTTCGGTTCCGGTATCGGGTGTACTCACTGGTCTTCCGTTCGATCTCGTCCCGATGATTCCGGTGCAACTCCGGCCGTGCTGACGTCGGGGGCAACGTTGATGCCCTCGGGCTGCAGCGCAGCGGCAACTCTCACACGCAGCTCTCGTCCCACCTGGAATTGCTTGCCCGGCAACGTCCGCGCGACCAAGCGCACGTTGACCTGCCCCACCTCGATGCTCTCCACGCCCATCACGGTCGGTTCGTCGAGTAGGAGCGGACGCAAGTGTGAATCTGCGAACGCATCGCGGCCGACCGCGCGCAGCAGCGCATTCACCTGAGTCAGATCGGCGGTACTGGGGACCGGAACGTCGACGACGGCGCGAGCCCAATCCTTGGACAGGTTGATCGCCTTGACGATCTGCCCGTTCGGCACGGTGATGACCTCGCCGTCGACGCTACGGACCCGCGTCACTCGGAGCGTGACGTCCTCGACGGTGCCCTCGGCATCCTCGGCGGAGCCGTTGACGGCGATCTGCACCACGTCACCGAAGCCGTACTGGCGCTCGGTGATGATGAAGAAGCCGGCCAGGATGTCTTGCACCACGCGCTGAGCACCGAAGCCGAGGGCTGCACCGATGACAGTTGCGGGTGCCACGAGTCCACCGACCCCGAAGCCGAACCGGCGCAGCACCTCGATGGTGACCAGGATGTAGATGAGCGTGACCAGCACCCAGGTGATGACCTGAGCCAGGGCATGACGGTGTTTGGCGGCCTCCGACCGGACGAGCGCGTCGCTGTGCTGGTAGTTCTGGTCGATGCGGGCAGTGATTCGAGATCCGGTCCACGTGACGAACCGCGCGGCCAGTAGCCCGCCGAGGATGTACAGCACGATTCCGAGGCCGTTGAGCTTGACCTCGGGCGTCACGTTGAGCCAGGCCGTCATCGGTTACTGCTCCCCTCGCATTCGCCAGCGAATTCCCGATTCCAGGAAGCCGTCGATGTCTCCATCGAGAACAGTAGACGGATTGTTGACCTCGTACTCGGTACGCAAATCTTTGACCATCTGGTACGGGTGCAGCACGTACGAGCGCATCTGATTACCCCAGGAGCTGCCGCCGTCACCCTTGAGCGCGTCCATCTCGGCCCGCTCTTCCTTGCGCTTGACCTCGAGCAGCTTGGCCTGCAGCACGCGCATGGCCGACACCTTGTTCTGCAGCTGCGACTTCTCGTTCTGGCAGGTCACGACGATTCCGGTAGGAATATGCGTCAACCGGACGGCGGAGTCGGTGGTGTTGACCGACTGCCCACCTGGCCCGGACGAGCGATAGACGTCGACCCGAATGTCGTTCTCGGGGATTTCGATGTGGTCGGTGGTCTCGACGACCGGAAGCACCTCGACCTCCGCGAACGACGTCTGGCGTCGACCTTGGTTGTCGAACGGGCTGATCCGGACGAGCCGGTGCGTACCTTGCTCGACCGACAGCGTTCCGTAGGTGTACGGCGCCTTGACGGCGAACGTCGCGCTCTTGATTCCGGCCTCTTCGGCGTAGGACGTGTCGTAGACCTCGACGCCGTACCCGTGCTTCTCGGCCCAGCGGATGTACATGCGCATGAGCATTTCCGCCCAGTCGGCGGCGTCGATTCCGCCGGCACCGGAGCGAATGTTCACGAGGGCGTCGCGGGCGTCGTACTCACCGGACAGCAGCGTTCGAACTTCCATGGCAGCGATGTCCTCTCGGAGCGAGGCGCGTTCGGCGTCGGCGTCAGCGGTGGCGGATGCGGCGGCCTCGCCCTCTTCGCCCTCGGCCAACTCGTACAGAACCGGCATGTCCTCGAGCCGCTGCCGGAGCTCCTCGACGCGGCGCAGTTCGGCCTGCGCATGGGAGAGCTGACTGGTCACCTGCTGAGCGTGTTCCTGGTCGTTCCACAGGTCGGGTGAGGCGGCCTGATGTTCCAGCTCGTCGATGCGTCGCCGCAGCTCCTCGACGTCGAGAACGGACTCGACTGTGGACAGAGTGGTGTCGAGCTCGGCGAGGTCTGCAGAAACGTCGGGATGCACGAGAGTCAAGGTTACCGGCACACGAACCCGTCCCCGACCGCCCCCGAAGACGCATGGTCATCCAGGGGTTCGAACCGTGCTGATTCGAACCCTGTTCGGGCACCTCGTCCGCTGTTAGCTTTCGACGAGTCGGCATATGCGCACGTCGACATCCCTGCCGCCGCACGGTGCCAGCGACATTCGATGGACAGAGGAGTCTCGTATGACCGCCACCGACCAGTACCTCGAGAACAACAAAGCATACGCCGCCCAATTCGACGGTCCCCTACCGCTGCCGCCGTCGAAGCACATCGCGGTGGTCGCGTGCATGGACGCCCGGCTCGACGTCTACCGGATTCTCGGCCTGGCCGACGGGGAAGCACACGTGATCCGCAATGCGGGTGGGGTGATCACCGACGACGAGATTCGTTCTCTGGCCATCAGCCAGCGTCTACTCGGCACCAAGGAGATCATTCTGATCCACCACACCGATTGCGGCATGCTCACGTTCACCGACGACGAGTTCAAGAACGACCTCCAGGAAGAAACGGGTCTGAAGCCCAACTGGGCTGCCGAATCGTTCCCCGATCTGAACCGCGACGTTCGGCAGTCCTTGGCGCGCATCGAGCTCAGCCCGTTCGTCACGAAGCACGAGTCGCTTCGCGGGTTCGTCTTCGATGTTGCCACCGGAAAGTTGAACGAAGTCACCGGATAGGCCCGGCCACCCATATTGCCGCGTACGAATAGGCCCGTGCGCGGCGATAGTCTTCTGCGGTGACCGACTACTCTGCCGATCTGCATCTCGCCCTCCGGCTCGCCGACGAAGCCGACGTCATCACCCGTGGACGATTCCTCGCCATGGACCTGACGGTGGACTCGAAGCCGGATCTCACACCGGTCAGCGACGCAGACCTGGCCGTGGAAACGATGATTCGGGCGGAGCTCGGTTCGGAGCGTCCCGACGATGCTCTGCTCGGCGAGGAGTTCGGTGGCACGGCTACGTTCAGCGGCCGCCAATGGGTCGTCGATCCGATCGACGGCACCAAGAACTTCGTGCGCGGCGTACCCGTGTGGGCAACGCTGATCGCGCTGCTCGAGGACGGCGTCCCCGCAGTCGGAGTGGTCAGCGCCCCGGCGCTGCATCGCCGATGGTGGGCCGCCGAGCAGCTGGGATCGTGGACGAGCGTCGGCGACGAAGCCGCCCGTCGAATCAACGTGTCGAAAGTCGATTCACTGGCCGCGTCCAGTCTGAGTTTCTCCAGCCTGTCCGGCTGGGCCGACCTCGGAACCAGAGACCGCTTTGTCGGACTGACCGATGACGTGTGGCGAGTCCGCGCCTACGGCGACTTCTTCTCCTACTGCCTGCTCGCCGAAGGAGCCCTCGACATCGCCGCCGAGCCGGAGGTCTCCCTGTGGGATCTGGCGGCACTCGATGTTCTGGTGCGCGAGGCGGGCGGGACGTTCACCTCGCTCGATGGACGCGTCGGGCCGCACGGCGGGAGCGCGGTAGCCACGAACGGGCTGCTGCACCAGGACATCCTCGGCCGCCTCTCCCCCGCTGTGTGATTCGGTCGGCACTCACCGGAGACGGACCGTGAGAGCAGCGCGGAGTCAGAGGACTGCGGCCAGGACCAGGGCCAGGAGCGGAGTGATTCCCTGCACGAACGCGGGCCGGAAGTACTTCGCTCCGCCGGTGGCGAGTACCAGAGCCGCGCCGACGATGCTGGCGCATGCGAAGTAGACGATCGCGTCGCCGGCCGAACCGCCCACGATGAGGCCGACCACGATGCCGATGCCGAGAAACAGGTTGTAGAACCCCTGATTGAAGGCCATCGGTTTGGTGATGTCTGCGTCGTTCTGACTGGCGACACCGAACTTCGCCCACACGGCCGGCTTGGACCAGAGCACGCTTTCCATGACGAAGATGACGACATGGAGTACCGCGGCGAGGGCGGCGAAGACCTGAGCTATCGGATGCACAGGAAACAGCCTGTCACATCGGTACGACGCAGGATACGAAAGACCCGCCACGGTGTCGTGCGCCACCAGTACTTACTCGACAGTAGACAGCTAACTTACTCGGGAGTAAGATCTGTGAAGTCCGTGCCCGACGCCGAGGAACTGGTGATCATGAGCAAGCAAGACAGTGTGGTCGACGCGAAGGCCCCCAAGGTGCCCCGCGATACTTCTGCGGTTGGCCTCAACCCGTTCAAGAGAGATGCGATCGGAACCGCCATGCGCGTTCTGACGGCCATCACCGGGTCCGAACTGGCGGAGAAGTACAACCTTCGACAGACGATCGACCGCGTTACGTACGAGAGCACCAAGACCGGGTTCAAGACCCTCGGCGCTGCCAACCGTACGTTCGCCAAGGTCACCGGAGGCGGCAAGCCCAAGCGTCTCGACGACGGTGCCGCGAAGAACCTGAGCTACTTCGACCTGACCCCCGACGACGAGCAGCGCATGATCGTCGAAACGGTCAAGGAGTTCGCCGAGGAAATCCTCCGGCCGGCCGCCTTCGAGGCCGATCACAACGCCTCCTCGCCCGAGGACCTGGTCCGCCGATCCGCCGAACTCGGCATCACGCTCATCAACGTCCCCGAGGAGCTCGACGGTGCCGCCAGCGAGCGCGGTGCGGTCACCAATTCCCTCGTCGCCGAGGCGCTCGCCCACGGCGATATGGGCCTGGCCCTGCCGATCCTCGCGCCCAGCGGTGTCGCTGTCGCCCTCACTCAGTGGGGAACGGATGCGCAGCAGAAGACGTACCTTCCGGCATTCGTCGGCGAGAAGGTGCCGAACGCAGCAGTGGTCGTCAACGAGCCCCGCGCACTGTTCGATCCGTACGCGCTGCAGACCAAGGCAGTGCGCTCGCCCAGCGGATACAAGCTCAACGGAGTCAAGAGCCTCGTACCCGCGGCCGGCAGCTCGGAGCTGTTCGTCATCGCGGCGGAACTCGAAGGTCGCCCGACTTTCTTCATCGTCGAGTCCGACTCCAAGGGCCTCGTCGTCGAAGCGGATCCGAGCATGGGTCTGCGCGCCGCGGGCCTGGGTCGCCTGATCCTCACCGACGTGGCAGTGCCCGAGTCGGCTCTGCTCGGTGATGGTGACGCCGACCAGCGCGCCGCCGAGTACAGCGCCGCCATCGGTTTGGCCCGTCTGGGCTGGGCCTCCTTGGCCGTCGGTACGAGCCAGGCCGTACTCGACTACGTCGTTCCCTACGTCAACGAGCGCGTCGCGTTCGGCGAGCCGATCAGTAATCGCCAGGCCGTGGCCTTCATGGTTGCCAACATCGCGATCGAGCTCGACGGCATGCGGTTGGTCACGCTGCGTGGCGCGTCGCGAGCCGAGCAAGGCCTGTCGTTCACTCGTGAATCGGCCCTCGCACGCCGCCTGGCGTCCGAGAAGGGAATGCAGATCGGCTCCGACGGTGTGCAGTTGCTCGGTGGACACGGCTTCACCAAGGAACATCCGGTCGAGCGCTGGTACCGCGATCTACGGTCCGTCGGCGTCGCCGAAGGCATCGTTCTCATCTAGCTCGCCGCCCCGAATTCCATGGCACTCACCCAAGGACACACACGATGATCAATCTTGAACTTCCCAAGAAGCTTCGGGCGCAGGCGAATCAGGCTCACCAGGTCGCTGCCGAGATCTTCCGCCCCATCTCCCGCAAGTACGACCTCGCCGAGCACGAGTACCCGGTGGAGCTCGACACCATGGCGTCCATGGTCGAAGGCATGTCCGACGCCGGTGGCGAAATCGGCGGAGCGGCCGGTGGCCGTGAGAAGGACAGCGAGTCGGCCAAGCCCAGCAAGACCGCGAACTCCAACGGCGGCAACATGTCCGCTCTGGTGAACGTCATCGAGACCTGCTGGGGCGACGTCGGCCTCACGCTGTCGATCCCGTACCAGGGACTCGGCAACTCCGCTATCGCCGCGGTTTCCACCGACGAGCAGCTCGAGCGCTTCGGCAAGGTGTGGGCTTCGATGGCCATCACCGAGCCCAGCTTCGGCTCGGACTCCGCAGCAGTTACCACCACCGCTGTCCTCGACGGCGACGAGTGGGTGCTCAACGGCGAGAAGATCTACGTCACCGCCGGTGAGCGTTCCACCCACATCGTGGTGTGGGCAACGGTCGACAAGTCTCTCGGCCGCGCGGCCATCAAGTCGTTCGTCGTCCCGCGTGACGCTCCGGGCCTGTCGGTTGCCCGCCTCGAGCACAAGCTGGGCATCAAGGCGTCCGACACCGCAGCCCTGCTGCTCGAGGATTGCCGCATCCCGAAGGACAACCTGCTCGGCACCGCCGAGGTCAACGTCGAAAAGGGCTTCGCGGGCGTCATGCAGACGTTCGACAACACTCGCCCTCTGGTTGCGGGTATGGCGATCGGCGTCGCCCGTGCCGCACTGGAAGAGTTGCGGTCGATCCTGGTCGATGCCGGAGTCGACATCTCGTACGAGACTCCCGCCTACAACCAGCACGCGGCGGCCGCAGAGTTCCTGCGACTCGAAGCAGACTGGGAAGCCGCGCACCTGCTCGCGTTGCGCGCGGCATGGATGGCCGACAACAAGGAGCCCAACTCGCTGCAGGCGTCGATGTCGAAGGCGAAGGCCGGACGCTCCGCAGTGGACATCACCCTCAAAGCAGTCGAGTTGGCCGGTACCTACGGCTACTCCGAGCGCCCGCTGCTCGAGAAGTGGAGCCGTGACTCCAAGATTCTCGACATCTTCGAGGGCACGCAGCAGATCCAGCAGCTGATCGTTGCCCGTCGCGTACTCGGAAAGTCCTCGGCCGAGCTGAAGTAAGCAGTGGCTCGTCATCGAGTCGGCACGTGATCGACAAGCGGCACCGGACTGTGCGTCCGGTGCCGCTTTCGTGCGCTTGAAAGAAATGTCGAGGGTCGGTGTCGATATCGTGATGTCTCGATCGTCGTCTTCGTGTACGGCGAATCGCGCCGCGACACCGAGGTACCGAGCCAAGGAGCGCACCATGAAGTACATCCTGTTGATCAACGCCGACACCTCCCCCGGTGCTGCACCCGGCTGCAGCAGTATGGAGGACTGGATGACGTACGAGAAGGAACTGAAGGAGGCCGGGGTCTACGTTGCCGGGCACGCGCTGGCCGACTTGACCACTGCTACCGCGGTACGCGTCGATCCGAGCACGGGCGAACGTACCGTTACGGACGGCCCGTATGCCGAGTCGCACGAGGTACTCGGGGGTTACGACGTCATCGACGTTCCCGACCTCGATGCAGCGCTCGAGTGGGCGGCCCGCTGCCCCGGCTCCAAGGACGGCGGCACCGTCGTCGTGCGCCCGCTCGCAGAATTCTGACGCGCGGGATCGTTGGGTGAGCGAGGTCGAGGTCAGTCGAACGATCGCATCGGTCTTCCGTGCCGAGCGCTCGATGCTGCTCGCGTCGTTGGTGCAGCGCTACCGTGACCTCGACCTCGCCGAGGAGGTGACGTCGGATGCCATCGAGGCCGCTCTGAAGCATTGGCCGATCGATGGCATACCGACCAAGCCAGGGGCCTGGTTGCTCACCACAGCCCGGCGCAAGGCAGTCGACCGCCTCCGACGCGATGAGACACTGGCTGCGAAAATGGCCGTACTGCAGATCGACTCGGACCGCGACAACCCGTCCGGCTCGAATGCGCTCGACGATCGTGTGCCCGACGATCGCCTCCAGTTGTTCTTCACGTGCTCCCACCCGGCTCTTGCTGCCCAGGACCGACTCGCCCTGACGCTGAGGTGTCTCGCGGGTCTGTCCACAGCAGAGGTGGCGCGCGCACTGCTCATCCCTCCTGCCACGGCTGCACAGCGAATAGTGCGGGCCAAGAACAAGATTCGCACTGGTCGCATTCCGTTTCGCGTTCCAGGACCGGACGAGCTGGCGGAAAGAGTGCCGATGGTGCTCGAGGTCGTCTACTCCATCTTCACCGAGGGGTACTCGGCGACATCCGGCGATGGAGTCGGACGCGTCGATCTTTCGAACGAAGCGATCGGTATGGGCAGAGTTCTGCACGCGGCTCTGCCGGGCACGTCCGAGGTGACCGGCTTGCTGGCGCTGATGTTGCTGACCGACGCCAGACGCCGCGCCCGGATCGACGAACACGGCGAGATCGTGCTGTTGGCCGATCAGGACCGGCGCGTATGGAATGCCGCGTTCGTCTCTGAGGGAACGGAACTCGTGAGCGAGGCCCTGACCCGCGGGCCGGCCGGCCCGTACTCCGTTCAGGCCGCCATCGCGGCATTACACGACGAGGCTGCTGACGCCGCGGGCACGGACTGGCCTCAGATCGTGGCCCTGTACGACGTGTTGATGGCACTCACACCATCACCGGTGGTCGCGCTCAACCGGGCCGTCGGCGTCGCAATGACCGAAGGGCCCGAGGCCGGGCTCGAGTTGTTGGACGCCATCGCCGCTGAGCCGGTCCTGCGCCGGTACCACCCGTTCGCGATGGCGAAGGCCGATCTGCTGCACCGACTGGGCCGGATGGACGAGGCCGCCGTGCACTACCGGAGAGCACTGGATTTCGCGCGAACGGCACCGGAGAAGCGTTTGCTGAGAAGACGACTGGCCGAGGTTGCCGACGCACGGGATCAGGCGGACAGCACAGCATCCACCTGATCGGCCGTCAGCGGTCGCTCTGCGTACACCAGTCGGATGGCCTCGGGATCGGGGTTGCCGATATCGGGTCCACGGGATACCAGCTTCAGGCCGGCGCGCTCTGCCACGCGAGCGGAGGAGAGGTTGTGTTCGAGAAGATATGCCACGACCGGCATTTCGGGCCGAGTTCGGTACGCGCACTCGACTGCGGATCACTGCAGATCTCGTACAGCGCGTCGAGATCTGCATCTGCAGGCTCGTCGAGAACCAGTCGTGGGGTCTTCATTCGCACACCGATGATCCTAGAGGGCTCGAGTCTGGTAGACCGGTGGTAGACGATCGAGCGAAGGGTGACAGTCATGGCCGAGTGGATCAAGAAGGTCGAAGAGAATGCAAAGGGCCTCATCGCAGAGGCAGAACAGGAACTGACGGCTCTCGAGGGCGCGGACACCGTCGACCTCACCGCAGACGAGCCGGAGGATGCTGCGACCACCGACGACGATGACATCGTCACCAGCGACGATGCACGGGAGCAGGTCTCGGACTGACGTCGGTGCCCGACCCCTCCGTGTCCGGCCGAAGCACTTGGTCCACCACGACGCACGACTGGTCGATGGACGTCGATCGAGATCACCTCTCGCAAATCAGAAGCCGCCCCGGTGAGTACGCGCCGGGTGGAGTGCTGCACCTGGTTCTCGAAGTCCTCGCGTATGCGGTGGACGAAGCCGAGGATCAGGGAGGCGGTCACGCGACCATCACGTTCGACTCGGACGGCACGATCGATGTAACGGACCTCGGACGAGGTACCGACACACAGTTCGACCGCGGACTCGCAATTCGCAAGCCCGTTGTGAGCACTGCAGATGTTCGATTCTTCGACCGGCTGGAGCCCGTGCTGTTGGCGGACGGACATGCCCGCCGCGGAATGTCGACTGTTGCAGCGCTGTCGGACGTGCTCGAGCACACCAACCGTCGCAGTGAGGGCTCGTGGACCCGTCGATACCAGCACGGGTTGCCCGCCACCGAATTGGTGTCGACTGCCCCTACGGATCGGACCGGTACCACGATCCGGTTTCGTCCCGATACGTCACTGTTTGCCGCAGATCAGCTGAGGCCGCACGATCTTCGCGCTCTGGTCGTCGACACCCAGTCCTTCACGGTCACGGTTCTGTAGATCTACTCGAACACGTACCAGCAGATGCTGTTTCTCCTGTGCTGGTCCTCCAACACCAGAGCCCGCACGCTGTCCGGCAGCTGTTCCCTCTGCCACTCATTTTCCGCATACGCCGCGGCGGTTGCGCTCGACGACGGTGCCGCAGCTCGAACTGCCTTGATGGCGTATGCCGCTGCTCCGAGGTCGTGTTCGGCCACGTGCGCCACGCATGCGGCCTGGCCTGCGGCGTAGGCGGCGAATCGAGCCGCTCCGCGAAGGGGACGCGCTGCGCCCATCGCGTGTCCGCCGAGGGCGCGGGTCTCCATCATCGGCAGCTCACCGCGTACCCACGCGCCGATCCCGTCGATGGCTTCCCGCGGTCTGGCGTCCGACGGAACCGAGCTCTCGAACAGGGGCAGCACGTGTTCGGCACAGGCAGCAGCCCAGAGCGCCAGGGCCCGATGATCGTCGTCGGACAGCAGTCCCCCGCGCCGGGCCGTGACGAGCCGGGGATCTCGAACAGCGGGCAGGATCATCCTCGGTCGCCCTCTTCGCACTGGCATCGGGCAGTCCAATGTGATTGCACGATGGCTATCAGAGCACAAAAAAGCCCGAGACCGTGTGGCCTCGGGCTTTTCGAGTGGTAGCGGGGACAGGATTTGAACCTGCGACCTCTGGGTTATGAGCCCAGCGAGCTACCGAGCTGCTCCACCCCGCGTTGCATCTACGAAGTTACCCCTGCGTGTACGACGAATGCAAATCACGTGACCACGGGGTGCTCGGTCCAGCCGATCAGGCTCGACGCACGGCCGAGCCGACCCGAACAGCACGTTCGCAGCCCCTCGAAATAGTGCTCCGGGTCTCTTTTCTTGCGTGTTTCGAGTCACATAACGGTCGGGTCACGAAGGTGAAACATTCCCGCCACAATGCGGCTCGAGCTGCACGAACAAGGGGGCCGATCCCACTATGTGGACGGGTCGCATCCCATATCCGCTCAGTGACGGTGAGTGAATCCTCGACTACCTTCACGGACGGCCCTAAACCGCTGGGCTTGCACCACCCCGCCGCTTCTTTCGCTCTGCCCCGCGGGTGTGGTCCCCAATACGTACGGGGGCAGAGCCGCGACGATACGAAGTGCCTGGTCGTCATCGCCATCACCACCGGCGTAACGATTCGCAGGCCAGTCGCGCCAGTCGAGCGCGGAGAGGATTCACCCCGCATGACCACTCAGAACAACTTCGGTAAGCGCGCACTCGGATTGGCCGCCATCGCCGGCGCAGCCGTCGCCATTCCGCTCGGCGTTTCTGCCGGAACCGCCAACGCAGCCCCCCACAACTGGGACGGCGTCGCACAGTGCGAGAGCGGTGGCAACTGGAGCATCAACACCGGAAACGGCTACTACGGCGGCCTGCAGTTCTCGCAGAGCACCTGGACGGCCAACGGCGGAACCGGCTCCCCGGCCAACGCCTCCAAGGCCGAGCAGATCCGCGTCGCGGAGAACACCCTGCAGAGCCAGGGACCGGGCGCGTGGCCCGTCTGCGGTCAGCAGCTGACCACCGGCACCTCGGCAGCCGAGCCCGAAGCAGCACCGGCACCGGCTCCTCAGGCAGCACCGGCACCGGCCCCCGCGCCTGCCGTCGCACCCGAGGTCGCAGCAGCTACACAGGCCGCTCAGGGCGCATTCGATGCAGCATCCAAGCTCGCCGACCAGTACGGCCTGAGCACCCAGTTCCAGCACTTCGCTGCTGCGAACGCTCCAGTGCTCGCGCCCATCGGACGCTGATTCACCGGCAGTTCGCTAGAACTGCCTCGTTCCGCTCGCAGTGGATGCCCAGCGCATCCGATGTAGCGAACAACGACAGAGCCGCCTCACCGATTCGGTGAGGCGGCTCTGTCGTTGCAGTCAACCCGGTGAAACCGTGCCGATCAGCTACCGGCCCCGTTGTACGCGTCGACCGCCTTCTGCAGGTTCTCCAGCGCGGTGCCGAGCTGCGCCAGGTTGCCGCTCTGCTGTGCAGTGCGCACGGCGGAGAGTGCGTCGTTCAACCCGGTGACAGCGGCGTCCCTGGTGGTCGACCCACCGGTGGACGGAGCCGGATTCGCCGGCGTCGAACCGCCCTCGGACGGGGTCGTCTCGGGTACGGCACCCGGCTGGGTACTGCCGTCGGTCTCCCCCGGCGCCGTGACGGTCCGTCCGGCACCGGCCCCGAATACCTGCTCGATGGCCTCGGGCAGCGTGGCGGCGTAACCGACACGACCCTCGTACGAGACCAACACCCGGATCAACTGCGGGTACGCCGACGCCTCGTTGGTGCGCGAGGCGTAGACCGGCTCCACATAGATCAGACCGCCGTTGCCCACGGGCAGGGTCAGAAGATTGCCGAACTCGACAGTGTTCTCCCGGCGCACGATGCCGAGGCTTTCGGAGACGTCCGTCGTGGTCGTCATCTGGTTCTGTACCTGATTCGGGCCCTGAGTGGACGTATCGGTCGGCAGCCTCAGCACGGTGATCTTGCCGTAGTTCTCCGGATCCGAATCCGCGCTGACATACGCGCCCAGCACTTCTCGGCGATACCCCACCAGCGCACTGGTCAGCTGGAACGAGGCCTGGTTCTCCTCGTTGGAGATATCGGACGCGACGACGTAGTACGGAGGCTGCTTGGCGGCCGTGTTCTCCGCGGTCGGGTCGGTCGGAACCTCCCAGAACGCGTTGTTGGTGAAGAACTCTCGCGGATCGTTGACGTGGTATTTCGTCAGCAGTTCACGCTGAACCTTGAACAGGTCCTCCGGGTACCGGAAGTGATCCCGCAATTCCGGAGACACCTCGCTCTTCGGAATGACCGTTCCGGGGAACACGCCTTCCCATGCCTTGAGCACCGGATCGTTCTCGTCCTGCTCGTACAGCTTGACGGTGCCGTCGTAAGCATCGACGGTGGCCTTGACCGAGTTCCGGATGTACGAGACTTCCCGGCTCGGCAGTGCGCGCGTCGTCGTCGACTCGATGCTGTCGGCAGTGGCATCCTCGAGCGACATCCGCTGGGCATACGGGAAGTTGTCCAGCGTTGTGTAGCCGTCGATGATCCAGACGAGCTTGCCGTCGACGATCGCCGGGTACGTCGAACCGTCGGTGGTGAGCCAGGGCGCGACCTTCTGCACGCGGTCTCGGGGATCACGGTTGAACAGAATCTTCGATTCGTCACCGATCACACTCGAGAACAGGATGTTGCGCTCGGCGTACTTGCTCGCGAACACGAGTCGGTTGAAGAAGTTGCCGACGTCGACACCCGCTGCACCGGTGTAGGAGTAGCTCTTGCTGTCCGTGTCGTACTCACGGGGTTCGCCGGCCGAGCCGACGATGGAGTAGTCGGCGTCGGAATTCGCGATGACCGGGCCGAAGTAGATGCGCGGCTGATCGAGGTCACCTGGGCCGTCCTTACGCACGGTTCCCTCGGCGTTGTTCTCGATCCAGTTCACCTGGTAGTTGGGATAACCGCCACGCCCGCCACTGGATTCGTCAGCGACAGCCTCGTCGACGGAGTTGGCAGGAGCAGCAACGAAGCCGTTTCCGTGAGTGAACACGGTGTGGCGATTGATCCAGTCACGCTGGTTCGCGTCGAGAGTCTGCGGTGAGATCTCACGCGCGGCGACGACGTAGTCGCGGAGGTTGCCGTCCGCGTCCGGGTAGCGGTCGACGGCCAGTGTGTCGGGGAATCCGTAGAAGTTACGGATCTGACGCTGCTGAGTGAACGTCGGCGCAAGGATGTTCGGATCGAGCAACCGGATGTTCGACATCGTGGCCGACTCCGATGCCACTTCGCTCGGGCTCAACGACGCTTCACCCGAATAGTCGCGGTACGAGACCACGTCATCGGTCAAGCCGTACGCAGACCTCGTTGCCGCGATGTTGCGCTCGATGTACGTGCTCTCCTTGTCGGCCGCGTTCGGACGAACCGAGAACTGCTCCATCACCAGCGGCCAGACGGCACCGATCAGGATCGACGACAACACCAACAGCGCTGTGGCCAAGGCGGGGATTCTGAGGTCACGAAGGAAGATGGCCGCAAAGAAGGCAATCGCGCAGATGACTGCGATGGCCAACAGAATCAGCTTCGCGGGCAGCACCGCGTTGATGTCGGTGAAGCTGGCACCGGTGAACGTCGGCTCCTTGCGACTACTCGACAACAACGTGTATCGATCGAACCAGTAGGCGATTGCCTTGAGCAGGACGAAGGTGCCGGCCAGCACAGCGAGCTGAATCCGCGCCGCGCGAGTGAGCGCTCCTTCTCGGCCAGCGAGACGAATGCCGCCGAAGACGTACTGCGTCACCAGATTTGCGAAGAATGCAACCAGGATGGCAACGAACAGCCAGTTCAGGATGAAGCGGTAGAACGGCAGATCGAACGAGTAGAACCCGACGTCCAGGCCGAACTGCGGGTCGGTCTGGCCGAAGTCGCCGCCATGCAGGAACAGCTGCACGGTGACCCAGTTCGTCTGCGCGATCATGCCGGACAGGAAACCGAACACGACCGGGATTCCGATGCCGAACAACCGCAATCGGCTCATCACCGTGGTGCGGTATCGAGCGATCGGATCGTTGGGTCCGGCCACTGGAACGAACACCGGGCGATTGCGGTACGCGACGACCAGCGCGCCGAAGACGATGAGCCCGACGACGACCGAGACGACGAGGAAGATCACCAACCGGGTCAACAGAGTGGTGGTGTAGACGCCGCGGAAGTCGACTTCTCCGAACCACAACCAGTTCGTGTAGATATCGATCAACCGCGGACCGATGAGCAGCAAAGCTGCTACTACCAAGGCCAATACGAGCAAGATCCGGCTTCGCCGCGACAACGACGGCATACCGGTGGGGGGCCTCATGCCCACGTGCCACACTCCAACTTCGGGCGACGCCGATGGCGCCGCAGATGACTGTCACGGCGCACCTCGCGTGCGCCGCATGTCCGTTTCGCCCTACTGTACGTACGTTGATCCTACGGCTGTGACGCCCGTACTGCGGCCCCGCCGGACCGCAGGTCAGGAGCATCGACATTCGTGGAACCATTCGGATGCGAGGATAGTGCGGTGAGCAACGACAGTGACGGACTGCCCGGCCAGGAACATTTCGGAGACGACTTCGACCCCGAGTCGGGCGGACCCGGCGTCGCCGAGGCATTGGCTCGGTGCGCGCGTGAGGTGGCGGACTTCGTCGACGCGGGCGGGTGGGGCCAGTCGCCCCAGATGTTCGCGCTGGTGCCCACCGCTGCCCTCGCCGCGGCAGAACCCGGCCTGCTCGACGATCTGGCCGACGGTGCTGCACTCACACCGATCCAGCAGCATTCGTTGCCCGAGGACATCACCGGCGGCTCCCCCGCCCTCGACGAATTCCTCGCCACGTCGACGTGGCCCGAGGGCGTCGTGGGATGCGCACTCGTCCAGGAGATCGTCGTACTCCCCCCGGCGGCGGAGTCGGCACTCGACGATGCGCTGATGCCGCGTCTCGCAGATCCCGACGCGGCCGACAACGCGGCGCGATCGGCCGCCGAGAACCATCCCGAGAAGCGTGACGCGCGGCTGATCGTGGCAGTGCTCAAGGACGGGCCGTCGTTGACGTTGTTGCAACTGCATCCGGACGAGGACGCCGATCCGTTCGCTCCCATCGACCTTCGCATCGCCGAGGACCTGGCACCCAACGTCGTCCACGGTCTGTACTCGACGTTCGATGTGGTCGACGACGAGTAAATACGACCGAGCGGGTCAGCTACACGTCGGAACGTCTTCGCCCGACCCGATCGCTCGGAGCGAGTCGATCGCGTTGTCCAGCGATTCGACTCGCACCAAACGCAGACCGTCGGGCACATTCTGTTGCGCCTCACCACAATTGGCGTCGGGCACCAGGAACGTGGTGGCCCCTGCCTCGCGAGCTGCTATCAGCTTGTAGGGAATACCGCCGATGGGGCCGACCGTTCCCGCTGCGTCGATCGTGCCGGTTCCCGCCACGAATTCGCCGTTGCTCAGCTCGCCGGGACTCAGTTTGTCCACCACCGCGAGGCTGAACATCAAGCCGGCGGACGGACCACCGACGTCGGCGAGATTGAACTTCACGTCGAACGGAACGTCGGGCTGCTCCTCGGGCGTCACACCGAGATATCCCTTGGACGGGTCGTCCGGCCTGGCCCCGAGCACAACGGAACCCGTACGAGGGGCACCATCACGCACGTAGTCGATGTCGAGCGAATCGCCGGGTGCCTTGGCGCTGACGGCCTCGCGAACCGCGCCTGCCGTCGAGACGGGGGTGCCGCCCACCGCAACCAGAGTGTCTCCGATGTTCAGCACGCCTGCGGCGGGGCCGTCCTGGGCCACGCTCGTCACCGACAGTGACACAGGGAGGTCGAGGTGATGCAGAGCGGCGAGTTCGGCACTGGATTCCGATTGCTCGAAATCGGCCTGATTACCTTCCTGCACTTCCTCTTTCGACTTGTCCGGTGGGTATACCTCCTCACGAGGGACCAGTCCCTGACGCCCACTGGCCCAGAACCCGAGAGCCTCGAAAAGATTGAGCTGATCCCGCACGGCCACCGTCGTCATGTTCAGATGGCCTGCGGTGGGGTCGACGTCGGTGCCATCGATCTGGACTACGGGCACGCCGTCGACGTCACCGAGAGTGTTGTAGGTCGGCCCGGGGCCGAGTGCCGCGAACGGAACGGTGACGACCGAGCCGGTGACGCCCAGCACCACGACCGGTACCAGCGCTGCGACGAGTGTGGCGATCCTTCGGTTCACTCGGTAGACACTAGATCCGAACGTGCGGCGGCGTGGATACCGCCCCTGCCGGAGCCCGACGCACGATGCGACGAAGCCGTTCTGTTCGCCGTCAGCGTGACGATCTTTCGCGCTCCGAGTGCTCATGGCTTGTACCGTTGAGCCATGAGCAATTTTGGTTTCGGTGCTTCCGACGACGACCCGGACAAGAAGAAGGATCCGGACGGGTCGGGTAACCCCGCCGGTTTCGGGTTCGGGGCCGAGGGCTTCGACCCTGCACAACTGGGCCAGATGCTCACCCAGTTCGGCCAGATGCTCAGCGGCATGGGTGCCGCGGGGTCGGGCGGATCATCGGCCGGACCGGTCAATTACGACCTCGCCAAGCAATTGGCCCGACAGCAGATGGGCGATTTCAGCCCGGTGTCGACCGGGGAGCGTGAGGCCATCACCGAGGCCGCGCACCTCGCCGAGCTCTGGCTGGACGGTGCCACCACATTGCCTGCCGGTGCCACCAAGACTGCAGCGTGGACGCCGGTCGACTGGCTGGACAACACCATCGACACCTGGAAGCGGCTGTGCGATCCGGTCGCCGAGCAGATTTCGGGCATGTGGACCTCGGGGCTGCCGCCGGAGGCTCAGCAGATGGCCGGACCGATGATGGGCATGCTGACCCAGATGGGCGGAATGGCGTTCGGCTCGCAACTCGGTCAGGCACTGGGCCAACTGTCGAAGGAAGTCCTGACCTCCACCGACATCGGTCTCCCGCTCGGCCCGTCGGGCACCGCCGCGTTGCTACCGTCGGCGATCGCGTCGTTCAGCGAAGGTCTCGAACAGCCCGAGCGTGAGGTGCTGGTGTTCCTGGCCGCCCGCGAGGCCGCACACCAGCGGCTGTACAGCCATGTTCCGTGGCTGCGCCAGCGTGTTCTCGCCACTGTCGAGGAATACGCTCGCGGCATTCGCATGGATTTCTCGGCAATCGAGGAAGCCGCAGCCGGGCTCGACCCGTCGGCACTGACGGATCCGTCGAAGATCGAAGCGCTGCTGCAGCAGGGTTCGTTCGAGCCGCAGACCACACCCGAGCAGAAGCACGCTCTCGAACGTCTCGAAACGTTGCTGGCGCTGGTGGAGGGCTGGGTGGAGACCGTGGTCACGGCCGCACTCGGCGACCGTCTCCCCGGCGCGGTTGCCCTCGCCGAGACCATTCGCCGTCGCCGCGCCTCCGGCGGCCCGGCAGAGCAGACGTTCGCGACGTTGGTCGGTCTCGAGTTGCGTCCCCGCAAGGTGCGCGAGGCCGCGGATCTGTGGCGCCAACTACTGGCCGCCGCGGACGTGGAGGGCCGCGACGGGGTGTGGGCACACCCGGATCTCCTGCCCGACGCATCCGACCTGGACAATCCGGCGGCGTTCATCGACCGAGTCGTGGGCGGCGGCACCTCCAGCTTCGACGACCCCATCGCGCAACTCGAGGCGATGGAGGCAAAAGAGGCCGCCGAACGAGCGGAACACGGCACGGACGACGCCTCGGAGGACGGCGACGACCATCCGGACAAAGGCTCTTCCACACCCTGAACCCGGACGGCGCACACCAATGCCGTCGGCCCCGTCGAACGCCTGCTCGAAGCCCATTTTCCCCTGTGGATAACGTGCTTCGAGCGGGCGTTTGCCGTTCGACCGAGTGTCACAGTGTGGTTCATGATCACATCGACCGTTCGACTCGATCCCGCGGTGGCCATCCTGCCGCGACGGGACGGAACCGTTCAACTGGGGTGGAGCCCCGAGACCAGCGTCGTCGTTACTCCCCCTCCCGGTGCGGAACCGGGCTCGATACTCGAGATCCTGCGGCTTCTCGCGGCAGGACGTTCCAGGCCTCACATCGTCTGTCACGCAATGACGTTGGGTTTGTCCGCGAACCGAGTGTCGTCGATGCTCGCCGAATTGGACGATTCCGGCCTGCTCGTGCACGGCACGAGTGGCCCGGCGTCGAGCAACGCGGACGCTTCGTCGAGTGAACTGCGCGACATTCGTTCCGTGCATCTCGTGGGCCGTGGGCCGCTCTCGGATGCGCTGACCGCCGGGTTGCGGCGCACCGGTGTCGCGGTGACCAGAACGAGCCTGACCCCGACACGCTATCCGCACCTCGCCGTGAACTCGTGGCAGTACGACGTGGTCGTGCTCACCGACGACCTCGTCGCCGAGCCCCGCCTGGTGACCGATCTGGTGCGGAAAAGGATCCCGCACCTGCAGGTGCGACTGCGGGACGGGAAAGGAATCGTCGGCCCGTTCGTGGTGCCCGGACAGACGAGTTGCCTGCGCTGCGCCGATCTCACCCGCTGTGATCTCGATCCGGAGTGGCCGCACCTGTCCGCACATCTGCTCGGCACGGTGGGCCAGGCGAGTACCGCCACGGTGTTGGCCACGGCGGCGTTCGCGTTCGCGCAACTCGAGACCCTCATCGATCGCACGGACGGAACGATGCCCGAAACCACCGACTGCACGATGGAGCTGAGTTTCGCGGCAACCGGTACGTCCGTGCACAAACGGCAGTGGACGCGACATCCGCATTGCGATTGCTGGTACTGACGACACGGTCACTCGACCACCCGCCCAACTCGGCAGTCGAGGCCACGGTTTCACCGGTCCGAGCATTTGTCGGAAGGTTCAGCCATGATGGAGCTGTGTCAGACATACCGCGCCGTGGATCCACTCGTACCGCGAAACTAGCCAGCATTCCCCTGGGAATGGCCGGACGTGCCGCGATGGGCTTCGGAAAGAAGCTCGCCGGCGGAAACCGCGACGAGATCGACGCGGACATGGCCGCCAAAGCAGCCGAGCAACTCTTCTCCGTCCTCGGAGAGCTCAAAGGCGGGGCCATGAAGCTCGGTCAGATGCTGTCGGTGATGGAAGCCGCCGTTCCCGAGGAGTATTCGGAGCCCTACCGTGAGGCACTGACGAAGCTGCAGGCTCAGGGCCCGCCCATGCCGGCCAAGACAGTGCACCGCGTACTCGATCAACAACTGGGTACGGCGTGGCGATCACGGTTCGAGAGTTTCGACGACACCGCTATCGCCTCGGCCAGCATCGGCCAGGTCCACCGAGCCACGTGGGCGGACGGGCGCGACGTCGCGGTCAAGATCCAGTATCCGGGTGCGGACGACGCCCTGCGGTCGGACCTCAAGACTCTGTCTCGTTTCGCGAATCTGTTCAGCACGGTGCTCGCCGGTACGGACGTCAAGCCCGTGCTCGAAGAGCTGACGGCTCGCACCGAGGACGAGCTCGACTACCGTATCGAGGCAACCAATCAGCGCGCCTTCAGCAAGGAATTCGCGGGCGATCCTCGGTTCGCGGTACCCAAGATCGTTGCCAGCGCCCCGAAAGTGGTTGTGAGCGAATGGATGACGGGCAGGCCCCTGGCCGATGTGATCGCGCACGGAACTGCGGACGAGCGTAATCGAGCCGGCGAACTACTCGCGCGGTTCGCGTTCGAGTCTCCTGCGCGCGCGAAGTTGTTGCACGCGGACCCACATCCGGGAAACTTCATGATGCTCGACGACGGCCGAATGGGCGTCATCGATTTCGGGGCATGTGCTCCGATGCCCGACGGCCTGCCTCCGGTCCTCGGCCGGATGGTCGCACTCGCTCGTGACGACAAGTTCGACGAACTGGTCGAACTGTGCACCGAAAGTGGCTTCGTGGTGCCGGGTCGCACGGTGACGGAGAAGGAGATTGCCGATTACCTTCGCCCGTTCACAGACCCGATTCACACCGAGTCGTTTCACTTCACTCGGGCGTGGCTGCAGAAAGCGGCAGGCACCGCAGCCGATTTCAACAGCGCACAGTTCCGCACCGTTCGCTCGCTGAACATGCCGCCGGAGTACGTGATGATCTTCCGGGTACTGGGCGGCCTGGTGGGAATCTGCGCGCAGCTCGACGCCTATGCGCCGTACATGGCAATTCTGACGGAATGGTTGCCCGGCTTCACCGAGTGAATCACTCGGTGAAGCCGGACCTCCGGATCGAGCGTCATGCCGCGTTCTTACGTGGCCGTCCGCGAGGACGCTTGCGTGCGATGACAACACCCTGTTCCAGGATCTCGCCACCCCATACGCCCCATGGCTCGGCGCGATCCAATGCGGCGCTGAGACAGGTTCGGCGGATGGGGCATTCGGCGCACAGCGCCTTGGCCTGCTCCAATTCGGCAGGGGTGTCGGCGAACCACATGTCGGGGTTCGCCGCTCGGCAGGGCACCGACAGCTCGAGCTCCGCCGATTCGGCGAAACTTGTTGCTGCGTAGGTGCTTTCGGACTCTGGTCGGCATGTCGTCCGGATCGTGGCGGTTGACACGTCGGTCTCCTCTACTTTTCGTGCGGCGTCGTTATCGGTTCGAGGGGTAATGCGAACCATGTCGGCCTCACGCTCGGGTAGAGGATCTACCTGAACGACAAAGGCCACGGTCCGCGAGTGCGGGTCCGTGGCCTGGTGGGCAAATCGAAGCGTCTACCTACAGTGAAGTCGGTATCTGCTGTCGAACACGGACGCGCGTGGTGCGCGGTGACGTCGATGGGTGTACACAGCGGGTGCTGCCAACGCCAGGACGCCGGGGGCGGAATTCGACCCGAGGGCTTCCGATGCGGACTGGTGCATCGGGCCGAAAGCGGTGGGACGAATCCACGTCTGCGCAACCGAGCCGGCGGCTACGGCCGCAGCAGCGGGCGTACCGACCAGCGCATCGCCGAAGGGCGTTGCACCGCAGACAGGGCTGAGCACGACGGTTGCTCTTGCACCGGCGATGTCGAATGTGTCGATCATGTTCTTCAGCTCCTGTTCTGGTCTCGTGGGCGGACTGGGCAGTGTGCGGTCTCCCGCGACACGAGAAACAGACTAAGCCCCCCGCCGAGATCTGCACAAGTTATTTTTGACCAGCAGTTTTACGGCAGCTGTTCGACGGACGGTTACCGGTCGGAGGACCGCACCACCGTGAGCACGTCCTCGCCGAAGCGCTCGAGCTTCTTGGCCCCGATTCCCGGTATCGCAACGAGTCCACGCTCGTCCTGCGGTTGCTGTTCCGCGATAGCAGTCAACGTGTTGTCACTGAACACGACGTATGCGGGCACCTTGAGTTCACGAGACTTGTCCAGGCGCCACGACTTCAACGCGTCGAGCAGGGCGATGTCCACGTTGGACGGGCAGCTATCGCATCGTCCGAGCATCGTGGCCGACGTGCCGATCAGCGGCTTACCGCAGATTCTGCACTTGGGCCCGGACCTCTTGGCCGCGGGTGCCGCGATGCGCGACGCGGGCGAATCCTCGGGCACCAATCCGACGAGGAATCGGGAGCGGCGACGCGACTTGCGCCCACCCTCGTTACGGGCCAGGGCCCACGACAGGTGCAGGTGGACCCGCGCCCGGGTGACACCCACGTAGAGAAGGCGACGCTCCTCCTCGACGGCGGCCTCGTTGTTCGCACTGGGATCGTTGCCGATCGCGTGAGATATCGGCAGCGTTCCGTCGGCAAGCCCGACGATGAACACTGCATCCCACTCGAGCCCCTTCGCCGCATGCAGCGAGGCCAGCGTCACGCCCTGCACCGTCGGTGGATGTCGCGCCTCGGCGCGAGCCGCGAGTTCACCGAGAAGTGAGTCGAGGGTCAGTTCGGGGTCGTGCACCAGCAATTCCTCGGTGAGTTGCACGAGACCTCCCAGGGAGGCCCACTTCTCCCGCGCCTGCGCACCGGTCGGCTCGGTAGCGGTCAACCCCAGTGGAGCCAGCACGGCCCGAACCAGACCGGTCAGGCCGTCCCCGGCACGAGAACCGTCGGGTAGATCGTCTCGGCCAGCAGCCTGACGCAGTGCATTGACTCCCTGCCGCACTTCGGGTCGAGTGAAGAAACCCTCGCCGCCGCGAACCTGATAGGGAATCTTCAGCTCGGTCAGGGCCTGCTCGTGCGCCTCGGACTGTGCATTGATGCGGTACAGAATTGCGATCTCGGCAGGCTCGACGCCTTTCGAGATCAACCTCTTCACCGCGCGTGCCACTCCGTCCGCTTCGGCGGGCTCATCGTCGTACTCGAAGAACTCCGGCTCCGGACCGGAATCACGCTGACCGATCAGCTGCAGCCGAGTGCCCGCAATGCGACCCCGCGCGGCACCGATCACGCGATTGGCCAACGACACGACCTCCGGTGTCGATCGGTAGTCACGTTCGAGACGGACAACCGTGGCCTCGGGATACTTGCGAGAGAAGTCGAGCAGGTAGCGAGGGGACGCTCCGGTGAACGAGTAGATCGTCTGATTCGCATCCCCGACGACGGTGAGGTCGTCACGATCGCCCACCCAGGCGTCGAGAACCCGCTGTTGGAGCGGCGTCACGTCCTGATACTCGTCGACGACGAAGCAGCGATAGCGTTCGCGGAATTCGTCGGCCACCGAGGAGTGCTCTTCGAGCGCCGCGGCGGTGTGCAGCAGCAGATCGTCGAAGTCGAGCAACATGCCGTCGCCGCCGCGAGATTTGAGTTCTTCGTATCCCGCGTACACCGCAGCGACCTTGGCTGCGTCCATGGGCACGTCGCGTCGGTTGCTCGCCGCTATGCGCGGGTAGTCCTCGGGAGCGATCAACGAGCCTTTCGCCCACTCGATCTCGCCCGCAAGGTCGCGGATGGCGTCGGTGGAGGTGGACACTCCGGCCCGGTTCGCCGCCTGCGAGACCACGGTGAATTTGCGATCGAGCAACTGCCACCCGGTGTCGCCGACGACCTGTGGCCAGAAATATTTGAGCTGGCGCATCGCGGCAGCGTGGAAGGTACGAGCCTGCACCGGAGGTCCCTCTCCCCCGACGCCGAGTTCTCGAAGACGGCCGCGCATCTCACCGGCCGCCCGCGCGGTGAAGGTGACCGCCAACACCTGGCCGGAGGACACGTGCCCCGCGGACACGAGATGCGCGATGCGTCGAGTGATCGTGCGAGTCTTGCCCGTTCCGGCCCCGGCGAGCACACAGACCGGACCGCGAGGAGCCAGCACTGCCGCGGATTGCTCCGGATCGAGACCGGCAGTCATCGCGTCGTCAGCCATGGGTCCATTGTGTCAGTGCCTACCGACAGCGATGTCCGGGCCCGACGCCGCCGAGACTCGCCGAGACTCGCCGAGGCGGCCGTCACGGAACAATCACCTGCGCCCTGCTGTTGACTGTCTCCGTGACCACTACCGAGAACACCCCACAGACCCCGGCCGTTCTGACCGTCTACTCCACCACCTGGTGCGGGTACTGCCGCCGGCTCAAGACTCAGCTCGACGAGGCGGGAATCGCCTACTCCGAGATCGACATCGAGCAGAACCCCGAGTCCGCCGAGTTCGTCGGCAGCGTCAACAACGGAAACCACATCGTGCCCACCGTGCAGTTCGCGGACGGATCGACGGCAACCAATCCCAGCCTCGCCGAGGTCAAGCGCGCTCTCTCGCTCTGATCGAGCGTCAGGTCGTCGCTGCCCACGCCTCCAGCATTCCGCGGGCGATAGAGATGGACCCGGGAAGCAGCAATCGAGACGTCGAGTCCGATCCCCAGTCGCCCAGTTCGAGGGCGGCGACGACCTCGGTCCGCTCGAACCAGTGCGCCTCGGCGATCTCGCCGTCCTGAAATGTGAGCGGCTGATCCGGGTCGGCGACGGCCGAGAAGCCGATCATCACCGAACGCGGAAACGGCCACGGCTGACTGCCGAGATATTCGATGCCGGATACGTCCAGCCCCACTTCTTCCTTGATCTCCCGCGCGACACAGGTCTCCAGCGATTCGCCGGCCTCGACGAATCCGGCCAACACCGAGAACCGACGTTCGGGCCACATCGGTGCGCGCGCCAACAGCACTCGATTCGCGCCGTCGTGAACCAGGCAGATCACCGCAGGATCGGTGCGCGGAAACTCTTCGTGACCCGAGGACGTGCTGGTCCGCGACCAGCCTGCAGCCGACGGAACGGACGGAGCGCCGTCGAGCGAGCTGAACCGCGCACTGGCGTGCCAATTGAGGATGGCCAGAGCCCCGGTGACCATCGACAGCGACACACTGTCGAGGCGCTCGCCGTCGGTTCGCAGGTCTCCCAGCGTGCCTTGAAGTAGTTCGACGCGTCGGGTCCACAGGTGCCGGTCGCCATGAATTCCGAGGAAGACCGCGTCCTCGGTCGGTTCCGTGGCCACGTCTGCGGCGTCGACGAAGACCAGACCACCGTCGTCCACTGCGAATCTGCCGCGACCGTCCACGTCGAGTATGCGAGCCGTGGACCAACCGGCGGCCAGTGCCGCTGTGTCGCGGCGCAATTCCTCGGCCCGGTCGAGCGGTGATCGAGACAGTCGAGGTGGATGGACGAGCTGAAAATTCGGCACGCTCACGACCCTACTGGGCCTGCTCAGTCGGCCACGCGACGGATGTACAGCAGTCGGTCGGTTGCCTCGATCGCGTCGACCTCGGGTGATCCCACACGGAACAGCTTGCCGCCCCGAACCACTCCCAACACGATGTCGGCCAGGTGACGCGGTGAACCGCCCACCTCGTCCCGCTCCACCTCTCGCTCTGCGACGGCGAAGCCTGCCTCCGGGGTGAGAAGATCCTCGATCATCTCCACGACGGACGGTGTGGACGTGGCAATTCCGAGCAGCCGACCGGCCGTCTCGGACGAGACGACCACCGAGTCCGCGCCGGATTGGCGCACCAGGTGCGTGTTCTCGGCCTCTCGGATCGCGGCGACGATCTTGGCCTTCGGAGCGATTTCCCTGGCCGTCAGCGTCACCAGGACCGCCGTGTCGTCGCGATTGGTCGCCACGATGATGGCCGCGGCATGTTGAGCGCCCGTGAGCCGAAGCACATCGGACTTGGTAGCCGAGCCGTGGACGGTGACCAGACCCATCGCCGAGGCCGCGTCGAGCACGGTCTGATCGGTGTCGACCACGACGATGTCCGAGGCCGACACTCCGTCGCCGAGCATCGCGTCGACTGCGGTTCGGCCCTTGGTACCGAAACCGATGACCACGGTGTGATTGCGCACGCTGCGTCTCCATCGCTGAATTTTGAATGCCTGTCGAGACCGCTCGGTGAGAACCGACAGCGTGGTGCCGACCAACAGAATGAGGAACAGGACTCGTAAGGGGGTGATGACCAGAATGTTGACCAGACGCGCAGACGGACTCATCGGCGCGATGTCACCGTATCCGGTGGTCGACAACGACACCGTCGCGTAATAGAACGCGTCGAGGAACGACAGCTCGCCGTTCTGATTGTCGCTGTAGCCGTCGCGATCGAGGTAGACGACGAACGCCGCGAGAAAGAGAATTCCCAACGCCATCAGAACCCGCTTGTAGATCGCGCTCCACGGGCTGGATTCGATTTCCGGAACCCGCAGCACACCTACCAGCGCGAAATCGGGCTTGTCGGTCAACGCGCCGCTGTCCCCCAGGCGCGTGCGCAACCTACCTCCCACGTCGCCCACCGAGGTGCTCACCGAAGTCGAGATCATTCACGGCACGCAGCGTAACCCCATGCCGCGCTTCTGCGTCGACAACCGACCGCTTCGAGCGGACCGGATGGGCGGATGCAGCACCGTGTGGCACGGTGTGTGCATGACACAGAGACCGAGTCAGGCCGCAGCGCTGCGTCTCGCGGGATTGCTCGCCGGCGCCGGAGTACTCCATTTCGTCACTCCCCAATTCTTCGATGCGCAGGTACCGACCGCCCTGCCAGGTTCGGCGCGGACGTACACCCAGGTATCGGGAGTAGCCGAGCTCGCTGTGGCTGCCACGTTGGCCGCACCCCGCACCCGTCGAGTGGGCGGTGCGTTGGCAGCGGGCCTGTTCGTCGCGGTCTTCCCCGCCAACATCAACCTCGCATGGAAGTACGTACGCAGCTCCAAGACGTCACCGGCCTTGAAGGCCGCCATGATCGCTCGTCTCCCCCTGCAGATCCCACTGGTCACCGAGGCTCTGAAAGCTCGTCGACTGGCACCGTAGTGTCGACGTCGTCCACGACGGATCGACCTTCGAGCAGCGCCGCCAAAGCTGTTGCGTCAGGCAGCTTTTCGGGCGAGATAGTACGACCGCTGCGGACGTAGTGGAACGCCGCACGGACGCGATCGAGCGGTACCGGCTCGGCACGACCGACGGACATCAACTCCGCCCACGCCAGCCGGTACGCCGCCAGCTGCATCGCCACCGCCTGCTGCTCGGACGCCGACGGTTCGGCTCCGGTCTTCCAGTCGACAACGGTCCAGCCGCCGTCCGGGTCGGCGAACACCGCGTCGATCCGACCGCGCAGCACTGTTCCTGCCACCGACGTCTCGAACGGCACCTCTACCTCCACCGGACTGCGCAGAGCCCAATCGGAGGCCTCGAACGCCCGCTGAAGAGTGTCCAGGTCCACATCGGCAGAAGCACCGGTATCGGCGGAGCCCGGTAGTTCGTCGAGATCGAGCAGGCGGGTCGCGCCGAACCGTCGCTCGATCCACGCGTGAAACGCTGTTCCACGGCGCGCCAACGGATTCGGGGGAAACGGAAGTGGCCGGCGCAGTCGCGAGGCGAGCGCATCCGGATCTGCCGCCAAGTCGACCAGCTGAGTCACCGACAGGTTTTCGGGTAGTGCGACATCGACCCCGGCAACGGCCCGCGCCGAGCGCTCGGCCAGCAAGGTCCGGACGTCGAAGCCCCACTTCTCCGGGTCGTCCTCGTCTTCGTCCGAATCATGTTGGGAGCCGGCCCTGTCGGCCAGGGCCCACAGAACGTCGGCCGCACCACTCTCGATCGCGCCTCGCCGCGGCCCGAGCGGATCTCGCGGCCAGGATGCCGTATGCGGCTCGGCCCCCAACGGGTTGACGGCTCCGGCTTCGGGGGCCGGTGCCCACTGCTCGACCACCGCGACGGCGTCCTCGGCCGTCGCGGTGTACCGGTGGAGCTCGTCGAGAAACTCGGACGGGCCGCGAGGCTTCGTGGACGTCTCGTCCCACTGATGCGCCGAGACCAGCAGCACCCGTTCGGTTCTGGTGAGTGCAACGTAGAACAGTCGACGATCCTCCGCGAGCCGACGCCGAGCGAGCGCATCCTTGTGCCGTTTGACGGCGTCCTCGAGGTCCTTTCGGTTGTAGAGGTCCTCGAGCTCGAGTACCGGTACCCCCTCGGAACCTTCACCGTCGAGAGCGCGGTCGCCGCGCAGGGACGGCGGCAGTTCGGCCATCGCCCCGAGCCAGGTCGACGAGGCGTTCGAGGACGGGAACACTCCGGTCGCCACGTGCGGTACGGCCACGACCTCCCATTCGAGGCCCTTCGCCGAATGCACCGTCAACACCTGTACTCGATGCGGGGCGACATCGACCTCCCCCGGAGCCAACCCGTCCTCGACAGTCTCTGCCGCCGCGAGGAACGACAGGAATCCGGTGACCGTGGCCGTTGGATTGTCGGCGTAATCGGCCACCACATGGGCCAATTCGTCGAGATGCTCGCGCCCGACTGCACCATCGACACCGAACGGTGTCCGCGCCTGCGCTTCGACGCCGATGCCCATGATGCGTTCGATGTCGGCGACCAGTTCCGTCAGCGGCTGCCCGATACGGTCGCGCAACAGATGTAGTTCTCCGGCGAGCGCAGTGATGCGTCGGTGCCCGGCCTCCGAATATCGTTCGGCCGAACCTGGATCGGCGATGGCGTCGGCCAGACCGGCCTGCTCCGACTGTTCCCCCGGCAGGGCACTTCCGAGCGCGGCGTCGAGCGCCTGTGGGTCGTCGACACGGCCCGCGGTGCCGTAGCCGCCCCGAATCTCGAGCTCCCTGGCGCGCTGAGCGAGCGCCCGCAGATCGGCGGCCCCGATCTGCCATCGGGAGCCCGTGAGGATGCGCATGGCCGAGCTGCCCGCAGTCGGATCGGCCACCAGACGCAGCATCGCGATGATGTCGGCGACCTCCGGCACATGCAGCAATCCGCCGAGCCCGACCACCTCGACGGGTAGGCCACGGCTACGCAGCACCTCGGCGATCGGCTCGGCATCGGCGTTGCGCCGCACGAGTACCGCGGCACTGGGCGGAGGCCGGTCCAGTTCGAGGGCGTCGCGGTAGCGCTCGGCTATTCGGTCGGCGATCCATTCCCGTTCGTCGAGGACGGTGTCGGTGACGGCCAGCCGTACATCGCCGGGCACCGCGCCCGGCCGGGCCCGCAGGGTCGGCACCGGTACACCGACGCGGCGCAGGGGGTCGGTGATCAGATTGGCGAGAGCGAGTGCCTCGGGCGGGTTGCGCCAGCTGGTGAGGAGTTCGAGCCGCGGTGCGGGACTGCCGTCCGCCTGCGGGAAATCGGTGGCGAACCGCGGCAGGTTCGCCGCCGACGCCCCTCGCCACCCGTAGATCGACTGCATCGGATCGCCCACGGCTGTCAGCGCCAGGGTGGCATCGCTACCGGATCCGAACAGTGAGGACAGCAGCACCCGCTGGGCATGACCGGTGTCCTGGTATTCGTCGAGCAGAACGAGCCGAAAGCGTTGCCGCTCTGCGATTCCCACTTCGCGATGTTCGGCCGCGACCCGCGCCGCCATCGACATCTGCGAACCGAAATCCAGTGCCCCTTCGTGCCGAAGCGTCTGCGCGAGTCGTTCCACCAAGGGCAACAACGTGATTCGTTGATGTTGGGCATCGAGGATGTTGAGCAGCTCCTTGGTCGGCCCGCCACGTTGACGTGGACCGGGGCCGAGTGTGTGCACCAGTTTCTCCAGTTCCACGTGCGCCTCGCGCAGCTGGTCGGGGTCCACCAGATGTTCGGCCAGCTGACCGGAGAGGGCGAGTACCGCCTCCGTCACCGACGTGGGATTTCGGTCGGTGTCGAGATCGCCGTCCCACGTGCTGACCACACGATGCGCGAGCTGCCACAGTTCGGTCTCCGACAGCAGCGTCGCGGAGGGCTCGATGGGCAGCAACAGGCCGTGCTCGGTGAGCAGTCGCCCGGCATACGAGTGGTAGGTGCTCACCTCCGGCTCCGCGGCGAGAATCCGTTCGCGCAGTGCCAGACTCGGATCCAGCGCGCGCACCAGATCCGACCCGGCGAGCCGCGCCAGCCGAGCGCGGATTCGGGACGTCAGTTGCTGCGCAGCCTTGCGGGTGAAGGTCAGTCCGAGTACCTGATCCGGATCGACGAACCCGTTGGCCACCATCCACACCACTCGCGCGGCCATCGTCTCGGTCTTCCCAGCCCCTGCGCCTGCCACGACGAGCGTCGGACCGGGTGGGGCGGCGATCACCGCCGCCTGCTCGTCGGTGGGTGGGTGCTTCTGCCCGAGGGCGCGGGACAGTTCGACGGGTGAGACCCGCACGGTTGCGCTGCGCGTCGCCGAGGCGGTCACTGCTCGGTCACCTGCCGTCCTGTCTCGTGGGCCGGGCAACTGGATTTAACGGGGCAATGTCTGCACCCGTCGTTGACTCTGGCTTCGAAGACGGGACCCTGCGTCGCCGAGGCCGCCCGGTGGACGGTGTCTCGCCATTCCTCGAGTTTCTCCGGTGTCGGCACCTCCTGGATCCGCTGCGTTGCGCCGTCCTTGTTGTGCGGTTTGGCCACGAACACCAACCGGGCACCCCCGGGTTCGCCCGCGGGCTCTCCCTCGATTGCGCCCGCGGCAGCGGCGACCTGATACGTAGCCAATTGATGGTGATTGCGCGCGTCTTCCTTGGACATCACCGTTTTGGCCGTCTTGACGTCGATGACGACCGGGCGGCCGTCCGGATCGTGTTCGAGCCGATCGATCCGGCCGCGCAGGGCGACCGCAGGCTCGTCCTCGGATCGGGCGGCCAGAATGCCGTCGACCTGTACCTCGACGCCCGCCTCGGTGAGCTCGCCTCGGGTGCCCTGCAGCCAATTCTCGAACGTGTCGAGCATCGCCCCGGTTCGATCGAGCTCGTGACGCGAGAACCACTGTGATCCGAGATCGACTGCATCCCACGCCGTCTCGAGTGCCCGCCTGAGCTGGTCCGGTGGAATCCGGCCTGCCACCGCCTGCACCAGAGTGTGCACGAGGGTTCCGGTGACGGCGTGAGTGTTGGTGCCGTCGTTTCCTCCGTGACGTTCGAGCATCCAGCGCAGCGGGCACGTGGTGAGCTGTTCCACCGTCGATGGCGAGAGCGGGACCGGCCCATCGCCGAGGTGCCACAGGGGCTCGCTGGTGCTGAGGCCCGCAATTCCGAACCACTCGTCGGGATGTGCGCCTCGGACGCCGGCCTCGGCGAGTGTGGCCAGGTGCCGCGCGGCGCGCGCTCGCTTGTCCGGATCATGTTCGGCGACAACGGGATCACAGACGACCCCGCGAAGCTCGGCGACCAACATCGGTAATGCCAACACCCGGTGCGGGGTCGGCGGCTCGGAACCTTCGGGCAGCGGGACGGGATCTGCGTCGCCGTCGACTCCCCGGAGTTCGTCGACGAATCGGGAGCGGACCAGATCGGTATCGCCCGTGCTCGAGTCCACGGCGGTGACGAGCAGAGTGGAGCGCGCGCGACTGCACGCCACGAGGAAGAGCTTGCGTTCCTCGGCGAGTAGCGGTGCAGCTTTCGACAGTCGTCCGTCGAGGGCCGCAGCCGCGTCGACCTTGCCGGACACCAGATCGACGAGCGTGTCGGTTCCGAGGAGGCTGCCGCGCGCTCGCAGACCCGGCCACAGCCCCTCCTGAACCCCGGCGACCGCCACCAGTTCCCATTCGCGACCGGCTGCCGAGTGCGCGCTGAGCAGCGTCACCGCATCGGCCTGCGCAGTCGAACGATTCGAGCTCGAGGTAGGAATCTGTTGCTGCGCAATGTAATCGAGGAATCCGCCCAGCTGCGCGCGCGGCAGCCTGTCGACGTAGGCCGCCGCGGCGTCGAAGAGTGCGACCACCGCGTCGAGGTCTCGATCGGCCTGAGCACCCGCGGACCCACCCCACGCGGACGCGGCGGCCCAACGCCGCTCGAGTCCGGACGCCTGCCACGCAGCCCACAGCACGTCCTCGACTCCGCGGCCCTCCCGAGCCACCGCTCGCGCCTTACGAACGACGCTCAGTGCTCGTCGCAGCGGTGCCGCTTCCACGTCCGACAGCCCAGTGATCCACCCGAACTTCTCTCGCGTCTCGCCGGTGAGAACGACTCTGAGCAGTTCGGCCGAATCGCGCTCGCCGCCCGAGGCCAGTTCGAGTCTGCGGACACCTCGGCGCAGCCGCCGCAGACCTACCGGATCGGCACCCCCGATCGGGCCGGACAGCAGAGCCAGCGCATCTTCTCCGTCGAACGACGGGTCGGAGATCGCCCGCAGCACCAGCAGCAAGCCCACCGCTCCGTGCTGGCGATGCAACGGCAACTCCGAAGCCGGGGTGATCATGGGGACACCGGCCGCGTGCAGAGCGCGACGCAGCGGCGCGACGGTACGCGGGACCGACCGCACGACGATCGCCATCTCGGACCAGGGCATTCCGTCGATCAGGTGCGCGCGTCGCATGGCGTCGGAGATGATCGCGGCTTCCTTGGCAGGCGAAGACACGACGTGTACCCGGGCCTCCGGCTCGCCGAACCGAGCCGTGGCCACCGGCTCGGGACTGCGGTGCCGACCGAGCCCGGGCAGTCGCCCCGCCACGATGTCGGTCAGTTCCGCCACTGCAGGCACCGATCGAAAGTTCCGCGTCAGGACCACCCGTCGAGGCGAGTCCGCATCGAGCAGATCGGCCACGAACGTGGGATCCGCTCCACGGAACGTGAAGACGGATTGATCGGGGTCCCCGGCGATCACGGTCGATTCGGTATCGGTGCCGATCAACCGAATCAGCTGCGCAGCTTGCGGATCGAGGTGCTGCGCATCGTCGACGACGAGATGCCGGATGCGGGCACGCTCACTGCGCAGCAGATCCGGGTCGGTGGCGAACGCCATCAGTGCGCTGCCGATGAGCTCGGCCGCGTCGAGGCCCGGTGCCGTGGCCCCTGCGGCTTCGACGCCGACTGCGCCGCGCAGCAACATGGCTTGTTCGTATCGAGCCGCGAACTTGCCGACGGCGATCCATTCGGGTCTGCCGTGCGTGCGGCCCAGCTTGACCAGATCCTCGGGCCCGATTCCGCGTTCTGCGGATCGGAGCATCATGTCTCGCACCGCGGTGACGAATCCTGCGGTACCGAGAGCCGGGCGCAATCGATCCGGCCAGTCGGTTGCGCCGTCCTCGATGTCGCCCCGCAGCATCTCGCGGACCACCGCGTCCTGCTCGGCACCGGTCAGCAGTCGAGGAGGCGGATTGCCGTAGAGGGAGGCCTGCAACCTCAGTACCGCGAACGCATACGAGTGCACCGTACGTACCAGCGGTTCGCGCGTGGCGCGCAGCGCGTGATCGCCGCTGAACAGACCGGCGGTGATCTGCTCGCGGAGCGTGATGGACGCGCGCTTCGACTGAGTGAGCACCAGGACCGATTCCGGATCGCCGGACACGATTCGGGAGACTGCGTAGTCGGCCACGAGCGCTGTCTTTCCCGAGCCGGGCCCGCCGAGCACCTGCCAGGGGTTCCATCGGGGGGCGCCCTGAGCCGCCTCCGCCGCCGAATCGGGAGTCCACGCCAGCAACCGGGCAGCGGAATCGGTCCACCGGCGGGCCGGCTGCGCCACCCTGGGTGCACGGACGAGGGTGACCGTCGCGCCGTGTCTGCCGTCCGTGCTCATGCGGGACATGCAATCACGACCCACCGACACGAAGGGCCGTGCCCCGATCCCGCAAGCCCGGGGGCGGCAGCCGACCCGTCCCTTTCGAAACCGGGGCCTTCGATGCGGCATAGTGGTTCACGTGCCCGAGTTGAATCTGCATACGTTCGGACCCGCAGACGGTCCCGAAATCCTCGCTGTTCACGGTGTGACCGGCCACGGTGCCCGTTGGTGGGACCTCGCCGAGAATCACCTGCCCGAGGCCCGCGTTCTGGCTCCCGATCTGATCGGCCACGGCCGTTCTCCGTCCGTTCCACCGTGGGACATCGACGCTCAGGTCACCGCACTGAAGGCCGTGCTCGACGCCCATGCGCGCGGTCCGGTCGTGGTGCTCGGACATTCGTACGGCGGCGCGTTGGCCGTGCATCTCGCACAGCGGTTCCCGGAGGTGGTGCGCGCGCTGGTGCTGCTCGATCCTGCGATTGCCTTGCCGCCGGAGGAGCTGCTCGAGGTCGCCGAGGCCACTGCGAAGTCCCCCGATTACACCGACGCCGACGAGGCGCGTTCGGAGAAGATCCACGGGGCTTGGGCGGACGTGCCCACCGAGTTGCTCGACCGCGAGGTCGCCGATCACCTGGTCCCTGCCGACGGCGGGAAGGTCGCGTGGCGAATGTCGATTCCGGCCATCGTTGCGACGTGGGGCGAGCTCGCTCGTCCGATCGTGGTGCCCGCCGAGAGCGTCCCGACCATCGTGGTGCGGGCCATGCGCGTCGAACCTCCTTATGTGACCGAAGAATTCGTGTCCGCGCTCCGAGACAAGCTCGGCGAGAACCTGCGCACCGTCGAACTCGACTGCGATCACATGGTCGGCCAGGCCAAGCCGGCCGACGTGGCCGAGCTGGTGCGATCCCTGCTGTAGATGGCTCCGATCACCGAGGCGCAGGTGGAGCGGGTACGCGCGTTGGTCGCGTCGATTCCCGTCGGTTCCGTTGCCACCTACGGGGACATCGCGGCGGCGGCCGACCTGTCCAGCCCCCGCATCGTCGGGTGGATCATGCGGACCGACTCCGCCGATCTGCCGTGGCACCGTGTCCTGGGTGCAAGCGGAAAGCCTGCGGCGCATCTGGCGACGAGACAACTCGAGACGCTGCGCGGTGAAGGTGTCGAGATCCGCGACGGGCGAGTGTCGCTGAAGTCCGTTCGCTTCGACTTCGGGGCGCTCCCCCAGCCTCCGACGTCGACCACTAATCTCGAAGGATGAACATCGGAGATCGGCTCGGGCAGTTCGATCCACGCCCTACGGCGAAGTTCGCCCTGTCCAAGGCGAGCACTTTCGTCGCCGCGGCCGGCCTGGTGATCGACGAGGTCTCGGGCACGCGGGTAGCGGGGCACATCGAGTTGACCGAGGAACATTTCACGCCCTGGGGCGTCGTACACGGTGGGGTCTATACCAGCGCTGTGGAAAGCGCCGCGAGCATCGGCGCGAGTGAGGCGGTCAAGGATCGCGGCGAGTTCGCGGTCGGAGTGCACAACGGAACCGATTTCCTGCGCGCCAGCAAAGGCGGACGGGTGGATGTTCTCGCGGAACCGTTGCAGCAGGGCCGCGTTCAGCAACTCTGGCTGGTTACGATCACCGCGACCGACAGCGGTAAGACCATCGCGCGCGGCCAGGTTCGACTGCAGAACGTGCCGCTGCCGACGTGATGGGATCGCACCGGTGAGCGGCTCGTCGACCGAGCCGATCTGCGACGCCATCGTGCTCGCGGGTGGTCGTGGATCGCGAATGGCGGGCCTTGCCGGCTCGCCATCGGCAGAGGTCGACAAGCCCGCGCTCACGGTCGGCGGACGACGACTGGTCGACATTGCAGTGGCGGCCGTCTCGGACTGTCGCCGAACGGTACTGGTGGGCCCCACACGCGACGCAGTACCGGGTTCGGTTGTGCAGACCCGAGAGTCCCCCGCCGGCGGCGGCCCGGTGGCAGCTCTGGCCGCCGGACTCGAAACACTGGACGGGACAGCCGATCTGGTGGCAGTCGTAGCGTCGGACATACCGCTGCTGAATGCTTCTGCGGTGCAGTCTCTGATCGATCACTTCCACCGAGTCGAGACCGACGCAGTGTTCGCGGCCGACGCCACAGGCCGCACCCAGTTCCTGCTCGGAGTCTGGCGCTACAGCGCGCTGCGCTCGGCGGTGGCGGCGCTCGATACCGTCGAGGGCGCCCCGATGCGCGCACTCGTACCGAACGAGCACCGCGTCGTCACTGTTGCCGATATCGAGGACTGCGATACCCCTGCCGATCTGGTAGCCGCGCGCGCCGCAGCCGCGTCGAGACCGGAGGACGTACTCGACATCGACGCCGCGCACGAACGAATTCGACAGCGAGTAGCCGCCCTCCCGGTTCATCGAATTCCGTTGCAGGACACGGCTGGGACCGTGCTCGCGCAACCGTTGGTGGCAGCAACAGCACTGCCTGCGGTCGACATCTCCGCGATGGACGGATTTGCCGTGAGCGGCCCCCCTCCGTGGACGCTGAGACCCGATATCGCCTACGCCGGAACGTCCGGCATCGCCCGACTCGCCGACGGCAGCGCAGTACGCATCGCGACCGGCGCAGCGCTTCCTCCCGGTGCCACTGCGGTCGTTCGCGACGAACACGCGGTCACGACACCGGCCGGCGTCGTAGAACGCGCACCGACGGCGACGTCGGGAGACGACACGCGTCGCCGCGGCGAGGACTGGTTTCCCGGAACGGAGTTGGTTGCCTCGGGTACCGCGATCGACACTGCTGTTCGGTCACTCGCCGCGAGCGCGGAGGTGACCGAACTCGATGTGCGGGGGCCGGTTCGCGCTCGAATTGTCATCAGCGGAAACGAGATTCGGGTATCGGGTCCGCTGGCACCCGGGGAGACCAGGGATGTACTCGGATCGGCGCTGCCGGAGTATCTGGCGCACTGTGGAATCGCCGTCGTGGACGCACTGCTGCTCGACGACACGGCGACCGCGTTCGCCGACCTTTTGGGAAGTACCGAGAACATCGACCTCGTGGTCGTGGTCGGAGCCACCGGAGGAGGCGCCGCCGATCAGCTACGCTCCACGCTCGCCGCCCTCGGTGCCGAAACCGTGGTCGGGCGAGTGCGCGTGCGTCCGGGCGGATCCCAGATCACCGCGACCCTGCCCGACGGTACGGTTGTCCTCGGCCTCCCCGGCAATCCGCTCGCGGCAGTGAGCACGGCGCTGCTGACCGCACCGGCGATCGTCGACGCGCTCACCGCTCGCATTCCGCGTTCACCGCGAACGGGGTTGTTGTCCAATGCATCCGAGGTTCGAGCCCCGATCCCTCGAATCGTTCCCGTGGTGGCCGACGGTACCCGCTGGCGAGCCGACGTCAAGGTCCGGACAGCTCATCTGGCGCACCTCGTCGGCCGTGATGCGCTCGCCGTGATACCCGCCGACGTCAGCGACGACGAGCCGGTGACAATTCTTCCGTTGCCGTACTGAATTCCGAACCGGCCAGCAGCCGAACACCCTCGTGGTACCGCTCGACGACGAGATCGACGATGGCCGGATGCACCCCGAGCGGCGCACCGACGCCGTCGGCTCCCACGTCGGCCAACCGATTGTGGAAGAGCCCACGAGCCAGCAGATAACTCGCCACGAACACACGATCGTGCCCGGCTTGCCGCAGCCCGGACACCGCCTGCGCGACGGTCGGCGTACTGGTGGCCACGTATCCGATCTTCACCGGTGTCCGAGCCGCGTCCGCGAGCATGGCTGCCGCGATCCGATGTTCCTGCAACGCACGAGGATCGGACGATCCTGCGGCCGCGAGCACGATGCTCTGGCCGGCTCGCCAGCCGGCGTCCCGGAGCCGATCGACCATCACTCGCGCGAGCACCGGGTCCGGCCCGAGGGCACGGGTGACGGCGACCGACGAGTGCGCACTGTCCGTGATCTCGCGCGGCACGTCGGTGTGGACGTGATACCCCGATGCCAGAAATGCCGGAACGACGACCGCCGATTCCGGAGTGTCGCGCAGTACCTCGGACGGGGACGGTCCCAGCACGTCGACGAAGGCGACACGCGTGGTACCGATCTGCTTCGAGACGGCGTCGGCGAGCGCGGCGACCATCTCCACACCGCGCGGGTTTCGAGTGCCGTGTGCGACCAACACCAAGGTGGGTTCCATCAGTACTTACTCCCCTCGCTCACGGCAACAGCCCCCGTGGGTTCGTGTGTATCGCAGTCGGATTCGGTCTCTATATAGTCCAACGCGATACGGTAGCCGCGTTTGACCACGGTCTGGATCGCCTTGGGTGCCCCCAGTGAGGAACGGAGTCGGGTCATGGCGGTCTCCACCGCGTGGGTATCGCCACCCCCTCCGGGCAACGAGGCCAACAGGTCTTCACGGGAGACCACGCGCCCCGGATTGCGACTCAACGTCTTCATCAGCGCCATCCCGGCCGGGGACACGGGCCGCACCTCCCCGTCGACCACCACACACCGTCCCCGAACACTGACCACATGCCCCCCTGCGTGCAGGCGACCGGTTCTCCTGGGCAGCTCCTCGGCGATGTGACGGGCGAGCGCGCCGAGGCGCGCACGCGCAGGCGCAGTGGTGGCAACCGACAGCTGTTCGAGCGGGGCTGCGGTGACCGGCCCCACGCACACCGGAAGCACCCGCGTACGCATCGACTGCAGCAGAGGCTCGAGTACGCCGTTCTCGTCGGCACGCATCAGCATCGACGCGACCGCCGGTGCCGAGGTGAAGCTGATGGCGTCGAGATCACCGACGACGACCGATTCGATCATGCGATCCATCGGACTCTGATCGTCGGGCGCCGTCCAGCGATACACGGGCACCGGCACCACTTCGGCTCCGGCGCAGCGCAATACCTCGCAGAAATCCGGAACCGGCTCCCATTCGGTGGTCGCGCCGTGCAGTTGGACCGCTATGCGCTTGCCCTCGACACCCTCGGCGAGCAGATGTTCGAGCACTTCGGCGGACGACTCGGAGGCAGGCGACCATTCTTCACGTAGATCCGCCGCTCGAATGGCACCGGTGGCCTTGGGACCACGCGCCAACAGTCGCGACGCACCCAGGGCACGACCGAGTTCCTCGGCTCGCCCCCAGCCGTCGGCGGCCTCGATCCAGCCGCGAAAACCGATTCCGGTGGTGGCGACGGTGATCTCGGGTGGTGCAGCGATGATCGCCGCGGTGACGCGTTCCAACTCTGCGTCGTCGGCGAGCGGGATGATCCTGATCGCAGGCGCGTGCATCACACTGGCCCCACGCCGCTCGAGCAAAGTCGCGAACTCCTCGGCGCGACGCGACGCCGTCACCCCGACGGTGAACCCGGCCAGAGGCATGTCCGCCCCGACATTTTCGGTCACGTAGATCCGCCGCGGACGAGCACGACACCCTCGACCGTGGCGACCTCGAACGAGCCGAGCGAGACCTCCGCATCGTCGAGGCACCGTCCGTCGACGAGAGAGAAGACCTGCTTGAGCAGCGGAGACGCGACCGTGGGCTCGCCGCCGCGGTCGCCGACCAGACCACGCGACATCACTGCGGCCCGGCCGTAGGGATCTATGTTGCCCACGGCGAACAGTCGTCCGTCGTCGAGCAGGAACAGTGCCGCTTGGGTGCCGCCGCGCAGCAACACCGCCACCCCGCGACCCGGGATGAGAGCGTCGAGGGTGCAGGCCGGGGTCCAGTCTCGCGAAAGATCGTTCGGTACCGAAGTATGTGAATCGATGACAGTCATGGCGTACCTCCTGGTCAGCTATTTGACGCTGCCCGTGTTTCTTGGCCGTTAAGCGGCGATTACCCACCTGTGCACATGCGCTCAGGTTCGTGACCTGTCGGTTGTCAGGAACCCGTCACTCGAGCACGTCACGCTCCGATGCGCGGCATCCCCATCAGCACGGGCACCTTGCGTGCGCCGGACTCGTCGAACGCGATGGTCGGATCGGCCTCGGCCGGAGCGTTGACGAAGGACACGAACCGGCCGAGCTTCTCCTCGTCTTCGAGCACCCCTGCCCATTCGTCCTTGTAGCCGGCGACGTGGCGTGCCATGTCTGCCTCGAGTTCTGCGCCGATGCCCAGGCTGTCCTCGCAGACGACGGCTTTGAGGTGGTCCAATCCCCCATCGAGCGATTCCAGCCACGGTGCGGTGCGTTGCAGGCGGTCCGCGGTGCGGACGTAGAACATCAGATAGCGGTCGATGTAGCTGACGAGTGTGGCGTCGTCGAGGTTGGACGCGAGCAACTGGGCGTGCTTGGGCGACTGGCCACCGTTGCCGCCCACGTAGAGATTCCAGCCACCTTCGGTGGCGATGATGCCGACGTCCTTGCCGCGGGCTTCGGCGCACTCACGTGCGCAGCCCGACACTCCGAACTTGATCTTGTGCGGCGAGCGCAGTCCGCGGTACCGGTTCTCGAGGTCGACGGCCATTCCCACCGAGTCCTGAACACCGTAGCGGCACCAGCTGGACCCGACGCAGCTCTTGACCGTACGCAGCGACTTTCCGTACGCCTGACCCGATTCCATGCCTGCGTCGACGAGCCGCTTCCAGATTTCGGGAAGCTGTTCGACGCGGGCACCGAACATGTCGATGCGTTGCCCGCCGGTCACCTTGGTGTACAGCCCGAAGTCCCGGGCGACCTCACCGATGACGATCAACTGCTCGGGCGTGCACTCCCCTCCTGGCATCCGAGGCACCACCGAATAGGTGCCGTTCTTCTGGATGTTGGCCAGGAAGTGATCGTTGGTGTCCTGCAACGACGCCAGTTCACCGTCGAGAATGTGATCCGACGAGGTGGACGCGAGAATCGAGGCCACGACGGGCTTGCAGATGTCGCAGCCGGCACCCGATCCGTACTTGGCGATCAACGACGAGAAAGTTCGGGTGTTCGTCGCCCGCACGATCTCGAACAACTCGGCCCTCGACTGAGAGAAGTGCTCGCACAACGACTTCGACAGCACCACTCCCGATGCCGCCAGCAGCGATTTGATCGACGGCAAGCATCCTCCACAGGTGGTGCCTGCCGTGGTGCAGCTCTTCACCGCGGCCAGATCGCACGCACCGTCGGAGATGGCCGAGCAGATCGCACCCTTCGTCACACCGTTGCACGAGCAGATCTCGGCGTCGTCGGGAAGCGCTCCGATGCCGACCTGCTCGGCCGCCGGAGAGATCAGCGAACCCGGATCGCCCGGCAATTCGCGTCCGACGAGCGGCCGGAGCAACGAGTACGCCGATGCGTCGCCGACGAGGATGCCGCCGAGCAACGTCTTGGCGTCGTCGGTGACGACGAGCTTGGCGTAGGTGCCCTTGGGTGCGTCACTGAAGACCACCTCGAGCGCACCCGGAGTTGCGGCCATCGCGTCACCGAAGCTCGCCACATCGACGCCCATGAGCTTGAGCTTGGTCGACATGTCCGCTCCGGGGAATTCCGCTGCGCCGCCGAGCAATCGGTCGGCCACCACCTCGGCCGTCGAATATCCGGGCGCGACGAGTCCGTAGCATCGGCCTTCGACCGCAGCACATTCGCCGATGGCGTAGACGTCGGGATCGGATGTGGTGCAGCCGATGTCGACCAGAATACCGCCGCGCTCGCCGACGTCGAGGCCGCTTTCGCGAGCCAGCCGGTCCTGCGGTCGTACCCCCGCGGAGAACACCAGCAGCGCCGCGTCGATCGTATCGCCGTTGCTCAGCTCGACCGTCAATCCGGCGCTGTCGTTCTCGGTGATCGACGACGTGCCCACTCCCACATGCACGTTCAACCCCAGATCGGTGACGAGGCGGGCCAGTAGCGCACCGCCGCCTTCGTCCACCTGAAGCGGCATCAATCGCGGCGCGAACTCGATGACGTGCGGCGTCATGCCCATCTTCTTCAACGCGTTCGCCGCTTCGAGGCCGAGCAGGCCGCCACCGACGACCACGCCCACGGCTCCCGGTCCAGCGGCGTCGGCGCGTGCACGGATCCTGTCCAGGTCGTCGAGGGTGCGGTAGACGAAGCACGCGGGCAGGTCGTGTCCGGCGATCGGCGGGACGAACGGGTAGGAGCCGGTGGCGAGGACCAGCGCGTCGTAGTCCACGGTGTCGCCGGCCGAGGTGACGACGGTTCGGTGGTCACGGTCGACGCGTTCGGCCCGTACCCCGGTACGCATCTCGACGAGGGAGTCGCCCGGATAGTCGTTGCCCGCCAACGCAAGTTCCTTGTGGTCCCAGGCACCGACGTAGGACGACAGACCTACCCGGTCGTACGCCGGCAGAGCTTCCTCGCACAGGATCGTGATCTTCCACTCGGCACCCTCGTCGCGCGCCCGCAGCGCCTCGACGAACCTGTGCCCTACCATTCCGTGCCCTACCACTACCGCGTTCTTCATTGCGGGTCCTTCCGATTTCGTTGCCGTGCAGAATGTTTCGAGCGCGCCTGCACCGAGCGTCAGACGGCTACCGGAGCGTCGGCATCGGCGGAGTCGGTCCTGCGCAAATAGATCGCCCACGTGACGATCGCGCAGACCACGTAGAAGCCGAGAAACACCCAGAACGCTGTGGTTGCCGACTTCGCACTACCGGAGTACGACGCCCGCAGCACCAAGTTGATGGCGACACCGCCGAGTGCGCCGATGGCACCGGCGATCCCGATCAGTGCGCCGGACATCTTGCGGGACCAGTGCTGCTGTTCCTCGACCGTCATGCCGTGCAGTGCAGCAGATTTCGCAGCGAAGATCGCGGGAATCATCTTGTACACCGACCCGTTGCCGAGGCCCGAGAGCAAGAAGAGTGCGATGAATCCGATGACGAAGAGGACCATCACTGTGCCGCTGGCCGCCCCGGGCGTCGAGTCGTCCCAGGTGCTGGCCGCTACCAGAATTCCGGTGGAGAAGGTCATGGCCACGAACGTGTACAGGGTGATCTTTCCGCCGCCGATCTTGTCGGCGAGCTTGCCGCCGAACGGACGCGACAGCGACCCCAGCAGTGGCCCGAGGAACGCGATCTGTGCAGCGTGCAGCGAGGCCTGGGCCTGCTGAGCCGCCGTGGCGGGTGCCCCGTCGGTCAATCCGGCCAGGAAGTTGATCTGGAGTACCTGCCCGAATGCGAAGCTGAAGCCGATGAACGATCCGAACGTGCCGATGTAGAGGAAGGCGATCCACCATGCGTCGGAGAACTTCAACACGTCGATCATGGAGCGGCCGTTGGTCTTCTGGTTGTCGAGGTTGTCCATGTACAGCGCGGCACCGACGGCGGCGATCGCGATGAACACCAGGTACACGGCGCAGACGATCTCGGGTGCGGTGTTGCCGATGGTAGCGATGACCAGCAGACCGATGAGCTGGATGACGGGTACGCCGATGTTGCCTCCGCCGGCGTTCAGTCCGAGGGCCCAACCCTTTTCGCGCTGCGGATAGAAGGCGTTGATGTTCGTCATCGACGAGGCGAAGTTACCGCCGCCGACTCCGGCGAACGCCGCCACGATGATGTACGTGGTGTACGAGGCCGGGTTCAACATGAAGTACATCGTCAACAGCGTGGGAATCAACAACACCAGAGCGCTGAAGATGGTCCAGTTGCGCCCGCCGAATTTCGCCGTGGCGAACGTGTACGGAATGCGCAGGACAGCACCGACGAGAGTGGGGACTGCCACCAGGAAGAATTTGCCCGCGGCATCGATGCCGTAAACCGACAACGGCATGAACAGCACCATCACCGACCAGATCGACCAGATCGAGAAGCCGACGTGTTCGGCGACGACCGACCAGATCAGGTTTCGTTTGGCGATCTGCTTACCGCCGCCTTCCCACGCCTGCACGTCCTCGGAATTCCAATGCGCGATCCGATGATTCACCGAGACGGGAACGGTTCCGGGCGGAACGGGTGCGGTGGCAGCAGAGCCGGTTTCGGCTGAAGCGCTGCGAGAAAGGCTGGTCACGTATGGCCTCCTGGTTCGGTGAGTGACACCAAGATAGGAAAGCCATGTTGCAGCGGCGCTGCGTGCGGTGACCCGCTGATTAACTCGTTCTCACCCGCTCGTCGATGCGTACGTGAGATCGAACGCGTCGACGAGCCGGGTCACCAGGAGTCTTCGAGCATCCGAGGTCGACAGCACAGATAGCCGCCGACCAGCAGAATCACAACGCATCCGGTGAGCAGTGTCAGCGGCAGTCCCCAACCGCCGGACACGGTGTGCAGGAAGCCGAACAGAATCGGGCCGGTGGCCGACACCACATAGCCCAACCCCTGGGTGAACCCCGAGAGCGAGGATGAGCCCACCGCGGTGCGGGTCCTGAGATTGATCAGCGTCAGCGACATCGGGAACGTCATCGTGCCGAGACCGATCAGGCACACCCAGATCACCGTTCCGGCGGCAGGCGAGAAGTGCAAGCCGGAGAACCCACAGAGGTAACACACCGCGGCGACCAGGACGAGCCCGAACGGATTACGCAATTTTGCGCAGAGGGTCGGCGTGGCCAGCGACGTGACCAGGCCCATCGCTCCGAACGCGGCGACCGAGGCTCCGGCCAACCCCTCGCCGATACCCGAGTCGATCAACAGCGTCGGCAGCCACGTCAACATCGAATACGTGATCAGCGACGTCATCGCGAACATCATCACCATTCCCCACGCGAGCGAGGATCGATGGATGCGGCCGCCGGATCGGGTGTGCACGGCCGCCGAACCGGCCTCGGCAGAGACGTCCTTCTCGTCGCGACCGCGTCGGGCGATCACGACACCGAGCCACGGCAATGCTGCGGCAACACCGACGATCGCCCAGACCCCGATGGAGAGCCGCCACCCGTGGGCATCGGCGACCGGAACCGCGAGCAGGGGCGGAATCATGGTGCTGATCTGGAGTGCACAGATGTAGATGGTGCTGACCACTGCGAGTCGATCCGAGAAGTACCGCTTGACCAGAGGTGGGATGACGACGTTTCCGATACCCATGCCGGCGAGGGCGATCGCGGACAGCGCCAGCAACGACGCCGTGTTCGGCGCGAATGCCCGGGTGGCCATCCCGATCGTGGTCAACGCCATGGCGAGCAGGGCGGCGCGCTCGAGACCGGTGCGCTTGGCGAGAAGCGGTGTCGCCAACCCGAACACGGCGAACATCGCCGGTGGCAGCATCCCGACGACGCCGATGACGGCATCCCCGAACTGCAGATCCGTTGCGATCCTGCCGAACAGAGGGCTGATGGACGTCACGGCGGCGCGCAGCGTCAGCGCAGAAAGAACGATGGCGGCGAACACCAGCAGTCGGCCGCGAACGAGTGATGTACCGGTCTGGGTGGTCTCGGAAACGGTAGGCGCACTCACCGCGTAATCATAGGATGACCGGATCATCGGGTGCAACGCAGTATCATCGTCGGCGCAGCACCCCGAGCACTGCACCGCCCCCAGAACGAGGAGCCTCCGTGCGCCAGGTCCACCGATCGAGCCTGATCACCCAGGTCACTGCAGCCCTGCGCGACGAGATCACGTCGAAACGATGGCCGGTCGGCAGCAGAATTCCCACCGAACCGGAGCTGTGCGAGATGACCGGCACCGGGCGAAACACGGTTCGTGAGGCCGTTCAGGCACTCGTCCACGCCGGCATGGTCGAGCGACGGCAGGGGTCGGGAACGTTCGTCATGACCTGCTCGGACCTCGGCGGCACCCTGGGCAAGTACTTCTCGGACGCCCGTTATCGCGACGTCACCGAGCTCCGGGAAACTCTCGAGGTGACCGCAGCAGCATTGGCTGCGGATCGACGCGACGAGCACGACATCCGAGAGATGAACGACGCCCTCGAGAACCGCAATGTCGCCTGGTCGAGCGGCGACGTGCCGTTGGCCGACGCCGTACGAATCGACGCGCGCCTGCATCGGAGCATCGTCGCCGCCAGCCACAACGCGATCTACCTGGAGTTCTACGACTCGTTGCTACCGGTGATCCACGAGACGATCAGAGAACACGCCACTGCTCACGACGACGACTACGTCGCCGAGCACACAGCCCTCGTCGACGCGATCGTGGACGGTGATTCGGCCCGGGCAATCGCCTCCGCCCGGTCGCTGTTCCGCGAACTCTCCGCCGCTCCGGGCCACGCGCCCGAACCTACAGAATGAGACGCACCAGATCTGCCGTACGCGCGAGGCCGGGAAATGCCTCCGACGTCGACCGCGGATGAAGTGCGTGCACAGCCAGACGAAACATCAACGCGCGCAACAGCATCTGCGGCCATTCCGGTAGATCGTCCCACCGGCCCACCAGACCGTCGTCGGCGTCTCCCCACGAGAGCGCGTCCACCACGGCGACGCCGGCGGCCCACGACGCCGGACGCCAGTACGGGGTGATATCGCTGATCCCCGGAGCATCGCTGCCGGAGAACAACACCGTCCCGAACAGGTCGCCGTGTACCAATTGGTCCGGCGATTCGACGGGCTTACGCAGTGTCGCAAGCTGTTTGACCAATTCGAGGCTGCTCTTGCCGTCACTCGACGACGGCTCCGGCGCACCCGCACCGCGAGCGGTCCGTAGCGGAACGGCCTCCCAGGCGGCCCGGTCGGCCGCGACGAACACGTCGACGTCGGCCCACGGGGCGACGGGTGGCTGCACCAAGAAGCGGGGACGTTCCAACTGCGCGGTCGCTGCGTGCAACCGCATGGACAACGAGACCACTTCGTCGTGGCGAGGCTCGGGTTCGCCTGCGACGAACGTATCTGCACGCCAACCGGACACGACGTATCGACCATCGGTCGAGCGCACCGGTCGAGCGAGGCGCACACCGTCCACAGTCAGTGTTTCTCGCACCTTCGCAGACCAGGCTGCGCGAGCGTGATCGGCGACGGGCGAGAGCACGACGTCACCCAGACGCCACCCTCCGTCCCAGTCCGCACCCAGTGGCGCAGGCTCGACATCGCGCAGCCCGAACGTAGAGATCACGTGCTGAGGAGGTTCGACAGAGCTCACGAACGCCACGGTACCGCCGATCGGGCAGAGCTCTGCGGACGACGCGCGCATGCGGCCCAGCCGCCACGTCAGTAGATGGGCAGGCCGGGCTCGATCTGCTTGGCCCACTCCACGATTCCGCCGTCGAGATGGGTTGCGTCGGTGAAACCGGCACCGACGAGAGCGTCGAGAACCTCCGCGGACCTGATGCCGGTTTTGCAGTACAGAACGATCGGTACCTGCTGTGGCAGTTCGGCCAACGCCGCCCCGGACAGAATTCGCCCGCGCGGTATCAGCCGAGCGCCCTCGATCCGCACGATGTCCCACTCCACCGGCTCACGCACGTCGATCAAGGCGACCTCGCGTCCGGAATCCAACATCGCCCGTAGCTGCTCGGGGCTGATCGAGGCGTCGTCGGATTCGACGGCCGGCACCACCCCGCAGAAGGCGTCGTAGTCGATCAGTTCCGTGATCGGGGTTCGGTGCGGATCACGGGCCAGTCCGACGGTTCGGTAGCTCATGGCCAACGCGTCGTAGATCATCAGCCGTCCCAGCAGCGTCTCGCCTATTCCGGTGATCAACTTGATGGCTTCGGTCACCATGACCGACCCGATCGAGGCGCAGAGCACGCCCAGGACGCCACCCTCGGCGCAGGAGGGCACCATTCCCGGCGGCGGAGCCTCGGGGTACAGATCTCGATAGTTGATCCCGACGCCGCCCGGAGCTGCATCCCAGAACACCGAGACCTGCCCCTCGAACCGGTAGATCGAACCCCACACGTACGGGATACCGACCAGTGCGGCCGCGTCGTTGACGAGGTATCGGGTGGCGAAGTTGTCGGTGCCGTCGAGAACGAGATCGTAATTGCCGAAGAGGTCGATCGCGTTGGACGAGTCGAGGCGGACCCTGTGCAGCACCACCGAGACGCCGTCGTTGAGTTCGAGGATCGAGTCCCGTGCGCTGTCGGCCTTCGGTCGTCCGACGTCGGACCGCCCATGGATGACTTGTCGCTGGAGGTTGGACAGCTCGACGTCGTCGAATTCCACGATGCCCAGCGTTCCGATGCCGGCGGCCGCGAGGTACAGCAGCGCAGGCGAACCCAGTCCGCCGGCTCCGACCACGAGCACGCGGGCGTTCCGCAACCGCTTCTGGCCGTCCGTTCCGACGTCCGGAATGATCAGGTGACGGCTGTACCTGGCAACCTCCTCGGAGGTCAGTTCACCGGTGGCTTCGACCAGTGGCGGTAGGTGGACCACGCTCAGCGACTCTCCTCGACTCGACGGGGCGACCGCACAATTGCGTCCGCCGCCTTCGAATCTAATCCGCGATCGCTCACCCGCGCGGATAGGGCCACGGGTTGAACCGGCAGGTCTTGCCGTCCATGGGCACGACGCCCTCGGGGTCGAGCCGCGCGATGTCGTCGTTGGCCGTTCCGAACGTCTGCTGCATCATCACCGGTGCCAGCCCGCCGTCGGTTTCGCACGGCTGATGCTGCTGGTAGCCGATGGCGTGTCCGACCTCGTGGTTGATCTGATACTGACGGTACGAACCGATGTCTCCCTGGAAGGAGATCGCTCCGCGCACCCATCTGGGTTCGTTGAGCACGACCCGTTCGATGCCGGGGTTGTAGCAGGACACCTCGAGTTGGATGTCGTATCCACACGCCTGCCGAATGGACATCTGCGACGTCAGGGAAATCCGAAAATCCGGGTCACCCTGATCGATACGCCGGAACGCGAAACGCGGGTCGTTGGTCCAGCTCTTGGGGTTGGCCAACGTCTGATCCACCAGACGGCCGAACGACTCGTCGCCGCCGAAACCGACGGTGTCCACACCGTCCTCGACCTCGACGGTATAGGTGAACACCCGCTCGGTTCCCTGGCCGACCTGCTCGGTGCTCCCGGCGACGGTGTGCCAGGTGCCTGCCCCCTGCACCGCGAACGGTCCACCGTCGGGCAGCTCACCGGACGAGATCGTTTCCGCGAAATTGCCGTCGGCCTGCGGCGGGACCCCGATGATTCCGGTTCCGGACGTATCGGAACTCAGCGTGCCGAACCCTGGGTCCTGCGAGGTGCCCTGAGAGGCGGTGCCGACAACCGGGTCACCGGCCCGAACGGCATCGACGACCACGAGCGCGGTGACGGCGATCAGAATCGGTACCGCGTACGCCCGCCAGCCGTAGGTGGCGGCGAACTTTCCCAACTTGGTCTGTTTACGCACGTCACGCTCGGGGCGGCGACTGCGGTCCTTGACCTCGCGCTGCGTCGGGTCCCACTGCGCGCGCAAGGGCTGATGCGACCCACGACCACCCACGCCTCGTGGAAGATCGTCCGACCGCTCGTCGAACCCGCCGGACTGCACACCGCCGCGAATTCGCGGCTCGCCTCGGTCAGTCACTCGCTCACGATCTCACAATCCTGCTCGCTCGCCGCTCGGCACGCCGATACCGGGGACGGATCTATCGGGCTCTCGGTACGACAAACATCGTACAAACAAACCATCCGATGTGATTCGAGATCGCCCGTTTCCGACAAGGATCCCCCAGGATCCCAGCGGTGCCGACGGCCACGAGTATCGTTGCCCGTGATCTGCGCTACGAGCGGTCCGAACCGAAGGCCACCCGCCGGAAGTTCACGCCGGACCGCACGTTGTCGAACCAAGACGAGCGCAGCTGTCGACGCGATGGGAACATATTTGATGACAGATCTCGACGACCGGAGGTCCTCCGACCGTCCGGCCACCACCGGCAACCGCCGCAGCGCCAGGCTGCCGCGTGATGCCCGTCGGGCGCAACTGCTGGCTGCTGCGAGCGAAATCTTCGTGACCCGCGGCTATCACGCGTCGGGAATGGACGAGATCGCCGAATGCGCCGGAGTCAGCAAACCGGTTCTCTACCAGCACTTCCCCGGCAAACTCGAGCTGTACCTGGCGGTACTGCAGAGCTACGTCGACACCCTCATCGCCGGGGTTCGTCAGGCTCTGCGTTCGACGACGGACAACAAGCAACGCGTCCGCGCCGCGGTTCTGGCGTTCTACGATTTCGTCGACACCGACACCCAGGGCTTCCGTCTGGTCTTCGAGTCGGATCTGATGGGTGACCCTCAGGTCAACGCCCGCGTGGAGCAGGCGACCGAAGCATGCGTCGACGCCGTCTTCGACCTGGTTGCCCACGATTCCGGACTCGATCCGTACCGGGCACGAGTGCTGGCCGTCGGCCTCGTCGGTGCCAGCCAGTTCACCGCACGCTACTGGCTCGAAGCAGATCGGCCGATCTCCAAGGAAGACGCCGTCGACACCACGGTTTCACTGGCCTGGGGCGGCCTGTCGCACGTTCCGCTGCAGTCTCCGTAACCAGCCGGTCGGGGATCCCGCCCACATACGCCACACGCCCCTCGTTCGAGTAGAACGAGGGGCGTGTGGTGTTACCGGCCGTGTCAGGTGGTTGCGAACCCGACCTTGCGAGGATCGGACGGGCCGATCTCGACGTACGACACCTTGGCGGTCTGGATCAAGAACTTGCGTCCCTTCTCGTCCTCCAACGACAGCACTCCGTCCTTACCTGCGAAGGCGGTCGATACGAGCGCTTCGACCTCGGCCGGGGACTGCGCACTGTTCACGACGAGCTCACGGGAACTCTCCGACACACCGATCTTGACCTCCACGGTCAACCTCCGAACTCTCGACAACTGACGCTGTTCTCGCCAGGCTAGTGCAGCCCGCGTGCCGCAGCCGCTTCCAGGCCTGTGCTGTCAGCGAACACCGGCGGGGACCGGCCCCGCCCGGTGCTCGATCGAGCCGATCAGTCCAACCCGAGCGAGGACATCCGTTCGGCATGCTGCTCCTGCATGCGATCGAACAGAGCGACGACCCCGTTGAGGTCGCCCGACGCGGTGATGACGAGATCGGTCAGCGACTCGCGCTGCGCGAGCACGAACTGGGCCTGCGTGATCGCCTCGCCGAGCAGTCGACGCCCCCACAACATCAGGCGTGCCTTGTCCTGGGAGCTCGCCCGGACCCGTTCGGACACCTCGTGGACGACGAACTCCGAATGCCCGGTCTCGGCCAACACGTCGCGGACGATCTCCGCGACGTCGGGGGCGAGGCTGTGCGCGATCTGCCGGTAGAAATCAGCGGCGATTCCGTCACCCACGTATGCCTTGACCAACGACTCCAACCAGGTCGACGGCGTGGTGGAGGCGTGGTACTCGTCCAGAGCCCGCACGAACGGATCCATCGACGAATACACGTCGAGGCCACGGTTCAACAAAGCCTGTTCCAAAGTCTCGAAGTGACTCATCTCGGCGGCGGCCATACTCGCCAGCGCCACCCGGCCTTCCATGGACGGAGCCATTCGAGCGTCCTCCGCCAACCGGTAGAACGCAGAGATCTCGCCGTAGGCGAGCACGGCGAACAAGTCGGGAACGCCCGGGTGATCGTGTGCGATCGCGGGCTCCCCTCTGTCCGGATCGCTCGACCCGACGAGGGCGGTGGATGCAACTGCGGGCGACGACGACTCCGACGAATGGGCTCCCATTCCACGAATCGTAGACCCGTGTCCGACGCCCCGTCGCGGGGCGCGTCACACCTGCCGCGACCCGTCGACCGTGGAGAATCGGGCCGGGCAAGCTACCATGGTGTCGATCGTTGCTCGCGGACCTGTCACACGGACCGAAAGCCGATGCGGCGATCATCGATAATGTGTGCGCACCTGATCCGGGTCGCCTCGAGAGCTTCGCCGCAGCGAACGTCACAGTTCGCGGCCGCGCTGAGGCTGACGGCGACATCACATCGGATTGAGGGCATCGACTTCGGCCGGCAATAGGCCTGTGCCCTTCCTTGTGCGTACGTTCGACCACGAGGAAGGCCAGTCCCCTGAGCAAGATAGTCGTAGACCAAGAATCCGAGACCGGCGACACGACCCTGTCGGCCCAACTGGACGACACGCATGTGCCGCCGACGTTCGCCGAGTTGAACGTCGACGCCGACATCGTTCGTGCACTTGCCGACATGGGTATCGAGCGCACCTTCGCCATTCAGGAGCTCACTCTTCCGCTGGCGATCGCGGGAGACGACCTCATCGGGCAGGCCAGGACCGGAATGGGCAAGACCTTCGGTTTCGGTGTGCCTCTGCTGCATCGTCTCGCCACGGAGAATTCCGGAACGACCCCGCTCGACGGCACGCCACGCGCGCTGATCATCGTGCCGACCCGTGAGCTGTGTGTTCAGGTCAGCTCCGACCTCGAGAATGCATCGAAGTACCTCAGCGGCGCGAACGGCCCGGTGAAGGTTCTTTCCATCTACGGCGGCCGCCCGTACGAAGCTCAGATCAGCGCGCTCCAGAACGGCGTCGACGTCGTCGTCGGCACTCCCGGCCGTCTACTCGACCTCGCCAAGCAGAACCACCTGATCCTCGGCAAGGTCGGCGTCCTGGTTCTCGACGAGGCCGACGAGATGCTCGACCTCGGGTTCCTTCCCGACATCGAACGCATCCTGGGCATGGTCCCCGACAAGCGTCAGACGATGCTGTTCTCCGCGACGATGCCCGGCCCGATCATCACGCTGGCGCGCACGTTCCTGACGCAGCCGACGCACATCCGGGCCGAAGAGGCGGAGTCCTCCGCCGTGCACGATCGCACCGCCCAGCACGTCTACCGGGCGCACGCACTCGACAAGGTCGAGATGGTCGCCAAGGTGCTCAAGGCGGAAGGCCGCGGCGCGACGATGGTGTTCACCCGCACCAAGCGCACCGCGCAGAAGGTCTCCGACGAGCTCGCCGAGCGTGGCTACTCGGTCGGCGCGGTCCACGGAGATCTCGGGCAGGTCCAACGCGAGAAGGCTCTCAAGGCGTTCCGCACCGGCAAGATCGACGTGCTGATCGCCACCGACGTCGCGGCCCGGGGTATCGACATCGACGACGTCACCCACGTCATCAACTACCAGTGCCCCGAGGACGAGAAGACCTACGTCCACCGCATCGGCCGTACCGGCCGTGCAGGGCGCACCGGTATCGCCGTCACCCTCGTCGACTGGGACGATATCCCGCGCTGGCAGCTGATCGACAAGGCCCTGAATCTGGGTATGCCGGATCCGGTCGAGACCTACTCGAGCTCGCCGCATCTGTTCGCCGAGCTCGATATCCCCACCGATGCGACCGGCACCGTACGCAAGGCGGCACCCGCGCGAGCCGCGGAGCAGGCCGCTGACAAGGCCCCCGAATCCGAGTCCGCAGCACCGTCGGCAGAGGCATCCGCACCGAGCAAGCCGCGCCGCTCACGCAGCCGCCGTCGCACCCGCGCGGGACAGGACGGGGACCAGGCCTCGACCTCGACCGACTCGGCCAACGCCTCCGCATCGACCGCGAACCCTGTTGCAGCACAGTCGGATTCGACCGATTCGTCGACAGCGGAAGCGTCGACCAAGACCGCTCCTCGTCGCCGACGCCGTCGCCGCACGAGCGGATCGTCCGCCGAGACCGGGCCGTCGACGGCGAGCGCGTCGGAGTAGTCTCCAGCCGTGCTGGCTCCAGAACGTAGGTCGAGAACCGATCTCGTCGTCGCGGTAGTCATCGCGGTGACGGTGGTCGTGGCCGCGAGCGTCGCCTGGCTCACGGGTGACGCTCGGGGCACCACCTCTGTCACGGCCGACAATCCTCTTGCGCCGTCCGAGGCGGCCGCCTCCGTGCCCGCCGCCCTGTCCGAGTTGTGGCGGGCACCGAGTTCGGCGACGGATTCGACGCATACGCCGGTTCCGGTCGTGACCGGTTCGACAGTCGTGACCGGCGATGGCGGTTCGGTGGTCGGCCACGACCCCCGTTCCGGCGACCCGGCGTGGTCGTACTCGCGAGACCTACCCCTGTGCTCGGTGATCGCCTCCTGGAACACTGCCGTCTCGGTCTACCGCGACGACCGCGGTTGCTCGCAGGTGACCACGCTCGACGGATCGACCGGCGTCCGCACAGCACAGCGCACGTCCGACGCAGACGACTCGGTGTACCTCTCGTCCGACGGCACCTACGTGACCTCGCGAGGCGACACTCGGATGGAACTGTGGCGCTCGGACATGGTGCGCACACTCGAATACGGGCGCGTCGATGCTCCGGTCAACCCGGGTACTCAGCCGAGAACCGGATGCACGTTCCTGTCCACCACGTCGTCCAATTCGCGGACGGCAGTGCTCGAACAGTGCCCGGGTGAGCCGGCCGCACGACTGTCTCTGCTCAACCCTGCCCCCAAGGATGCGAGCGAACCCGAGGAGTACGGATCCTCGGTGGTCCCGGATCTCGTCACCTCGGCGCAGGAGCCGACATCCGGACGCGTCCTGGCTCTGACGGGAAGCCTTGTCGCGCTGTATGTTCCGTCCGCAAACGGTGCCCCTGCGCGCATCGCGCTCTACGACGACACCGCCACGGCCGTCTCCGAGTTCGTTCTCCCCGCGGGCCTCGGCCCAACATCCGCACCGCCCGCCTCGCCGGCAGCGAAACAGGGTTCGGTGTTCACCTGGTTCACCGGCTCCGGAGTGCAGGCACTGAACTCCACCGACCTGACTCCGGCGTGGTCCATGCCCGGGGCCCTCGGCAGCGGTGCCGTCATGGCCGGCAGGCTACTGGTTCCCGTGCCCGACGCGATCGCGGTGGTCGAGCTCGCCACCGGCACGGTGATTGCCGAGATTCCGATCGATCGCGGCGACTACGACGGACCGGTGCAGACCTCCGTGATCGGCGATGTCGTCGTCGAGCAGCGCGGTTCCGACCTGGTCGCGCTGGGTTGATCGAGGACGGCTGATCGAGGCCGGCCGATCGGAGGAGCTACTCCGCGGGGTCGTACGTCTTCAGTTCCGCTGTGCCCTCCCAGTGGGCCAACAAGTTCTCGGCCAGCTCGCGATACGCCTGCGCGCCCTTGTTTTTTCGCCCCGACAGCACTGTTGCGCCGGATGCACTCGCCTCCGCGAAACGCACCGTCCTGGGAATCGGCGGAGCGAGGACCGGCAGCGAGTACCGGTCGGAAACATCGCCGAGCACGTCACGGCTGTGGGTGGTACGGGCATCGAACAGGGTGGGCAGTGCACCCAGCAGTGCGAGGTCGGGGTTGGTGATCTGCTGCACCTCGGACACCGTCCGCAGTAGTTGTCCGACGCCGCGGTGAGCGAGCGTCTCACACTGGAGCGGGACCAGAACCGATTGCGCTGCAGTGAGACCGTTCAGCGTGAGAACACCGAGCGAGGGTGGGCAATCGATGACGACCACGTCGAAATCCTGCAGAATCGGTGCCAGAGCACGCCTGAGTGCGAACTCGCGACCGGCGCGCATGAGCAACAGCGCCTCCGCACCCGCGAGGTCGATCGTGGCGGGCAACAGCACGATCCCCTCCGCCGTCTCGATCAGCACGTCCTCGACCTGTGCGTCCCCGGTCAATACCTCGTGCACCGACGAGTCGAGCTTGTCCGGGTTGTGACCGAGCGAGAACGTCAGGCATCCCTGCGGGTCGAGATCGACCACCAGAACGCGTCGGTCGAGTGCGTGCAGCGCGGCTGCCAGCGAGGCGACCGTAGTGGTCTTGGCCACGCCGCCCTTCTGATTCGCTACCGCAAGAATTGTCGTCACGCCCTGATCCTTGCCTAGATTCGCCGCTCGAGCGAGGTTTGTCGGTTCCGGGCGCGTCAGTGCATCACGATCGGCGGCGCGGATTCCTGAGAAACGTGCTTGGTTCGGGGCAGGAAGAACGCGGGCACGAACGTGATGACGATGAGCACCAACGCGACCATGAAGGTGGTCCCGAACGCGCGCGCCGAGATGTCGAATGCTTCGAGCTGGCTCGAGGCCGTCAGCGCCGGCTTCTGCTGCGCGGTCAACACCACCGACATCAACGCGGTTCCGATCGATCCGGCGGCCTGCTGGACGATGTTCATCAATGTCGAACCGCGAGCGACTGTTTCGTTCGTCAACGTCTGCAGCGCAGCAGTCATGATGGGCATCATCGTCGAGCCGAGCCCCAGCCCCATGACGAACAAGGCTCCGATCAACAACGTGTACGACGTGCTGGTGCCGACCTGGGTGAACACCGCCATGCCTGCGGTGATCAGGACCATGCCCATCAGCACGATTCGTCCTGGACCGGTCTTGTCCGCGATCACTCCGGCGATCGGCATGGCTATCATCGCGCCGATACCCTGCGGTGCAAGAAGCAGCCCGGCCGACAGTGTGGACTCGCCGCGGAGCAGAAAGTAGCTGGGAAACAGCAACCCTGCGCCCATGAACGCGACCATGAAGAAGGTGGTCGTGATGACTGCGACGGTGAGTGAACGGTTCCGGAAGAGCCTCAGGTCGATCAACGGATGCTCGACGCGCAGAGCGTGGAAGACGAACAACACGATCAGCACCAGGCCCACGATGACCGGAACCAGCACCTTGACGGCCAGTACGGTCTCGGTTTCGACGACCGACGACGCACCGTAGAGAAACAGGGCCAGACCGGGCGAGAGCATCAGCATGCCGCGGAAGTCGAACGATTCCGACGGGGTCGGATTGTCTCGCGGAAAGATCACGATTGCGGCGATCAGCGCGAGAATGCCGATCGGCAAGTTGATGAGGAAGATCCAGTGCCAGCTCGCGGCCTCGATCAGCCAACCGCCGAGGATGGGGCCCGCGATGGGCCCGATCAGCATCGGCACACCGAGCACGGCCATCACCCGGCCGATCCGTTCGGGGCCGGCGGCACGCGTCATGATCGTCATGCCCAGGGGCATCAACATGCCTCCGCCGAGGCCCTGCAGTACGCGAAACACGATCAACGACGTGATGTCCCAGGCGAAACTGCACAGCACCGAACCGAGTACGAACAGCACCAGTGCCGTGATGTAGAGACGCTTGGTGCCGAAACGGTCCGCAGCCCAGCCCGTCAACGGGATGACGGTGGCCAAGGCGAGGGTGTAACCGGTCATCGTCCAGGCCGCGTTGGCATACGTGGTCTCGAACACGTCGGTGAACGTCCTCAAGGCCACGCTGACGACGGTGACGTCGAGAATCGACATGATCGCGCCGAGAACGACGACACCGGCGATCTTCAGCAACGCTCCGTCGAGCTTCTCCGGGGCACCGGAGGGCGCGGGCTTCTGCAAGTCGGTCATTGTTCTCCAGATCGATGAGAAGAGCTACGAGGTCAATGCAGTGAGCACACTGACGGGCAGGACTGCGTTGCCTGCGACGGTGAAGATCCAGAAGAGAATAACCGTCCGGTAGGTCTGGACTCAATCGCGTTTTCGGACACATCCACCGGTTCGGTATGACGAAGCCCACACCCGACCGGCAGGCATGATCGTGTGCATGACCAACCACGGAGCCGTCGAGGCCGGCCGAGTCGTTCTACTCCGTCACGGGGAAACCGAATGGGCCCTCGCAGGTAAGCACACCGGAAACACCGATGTTCCACTCACCGCGCACGGTGAGCAGCAGGCAGTCGAGGCCGGCTCACTACTGACTCTGCTGAATCTGCGCGACCCGGTGGTCATCAGCAGCCCGCGCGAACGGGCCCGTCGAACAGCCGATCTCGCGGGGCTCGAGGTCGATCGAACATGGGATGCACTGTCGGAGTGGGACTACGGCGACTACGAGGGCATCACGTCGTCGGAGATCCACGAGACAGTGCCGCACTGGACCGTCTGGACGCACCCGTGCCCGGGCGGAGAGTCGATCGGTGACATCGCTGTTCGCGTCGAACTGGTGTTGTCCGTTGTTCTTCCACTGCTCGAAGGCCGGGACGTGGTGCTGGTGGGACACGGCCATTTCTCGAGAGCACTGATCGCCGGCTGGACGGAAGCGTCCATCACCGAAGGAAAGCGCTTCGCATTGTCCCCGGCCGCCTATTCACTGCTCGGTTTCGAGCACTCCTTTCGACAGCTCATCGCCCACAATGTTCACCCCTCGATTCTCTCTGCAGCCACCGATCGCTCGATCGGCACCGAACCGACCGGAGGACCACGATGATCCGACGCGCCACCGAAGACGATGTATCCGCCATCTGCGGGTTGGTCCACGAACTGGCGGAGTACGAGAAGGCGTCCTCGTTGTGCACGGTCCGAGACGACCAACTTCGGTCGGCTCTGTTCGGTGAGAATCCGTCGGTGTTCGCGCACGTCGCCGAGCACGACGGCGTGGTGGTGGGGTGCGCTCTGTGGTTCTTGAACTTCTCCACCTGGGACGGGGTCAACGGAATCTATCTGGAGGACCTCTACGTGCAGCCGGACGCACGCGGCCATGGGTTCGGAACCGCACTGCTGGCAGCGTTGGCGGCCGAGTGCGAAACCAACGGCTACACGCGACTGACCTGGTCGGTGTTGGACTGGAACACCCCGTCGATCGGGTTCTACCGAGCGTTGGGCGCGCAGGCTCAGGACGAGTGGACCACATTCCGATTGACCGACGGTGCCCTGAGGGACCTGGCAGCGACAGCGTCCTAGAGACGCGGTTCGTCGTCGACGTCGCTGTACTCGGCCGCCATCCACTGCGACGAGGGTGGACTGAACAGCAGCACCAATACCGCAACCACAACGATTCCCAGAACGATGCCGTAGACGGTCTGATGTGAACCGGTGAGCAGCGACCACACGACGGGAAGCAGCAATAGCTGGACGACGGTTGCCAGTGCTCTCCCCCACCGTTTGCCGAGAATCAGGGCGACGCCTGCAGCCCCGACGCCGAGGCCCAGCACGCCGAACCACCCGGCCGTGCCGTACCCGTTGGCGACAGCGTTGTCGCCCTCTCCGGAGACCGCGCGCACGACGAGAACGAAGGCCGCGACCAGCGAGACGGCACCTTGTGCTGCGACGAGGACCCCGGCGGATCGAAAAGTGGCCGGTGGGGTGAGGTTCTCGGGTTGGGTGGACACGGGACCAGCCTAGGCAACCGGGAGTGGAGCCTGCGGAACGACCCAGGTGGTGCCGGTGGCACCTGCGGAACGACCCAGGGGCGCGAGTGGAGCCTGCGGAACGGCCCGGGTGGTGCCGGTGGAGTCCGCCGAGCCACCCGGTTAGTGTTTGTTCCTGTGCGTGCGCTGCTGATCGTCAATCCCAATGCGACTTCTACGACGGCTGCAGCTCGGGATCTGTTGGCTCATGCATTGTCGAGTCGGTTGCGGGTGACGGTGGCGCAGACGACGCATCGTGATCATGCGTCGGAGTTGGCTCGGGGTGCCCGTGAGGACGGGGTGGGCCTGGTGATCGTTCACGGGGGTGACGGCACGGTGAACGAGGTCATCAACGGTCTGCTCGGGGTTCCGTTGCCGACGTCGATGCAGGCGGTGACGATCGGCGCGATTCCGCCTATTGCGGTCGTTCCCGGTGGTAGTGCGAATGTGTTCGCGCGCTCTCTCGGAATCGAGGCGGATCCGGTAGCGGCCACGAATCAGTTGATCGGTCTGCTGGATGCGCGGGCGCGGCGGACGGTCGGTCTGGGGCATTGCGACAACCGGTGGTTCACGTTCAATGCCGGGATGGGTTTGGACGCGGAAGTGTGTCGGGCCATCGATGCGAGCCGGAAGGACGGTACGCCGGTGTCGGCGACGCGTTATCTCCGGTTCTCGGTGCAGGAGTTCTTCAAGCACAAGCGTCGTCCGGCGCAGTTGACGGTGGAGGTTCCCGGGCGGGATCCGTTCGAGAACGTGCACTATGCGTTCGTGTCGAACTCGAGTCCGTGGACCTTCTTGAACGATCGTCCGGTCCATACCAATCCCGGGACCGCTTTCGATTCGGGTCTCGGCGTGTTCGCGATGCGCTCGACGGCACTGTTCCCCACGCTGCGGGTGTCGCGTCAGCTGTTGGCCAAAGGTGCAGAACCGAAGTCTCGCAAGTTGATTCGAGTCGACGACGTCCCGAGTGTTCGAATCACGTCTGCAGAACCGATGGGGCTGCAGATGGACGGAGACTATCTGGGTGAACGCACCGAGGCGGAGTTCTTCTCGACTCCCGACGCATTGGATGTTGTCGCGCCCGTCACGTGAGACCCACTGTGACCTGCGCGCGAAGATGCTCGATGGGCAATTTCCTGCGAAATCACGAGCAATATCTGCCGAGTCGGGGTACAAAGGAGCGCAGAAGGCTAAAGCGAGCCTAACAGAGTGAGCTTGACCACGGTCACGCGCGTATCCCTTGACTTCACCTGAGTTCGTGAAAGCATTCACAAGCAACAGTGCGGAAACATTGGTTACCCACTCGTGAAACAGAAGAGAAACGAAACGGCGCTTCGGCGCCCGGTAAGGAGCAGAGGATGGACTGGCGCCACAAGGCAATTTGTCGCGATGAAGATCCGGAACTATTTTTCCCGGTGGGAAACAGTGGTCCGGCGCTCGCGCAGATCGCCGATGCCAAAGTCGTCTGTACTCGGTGCCCCGTCACCGCAGAATGCCTGTCCTGGGCACTCGAATCCGGCCAGGACGCAGGAGTATGGGGCGCAATGAGCGAAGACGAGCGCCGTGCACTCAAGCGACGCAACGCACGTACGCGCGCACGTAGCTCCGTCTAGGACGCAGACACACAACACTCGGTAGGCCCGGTATCCGCTCAGCGGATACCGGGCCTTCTGCATGTCGAACTGCATAGCGGCGCTTCCACGGATCGGGCGTTCTTACGTCACAGTGCGGCCGGTTCGTAACGCACTGTTCACGAGCGGCCCGTCAGGCTCGCGGCACCCGACGGCCCAGTGGCACTCGCAGCATCGCGTCGGTGCCACCTCCAGGAGCCGGATGCAGGCCCAGAGAACCGTTCAGTTCGACCGACACCAGAGTGCGCACGATCTGGAGCCCCAGTCCGTCCGAACGCTCCAACGAGAACCCTGCGGGCAACCCGCGGCCGTCGTCGTGGATGGCGACGTCGAGCCATTTCGACGAACGATCGGCACCGATACGCACCACGCCGACCGACCCGGCGTCGAACCCGTGCTCCATCGCGTTCTGCACCAGCTCGGCCAACACCATCACCAGCGGCGTCGCCCGCTCGGCGGAGAAGACACCGAGTTGGCCGTCCCGGACCACCCGCACCCGAGGGTTGACGGTGGCGATGTCGAGCATGATCGGCACCAACCGGTCGACTATCTCGTCGAGATCCACTTCTTCGTCGACCGACATCGACAGCATCTCGTGCACCAGCGCGATCGACGTCACGCGGCGAACGGATTCGGACAACGCGGTACGAGCTTCCTCGTTCTCGAGCCGCCGCGACTGCAGCCTCAGCAGAGCCGCCACGGTCTGCAGATTGTTCTTCACCCGATGGTGGATTTCGCGAATCGTCGCGTCCTTGCTGAGCAGCGCACGGTCGCGGCGCTTCACCTCGGTGACGTCTCGGACGAGTACGGCTGCGCCCGCGGATCGACCGTGCGGCTGCAGTGCCAACGTGCGCACCAGAACCGTCGCGCCGCGGGCGTCCACTTCCATTCGGTGCCCGACGTTGCCGGACAGTGACGACCGGATATGGTCGGCCACTTCTTGCGAATCGAACGGGTCGGTCACCAGAGACCGCGTCACCGACGCGAGGTCACGGCCCGACAGTTCCGTCGTCAAACCCATCCGGTGGTACGCCGACAGCGCATTGGGGCTCGCGTAATCCACCCGTCCCTCGGTATCGATGCGGATGAAGCCGTCGCCGGCCCGCGGCGACGAGTTGACGTCGGTTCGCTCTTCCGGCGTCGGAAACGTTCCCTCGCTGATCATCAGGCACAGATCGTCCGCACATTCCCGATACGCGACCTCGAGCGCACTCGGCGGACGAAGCTGGGCCGGATTGGTGTCGCGGGTCAGCACGGCGATGACGTGCTCTCCACACCGCACGGGAATGCTCTCGCTGCGGGTCAGAACACCACCCTGCACGATCTTTCGCTGTTGCAACGCGACGAGCACTTCGGGGTGCTCGGACTCGGAGATGGTCGTCCCCACGATGTCGTGGGTGAACACCGTCGGCGCGGTGGTGGGTCTGCACTGGGCGACACACAGCACGTCCGCCGACCCGTCCGAGACATCGTCGGTACCGACCCAGAGCAATACGTCCGCGAACGACAGGTCGGCCAGGAGCTGCCACTCCCCTACGACGCGCTGCAGATGGTCCACCGCGGCACCGGGCAGATCGGTGTGTTCGGCCAGCAGGTCACTGAGGGTCGACACGGGATCTCACGCAGCCGTCGGTCAGGACACCACAGCGATGAGATCGCCCTGTTGAATGACATCCCCCACTGCGACGTCCACGGATGTGACGGTTCCTGCGGTCTCGGCGAGCACGGGAATCTCCATCTTCATCGACTCCAGCACGACCAACGTGTCACCGACCTCGACGGCATCACCGCGGGCCACGACCACCTGAAACACCGTCGACACCATCTCCGCACGAACATCCTCGGACACCGGCGAACCCCTCTCTCACGACACCTCGAACCGCGGCGGGCACACACCGGAGACCATGCCCGTCACAGTAAGCCAATCACACGTGGGAGACTGTAGTGAACAAACGAGAGGAGCCCATCATGGGAAAGCGTGGACGTAAGAAGCGTGCTCGTAAGGGCAACAAGGCCAACCACGGCAAACGTCCCAACAGCTGACGTTCTGCCACCAGCCACGAAGGGCCGAGAAGCACTGCTTCTCGGCCCTTCGTCGTCGGTACGAACAGGTTATTCGGAGTCGACGCTACGGGTCAGCACCGTGCGGCGGATTTCCACGCTGAGTCGCTCGCGAAGCCCGGCGGGCGCTTGATCTCCGCCACATTTACGGGAGATCAGCCGCTTGACCTTCTCTTCGATGCCGTACGCCTCGAAGCACGATCCGCACTCGTCGATGTGCTTCTGCAACCGTTGCCTGCTGGCCTCGTCGCACTCGTTGTCCAACATGATCCATACGTCCGCGATCACGGCCGAGCAATCCAGTCGCTCGAATTCGGCGTCGGCTCCGCCGTCGCCCACAGAACCGCCGCCGATGATGTCATCGCCGGAATCACCGGTGCGCGTCACTGGACTACCTCCTGCTCGTGCCGGTCGACTGCGCCGTCCCGGTTGAATCCACGGTCGCGGGCCACACCCGCCAGCAAACCTCGAAGTTGCTTACGCCCACGATGCAAGCGCGACATCACCGTTCCGATGGGCGTTCCCATGATCTCCGCGATTTCCTTGTACGGGAAACCCTCGACGTCGGCGTAATACACCGCCATGCGGAATTCCTCGGGCAACGACTGCAGAGCGGCCTTGATGTCGTCGTCCGGCAGTGCGTCCAGCGCTTCGACCTCGGCCGAGCGCAGTCCGGTGGACGTGTGTTCAGCGGTCGCGGCGAGCTGCCAGTCACTGATCTCGTCGGTCGGGTACTGCGCCGGCTGACGCTGCTTCTTGCGATAGGAGTTGATGTAGGTGTTGGTCAGGATTCGGTAGAGCCACGCCTTGAGGTTCGTGCCCTCACGGAACGACCGGAACGCCGAGTAGGCCTTCACGAACGTCTCCTGCACCAGGTCCTCGGCATCTGCGGGGTTGCGCGTCATCCGCAGCGCGGCACCGTACAGCTGGTCGAGCATCGGCAGCGCGTCACGCTCGAAGCGTTCGGTCAGCTGGGCCTCGGTTTCGGCTGCTCGCTGCTCGGCGATCGCCTTCTCGTCCGCTTCGGTGGGAGTCCTGGCTTCTGTCACGCTGATCCCTTCGGTAGCTTCCACCGCCCAGGCTACCGCGCCCGAAGTCGGCTTCTGCGACGAGATCACCCCCTTGATCGCCAAGGGACGTCCCGCGGTCAGCACTGCCATTCGTCATTCCTTCCGCCTGCATCCGTATCTGCCCTGTCACAACACTGCCGCGCGCCGCGGTGTTCCCGTCGCAGTCGATAGAGTCCGACGAATGGCTGCGTCGACTCCCGCTCTTGCGCTGCTCACCGCACAAAAGGTGGCGCATACCGTGCACACCTACGAGCACGATTCGCGCACGCAGTCGTTCGGCAGCGAGGCCGCCGAGATTCTGGGCGAGCGCCTCGGCGTGCACCCGGAGCAGGTGTTCAAGACCTTGGTCGTCGAACGCGCAGATCGTTCGCTGGCCGTCGCGGTGGTCCCCGTCACCGGATTGCTCTCGTTGAAAGCGGCAGCAGCCGCTCTGGACACGCGGAAGGTAACGATGGCCGACAGAGCTGCCGCCGAACGGTCGTCGGGCTACGTGTTCGGTGGAATTTCTCCGCTCGGTCAACGTAGATCCCTGCCCACCGTCATCGACGACTCGGCACTCGAGTTCGACCGTGTGCTGTGCAGCGGGGGTCGCCGCGGCCTGGAGATCGAACTCGCTCCGGCCGATCTGATTCGCCTCACGCGCGCCGTCACCGCGCCCATCGCCGCACACTGACCGCCGATGAGCGAAGATGGACCGGTGAGCACTTGGACAGCCCCCGCCGCCGATGGACCCATCGACGCGACAGTCACTCTGCCCGGATCGAAGTCGATCACCAATCGCGCGCTGATCATCGCCTCGCTCGCATCCGGCCCGTCGACCGTCACCGGCGCGCTTCGCAGCCGCGACACCGACTTGATGATCCATGCTCTGGAGACACTGGGCGTGCAGGTGGCCGCCGACCGCAACGATCCGACGTCTCTCCGTGTGACACCGGGAACGCTGCACGGCGGATCCGTCGAGTGCGGCCTGGCCGGAACGGTCATGCGTTTCGTCCCGCCCCTGGCCGCGCTCGCCGACGGCGTGGTGTCCTTCGACGGAGACGAGCAGGCTCGCATCCGGCCGCTCGACACTATCCTCGACGCACTGCGCGCTGTGGGTGCCGACGTCGACGGCAGCGCGCTGCCGTTCACGATGCGCGGTACCGGTTCGCTGCGTGGTGGATCCGTCGAGATCGACGCCTCGGGGTCGTCGCAGTTCGTCTCGGGTCTGATGCTCTCGGCCGCGGCGTTCGACGAGGGAATCGAGATCCATCACATCGGTAAGCCCGTCCCGTCCATGCCGCACATCGACATGACCGTGGAGATGCTGCGCCGTGCGGGCGTCCGAGTCGACACCCCGGAATCGAGCGGAGACGCGAACACCTGGCGCGTGCATCCCGGTTCGGTGACCCCCGTCGATTGGAGCATCGAGCCGGATCTCTCGAACGCCACCCCGTTCCTCGCTGCCGCCGCTGTCACCGAAGGTGTTGTGCGAGTACCGAATTGGCCTGAGTCGACGACTCAACCCGGTGACGTGTTCCGCGAGATCCTCACGCAGATGGGCGCGGTGGTCGAACTACGCGCAGGGGTGCTGACCGTCGAAGGTCCGAACACGTTGCGCGGCATCGACTTCGATCTGCACGACGTCGGCGAGCTGACCCCCACCGTCGCAGCACTCGCCACCCTGGCCGAGGGGCCGTCCATCCTGCGCGGCATCGCCCACCTACGCGGTCACGAGACCGACCGACTGGCCGCACTGACGACCGAGATAGTGCGCCTCGGCGGGCGAGCGGTCGAAACCGACGACGGCATTCGCATCGATCCCGCACCGCTGCACGGCGGCACCTGGCACTCCTACGCCGACCACCGCATGGCCACTGCCGGCGCGATCGTCGGACTCCGCGTCCCGGGCGTCGAGGTCGACGACATCGGCACCACCGCCAAGACTCTCCCCGGCTTCGAGAACCTGTGGGACACGATGTTGTCCGCTTCCACACCCAGCGGGGTCGGATCCTGACCGCGCGCCGCTACGACGAGTCCGACGTCCGCATCCGGCCGGGCAAGAGTTCGCGTCCGCGCACCAAGACTCGACCCGAACACAACGACGCCGAAGCCGGCATGGTGGTGTCCGTGGACCGCGGCCGCTGGGGCTGCGTACTCGACGGTGACCCGTCTCGGCCGGTCGTGACGATGCGGGCCCGCGAGCTGGGGCGAACTCCGATCGTGGTGGGCGACGAGGTCGGCATCGTCGGAGATCTGTCGGGCAAGGTCGACACTCTGGCCCGAATCGTGCGCGTGGCCGAGCGGCGAACGGTGCTGCGCCGCACCGCGGACGACACCGACCCGTTCGAACGCGTCGTGGTGGCCAACGCCGACCGACTGCTGATCGTCGCAGCGCTTGCCGATCCACCTCCCCGCACCGGCTTCGTCGAGCGCGCTCTCGTCGCGGCGTATGTCGGCGGACTCGAACCGGTGCTGTGCCTGACCAAGAGCGATCTCGCTGCACCCGACGAGTTCACCGCGTCGTTCGCCGATCTGGACGTCCCGGTGGTACTGGCGGGCCAGTCCGAGGACCTGACCGAACTGACCGCCATGCTGACGAACAAGGTCACCGCGCTCATCGGACACTCCGGTGTCGGCAAGTCGACACTCGTCAACAGACTGGTGCCCGACGCCTATCGCGCGACCGGGGTGGTCTCGGGCGTCGGCAAGGGCCGCCATACGTCGACGCAGTCGGTGGCGCTGCCGCTACCGGGCGGCGGATGGGTGGTCGACACTCCCGGCATCCGGTCGTTCGGACTGGCGCACATCTCGCCGGAGAACGTCGTGGCCGCATTCTCCGACCTCGCCGAGACCATCGAGGACTGCCCCCGCGGCTGCACTCACCTGGGTCCGCCGGCAGATCCCGAGTGCGCTCTCGACACGCTCACCGGGGATGCAGCACGACGGGTGGCTGCCGTACGGCTCCTGCTGGAAGCGGTTCGAACGAACGAAACCTGGTAGAGACCCACGGGGTCTGTACCAGGCTTCGCTGCTCGAAATCGGAGTCGGTCAGGCTGCTTTGCCGACCAGTCTGCGAATCCCCTTGCGCTTCTTGGTTTCTGCGATCGCGGTCCGAAGGCCACGCCGCTTTCCGGTGTCGGGGTCGACGGCGAACAGACCTGCAGGTGCCTGTTCCCATTTACGCTCGGACGCGGTTTCCGGCGCGTCGTCGCTGGTCGCCTTCAAGTACTTGTTCGGAAGCGACAGCTTGGCGATGGTTCGCCACGACAGGAAGTACTGGTGCACGATCGAACCGGTCGTGTACGGCAGGTCGTACTTCTCCGCGAGCTCGAGAACCCGAACCTTGATCTCCCGCAGACGATTGCTGGGTAGATCGGGGAACAGGTGATGCTCGATCTGGTAGCAGAGATTGCCGCTCATGAACTCCATGACCGGACCGGCGTTGAAGTTCGCGCTGCCCAGCATCTGACGCAGGTACCACTGCCCCTGCGTTTCGCCTTCCATGTCCGACTTGGTGAACTTCTCGGCACCGTCGGGGAAGTGCCCGCAGAAGATGACGGTGTTGGTCCACACGTTGCGCATCATGTTGGCGACGATGTTCGCCGTCAGCGTGCTCTTCCAGGCAGGTCCGGTGAGCAGTGGATGCAGGACGTAGTCCTTGCCCATCTGCTTGCCGACCTTCTCGAGGACCTCGCGACGCTTCTGCTCGAATTCCTCGCGTGGGACGCGGCCCTTGGCCACCTTGCCCAGTTCCAGATGCTGCAGCGCCACGCCGTACTCGAAGAACAGCTGCAGCAACAGGTTGTAGACCGGGTTGCCGATGTTGAACGGCTTCCAACGCTGGTCGCGGGTGACGCGCAGCAGGCCGTAGCCCACGTCGTCGTCCATGCCCAACACGTTGGTGTACTTGTGGTGAATGTAGTTGTGCGTCTGCTTCCAGTGCGCCGAGGGCCCGGTGTTGTCCCACTCCCACGAGGTGGAGTGGATCTCCGGATCGTTCATCCAGTCCCACTGGCCGTGCATGACGTTGTGGCCGAGCTCCATGTTCTCGATGATCTTCGCGACCCCGAGCATGGCGGTACCGACCAGCCATGCCGGGCGGCGGCGACTGGCGAACAGGACTGCACGTCCGCCGATGTCGAGCGAGCGTTGCAGCCGAATCGTGTTCTTCACGTACCGGGCGTCGCGTTCACCACGGGACGCCTCGATGTCTCGCCGAATCGCATCGAGCTCGTGGCCCAATGCTTCGATGTCGGCGTCGGTCAGATGCGCGTATTCCTTGATGTCCGAAATCGCCATGGGAAACAGCCTCCTGGCAGTTGTGAACACACAGCGTGCGGTAGTGAGCCGTGTGCATTTCCGTCACCTACCGTATCGTAACTTACGGTCGCGTAGGTTACGGGCGCGAATCTGTGTGACGATTCACAATCAGGCGGTGACGTCCGATCGCCGGAGCGCCTTCGCCTGTCGTTTGGCTTCTTTCTTCGCATTGCGCAGAGCTCCTCGCGCCTCCTGCATCGCCGAGCGCAGTCCACGGCGCTGGCCGGTGAGCGGGTCGATCCGAAGTGCGTGCACGGTCGGAGAATCGCCGACGCGCCAACGCCGCTCCGACGATGTCTCGGGCGCGTTGTCCGAGGTTGCGCGCAACCACTTGTCGGGCAGCGACAGCTTGTGGATGGTCCGCAGTGCCAACAGGTACTGCTTGCCGAGCGACCCTGTCGTGTACGGCAGGTCGTACTTGTCGCACAGCGCGTGCACCTTCTCTGCGATCTCCGAGTACCGATTGCTCGGCAGGTCCGGGAACATGTGGTGCTCGATCTGGTAGCAGAGGTTTCCGCTCATGAACGCCATGACGGGGCCGGCCTCGAAGTTGGCACTACCGAGCATCTGCCGCAGGTACCACTCGGGACGGGTCTCGTTCTCGAACTGACCGATCGTGAATTTCTCGGCACCGTCGGGAAAGTGACCGCAGAAGATCACGGCGTAGGCCCAGAGGTTTCGAACCAGGTTGGCCGTGGCGTTGGCGGTCAACGTGGACTTCCACGCCGGGCCGGACAGGGCCGGGAACAGGATGAAGTCCTTGCCGACCTGCTTGGCGATCTTGCGCGCGAAAGCGCGGGCCGCCGGTGACTTGAAGAGGCCCTTTTCGTGTTCCCCGTCGAGCTGCTTCTGAGCGTCGTAGTCGTGCAGCGCGATGCCCCACTCGAACGTCGTCGCCAGGACGATGTTGGCGAGCGGCTGAACGAGGTTGATCGGCTTCCACGGCTCGTCGCGGGTCATCCGTAGGATGCCGAAACCGATGTCGTCGTCCATTCCGACGATGTTGGTGTACGTGTGGTGCGAGTAGTTGTGCGCCCGCTTCCACTGCTCCGACGGTCCGGTCTGGTCCCACTCCCACGAGGTGGAGTGAATTTCCGGATCGTTCATCCAATCCCACTGGCCGTGCATCACGTTGTGGCCGAGTTCCATGTTCTCGATGATCTTGGCGACGCTGAGCATCGCGGTCCCCACGAGCCATGCCGGCCGGTACTTGCTGCCGAGCAGCACGGCGCGTCCGCCGAGCTCGAGCATGCGCTGAGCTCGGATGGTTCGGCGAATGTATGCGGCATCGCGTTCACCGCGACTGTCCTCGACGTCGCGGCGAATGGCGTCCAGTTCGCGCCCGAACGCTTCCATGTCTTCTTCGGTCAGGTGAGCGAACTCTTTGATGTCGGTGATGGCCACCGGGTCCTCCAACAGTTGTGTGCGGCGCCCGAAATACCGGGGTTCAGCGTGGGCAACCTACGTGAGCGTAACCCAGCAGCCTGAGAAGGCAGTGTGCGAAAAACAGACCTACAGTTCCAATGTGCAGTCACCCGCGGCTGCGGAAATGCATGTCTGGACGCGGTCACCCTCGCTGTGTTCCTTACCGGAACGTAGGTCGATCACATGTCCTGCCGTCAACGGCACCACACACGTCTGGCAGATACCCATACGGCAGCCGAACGGCATCCGAACACCCACATTTTCGCCTGCTTCGAGCAGTGTGGTCGCCCCGTCCGCCGCCGCTTTCTTGTCGGACTTGGAGAACGTGACGGTTCCGCCCGAACCGGACGTATCGGCGCGTGAGATCTCGAACCGCTCGAGGTGCAGCTTGTGCTCGATGCCCTCGCGCTTCCACGTCTTCTCGATTTCTTCGAGCAGTGCCGCGGGACCGCAGGCCCAGGTGTCGCGGGTACGCCAGTCGGGGTACAGCTCGTCGAGCGAGGACAGAGCGAACTTGCCATCGGAACGCGTCAACTGCACGTGAGAGGTGAACTCGGGATGCGACTTCTCGAGGGCTGCGAGTTCGGCCGCGAACATCACCTCGTCCTCGGTGGGGGCCGAGTGGATATGCACGGTATCGGGCATGTCGCCGTGGCGATCGAGTGCTCTGAGCATCGAGATGACCGGGGTGATGCCGCTACCTGCGGTGACGAAGAGAATCTTGGCGGGCGGCGGAACGGGCAGTGCGAAATTGCCCTTCGGTGCCGCCAGTCGCACGATGGTCCCCTGCGGCACGCCGCCCACCAGGTGTGACGAGAGGAACCCTTCGGGCATCGCCTTGACGGTGATGGAGATCAGCTTGTCTTCCCAGTTCGGCGGCGAGGTCAGTGAATACGAGCGCCAGTGCCACCGACCGCCGAGATGCAGTCCGATTCCGATGTACTGACCCGGCTGATAGTCGAAATTGAAGCCCCACCCGGGCTGGATCACCAGTGTCACCGCGGTAGCGGTTTCTTTCTCCACGCGTACGACGCGGCCGCGCAGTTCACGGGCCGACCACAACGGGTTGGCGAGGTGCAAGTAGTCGTCGGGCAGTAAGGGAGTGGTGATGCGGGTGAAAGCACCACGCAGCATGTTCAGCCTCGGCCGCTTGGGTGCCGAGACACCGGCCACCGGGGCCTCCAACCACTTCTTCAGATCCATCGGGTGTTCCCCATCCCCTCGATCGTCGTACCGAACCGCGTGCGGGCATCGAGGTTACGCTACCGTAGGTTGAGTCTCCTGGTCACCTCTGCAGGCAGCCCAACCGTGGATATCGCCAGGTCGTGGCCGAGAGCAGGATCACAGCAGATCGAGCAGAAACGGTAGTTCCTGGGGGGCGTACCACGCCAGCGTGTGGTCTTCGGCATCACCGAGAACGAATTCTGCATCGGCGTCGCCCATGTCCGCTGCGTCCACGGCGGAGACAGCCTTGGCAACTGCTTCCTCGGCCCCTTCCAGATCGACGTGCACCGACGCGACCTGATCCATTCGCAGCGGTTCCTTCAGCCGAACGACAGCGTCGTCGAGATCGGGACGCAGGGTGGGATCGTCGACGTCTGCGGCAATCACCGCCCGTCGGTAGACCACGCCGTCGGCCACCGTCCCCGTGTCCGCCTCGTCATCGACGGCCGCGGCGATCAGGCGCAGCGAGGCACGCGCGGCCTCCCCCATCGCGACCTCGGACAACTCCTCGTCGTCGCCCGACGAGTACGCCTCACGCAAGGTGGGCGTCACCGCGAATGCGGTGCGCGAGACCGGACTGAACTCGCCCTCGGCTGCGAGCACTTTCAAGAATTCCAGCGTCGCCGGAACGTAGACACGCATTGCAGAAGACCTCACACTCTCGATTCGTTGCTGGCGTCGACCAACTCTTCCAGCGCCTCGTGCAGTAGCGCTGTCACCACATCCACATCGGGCATCGCTCCGCGGTCGGCGTTGAGCCCGAAGAACACGAAACCGTCGTACGACGTCAGCCCGATACTCAACGCCTGATTCTCGAACAGCGGCGACACCGGGTACATCTCGAGCATCCGGGCACCACCGACGTACAGCGGAAACTGCGGGCCCGGCGCGTTCGTGACGATCAGGTTGAACACTCGTTGCGAGAGTCGGCTACCCGCCCGCGCACCCATGGCATGCAGGCTCGCCGGAGCGAACCCACTGATCCGCATCAGCGTCTGAGCCGTCACACCGCGGCTCTGATGAGAATGGGCCTCGGTCGCGTGCGCGATGTGAGACAGCCGAACGACGGCGTTCGACTCCCCCACCGGAAGGTCGACGAGGAACGAGGACACCTCGCTGCGATCGTCCTCGGCCGGCTCACCGGACATGTCGCTGCCCTCACCGAAGCCGACGCGATCGGACGAGACGTACACCGACATCGGCACCATGGCCCGCACCGTGGACGATGCCGTGACGGGTTCGCCGCGCGAGAGCAGCCAATTTCGCAGCGCGCCGGTGACGACTGCGAGCACGACGTCGTTGATCGAGCAGTCGAATCTGTCGTGGATCCTGCGGTAATCCGCCAGCTCGGTCTTGGCCACGGCGAACCGACGATTTCGCGAGATCGGCGCGTTCAGTGGGCTGGACGGGGCGCTCTGTGTCGCGGTACGCAGCACGGCCGCGACCTTGCCCGCGGCGCGCAATGCGTCGCCCGCGAGACCGGCAACCCCGTTGACCGCGCCGCGCAACGTCTCGATGCTCTCGCCCGGACGCACCACCAGTTCGGTGAGCGCGTCGAGCACCAACACCGAGTCCTTGGGCTCACGAGCGGGCATCCACAGCTCCTCGGCCATCGGCGCGGGGTTCTTGTTCGCATCCAGAATGACCTGACCGATGTCGAGCGCATTCTCGCCGTCGACGAGGGCCGAATGAGACTTGGTGAAGATGGCGAAACGATTCTTCGCGAGTCCCTCGACCAGGTACATCTCCCACAACGGTCGGGTGCGATCGAGCGGCCGTGAGGTCAGTCGAGCGATCAGGTCGTGCAACTGATCGTCCGTCCCCGGCTTGGGTAGTGCCGAACGACGGATGTGATAGGTGATGTCGAAATCCGCGTCGTCCACCCAGACCGGCCGCGCCAAACCGAACGCGACTTCGCGGACCTTCTGCCGGTAGCGCGGAACCAGCATCAGTCGCTGTTCGACCAACGACAGCAGTCGGTCGTAACTGAAACCGCTCCGCGGGGTCCGAAAGACGGCGAGCGAGCCGAGGTGCATGGGACTGCTGCCGGCCTCGAGAAAGTAGAACGACGCATCCTGCGCCGTCAGTCTGGTCGCCATCGCGTGTCTCGGTCCCCGTCCTCGCACGTGGTGCGCCCCGATCGATACCGCCTGTTGCGCGGTGTGCTCGAACTCAGAGTACGTGGGTTCGCGACGTGAGTCCCAGTGCCGGGTGGGCACCGACGTGTCGTCGATCTCGGGAACCGAAATTCGATCGCGACCGTCAATGTCGGTGTGAGCGTCATCGAATCCAACGATCCGCCGGACACCGGGGACGACAGCCCGATACCGTCGCCGGCGGACTCTCGGCTGCGCGCCGAGCACCATTGCTTTCTGTCGCGGCCGACCCAGTTCGAGCCGCCACTCTCGGCAGGCGCGGTGCACACCTGGGGCCGGGGTGAGAGCTCGCACAGGCCACCGGAACGCCATCCGGCTTCGGTACGCAGCCCCCGCCGCCGGACCGAGGCACCCCATCGACCGATCGTGCAAGTCGTGCCCGCCGATGCGCGGGCGAGCGCCGAACGCGCCATGCGGTTGCTCATCGAGGTGATCGACCGCAGGCGCAGTGCCGAGCAACTGTCCTCGTTGTTCACTGCGCCCGTGATCGACCTGATTCGCACCATCGTCCGCACGCCCCCACCGGGACGGCGACTCGGATTCGCCGCGGTGCGTCGCGTGCACGTCGCTTATAGATCGGACACGTCGGCCGAGATATTCGGCTCGTACACCCGCGGCCCACGCACCTTCGCCTTCGCGGGCCGAATCGAGCAGGCGGTCGACCCGCGGCGGCCAGGATGGACGGTCACCTCGTTGCGAGTGGGTTGAGAACACGGGTCGCCCGGCGAGGTCACGCCGGATCGACGCGGCCGACTACTTCTTGCGCTTGGAGCGCGCCGACTTCTTCGGTGCTTTGTTCTGCGCTCGCGCTGCTTCGCGACGCTCGCGTCGGGTTCCCTCGGCCGCCGACTCCGCGCTCGCTGCAGCATCCGATCGCTGCACAGCCGTACCGCCCCCCTCGGCCGGGCCGGAGAACGTCAATCTCTGTTCGTCCCGCTCGTCGAGTCCTTTGGCACGCAGAGCTGTGGGAGCTGCCTGAGCTGGAGCGGCCGGGGCCGGGGCCGCCTTGGCCGCAGGCCGATCGCCCGTGGCCGCAGGTGCCGACGTTGCCGCAGGTGCCGGGCGACCGGATCCGACGGGTGAGGCCAACCCGGGGGCAACCGCGAGACCTGCGGACGCGGCCGGACCTGCCGGGGCAGGGGTCGCCTCGACCTGGAGGTTGAACAGGAAGCCCACCGACTCCTCTTTGAGGCCGTCGAGCATGCCCTGGAACATGTCGTAGCCCTCCCGCTGGTACTCGACCAGTGGATCTCGCTGGGCCATCGCACGCAGTCCGATGCCCTCCTTGAGGTAGTCCATCTCGTAGAGATGCTCGCGCCACTTGCGATCGAGGACGGACAGCAGAACCCGACGTTCGAGCTCCCGCATTCCGTTCTCGCCTGCGATGCCGTCGATCTCGGCCTCGCGAGCGGCGTAGGCCGAGCGGGCGTCCTCGAGCAGCGCCTCGCGCAGCTCATCGCGGCTCAGGTCACCCTTTTCGCCGTCCTCGTTCTCACCCGAGAGAACCTTGTGGTCGATACCGACCGGATACAGAGTCTTCAGCGCCGTCCACAACTGCTCCAGATCCCAGTCCTCGACGTAGCCCTCGCTCGTCGCACCATCGACGTAGGCGGTGATCACGTCGGTGATCATGCCCTCGACCTGGCCCTCCATGTCGGCACCTTCGAGGATGCGCCTGCGCTCCTCGTAGATGACGGTGCGCTGCTGGTTCATCACCTCGTCGTACTTGAGGACGTTCTTGCGGATCTCGAAGTTCTGCTGCTCGACCTGGGTCTGGGCACTCTTGATGGCCTTGGACACCATCTTGGCCTCGATCGGGACGTCGTCGGGCAAGTTGAGCCGAGTCATGATCGATTCGAGTGCGCCGCCGTTGAATCGACGCATCAACTCGTCGCCGAGCGAGAGGTAGAACCGCGATTCGCCCGGATCACCCTGACGACCGGAGCGCCCTCTGAGCTGGTTGTCGATACGGCGTGAGTCGTGGCGCTCGGTTCCGAGAACGTACAGGCCACCGGCTTCGCGCACGGTGTCCGCGTCGGCCTTGACCTGTGCCTTGACCTCTTCCAGAGCAGGCTCCCAGGCGGCCTCGTACTCCTCGGGAGTCTCCACCGGGTCCAAGCCCTGCTTACGCAGCTTCAGGTCGGCGAGGATGTCCGGGTTGCCGCCGAGCACGACGTCGGTGCCACGGCCGGCCATGTTGGTCGCGACGGTCACCGCGCCCTGTCGCCCGGCCTCGGCGATGATCGTCGCTTCCTGCTCGTGGAACTTCGCATTGAGCACGTTGTGCGCGACGCCGCGCTTGGTGAACTGCTTGGACAGATACTCCGACCGTTCCACGCTCGTGGTGCCGATGAGAACCGGCTGGCCCTTCTCGTGCCGCTCGACGACATCGTCGACCACCGCGTCGAACTTGGCTTCTTCCGTCTTGTAGATCAGGTCGCCGTTGTCTACTCGGACCATCGGGCGGTTCGTCGGGATCGGAATGACGCCCAATCCGTAGATCTGATGCAGCTCGGCGGCCTCGGTCTCGGCCGTGCCGGTCATGCCGGAGAGCTTGTCGTACAGGCGGAAGTAGTTCTGCAGCGTGATCGTGGCGAGGGTCTGGTTCTCGGCCTTGATCTCCACCTTCTCCTTGGCCTCGATCGCCTGGTGCATGCCCTCGTTGTAGCGGCGTCCCACCAGGATGCGACCGGTGAACTCGTCGACGATGATGACCTCGCCGTCGCGGACGATGTAGTCCTTGTCCTTGGTGTAGAGCTCTTTGGCCTTGATGGCGTTGTTCAGGTAGTTCACCAGAGGCGAGTTGGCCGCCTCGTACAGGTTGTCGATACCGAGCTGATCCTCGACCAGCTCGACGCCGGCCTCGTGCACACCGATGGTGCGCTTGCGGATGTCGACCTCGTAGTGGGTGTCGACCTTCAGCATGGGGGCGATCCGGGCGAACTCGCCGTACCACTTGCTCGACGCGTCGGCGGGGCCCGAGATGATCAGTGGGGTTCGCGCCTCGTCGATGAGGATCGAGTCGACCTCGTCGACCACGGCGAAGTTGTGTCCGCGCTGCACCAGATCGTCGAGCGAGTGCGTCATGTTGTCGCGTAGGTAGTCGAACCCGAACTCGTTGTTGGTGCCGTAGGTGATGTCGGCGGCATACGCTGCACGGCGTTCGACCGGCGTCATCCCGGACAGGATCACGTCCACCGACAGACCCAGGAAGCGGTGCACACGGCCCATCCACTCCGAGTCACGCTTGGCGAGGTAATCGTTGACCGTCACCACGTGCACACCGTCGCCGGAGATGGCGTTGAGATAAGCAGGCAGAACACACGTCAGGGTCTTGCCCTCGCCGGTCTTCATCTCGGCGATGTTGCCGAAGTGCAGGGCAGCTCCGCCCATCACCTGCACGTCGAAGTGCCGCTGGGACAGCACCCGCCACGATGCCTCACGGGCGACCGCGAATGCCTCGGGCAGCAACTGATCCAAGGTCTCCCCGGACGAGTACCTCTCCTTGAACTCGGCGGTCTTACCCCGCAGTTCGTCGTCGGAGAGACTCTCGACGTCCGAAGACAGGGTCGAGACGTGGTCAGCGATGTTCTTGAGCCGCTTGACCATGCGACCTTCACCAACACGGAGCAGCTTGGAAAACGACAGCGACGGCACGGGTTTTCTCGTCCTCGATCCTCGGTTCACGGGTACTGACACGAACAAATCTGTTACTCGACGCGTTACTGCTACCTGCACGAGCGCACGGGTTCGTCACCGTGACGTCCGCGCGGCAGTAACCCGAACGCGTCCATGGTAGGCGGTCTCGCTGTGGGTACGGCAGTCCCACTGTCGGTCCCCGAACGACACGACGCCGGCATTCGGACAACCCCGACACAGCACTGCAGGCTCGACGTGGGGATCGTGTCTTCCGGCGTCGAGCCTGCAGTGGTCGGATATTTCACGGACGGCGAACGACCCGTTCGCCGTCACGCTCGGTCAGGTGAGCCTGATCAGGCCGTAGTCGAAGGCATGCCGTCGGTACACCACGGAAGGCCGGTCGGTGGCGCTGTCGTGAAACAGGAAGAAGTCGTGGCCGACCAGTTCCATCTCGTACAGCGCATCGTCGACGCTCATCGGTGCCGCCGAGTGAACCTTCGTGCGAACGATGTGCCCGGGGCCGGTCTGATCGTCCTCGAACGAATCCAGCTTGGTCTCGGGATCGAGCGCAAGTGTGTCGTCTTCGGCGAGTTCAGCGGTGGCCTCGGCGACGGATACGGGTCTCTTCTCGCCGTAGTGGACCTTGCGCCGATCCTTGGTACGCCTGAGTCTGCTTTCGAGTTTCGAGGTCACTGCTTCGAGTGCGGCATAGAAACTGTCTGCGCACGCTTCGGCACGAACGACCGGGCCTTTGCCCTTCGCGGTGATCTCCACGCGTTGACATGCTTTGGCCTGACGGCGATTTCGTTCGTGCTGCAGTTCGACATCGAACAAGTAGATGGAGGGGTCGAAGCGCTCGAGGCGAGCCAGTTTCTCGGACACGTATATCCGAAAATGGTCCGGTATCTCGACGTTGCGGCCCTTGACCACAACGTCGGCATTGCTCTTGGCGGGTTCTTCCGAAGGCTTCTCGTCGAAGAAAACCGAGGCTTGTGAAGGGGTCGTCACGTGTACCTCCCGATATCGGCCACGCCCACTGTTGGACGTGGCAGGTGTGCATGCCGAATGGGGAACCTTCCGGCATCTCGAGTCCGGGGCATCACCTCACGTCCGTGTTTCTACGGGTCGTTCTACCGGTCCGCTCCGTCGTGATGGAGCGTGTCCGCGACGTTAGTCGGTCATCGACGCGTGTGCCACCGTTCACCCCGAATTGGTTGTCGGCGTGTCTCGTCGACTCGCGTTCACGCGCTGGCCACCACGATCGCACCGGCCAACGAGATCCCGAAATCGGTAAGCACTCTTGCACATTCGGCCAGGGTCGCCCCGGTGGTCACCACGTCGTCGACGAGAAGAACGGTCAGTTCGTCGGTTCGCGGCCGCGGCCGGCCGATAGCCGGGCGCGACTGTCCGACCAACTCGATCCGGCCCGCCACGTTGTGCTGACGCTGACCTGCCGAGAGCCCGACCGAATCCCGCACTCCCCCGGCCATCTTCAGCAGCTGGGGAACCGATACTCGCTCCGGTGCCAACTCGGTCGCTGCGTTCCTCGCACACCGCAGCACCGGACCGCCCCCTCGGGCTCGCGCTGCGCGCGCCCGGGATGGAGCGCACACCAGAACGAGGGCACTCAGCTCCGGTGGATCGATCTCGCCTGCAGCACGCAGTTGGTGCACCGCACCGGCCAGCGCCCGCCCGAACGGCACGGACACGGCCCGTCGGCCCCGTTCCTTCAGTGCGATCACCCCGTTGCGCCGAGGGCCGGTGTACGTGCCCAGCGCCCAGCAGGGCACCCCCGGATCCACCCGCGGACGCACCCGGACAGGCGGCACCGACAGCGCCTGTTCACAACGGCGACACCACTGCTCCCCCGGCACCCCACACCCGGCACATTCGAGGGGCAGGACGAGGTCGAGAAGCGTTCTCATGACCGTGAAGTGTGCCGGTAGCCACCGACACCCGCCGGACGTCAGCCGGGCAGGATCGGCACGGCCTTCACCCCGGCCAGGCCGGTGACCTCGCGCCAGTACCTGTCGCCGACCGGATCGGCATTGTTGAGTGCGAACACAGCGCGAGCGTCGGCAACGTACTCGGTTTCCGGCGACGCATCGACCGCCAGAACGGGATTGGTGAGATTGCGCGACGGCAGGGCGTCCATCCTCGAGCCGTCGACCGTCACCTGGACCACCGGTGTATCGGTGGCAACCCGCGCGATCACGATGGCCTCCCCGGTGCTCCAGTCCAGGCTGGTGGCGTCACTGCCGAGTCCGATCGCAACCGCGCGCGGGGCCGTCAGCGAATAGACGCCCGACGGATCGCGTACCACGGTGGCCACGTACACCACGCCGTCGACGATGAGTGCGGCCCGAACGCCGTCGCGGGCCAGCCGGAGTTCGGTGATGCGAGTTCCCAGGGTGGTGACCGCGCGGGCATCGACCGGTATCACCGATACCTGACCGGTCGAGGGGTCACGGGCAGCGCGAATGACGTTGGTGCCGTCGATGACCGCCCAGGCGGCGTTGTCATCGGCTCCCCATGTCGGACGCGTGATCGACTGCCCCTCGGCCACCGGGAACGCGCCACCGTCGTAGCTACCGACCATCAATGTGCTCGACGGTGCCGGAGCGGGTCTACCGGTATCCGCGACGCCGGCCACGAGTGTTCCGTCGTTCGACAAGGCCACCGAGCGTAGATTCCGTGCCTGCCCGAAGTACCCGGGGGCGGGTGTGGTCGCGGATTCCTCGACGCGGAGCAGTCGACCGGAGGCCAGTGCGTGCAGACCGACCGATTCGTTGGTGGAGCTCTGTGGATCGAAGGAGTCGACCCCGGCCGTCGTCCACCCGTCCGGCTTGGTCGTGTCGATGGGTTGTCCGTCGGCGAGCAGCACGTAGGGCCCGGCCACCTCTGCCGAGGCCAGAGTCCAGATCACCTGTGCGGCAAGCAATTCTCGGTCGCGGTCACCCTTGTTCTGCAAACCACCGAAGTCGATTCTGATGCCGCCGAGACCGACTCCGACCTGTGTGGTCTGTCCGTCGGCCTTGGTGATGGGCCCCCGGATACTGACGTCGTCGGACAATTCGTTGCTCACCGCTGCGGACAGCGCGGACTTGGGTCCATCGATCAACAGCTGCACGAGCTGGTTTGCGAGCTGATCCTGCGATCCGCTCGTCCACCGAACATCCGGCACCAACACCCCACCGAGCGGATCGACGAAGTAGATGGATCGCTGCTGATAGGTGTCCATGAACGCCGAGCGATCGATGACCACACCCGGTGGCAGCTTCGAGATGCGCCATTGGCCGTCGACGCGCGTCATGTCGATCGCGATGTCGAAGGTGTCCGATCCGGCCTGATATTCCCCGCCGGGAGCCAGGATTCCCGCTGTCGTCGACCGAATCGTGAACTGCGCAGAGTCTGCAGTTCGGGGCCCCGACAGGGTGTCGATCCGATCTGCGACGACGGTACGAGCGCCGTCGTCCCACGTGTTCGACGCGTCCTCGGTCAGGAACTGTCGGGCGGCCTGGTGGCGGTTGGCCGACACTGCGCTGGCCTCGAAGAAGTCGTCGAGCAGCCGGTCGGGCTCACGTCCGGGTTCGGGAGCCGGGGCGCTGGTGGGCGCGGCACCGTCGGTCAACGTGCCGATGGCCTGGGGGCTCGAGGACTCGGGCAGGCTGGCACAACCGGAGACGAGGGCGGCGATCAGGGCGCAGACCGCAACCGAGCGAGACAGCCGACGAGACGAGCGCATCACGTCGACGACTCCGACGCGGCCCGCTGCGCACCGATAGCCGGGATCGGTTGTCCCTGAGCGTATTTCTTGGTGCTCGGCTTCAACGGCAGAGGTGAGCCGATCACCTTGTGACCACGGACCAGTGGCACCGTGAGCCGGAAACATGCGCCTTCGCCGACTGCACCCCACGCCTCGAGCTTACCGTCGTGCAGCCGGGCGTCCTCGACACTGATCGCCAACCCGAGGCCGGTACCGCCGGAGCGCCGGACGCGGGAGGGGTCCGAGCGCCAGAACCGATTGAACACCAGCTTCTCCTCGCCGGGGCGCAGACCGATTCCTTGGTCGCGCACCACGAAGGCTGCCGCGTCGGCATCCGATCTCAGGCGCAGCAGCACCGGCTTGCCTTCCCCGTGATCGAGGGCGTTGGCCAGAAGGTTGCGCAGGATACGTTCGACACGCCGCGGGTCCACCTCGGCGATGACCGCCGTCTCGGGCATGTCGACGATCACCTCGGTGCCGGTTTCGCGGGCGAGATGACGCACCGTGGAGACCGCAGCGCGTGCACACATCCGCAGGTCGAGTTGCTCGGCGGCCAGTTCGGCGACACCGGCGTCGTGGCGGCTGATCTCGAGCAGATCACCGAGCAACGTCTCGAACCGGTCCAGCTCGTTGACCAACAGCTCGGAGGAACGCTTGAGGGCAGGTTCGAGATCGTCACTGGCGTCGTGAATGAGATCCGCGGCCATCCGCACGGTGGTGAGCGGCGTCCGTAGTTCGTGGCTGACGTCGGAGGTGAACCGGCGCTGCAGGTTTCCGAATTCCTCGAGCTGGGTGATCTGTTTGGACAGACTTTCGGCCATCTCGTTGAACGACATCGCCAGCCTCGCCATGTCGTCCTCACCGCGAACCGGCATTCGCTCCTTGAGCCTGCCGTCGGCGAAACGTACTGCGATGCGGGACGCGGATCGAATGGGTAGCACCACCTGCCGCGCGACGAGCATCGCGATCGCCGCGAGGAGTACCAGCAGCACCACGGCCCCGATGAACAGCGTGCCGCGGACCAGGGAGAGCGTCCGGTCTTCGCTGGCGAGCGGGAAGATGAGATACAGCTGCAGCGCCGATATGTCGGAACCGGTGGGCGACCCCATGATGAGCGCCGATCCGGAATATCCGCCGTCACTGTCGGTCACGGTGGCGTACTGCGAGCTGATCAGGCCCTTCTTGACGAAGTCGCGCAAGCTGGCCGGTATCTGGTCGACCGGACCGACCGACGCTTCCGCGCGGGTCGCGTCGCCCTCGACGATCAGAACAGGATCGAAGGATCCCGCCGACCCGGTGGTCGACGCAGCGTCGAGGTCCTGATTGGTCAACGCTGCTCTGGCCCGTTCGAGACGGGTGGACAGGCCACTCGAATCATCGGCACCGGCGAGGTTGCCCTCCACCGTGGTGCGCGAGCGGTCGAGTTCCTCGGTGGCTGCGGACAGCTTCGCTTCGAGCAACCGATCGGTGATCTGGCTGGTCAGAACGACGCCGAGAATCAGGATCACCACGAGCGACAACGTCAGGGTCGAGACGACCACGCGCAGTTGCAGTGACCTTCGCCAGGCATGGCCCAGCGATGTGCTCAGCGACCTGAACCAACGCAGGAGCGGGGAGAACTTGCCGTTGATTCGTCGCCGAGAGTGGGAAAAACCGATCACGGCGGTCCGGCCTTGTACCCGACCCCCCTCACGGTCAACACCACCTCCGGGTTCTCCGGATCCTTCTCGACCTTGGCGCGCAGGCGCTGAACGTGGACGTTGACCAGGCGGGTGTCGGCGGCGTGCCGGTAGCCCCACACCTGTTCGAGCAGAACCTCACGGGTGAACACCTGACGGGGCTTGCGGGCCAAGGCGACAAGCAGATCGAATTCGAGCGGAGTGAGCGAGACCAGCTCGTCGCCGCGGCTGACCTTGTGGGCGGGGACGTCGATGACGATGTCGGCGATCGACAACAGTTCGGCCGGCTCGTCCTCGGTTCGACGCAGTCGTGCCCGGACGCGTGCCACCAGCTCCTTCGGCTTGAAGGGCTTCATGATGTAGTCGTCGGCCCCGGATTCGAGACCGAGCACCACATCGACGGTGTCGGTCTTGGCCGTCAGCATGACGATCGGGACGCCCGAGTCGGCTCGCAGCACGCGACAGACGTCGATGCCGTTCATTCCGGGAAGCATCAGGTCGAGCAACACCAGATCGGGTCGATTCTCGCGGACGGCCGCCAGCGCTTGGGTGCCGTCTCCGACGACGAACGGCTCGAATCCCTCACCGCGCAACACGATGGTGAGCATCTCCGCCAGAGCCGAATCGTCGTCCACAACCAGAATCCGAGGCTTCATGGCTCTATCGTGTCACTTTCGGCTCGGCGGATGGCTGATTGAACATGTCGGCGGCGAGTCGATCGGGGTCGACGTCGGCGCGCACGACTCGCCAGGACGACGCCCAGTTCGTTTCTGCGAGACGGCCGTAGACGGCCGAGGTTCGGGTCTGCAGCGAGCCGTCGCGTTCGTAGGCATCCCGGGTGCGCGCGGCGTCCGCACTCTCACGCGCGGCGGCGCGCTCCGCAGCGAGAGCCACCGGTACGTCCAGCAACACCTGCACGTCCGGAACGGGCACACCGAACCGCTCGAATTCGAGTGACCGGATCCACTCGACGGCCGCTCCGTCGACGGACTGCTCCAACCGCGCCGCGGTGTAGGCGGCGTTGGACGCCACGTACCGGTCCAGCAACACGATATCGTTGCGGGACAACAAGTTTCGGATCTCGTCGGCCGCATCCTTGCGGTCGAGTGCGAACAGCAGCGCCATGGCGTGCACGCTGCCCGCGGTGTCTCCGTGTTCCCCCTGCAGCGCCTCGGCCGCCAGATCGGCATGAATCGACCTGCCGTACCGGGGAAACCCGACCCGGACGACGGCCAGGCCGTCGTGTTCCCACGCCGAGACGAGCCGACGGGCGAGCGTGTTCTTGCCCGCTCCGTCGACTCCCTCGATGACGAAGAGCTTTCCCAACGACCGAACTCTCTCGGTCAGTAGCGGTAGTGCTCGGGCTTGTACGGGCCCTCGACGTCGACGCCGATGTACTCGGCCTGCTCCTTGGTGAGCTTGGTGATCGAGCCGCCCAGCGCTTCGACGTGGATGCGAGCAACCTTCTCGTCGAGGTGCTTGGGCAACCGGTAGACCTCGTTGTCGTACTCACTCGGCTTGGTCCACAGTTCGATCTGCGCGATGACCTGGTTGGAGAAGCTGTTGCTCATGACGAACGACGGGTGACCGGTGGCGTTGCCGAGGTTCAGCAAACGGCCCTCGGACAGCACGATGATCGAGTGCCCGTCCTTGAACTGGAACTCGTCGACCTGCGGCTTGATGTTGATCCGCGTGACGTCGGCAGCCTTCTCCAGGCCGGCCATGTCGATCTCGTTGTCGAAGTGGCCGATGTTGCCCAGGATCGCCTGGTGCTTCATCTTGCGCATGTGCTCGAACGTGATGATCTTGAGGTTGCCCGTCGAGGTGATCACGATGTCGGCCTGCTCGATGAACTCGTCGACCGTGCGCACGTCGAAGCCGTCCATCAGTGCCTGCAGGGCGTTGATGGGATCTGCTTCGGTGACCGTCACGCGAGCGCCCTGGCCCTTGAGTGCCTCGGCGCAGCCCTTGCCCACGTCTCCGTAGCCACAGACCAGCACGGCCTTGCCGCCGATGAGAACGTCGGTGCCACGGTTGATGCCGTCGATCAGCGAATGGCGAGTGCCGTACTTGTTGTCGAACTTGCTCTTGGTGACCGAGTCGTTGACGTTGATGGCCGGGAACGACAGCTCGCCGGCAGCAGCGAACTGGTACAACCGCAGCACACCGGTCGTGGTCTCCTCGGTGACACCCTGCACGGATGCGGCAATCTCGGTCCACTTGGTCGTCGACGCCTCGAGGGAGCGACGCAGCAGGCCGAGGAACACCTTGTACTCGTCGGAATCCTGGTCGTCGTCGGTCGGCGGAACGACGCCTGCCTTCTCGAACTGAGCGCCGCGCAGCACCAGCATCGTCGCGTCACCGCCGTCGTCGAGAATCATGTTGGCAGGCTGCTCGGGCCAGGTGAGCATCTGCTCGGCGGCCCACCAGTACTCCTCGAGGGTCTCACCCTTCCAGGCGAACACCGGAACGCCCTTGGGCTCTTCGACGGTGCCGTACGGGCCGACGACGACGGCCGCGGCAGCGTGATCCTGGGTGGAGAAGATGTTGCACGAGGCCCAACGCACCTCGGCACCGAGTGCCACCAGCGTCTCGATCAACACGGCGGTCTGCACAGTCATGTGCAGCGATCCGGATACTCGTGCGCCCTTGAGCGGCTGAACGTCGGCGTACTCGCGACGAAGCGCGATCAGGCCGGGCATCTCGTGCTCTGCCAGCCGTATTTCCTTGCGGCCGAATTCTGCGAGTGACAGGTCTGCGACCTTGAAGTCGATTCCACCGCGGTGTTCCACGGTGAGTGCCGATCCTGACGTAGCTGAGGTCGTCATCTTGCCTCTCCTGTTGACTTGAATGTCTTCGTCCAGGCTATCGGGTCGCGGCGCGCGGCGACCGTCTGCCCGGCGAATCGGTCCGATGCCCTTCAGACGGCTCGTCGAGTGGTCCCGCGGTCACCCGTGTTGCTGGGCTCGCGCCAGAATCCGATCGCGCTTTCGGGGCAGAATGTTGGCCCGGACGAGATCACCGTCGTAGTGGTCGAGCACCCGCGGGTCCATCACCCGACGCCACAGCGGCGGTACCGCTGCCAGTAGAACCATCGTCGCGTACCCGGCGGGCAATTGCGGGGCCTCGTCGCACGAGAGCAGAGTCTGGTATCGCTTCCCCGGATTGGCATGATGATCGCTGTGTCGCTGCAGGTGGTAGAGAAAGATGTTGGTGCACAGCCGGTCGCTGTTCCAACTGTGCCGCGGTGCGCATCGCACGTATCTGCCTCGCTCGTTCGTCTCGCGCAGCAGTGCGTAGTGCTCCACGTAGTTCACCATCTCAAGGAGCACGAATCCCACGACGGCTTGTATCAGCAGATACGGCGCGATCGCCCAGCCGAAGACGACCATCAGCGTGACGAAGAGAACGGCGCTGAGCAGCCACGTGTGCAACAGGGCGTTCGACGGGTGAAACACGGAGTGGCCTTTGCGGCGCAGCCGCCGAGCCTCGAGCTTCCAGGCCGAGGCCAGCCCGAGAACAGCGCTGCGCGGCACGAACGTCCACACGCTCTCTCCCAACCGGGCACTGGCCGGATCCTCCGGAGTGGCCACCCGCACGTGATGGCCGCGGTTGTGCTCGACGAAGAAGTGTCCGTACAGGGTTTGCGACAAGGCCACCTTCGCCAACCAGCGTTCGTGCTGCTCGACGCGGTGGCCCAGCTCGTGGGCGGCGTTGATTCCGGTTCCCGCGACCAGGCCCACCGTCACCGCGAGCCCGACCTTGTCCACCACGCTCAGGCCCCCGTACGCCCACATCCAGCAGGCGACGATCAGACCGATGAATTGGATGGGCAGGAACAGATAGGTGCACCAGCGGTAATAGCGGTCGTTCTGCAGCTTGTCGGCCGCAGACGCGTCCGGGTTGTGACCGTCCTCGCCCGCGAGCAGATCGATGATCGGAATGATCACGAAGAACACCAGGACGCCGCTCCACCAGAACACCGGCATGCCGGTCCAGTACACCAATTGGGACGGCAACAGTGCCGATGCCGGTGCCAGCAGACCCAGCATCCACAGGTAGCGCTTGTTGTCCCACCGCCGAACCGCAGGTGCAGCCCCGGCCGAATTCCGCTCCCCGAAAGCGACACCCGAATCGTCCGATGGGGTGATTCGGCCGTCCACGCGCACAGTTGCCACACCCTCTCACCGAATGTTTGCGGTCCTATCAGTTTGTTTTCGAGGGTATAACATGCCGGGCGTTCGGACCGAGGGGTGTGACGGATACCCCGGACACGTCGGATCCAAGAAACCGGCCCCGCCCGCACGATCGACGGTCGGGGCCGGCCTCGCAAGACGACTCGGCCGCGTCTCACTCGGGTCGCGACTCGACTTTCTTCGCCTCGCGCAGACCCATCACCGAATGACGGCGACCGTACAGCACGTAGATGACGACACCCGCTGCCATCCACACCAGGAACCGCAACCACGTCTCGACCGACAGGTTGAGCATCAGCCACAGGCATGCGGCCACTGCCAGGATCGGAACCAGCGGAACCCAGGGCACGCGGAACCCGCGCTCGAGATCGGGACGCGTCTTGCGGAGGACGAGCACACCGGCCGACACCAGAACGAAGGCGAACAGCGTGCCGATGTTGACCATCTCCTCGAGCGTGCCGAGAGGGACGAACGCGGCGAGCAGTCCGACCACCACACCGACCAGGATCGTCGTCCGAACCGGCGTGCCCTTCTTTCCGGTGTGGGCCAGACCGCGCGGCACCAGGCCGTCTCGCGACATGGCGAACAGGACGCGGGTCTGCCCCAGCATGAGAACCATGACCACCGTCGTCAGACCGGCCAGTGCGCCGAACGAAATGATGTTCTTGGCCCACGTCAGCCCGTTCAGCTCGAAAGCCGTTGCCAGCGTGGCACTGTCGCCGGCCAGATCCGTGTACTTGACCATCCCGGTCAGCACCAGGGTCACCGCCACGTAGAGCACGGTCACGATGGCCAAGGATCCGAGGATGCCGCGCGGCAATGCCTTCTGCGGCTGCTTCGTCTCCTCGGCCGTGGTCGCGACCACGTCGAAGCCGATGAACGCGAAGAACACCAGCGACGCCGCCGCCAGCAGTCCGTACCAACCGAAGGTGCTACCGCCCGCACCCGTGACGAAGGAGAACAGGGACTGATGAAGCCCCTCACCCGTGGACGCGGGCTCGGACGGCGGAATGTACGGGTCGTAGTTGGCGACCTTGATGTAGAACGCACCGAGCACGACGACGAACAGCACCACGATCACCTTGATGGCTGTGATCACCAACGACACGCGAGAGGACAACTTGGTTCCCGAGGCGATGAGAACCGTCAACACCACCACGATGAGCAGTGCGCCCCAGTCGAAATTCAGCGAACCGATCTGCAGTACCGGGGCCGACGTGCCGAGCAGGTCTCCCAGATAGAGCGACCAGGCCTTCGCCACCACCGCCGCGGCGAGTCCGAATTCGAGGATCAGATCCCAGCCGATGATCCAGGCGATGAACTCACCGAATGCGGCGTAGGAGAACGTGTAGGCACTACCGGCGACCGGAACCGTGGAGGCGAACTCGGCGTAACAGAGGGCAGCGAGCCCGCAGGCGATGGCCGCCAACACGAACGCCACCGAAACAGCCGGTCCGGCAACGTTTCCGGCAGTCCTCGCCGTCAGCGTGAAAATGCCGGCTCCGACCGCCACCGCGACACCGAACACGGTCAGGTCCCACGAACCGAGCTCCTTGCGCAACTTGGTGTCCGGTTCGTCGGTGTCCTTGATCGATTGTTCGATCGACTTGGTCCGGAACCACCCCGTCGTACGCGGGGCCTTCCTGGGCCGGTCTGCCTTGGTCATCGGACCTCCGTATCGCCACGTCGCTTCTGCAGACGGCCGATCCGATCGGACCCAGCCGTCCCAGAATTCACTGTGACATCACCCTATTGGTAGCGGGCACCCGTGTCGGACACTTCGGCCACTCGACTTGCCGCGCCTTACGACTGCAATGATCCGACCGCCGCCACGAACACTTCGGCACCGTCGGAGTCGGCGGTGACGGTGACCGATCGGTCGGCAGCCGGAATCCACGCCGAACTACCCTGGGGCACGGTGAGCCCCGCGTGTGTGTCACCGGTCGTTGCCAGCACCGAACCGCTGGTGCACAACAGAATTCGCGGACCGGTTCCAGGGATCTCGACGGTCTCCCCCGGACCGACCGCCGTCCGGCTGAGGACGAATTCCGGGGCCGGCGTCGGGTATCGGTAGGTGGGCCGATCGTTCTCACTCGGCGTGATCGGAGAGATGTCGGCGGGCTCGAAGTCCAGCACGCGCAACAACTCCGGCACGTCGACATGCTTGGGCGTCAACCCTCCACGCAGAACGTTGTCGGAGTTGGCCATGATCTCCACACCGGTTCCGCGCAGGTACGCATGGAGATTGCCCGCATCCAGGTACAGGCCCTGGCCGGGAGTCAGGGTGACCCGATTGAGCAGTAAGGCCGCCAATACCCCGGCATCACCGGGATACGACTCCCCCAGCTCGAGCAACGTCCGTGCCTCGGCGGCGAATCGACCGCCGTCGGCGCGGGCAGGCCCCGACAGATAATCGATGCAGCCCTGGGCGACCGCAGGCAACAGGTCGTCCAGGGACTGCCCGGGCAACGTGATCCACGAGGTGAACACCGTCCGGAGGCCCGACGCGTCGGGCTGAGCGGCGAGCAACGTGCGATACCCCGCGAGGGACGGCACGGCCAACGCATCGAGAAACTCGACCGTCTCGGCCGGTTGCCGAAACCCTGCCAGTGCTTCGAATTCGGTGAGTGCCACGATCAGCTCGGGCTTGTGATTGGCGTCCCGGTAATTGCGCACCGGGGAATCGATCGCAACACCTGCGGCATTCTCCCGCGCGAAACCCTCGCGCGCCTGCGCGCTGCTCGGATGTGCCTGCAACGACAGAGGTTCTTCTGCGGCAAGCAATTTCAGCAAGTACGGCAGCCGCGACGAGAAGTCCTGAGCAGAGCCGCCCAACTGTGTTTCCGGATCCCCGTCGATGAGGGTGAGCAACGGCGTGCTGCCACCCTCGTGAACCACGTGCGCAGAATCGGCCGGGTGTGCACCCAGCCAGATCTCCGCCTCGGGATGATCGGACGGTACCGGCCTACCCTGGATACGAGCCAGAGCAGTGCGCGAACCCCAAGCGTAGGACCGGACTGCGCCTCGCAGGAGTTGCACTAGCTACCGCCCATCAACGACAAGTACGCGGCAGTGGTGTCCAACCGCGTTGCCAACACCGACATCGTGTCGAGCATCGAGAGTGTAACCGGATCGGGCGACGCCGCGCGGGTCTCGAAACCCGAACTCACGAACTCCCCGCCGGACGTCGCCTCACCGGACTCGGTCAGTACCAGTTCGGAATTCGGAACACCGGCAATGCGTCGTTCGGTCAGCGCGCGATCGGATTCGGACGCCAGGACGAATACCCGCATCGGCTGTTCGGGAGCCGGTCCGTCGAGCTCCTCGTCGTGGAAGATCGAGTCGAAGGTGCCGACCGGCCCCGATGACTCGACCATGGACGCACGGATGGACGCAGCAATGACATCGCCGAGCTCACCCGCAGCCACGATCAGACCGGCCACCCGCAGCAACACCTCGCTACCGTGCCGCGCCACCTCGACGGCAGCCGGCCCGGCACCGCTCAGCACCACACGTTTGCCGCTGAACCCACTGGCAAGCGCTTTGGCAGGGTTGTGGAACACCTCGTTGGACGGGCTGTTGCGCACAGCCTCGGCATCGAGCAGATCTGCGAGCCGAGAAAGGTTGGGCAGCAGCGCCTTCCACGAACCACCGGCAACCGCGCCGAGGACGGCCACGAACGCCGCAAGGTAGCGCATCAGCGCATTGTGGTCACGCACCGCTATGCGCGGCGGCAACCACATGACCCTGGCACCGCGCACGGCACGCAAGGGACCCTCTTCCGGTGCCACGACGACGACCTCCGCGCCGCGCCGTGCTGCCGCGTCGACCGATCCGGCCAGACGAGGATCGCCTGCATCGTCGCCGGCCACCACGACGACATCCAGTGGCCCGATCCACGGCGGAGTTCCGGTACTACGAACCAGGGGAACGCCCAAATGGTTTCCGAGAGCAGCGACAAGCAGAGACGCCGCACGACTGCTGCGGCCGTCGCCGGTCACGATCACCACGCTGCGAGGTCGCAGGTCGGCCAGGCGCGCCAGCACCGACTCTTCGACCGCAGTGGCGACGGCGCGTACTTGAGCACCCGCGAGCGCGGCGCTGCGGAGCGCGCCCTCCCGATCGGCGGCCACGATCGCGCCGGCGTCGTCGAGATCGACCAGAGACGTCACTGCCCTCATGACCTCGGCACCTTCCCTTACGTCACCGACTCGAAATGCCTGCATACCCACTTGTGAACTCTAGGTAACCACTATTCCAGTCCGGAGCGAACGATGCTCAATATCTCGGTCGACAACGCGTCGACCTCGGTGCGGGTGCGCGCCTCGACATTGAGTCTCAACAGGGGCTCGGTGTTGGACGCGCGCAAGTTGAACCATGCACCACCCTCGAGGTCGACGGTCACGCCGTCGAGACGGTCGATTCCGGTGGTCCGATCGGCGAACGCGTCGAGCACGGCTTGGGTGCGTTCGGCTGCGTCGTCTACCGTCGAGTTGATCTCACCCGACGCGCTGTACGTCTCGTACGAGGCCATCATCTCCGAGAGCGGTCGATCCTGGGCGCCGAGGGCAGCGAGAACGTGCAGCGCGGCGAGCATGCCGGAATCGGCACCCCAGAAATCGCGGAAGTAGTAGTGCGCGGAATGTTCTCCGCCGAAGATCGCACCGGTATCGGCCATCTGCTGCTTGATGAACGAGTGCCCCACTCGGGTGCGGACAGGCTTGCCGCCGAGCTCGGTGACCAGCTCCGGCACCGCACGCGAGGTGATGAGATTGTGAATGATCGACGCACCGGGCTCCTTGGCCAGCTCGCGTTCTGCCACCAAGCAGGTCACGGCCGACGGCGAGACCGGATCGCCCTTCTCGTCGACGACGAAGCACCGGTCGGCGTCTCCGTCGAACGCGAGCCCGATGTCGGCACCGGTCTCGACGACGAAGCGCTGCAGATCCACCAGGTTCGCCGGATCCAGTGGGTTGGCCTCGTGATTGGGGAAGCTGCCGTCGAGTTCGAAGAACAACGGTTCGATCGTCACCGGGAGCGGAGCGAACACCGCGGGGACCGTGTGCCCGCCCATACCGTTACCCGCGTCGACGGCGATCTTCATGGATCCGATGCCGGAAAGATCGACCAGATCGCGGACGAACCCGGCGTAGTCGGTCAACACGTCTCGCGACGTTGCCGTACCGGCCGGGCCGTCGAAGTCCGGCACCCCGTCGATCAGTTCCGACTTGATCGTGGCCAACCCGGTGTCCTGTCCCACCGGCTTGGCACCGGCGCGGCAGAGCTTGATTCCGTTGTACTTCGCCGGATTGTGGCTTGCGGTGAACATGGCACCGGGGCATTCGAGCAGGCCCGACGCGAAGTAGAGCTGATCGGTCGAGGCGAGACCGATGTGCACGACGTCGAGCCCCTGCGCGGTGACGCCGTCCGCGAAAGCGCGGGACAGGCCCGGCGAGGAGTCGCGCATGTCGTGTCCGACGACGACAGTCCGCGCCGCGCCCTCCTCGTCGCGTACCAACCGGGCGAACGATGCACCGACGTCTCGGACGAACGCCTCGTCGATCTGCTCACCTACGACGCCACGGACGTCGTAGGCCTTGATGACGGCGTTGACGGACTCTGCGGTTCGGGCCACGAAGATTCTCCTGATTGTCGGTCGTCCGGCGTCGGACATCCAGCGTTGGGTACGGGGCGATCAACACCGAAGCTCGGCAGACCGGCTTGTCCGTTTCGGTACTGGTGCAAACCTTGCCAGACGCCCGGTGGGCGGGCCAGTCGACCCGTCGTTCGTTCGGGCGGACGCAGCGCCTCGCCCCGCCGCGGCGTTCTGCGCAGGGGGTCTAGGACGTGGGATCGGGTAGAACTCTGAGGTGTCCGCGTCGGCCGGTTCGGACGGCAGGCGTGGCCCGTCGCTCGGTGTCCTGGTGGCGGGCGGGCGACCGGTCACCGCTGTCTCGCTCCTCGGAGCGCGTCCGGTCTCCCCGACCGGCTTCGCGTACGGCCTCGGCCAGCGCGGTCAGATCGTCCTCGTCGGGGGTCGATGTCGAGTAACCACCCTCGTACCGCACGAGCTCCCAGCCCTTGGGTGCCGTGGTCGTCGAGGCATGGACCTCGCACAGGTCCCAGGAGTGCGGCTCGTCCACGGTGGCCAGCGGACCGACGACGGCAGTGGAGTCGGAGTAGACATATGTGAGCGTCGCAACGGCAGAACGGTTGCAACCAGGCCTGCAGCAGCCACGCAGTGATCTCACGAGTGCAGAGTATCCGGTACGTGCAACCGACCGAACGACCGACACACCGGACAGCCGCGATAACCTGCCCCCATGCCTCAGTTCTCTTCCGCGCGCAGGATCACGTCGCGGTCCGTTGCGCGGCACGGCCGCGGCATCCGCGGACCGGTGCTGCCCGAGGACCTACCTGCCCGGCGATCACGTGCAGAGAAGTTCGACCGGCTGGTACTCGACGCGTTCGCGCGCATCGACCACCGGTGGCACGACAAGCTCTCGAAGCTCGACATCGCCGTCGACGACGTGCCCAAGATCAGGGCGTTGGACCCGGAATCGGTCACCTGGCCGCCCGAGGTGGTCGCAGAAGGACCGGTACCCCTGTCGCGACTGGTCCCCGCAGGGATCGACAAGCGCGGAGAGACGACACGCGCCCGTGTGGTGCTGTTCCGGCGTCCGCTCGAGCGGCGCGCCAAGCACCCGGAAGATTTGGAGGACCTACTGTTCGAGGTCCTGGTCGAGCAGGTAGCGACGTATTTGGGCATCGATCCCGACGAGGTGGACCCCGCCAGCGCCGAGCCGTGATGCAGCGTCGGCTCGTGGGTGGATCCTCCTGAGAGCGCTCGGCTCAGCCGATCCCGCGCTTGAGCCGACGACGCTCACGCTCGGACAGTCCGCCCCAGATTCCGAATCGCTCGTCGTTGGCGAGAGCGTATTCGAGGCATTCGTCCTTGACCTCGCAGCCGAGGCAGATTCGCTTCGCTTCGCGGGTGGAGCCGCCCTTTTCGGGAAAGAAGGCTTCGGGATCGGTCTGAGCGCACAGGGCGCGCTCCTGCCACTGATCCTCGATCTCCTCGAACATCTCGTCGAAACCCGCCACGAGACTGAGGAACGGCTTGGCGGGTGGAACCGATTCGGCCACGAACGGCATCGAATCGGCGTCGTTGTCCGAGTCGTCGTTATCGACGTCGTCGACATCCGGGCTGTCGACATCGGGGCTGTCGATGTCCTGATCGATTTGCACGGCGTCACTCGAGAGTTCGCCGTCGACTGCATCGTTCGACGGGGTCACGTACGCAGAACCGGCGTCGACGGAGACGCTCGAATCCACGCCGGAATCGGACTCGGTTTGCGGCGCGTCGTCGACAGCGCTGAGGTGTGCAGTGGGTCCGCCCCGCTGATCACGTGTCACGTGCTGGTCATACATCGCTTCCGCCTCCTCACCTGTGGTAGCGCAGATACTTTCGGTCCTCGTAATCTCGAATACCTTGCCCCGCGCCGGTATTCGATCGAGCTGGTACGTCCGAGCCGGCTCTCCACCCGTCCAACTCTCGACCTCTACTCCACGTCCACTCAGGGACGAACAGGAAGGGAACGAGTGTTCGAAACCAGGTTCGCTGCAGTCGAACTCGTGCCGCGAACGCTGAATGACATACCTGTGATTAGACACGTACAGGTGTGTCGCGGTCAAGCCGATCGCACAAATCCAATACCATCCCATGCCCGAAATCGGCTGTCTCCCCGAATCGGAGCGCGTCCCGTGCGTGTCGCGGCGGTTCTCGGGCTCGGATCCCGGCCCCGCGGACGGTCCGGGTGGGCGCTCACCCGGGCGGGCGGCAACCGCACTAGGCTCGCATGTTGTGAAAGTTACTGTTCTGGTCGGTGGCGTCGGTGGCGCACGGTTCCTCCAGGGGCTCAAATCCCTGTTCGGCGACTCCCTTCTCGGCGACGAACCCGAGAACGAGATCACGGCGGTGGTCAACGTCGGCGACGACGTCTGGATGCACGGCCTTCGCATCTGCCCGGATCTCGACACGTGCATGTACACCCTCGGAAACGGAATCGACACCGAGCGAGGCTGGGGCCGGGTCGCGGAGACATGGAACGCCCGCGACGAGTTGGCCGCCTACGGAGCAGATCCCGACTGGTTCGGCCTCGGCGACAGGGACATCGCCACGCACTTGATCCGCAGTCGCATGCTGCGCACCGGATTTCCGCTGTCGGCCGTCACCGAGGCACTGTGCAACCGATGGCAGCCCGGGGTCCGATTGCTGCCGGTCACCGACGACCGCTCGGAAACACACGTCGTGGTCACCGACCCCGACGACCCCAGCGGCGAGCAGCAACGTGCAATCCACTTCCAGGAGTGGTGGGTTCGCTACCGCGCGCAGATTCCCACGCACAGTTTCGCTCATATCGGTGCCGAACAGGCCACTGCCGCACCGGGAGTCGCCGAAGCGATCGCCGAGGCCGACGCGGTGATCCTGGCCCCGTCCAACCCGGTGGTCAGTGTCGGCGCAATTCTTGCCGTACCCGGCATCCGCGGCGCACTGCGCACCACCGCCGCCAAGGTCGTCGGCCTGTCCCCGGTGGTGGACGGTAAACCGTTGCGCGGCATGGCAGACGAGTGCCTGTCGGTCATCGGCGTCGAGACGACGGCCGAGGCCGTCGGCCGCCTTTACGGAAGCCGAAGCGGCACCGGCATTCTCGACGCCTGGCTGGTGCACAGCACCGACTCGGCGGTGGTCGACGGAGTCGACGTGCAGTCGATTCCGTTGCTGATGACCGACCCGGAGACCACAGCGGTGATGGCACGCACCGCCCTGCGCGCAGCCGGACTCGAACTGTGACCGCCCCACGCGAGGTGGCATCTATGCCGGAGGCTCCCGGTGACCACGCACCGGGCGGATCGATCGAAATCCTGCCGGTCACGGGACTTCCCGAGTTTCGTCCGGGCGACGATCTCGCCGCAGCGATCGTCGACCGAGCGCCCTGGCTGCGCGACGGAGACGTCCTCGTGGTCACCAGCAAGATCGTCTCCAAGGTCGAGGGACGTCTGGTGCCCGCACCGCAGGACCCCGAGGAGCGGGACGCAGCCCGCCGGGTCCTCGTCGATCAGGAGGCCGTTCGCGTCGTCGCCCGAAAAGGCCGGACACTCATCACCGAGAACCGCCTCGGCATCGTGCAAGCCGCGTCGGGAATCGACGGGTCCAACGTCGACGGCAGCGAACTGGCGCTGCTCCCGGAGAATCCCGACGCCAGCGCGGCGGCTCTTCGGCGAGCACTGCACGAGTCGGCCGGAGTCACCGTGGCTGTCGTGATCACCGACACGATGGGCCGGGCCTGGCGGATCGGTCAGACCGATGCCGCGATCGGGTCTGCCGGCCTGGCGGTCGTCCACCGATACGCCGGCGCAGAAGACGGCCAGGGCAACGAACTGATCGTCACCGAAGTCGCGATCGCCGACGAGCTCGCTGCGGCAGGCGATCTCGTGAAGGGCAAGCTGGGTGGCGTTCCGATAGCCGTCGTCCGCGGCCTGTCACCGGTCGACGACGGCTCCAACGCCGCCACCCTGCTGCGCGGCGGCGAAGACGATCTGTTCTGGCTGGGAACCGCCGAGGCGCTCGAACGTGGTCGACGCGAGGCCCTGCTCCGCCGGCGGTCGGTTCGATCGTTCTCCCCCGACGCAGTCGACCCGGACTCGATTCGTGACGCCGTCGCGGACGCCCTCACCGCCCCCGCCCCGCATCACACCCACCCCGTCAGATTCGTCTGGATCAGAACGCCCGCGGTGCGTCGACGACTGCTCGAGACCATGCGCGAGCAGTGGCGAGCCGATCTGGCCGGCGACGGGCTGACCGAGGACCGCATCGCCGCGAGGCTGAGCCGTGGAGACATCCTGTTCGATGCGCCGGAAATCGTGATTCCGTTCTGCGTGCCGGACGGGGCGCACACCTATCCCGACGAGAGGCGTCGCGCAGCGGAGGACACCATGTTCACCGTGGCGGTCGGTGCCGCCGTTCAGGGTTTGCTCGTCGCCCTGGCCGTTCGCGATCTCGGTAGCTGCTGGATCGGTTCGACGATCTTCGCCGCCGATACCGTCCGCGCCGAGCTCGGCTTGCGTGCGGACTGGAAAGCATTGGGGGCCATCGCAATCGGACATCCTAGTGAACCGCTGACGGTACGAGATCCGGCCGCGCCCGGGTCTTCGCTGGTGGAGCTCTGACCGACGATGTCCGCTTCCTCACTGTGGCAGTCCGCGGCCGAGACACTCGATCGTTGGGCACCGACCGACTCCAGGGACGAATCCCTTCGGCACACCGTGATCGCCTTTCTGCACAGCAATCCCGACGCGTGTCTTCGTGCCAACGAGGCCGGCCACATCACGGCGTCGTCGCTGGTACTCGACGCGTCGGGACGGCACGTTCTGTTGACCCTGCATCCCCGGGTGGGCCGGTGGATTCAACTGGGCGGTCACTGCGAACCCGAGGACGAGACGGTCGTCGCCGCGGCGCTGCGCGAGGCGACCGAAGAATCCGGAATTGCCGATCTGTCGATCGATCCCGAGTTGCTCTCGGCGCACACTCACCCGATCACGTGCTCGCTGGGTAAGCCGACCCGGCACCTGGACCTGCGGTTCCTGGTGCGCGCCCCGGACGGCGCGCGCGCCGTGCGCAGCGAGGAATCGACGGACCTGCGCTGGTGGCCGGTGGACGAACTACCCGACTCGGCCGAGCGCGAGACCATCGACCATCTCGTCGCGCTCGCCGCGCATCGCTGATCGGCCCGGCTCGGCCCCGCTCAGCCCCTCGGGACGACGATCAGACGTCGGTGGAGAAGCGCACTCCCCCGTCGGGCAGCTTCACTCCGGGCCATACCCGTGCCCCACGCAGCAACTCACACCGAGCTCCGATATCGGCACCGTCACCGATGACGGCGTCACGCACGAGTGCGCGGGGTCCGATGCGGGCTCCGAATCCCAGGATGGACCGTTCGACCACGGCCCCTGCTTCGACGATCGCACCGTCGAACACCACCGCGCCGTCGAGACGAGCGCCTGCGCCGATCTCGGCACCACGCCCGACGACGGTTCCACCGATAAGAAGTGCACCCGGCGCGACACCCGCTCCGGGGTGAACCAGGGACTCACCGCGATCTCCGTGCAGTGCGGGCGACGGCGCAATCCCACGAACGAGGTCGGCCGATCCCTTGACGAAATCCTCCGGCGTACCCATGTCGCGCCAGTACGCACTGTCGACGTGCCCGTAGACCTTCTTGTTCTCGGCGAGCAAGGCGGGGAACACCTCTCGCTCCACCGACACCGGCCGGTCGGCTGCGATGGACTCGATGATCTCACGCTTGAACACGTAGCAACCGGCGTTGATCTGGTCAGTGGGCGGATCCTGGGTCTTCTCCAGAAACGCGGTGACTCGGCCGTTCTCGTCGGTCGGGACACAACCGAACGCTCGGGGATCGCCGACCCGAACGAGATGCAACGTCACGTCCGCGTCGGTCGTGCGGTGCGTATCGAGCACTGCTGTCAGATCGGTACCACCCAACACGTCACCGTTGAACACCATGACGTTGTCCGCCCGCAGTCGCGGCAACACGTTTCTGATTCCGCCGCCGGTGCCCATGGGCTCGGTCTCGAACACGTACTCGAGTTCGATGCCCAACGCCGACCCGTCGCCGAAATGTTGCTCGAACACTTCGGCTTTGAACGACGTTCCGAGAACCACGTGTTCGATGCCCGCAGCCTTGATCCTGGCCAGCAGGTGGGTGAGAAACGGGAGTCCTGCAGTCGGGAGCATCGGCTTCGGTGCCGACAGAGTCAACGGGCGCAGTCGAGTTCCCTTGCCGCCGACCAAGATCACTGCATCCGTCCGTGCGGCGACCGATGGGGAACTATCCGACATGTCCAGCCTCTGTTCTCTCGTCCGACGGTCGTTCTTCACGAGCTCGGGCCCGAAGCGCCGAAGTCACAACGACCTTCGAGCGAAGACCGAGACCCGCGCGCAGCGCCCATCGTAGTGGAGCCTGCCACACCCGGTCGTGTCTGTCGGCCTGGAATCGGTAGGCGCTGGTGTGGTGTGCGGGCAGCATCACTTCCGGATGCCGTCCTGCCGCATGGCCTTTCGAGTGCGTGACCTCGACCTCGGGTACGTAGACGTTCTGCCAACCCGCCCTACCGAGCCGGTCGCCGAGGTCCACGTCCTCCATGTACATGAAGTAGCGCGAATCGAACCCGTCGATGGAGTCGAACGCCGCGCGGCGAAGCAACAGGCATGATCCCGACAGCCATCCCACCGGCCGCTCGGACACCGTCTCGTTCTCCTGGCGGTATCGCCGAGTCCACGGATTGGTCGGCCAGAGCTTGCCCAGAATTGCGTGGCCGGCCCCGGACGTCAGATCGGGCACCGATCGCGCGGACGGGTATCGCGACCCGTCCGGCTCACGAATGAGTGGGCCCAGCGAACCTGCGCGCGGCCATCGCGCCGCGGCGTCGAGCAATCCGTCCAGGGACCCGGGGTGCCACCTGACATCCGGATTGGCGACCACGACGAATTCGACCTCGGGGTCGACCGCGGCGATCGCCCGATTGACGGCAGCGCCGTAGCCGATGTTGGCGCCGGTACGCAGCAATTCTGCTTCCGCGAACGCCGCCTCGGCAGCTTCCGGAGTGCCGTCGACCGACCCGTTGTCGGCCATGATGACTCGCACGGGCCGAGTCGTGGCCTCGCGTAGAGACGTCAGGAATTGCTCGAGGTATTCGCCGGGGGAATAGGTCACCGTCACCACGGCCAGGTCGGAACTCACGCGGGCAAGACTAGCCCGAGGCGAGCATCGATCCCGCATCACGACCGAGCAAGAGCCGCCGTCAGAGCCTCGGACCAGGGGCGGGGCGCACCGAGCCCGGCTGCGGACCACGCATTCGGTGACAGCACCGAGTATGCGGGCCGAGGTGCCGGGACGACGTACTCTGCGCTCGAACACGGTCGCACCCGGTCGGGGTCGGCACCGATTCCCGAGAACACTGCCCGGGCGAGGTCGTACCAGCTCGCCTGCCCGGCATTGGTGAAGTGAAGGGTCCGGCCGGTCACCGTCGCGTCGGCTTCGATCTCGAGCAGACCGGCGGCCAGGTCGAGGGCGAAGGTGGGCGATCCGATCTGGTCGTCGACCACCGAGACGGTCTCCCGCTCGCCTTCGAGTCTTCGCATCGTGGTGACGAAGTTCTTGCCGGTGTTGTCGTAGACCCATGCGGTGCGCACGATGACGGTATCGGGGAGTTCCTCACGCACCGCCGTTTCCCCGGCCAACTTGGTGCGTCCGTACACGGACATCGGCGCGGTCGCCGCGTCGACGTCGTACGGCTCGGTCGCTGTGCCGTCGAACACATAGTCGGTGGAAATGTGAATCAGTCGGGCACCGACACGCCCGCACGCCCGCGCGAGATTTCGAGGACCGTCGGCATTGACGGCCATAGCCCTGGACTCGTCGGTTTCGGCGGCATCGACGGCGGTGTACGCGGCGCAGTTGACGACGGTCGCACCCGCAGTCACCACGGCGTCGACGGCATCGGGGTCGGTGATGTCCAGGTCGGCGGACGAATAGCCGTGCACCTCGACGTCGGAATCACGCTCGGCGGCGAGCGAGACCACCCGTCGGCCCAACTGGCCGTGTGCACCGGTCACCACGATCGCATTCACGGTTGCCAAGTGTGGCACGCCGCGGTCGGTTCGGCGAGAGCGCGGCCGATCGCCAGTAACCTTCGAGTCGGGGGGAGTGAACGTCTGTCGGTGGGTGTCCATGCCTGCCGGAAACGAGGAAAGGGTCGAAGGTGCCACGAGATTCAGGCACGCACGGAGGTGAGCGCACACCCCCACCACACCGGCGCACCTCGCGGCGAGCCGACGGCGACGGCCTGCGCGGCGAGCGACGCGACCGTGACACCGACCCTCGTGCATCTCGTGGGCGCGACTCCCAGGATCGCCCTGTACGTCCCTCCGCAGACGGCGAACCGGGCGTGCATCGCCGAGGCGGCGCGGCCGGCGACGAACGACGAACCACGGCCGGCCGCACACGACGACCGCAGCGCGGGCCCCGAGGCGACGAACGACGCCCGGACGCAGGCGAGGCACCCCGCCGACCGGGCGCAGGCGGTCGCTGGCCGGCAACCCACGTTGCGGTGGCCGTGTTGTCGGTACTCGTCCTGCTGGTGACCGGCTTCGCATGGCGCAGCGTGGACAGTCTGCGGTCGAACATCGCCACTGCGGGCGGCCTCGGTCTGGGCGGCGCAGCGGACGGTGCCGTCGACATCCTGATGGTCGGCACCGACAGCCGCACCGACGCCCACGGCAACGCGCTGTCACCGGACGAACTGGCCTCGCTCAACGCAGGCGAGGAAGTTGCGTCGAACACGGACACGATCGTGTTGATCCGCGTCCCGAACGACGGCTCGTCGGCCACTGCCATCTCCATCCCGCGCGACTCGTACGTCGAGGTGCCCGGGATCGGAATGTCCAAGATCAACGCCGCGTACGGAGCGACCAAGGAGAACAAACGGCTCGAACTGGTCGAGCAGGGAGTCTCCGATGCCGACGCCGAACCGCAGGCCACCGAGGCCGGACGCGAAGCGCTGATCGATTCCGTCGCCAACCTGACCGGCATCACGGTCGATCACTACGCAGAGGTCGGCCTGCTCGGTTTCGTTCTGCTGACCGACGCCGTCGGCGGAGTAGCGGTATGCCTGAACAATCCGGTGCAGGAGCCGCTGTCGGGTGCGAACTTCGCCGCCGGTGAGCAGAACCTGTCCGGTTCGCAGGCGCTGAGTTTCGTCCGGCAACGACACGATCTGCCCCGCGGTGACCTGGACCGGATCGTGCGCCAGCAAGTCTTCATGGCCTCCCTCGTACGCAGTGTGCTCAGCGCCAAGACGTTGAGCAATCCGAGCAAGCTCGGTCAGCTCAGTACTGCGGTGCAGCGGTCGGTCACCCTCGATTCGGACTGGGACATCCTGCAGTTCGCCACTCGCCTGCAGGATCTCGCCGGTGGCAAGGTCAAGTTCGAGACCATTCCCGCGGTCGACATCAATGCGACGACCGACTACGGCGAATCCATCGTGCAGGTCGACCCGGCAGCAGTGAAGAAATACGTCGTCGGACTACTCGAGGACGGGAACTCCGCCGAGACCAACGCCGAGAATTCGGATGCCCCGACCGTCGATCCGTCGACGGTGACGGTGGACGTCGCGAACGACAGCGGTATCGAAGGCTTGGCCAACGGTGTGGCCGGATCGTTGACGGCGCTCGGTTACGTCGGTGGCACCATCGGCAACTACGAGGGCTCGTCCATCTCCACGAGCCGCATCCAGACCGCCGACGTGGACAGCGACGCCGCTCGCGCCGTGTCGGCAGCACTCGGTGGCCTGCAGATCACCGCCGACGACACCATGCCGGCCGATGCCGTCCGGGTCGTGCTCGCCGACGACTACGCCGGCCCCGGCTCGGGTCAGGCCGCGACGGCCGAAACCGTGGCGCCCGAAGCAGGTACAGCAGTCCCCGAGGAACCTGCGGCACCGATCGACGCGGGTTCCACCGGCCCCATGTGCGTGAACTGACAGTACGAACGCAGCGCGTAAATCGGGGCGGGTCGGCGTCGACTAGGGTCGTGGTGTGGCTTCGAACCTGACTCAAACCCTGCTCGAGCCGATCCTGGCGGCAGACCCGGCCGGTCCCCGCATCACGTACTACGACGATGCCACCGGCGAGCGGGTCGAGGTGTCCGCCGTGACACTGGCGAATTGGGCGGCCAAGACTGCCAACCTGCTCCGTGACGAGTTCGCACTCGATCAGGGCGCGCGCGTGTGCGTGCTGTTGCCGGCGCACTGGCAGACCGCTGCCGTACTTCTGGGAATCTGGTGGACCGGCGGCGAGGTGGTGCTCGGTGCAGACGACTCCGCGGATCTCGCGCTGGTGCACGGCGACCGCCTCGAGGACGCGCCCGACGTCGACGAAGTTCTGGCGCTCTCGCTCGATGCCTTCGGCAAGGCAGTCCCCGATCTGCCCCTCGGGATGACCGACTACGCCACCTCGGTTCGCGTACACGGTGACCAATTCAGGGCAACCGGATCCGGGGCCGCGGCATTGGACGGCCGCTCGGTGGACGACGTCCTCGCCGCAGCGAGAGAACGCGCCGAGGCCCGTTCTCTCTCGGCCGCGGATCGAGTGTTGTCCAGTGCATCCTGGACCACCGCCGACGAGTTGATCGACGGACTGCTCTCGGTGCTCGCGGCCGGAGCATCGTTGGTACAGGTGGCCAACTCCGACGAGAGCAAGAAGGAACGACGCATCGACACCGAAAAGGTCACGACGACCCTCGACTGACTTGTCGCCTCATCCGGTCGGGCGGTAGCCGCCGTCCGCGAGTCCCGCTTCGATCTCGAACCGATTGGCGCTGCCGCGGTGACGCGCTTCCTCGACGAGGTAGCGGAACGGAAAGGTCAGCCCGAACCTCGCCCACTGGTCGGCGTGAATCGCCTCGTGCCGCAGCACCCGACGGGCGGTGTTGTTCGCCGTCAGGTAGGCCCCACCGAATGTGGTTCCGCCGCGGCCGAATCCGCCGCGCAGGCCGGAACACACGAAGATCGAGAACTCGTCGTCGAAACGCGCCGTTCCGCCCCACAGCTGCGCGTAGCGCAGTGCCAGCCGGGTCACCGACACCGACTGCCACTTGCTGCGGCCGGCTCGTCGAATCTGCTCGCGCCGCGACGCCGCGGCACTCATCCCAGCAGCGTGGTTCGCAGTGCCGCGTCCTTGTCCAGCACCATGGCCTCGAGAGAGGCCTGGAAGGCCGACATCCGCTGCTGCAGAACAGGATCGGACGCACCCAGAATCCGTACAGCGAGCAGCCCCGCGTTGCGGGCACCGCCGATGGACACCGTGGCCACGGGAACGCCGGCGGGCATCTGCACTATCGAGAGCAGCGAATCCATACCGTCGAGGTACTTCAGCGGTACCGGCACCCCGATGACCGGCAATGGCGTCGCCGACGCCACCATGCCGGGCAGGTGCGCCGCTCCCCCGGCACCGGCGATGATCACTTTGATTCCGCGACCGGCGGCCTCGCGGGCGTAGTCGAGCATCCGCTGAGGGGTGCGATGCGCGGAGACGACGCCGACCTCGAAACGAATACCGAACTCCGCCAGCGCTTCTGCTGCGGCCTCCATGATCGGCCAGTCGGAATCGCTGCCCATGATCAGGCCTACGACGGCGGTACCGGATTCGTCAGTCATGGTGCGGGTCCCATCCGTCGGTCCATTCGGCGTGCGACATCCAGTGCGCTGCGCGTTCGGCTCGTTCACGTACGGCCGCCACGTAGGCCGGGTCGCCGAGCGATCCGGACCTCGCGCCCAGAATGTTCACGTGGCCGATCTTTCGGTCTTTCCGCTCGGTCTTGCCGTACAGGTGCACCTTGGCGTCGGGCATGCGGGCGAACAGGTGATGCAGGCGTTCGTCCATCGTCATCTCCGGCGCTTCGGGTGCACCCAGGATGTTCGCCATCACCGTCAACGGTGCCAGTGGATCGGTGTCACCCAGCGGGTAGTCCAGCACTGCACGCAGATGCTGCTCGAACTGCGAGGTGCGGCAGCCGTCCATGGTCCAGTGACCGGAGTTGTGCGGCCGCATGGCCAGCTCGTTCACCAGAAGCTTGCCCGAGGTGGTCTCGAACAGCTCGACCGCGAGGTCTCCGACCACGCCGAGGGCGCCCGCGATATCGAGCGCCAGCCGACCGGCGTAAGTGGCGACGTCCTCGTCGAGGTCGGGAGCCGGGGCCAGAACCACCGCGCATTGTCCGTGTCGTTGCACGGTCTGTACGACGGGCCACGCAGCACCCTGACCGAACGGCGATCGCGCGACCATCGCCGACAACTCGCGGCGCATGGCGACCTTCTCCTCGACCATGAGCGGCACACCGAGGTCGAGCTGGGCAGTGACGATCTCTTCGGCTTCCTCGGCGTCGGCGGGCATCCAGACACCGCGGCCGTCGTAGCCGCCGCGGACCGCCTTGAGGACAACCGGCCACCCGTGTTCGTCACCGAACGCAATGGCGTCCTGCGCCCACGACACCTCCGCGTACGCCGGTCCGGGTGCGCCCAGCTCTTCGAGCTTGCGACGCATGCGCAGTTTGTCCTGCGCGAAGATCAGCGCGCTCGGTGGCGGCTGGACGTTGACGCCCTCGGCGACCAGGGTCTCGAGGTGCTCGGTCGGCACGTGCTCGTGGTCGAAGGTCAGGGCGTTGGATCCGGTCGCGGCCGTGCGCAGCGCATCGAGGTCGTCGTGCAGCCCGAACACGACGTCGGGGCTCACCTGAGCAGCCGGCTCGTCTGCGCCCGCGGCGAGCACGCGCAGCGTTTGGCCGAGTTCGATGGCCGACTGATGGGTCATGCGGGCCAGCTGACCTCCGCCGATCATCGTCACGACGGGCATTCCGGTCGACGACGGGCGCGCAGCGGTGGGGCGCGGTTCGGTACCTGTCACGGCTCACCATGGTGTCATGTCCTGCCGGTTCGGGCCGAACCGGCAGTCGCACGGCGGTCGTCGTTGTCGCGAAGACCGTGGAAACACTGTCGTCAAGACTGTGGAAACGCTGATGAACAGAGCGTCGGTTCGCCGGATCGGGCGTTCGTTTCGTAGACTTCACCGTTGTGCCGACGATCGACAGCGTGCTTCAGCGCTTACCCAAGCCCATCAGGGACCTTGCGATCCGGCACAGCGAGTTGATCAAGTTCGCCATCGTGGGCGGTACGACGATGGTGTTCGACCTCGTCATCTTCTACTCGCTGAGCCTGACGGTGCTCGAGCAGAAGCCGGTGATCGCGAAGATCATCTCGGGCGTGCTCGCCACCCTGCTCAGCTATTTCCTCAACCGTGAGTGGGCCTTCAAGCACCGCGGCGGGCGCGAACGCCACCACGAAGCGCTTCTCTTCTTCGCCATCAGCGGCATCGGAGTGCTCATCGCCGCCGGTCCGCTGTGGATCGCGAACAACATCTTCGACATCCGCGACACCAACGAGTCGCTGACGATGGTGGTCGTCATCGACTTCGTGCTGAACTACATCATCGGCAACCTGCTCCAGATGGCGTTCCGCTTCTGGGCGCTGCGTCGCTTCGCTTTTCCCGAGGACAACGCGCGCACCATCCTGGAAGTGGACGCCGAGCGCAACGGGGATCCGACCGACGCATCGAACGCGCTCGACTGACCCCCAATTCGGTCAGCGTGGTTCGCGCCGCGAGAGCGCGGGCGACGATTCGCGCCGAGCGGGCAGGAACACCGAGAACAGTGCCGGCCGTCTGCGCTGTAGTTCCAACCGTCCGCCGTCGGCCTCGATCAGGGCCCGGGCCAGCGCGAGACCGACTCCGGTCGAACCGGCTCCGGAGAATCCGCGGTCGAAGATGTGGGGCGCCAGTTCGTTGCTCACCCCTGGACCCTCGTCGGACACCTCGACACAGACCAGTTTCTCTCGCCGCCGGTCGGTCCCCTCGGCGGCGGACACGGCGCGCACTGCAACCGTGCAGGCACCGTCGCCGTGCACCAGAGAGTTGTCGACCAATACCGACACGGCCTCGCGCAGACGCGAGCCGGTCACCGACGCCTGGAGGTCGGCGTCGCCCTTGAGCACCAGACTCCGACCTGCATCGTCGAAATTTCGCTGCCATTCGACCACCGTGCCGGTCAGTTCCTCGATGACCGATACCTCGTGCGCATCGGCGGCGCCGTCGCTGCGGGAGGAGCGGACGAGTTCGTCGATGGCCAGGGTCAATCGATCGACCTGATCCATCGCCTCGTTCGCCTCGTCGACCACCGCGGGGTCCGGATGGGTGGAGATCTCGTCCAATCGCAGCCTAACGGCGGTCAGGCGGCTACGAAGTTGATGCGAGACGTCGGCAACCAACGTGTGTTCGCGCTGCAGCCTGCCCGCGATCTCGACGGTGGCCGAGTCGAGAACCTCCGACACCCGGTCCAGCTCGGCAATGCCGTGCCGACGCGGATCCGGCCGAAAGTCGCCCTCGGCCAGTCGGGCGGCCCGCCGCGCGACGTCCTGCAACGGATCGGCCAGTCGCTTGGCCGTCAGCACGGCCACCACGGTTCCTGCCAGCGCGGACGCCAGGACCACCAGAGTCACCGCTCCGAGCGCCTGCCGCTGCAGTGAACGCATGTCGTCGGACGGTACTTCGAGCCGCAGTGATCCCGAGGTCCCCATCGACAACGATTCGACGAGTGGCCGGGGGACGGATGCCTGCCCGATGTCGGCGCGGGACGCGGCGTCCTCCGGCGTCGGATAGATGACGACGAGGCGGCCACCCTGCGGAATCGCCAGACGCAGCGAACCGATGTCGAGTTGACCCTCGATCAGTCCGGCCGACCCCTCCTGCGAGATGATCTCCGCGGCCATTCGGTCGAGGCGTGCCTGCAGATCGTTTCGAGTGAAGTCCTCGACCCACAGCCAGGCCGTGTACATCAGTGGCAGCCCGAGCAGCAGGGCCGTCATGATGACGACAGCGAGGATGGAGACCAGGATTCGACGCCGCATCGACGACTAGTCGCTGTTGATGCGGAATCCGACACCGCGAACGGTCGCGATGCGACGCTCCGCCACCGGTCCTTCGTCGCCGATCTTGCGGCGCAACCAGGACATGTGCATGTCGAGTGTCTTGGATCCGCGCAACTCCGCGTCGCCCCACACCTCGCGCAGGATCACCTCCCGCGAGACCACCTGACCGGCGTGATCGAGCAGCACCTTGAGCAACTCGTATTCCTTGTTGGCCAGCGAGATCTCGGTACCTCCGACGAGCACCCGTCGGGCGGCCGGTTCGAGGCGAATGGCACCGACCTCGATCGGAACGTCCTCGCCGGCACCGCGTCGACGCAGGAGCGCTCGAACCCGAGCCATCAGCTCGGCGAGCCGGAACGGCTTGCCCACATAGTCGTCGGCACCGGCGTCGAGGCCGACGACGAAGTCGACCTCGTCCGTGCGCGCGGTGAGCATCAACACGGCCACCTCGGACCGGTTGGCGCGGACCTGACGGCACACTTCGAGGCCGTCCATTCCGGGCAGCCCCAGGTCCAGGATCAGCAAGTCGAATTTGCCGTCGAGAGCACGCTGTAGCGTGGCCGGCCCGGTCTGTTCGACGGTCACGGTGTAGCCCTCGCGCCCGAGGGCACGGGAGAGGGGTGCGGCGATAGCTTCGTCGTCTTCGGCAAGCAGAACATCGGTCACGTCGGCAACCCTACGGTTCGAATGTGAGAACAGCCTGTGTTACCTGCGTTTCCCCGCGCGCCAACCGGGCGTGGACTCGGCCGGTGCATCGTCGGCCACCGGCTCGAATGCTCGGTCCCGATCGTGAACGGACTCGCGACGAAAGTCCATGGAGTCGAATACTTGCTGGTAGAGCAACGAATGGACGCGTTGCACCTGCGGAATGTCGTCGAACTCGAGTGGGTCGTCCGACGCCGACGCGATGATCAGGGTGCCGGTACCGAGCATCCTGTCCAGCAGCCCGTGTCGAAATTGCACGTTGCTGATGCGGCTCATGGGGATGTCGATTCCGGAATGCGTGAGCACACCCTGCCGAACGAGGACCCGACGATCGGTGACGATGAAGTGAGTGCACTTCCAGCTCACGAGCGGAACCAGGCATCGCCACCCGACGATCGCTGCCCACACCACCAGCGCGGCGATCGTGGCCACATCGGCGGCCGTGGATTCGAGTCGGGCACCTGCGACACCGAGGGCGACGCCGGCGAGACCCGTAGCGAGCACGAACGTGATCGACGGCAGAATCAACATCTTCCAGTGCGGGTGACGGTGAAGCAGTAGCTCTTCCTCGTCGGCCAACGCATCCTGCGGGTAACCCACGTGCACTCCTGACTATTCGCGCCGGATCTGCCCGGGTGAAGATGGTCTCACGAGACAGGTCGGAGATGAGTGACGTCGCCGGCCGCAACCGCCAGCACCGAGGGCGATGCGGAGCCTGCACGTTCGACCTCGATCACGATCCGGCCGTGTTCGTCCACATCGACAGCGGTTCCCACTTCGTGCTCGCCGCCGGGCAGGTCGACACGCACTCGCTGTCCGATGGTGCCGCACCGATCTCTGTATCGGTGCGCCAGCGCCTCGGTATCCCAGTGCGCATCCCGCCACGAATCCACCTCGGCGGCCACCCCGCGCAGAATCGCACGCACCAGGGTGTCTCGATCGAGCACCGCGGCCTGTTCGAGCGCGAGCGACGTCGCCGTGGGCACCGGGAGCTCGGCCTCGGTCATCGAGACGTTCACTCCCAGGCCGATGACCACCGTCGGACTCGGTCCGTGGGCGGCTACTTCGGCCAGAATGCCCGAGACCTTCCTACCGCCGATCAGGACATCGTTCGGCCACTTCAACCGCGCATCGACCTCGGCCACGGTACGCAGCGCATCGACCAGAGCCACGCCGGTCATCAGCGGCAGCCAACCCAGCACCGCCGGGTCGATCCCCGGGAACTTCAGCAGCATCGACAGCAATATCTGCGATCGCGGAGCACCGGAGAACGGACGCGAATGCCTGCCCCGCCCACTCCCCTGATGTTCGGCGATCAAGGCCGTCCGGTCCGCCCGATCTGCCGCTGCAGCGACGAGGTCGGCATTGGTCGAACCGGTCTCGGTCACCACGTCCACCCGAGACCACGAGGCCTGCGGTCCGTCCACCAAGGCTCGACGGAGTGCGCGGACGTCGAGCGGTGGGCGATCCAGATTGGTCCACATGACCACCAGCATATGGGTTCGGCACGAACCGACGTCGGCTCGTGAACCACCCTCGGTCGGGGCGCAGATCACACTCGCAGTTAAAGTGTTGCCCCATGACCAGCGTCCAGGATTCCACTGCACCCGGGTCGGCAGATGCACCCGATATCCATACCACTGCGGGTAAATTGGCCGATCTTCGTAAACGTCTGGGGGCTGCGGAGATGCCGTCGGGTGAGGCGGCGGTGGAGCGGGTCCA